>JAZQZZ010000018.1:0-46699 GCA_045634305.1 Bacteroidaceae bacterium | reverse complement strand
CACCATATCCAAATAGAGCTTTGCTATGTCAAGGAGCACATCGTTCTTGATGCAGTAAGGAACATTTGCAGTGTACACCTGCAATACTGTGCTCTTTGGAGTCTCCATAGGAATATTGAAATCCTTTACCACTTTGCCGTTTACAATATCCTCGTTGCGGTCAATGAACTTGGCACCCTTCTTTCCGCCAGGCAACGAAGCTATATACTTTGTTACAAGAGGCTTCAAGGTCTCGGCATCCACATTACCTACAACATATACCGTTGCACCGGCAACATTACCGAAGAGTCGACGGCTTGCATTCTCCAAATCTTTGATATTTGCCTTCTCGACAACATCGTTACTGATTGTGAACATACGCTCATTGCCCCCGTACAATGTCTCTACGATAAGTTTCTGCAACTTCAGCTGAGGCATCTTCTCAAGATTAGGCAGAATGGCTTTTATCTGATTGATGCCGACTTGGAATTCCTCGTTGTCGAAACGTGGGTCTGTAATATTCAGATAAAGCAGCTGCATCGCTGTTTCAAGATCCTTTGGTGTTGCCACAAGATTTACACTGTGACGTGTCTTGTCGATTTCAAGATTACAATTTACATTCTTGCCTGTAAGCATCTTTTTCAACTGCACACCGCTGAACTTTGAAAGACCGCGGTTCTGGCTATAAAGTGCCCATACATTGTCATCGAACGATGGGAGTTCGGCTGTCTCTATAAGTGAGCGTCCGCCATTCATCACAAGGCGCACCTGTACCTCGTCGTTCTTGTGTGCTGTTGGCAGATAAACAACTTTCACGCCATTGCTCAAAGTCCACTCGCTTGCGCCATATGCACTCTCCTTCTCTTTCTTTATCTTGCCTGCTTTTATTGCATCTGCATCAAGCAGAGGCTCGTTTGAGCTCTCCTCTGCAGGTGCTGCAATCTCGCTTGCCTTTACCTTCTCGATTACAGACAGCAGTTCTGCCTCTGTAGGGTGTGCAAGACCTTCGCGTTCTGGGGCTGTGTATGCAATTACCATGTTCTCCTCGGTAATCAACTGGTCGATTACCTGCTGGAATACCATTGCCGGCAGCTGTGCGCAGATTGCCTGTACAAGCTGCAGTTCCATCTCTGGCTCAAGCATGTAGTTGTTGTTGAAGAAATGGTTGAGGATTGGATAAACCAACTGTGGGCTCTTGCGTGTTGGGGCTGCCTCAACACCTCTCTCGGCGCTGCTTATAAGTTCCATCTTCGCGCGTTCAAGCTCACCTTCGGTAATGCCATAGCGTTTGATTCTCTCAATCTCGGTATAGAAAGCCTCGAGTGCCTTCTTGTACTCGCCATCCTTGAATGAGACTTCAGCCATAACGGCATCTGTGCCTTCAACAAGTGATGAAATATTCACGCCGCCACTAAGGAATGGTGCTGTTGATGATGCGGTGATATCCTCCATGCGCTCGGCAAAGGCATCATGAATAATCATCTTGATGATGTCGGTCATGAATGCCACATCGGTAGATGCATACTCCTTTGGCATTGCCGTGCTTTTCCAGATGAGTCCTATTGATGAGCTTGTAGCCTCGGGATCGGTAATGACAGCAACAACAGGCTTCTCGTTGCCGGGGATTGGGATTACTGGTTTTACTGTCGGGACCTCGGGAGCCGGGATAGAACTGAATGTGTTCTTGATTTTCTGCTCCATCATGTCAACATCAAAGTCGCCGACTACGATAACTGCCTGCATGTCGGGGTTATACCATTTACGGTAGAAGTCGGTGAGGCTCTCGTACTTGAATGTCTTGAGCTGTTCCTCGCCACCGATGAGGGTGCGGCGTGCCATCTTTGTATCTCCATAGTAGTATGGCAACATGCGCTCGAATATGCGCCAGTTGGCATCGCGGCGCGAACGGCGCTCCTCAAGGATAACACCGCGCTCGGCATCAATCTCCTCGGGGGCACATGTCACATAGTGTGCATAGTCGTGCAGCACAAGCAGACATGAGTCGATGATTCCCTCGCGGATGATGGGGATGTTGTTGAGCATGTACTGTGTCTGCTCAAAGCCGGTAGATGCATTGATGTTGCGGCCGAACTCGGCACCTATTCCCTGCAGATACTCGAGCAAGGTCTTGTCGGGGAAGTTCTTTGTACCGTTGAAACACATGTGCTCAAGGAAGTGTGCAAGACCATCCTGGTCGTCCTCCTCCTGAAAAGCACCTACATTTGTCGCCAAGTAGAACTCGGCGCGCTGTGCCGGCTGGCTATTGTGGCGGATGTAATAGGTTAGCCCATTCTCGAGCTTTCCGATTCTCACATTCGGGTCGACAGGCAACACCGTCTGTGCGAATGTTGTCATTGCAACAATGGTTGCAACCAACATGAAAATTAAACGTTTCATATAAAAATAATTAAGGTTTGTTTATTTTATCACGCGCAAAGGTAAATAAATGAATTTAACATTTAAAACATTTAACGTTATTTAGGTTAAACGGAATGAAATATTTTTTCGGTCATTCTGACATTTTAATACAAATATATTCATTATCTTCGCAAAATAATAGGATAAAGGATTAACAAAGATATTATGGTATACAACGAAAGAGATGTTCGTAATGAACATGTTATAGAGTGTGCAAAGCAGATGATGACAGCAGCCCGCACAGCCCCGAAGGCAAAGGGCGTAGATATCATTGAGGTGATGATGATTACCGGTGAGGATATCATGACATTGAGCAACGCTCTCCACAAGATGGGTGAGGAGATGGGGCGCGGCGGACTCATGCGTGACGCCGACAATATACAGTCGGCCGAGGCCGTGGTGCTGATAGGTTCGCGCGAGGAAGCTATGTGTCTTAACTGCGGTTACTGCGGTTTCCCTACATGTGGCGAGCGCACTCCCGGCGTGCCTTGTGCAATGAACACCATTGATGTGGGCATTGCTGTAGGCTCGGCCTGTGCAACAGCGGCCGACCTCCGTCTCGACACACGCGTGATGTATTCTGTGGGTTATGCCGCCCTGAAGCAGGGTCTGATGCCCGGATGCAACTACATCATAGGTATCCCCGTGAGTGCAAGTTCAAAGAACCCATTCTTCGACCGTAAACGTAAAGTATAATGATGGAACAACCGAAACAACAATTATATATGCCGGCCGAGTGGCACAACCAGCAGATGGTGCAACTTACATGGCCACATGAGAATACCGATTGGAATTACATGCTTGAGGAGGTTGAAGCATGCTATGTGCAGCTTGCTGCTGCTATCAGCAGCCGGGAACATCTGCTCATTGTTGCTCCCGATGTCGAAAAGGTGCGCTCAACGCTAAAGAGAAACAACGTTGCCACATCTGACATCACATTCTTTGAGTGTGACACCAATGACACATGGGCACGTGACCATGGTTTTATCACCCTGCTTGGCAACAATGTTCCTCACTACGTTGATTTCTGTTTTAACGGTTGGGGACGCAAGTTCGAGGCAGCGCTCGACAATGCCATAAACGGAAAACTGTATGATGCCGGCATTGTCAAGGGTGAATACGAGGACTGCACAAGTTTTGTGCTTGAGGGCGGTTCAATTGAAAGTGACGGCAAAGGTACTATACTTACCACAAGCCAATGTCTGCTTGCTCCGCATCGTAACCAGCCGATGGAGAAGGAGGATATCGAGAAATGTCTGCTGGATATGCTCCATGCAAAGCGTGTGCTGTGGCTCGACTATGGCAACCTCATCGGTGACGACACCGACGGACATATTGATACCGTTGCACGCCTTGCTCCAAACGACACTATTGTATACATGCAGTGCCGCGATGAGAACGATGAGCAGTATACCGACCTCCTTGAAATGGAAAAGCAGATTGCCGCTTTGCGCACAGCCGACGGCACACCTTACCGCATGCTTGCATTGCCTTCACCTGCGCCAATTCACGACGAGGATGGTGAACGTCTGCCTGCGACATATGCAAATTTCCTTGTCATCAACGGTGCAGTGCTCTACCCTACATATGCACAACCCGAGAATGATGCATGTGCTGCCGAAGTGCTGAAAACTGCTTTCCCCGGCCTGGAGATTGTGGGCATTGACTGCCGTGCGCTCATCAAGCAGCATGGTTCATTGCACTGCGTGACAATGCAATACCCCAAAGGACGATAATATTTAAAAAGAAAAAAATGATATGGATACTATAAAAGTTGGAATCATACAGCAGAGCATCGGTGCCGATGTCGAGGCTAACAAGAATAAATTAGCGGCCTGCATACGCGAGGTCGCAGCAAAAGGTGCACAGCTTGTAGTTTTGCAGGAGTTGCATAATTCACTCTATTTCTGCCAGGTGGAATCTACCGAGAATTTCTCATATGCCGAGCCAATCCCCGGTCCATCGACCGAGTTCTACGGGAAGTTGGCAGCAGAGTGTGGCGTTGTGATTGTAACATCACTCTTTGAGGCACGTGCCAAGGGACTTTACCACAATACAGCTGTGGTCTTTGAAAAAGATGGCAGCATTGCGGGCAAATACCGCAAGATGCATATCCCCGACGACCCTGCTTATTACGAGAAGTTCTATTTTACCCCAGGTGATATAGGTTTCCGTCCCATACGTACATCGCTTGGCATGCTCGGTGTACAGGTGTGCTGGGATCAGTGGTATCCCGAGGGAGCCCGCCTCATGGCTCTGCGTGGCGCCGATTTGCTTATCTACCCCACTGCAATTGGCTGGGAAAGCAGCGATACCCCAGAGGAGAAAGCACGTCAGCTTGGTGCATGGCAGACCGTGCAGCGCGGACATGCGGTTGCCAACGGTTTGCCGGTGATTGCAGTTAACCGTTGCGGTCATGAGCCCGATCCATCGGGAATGACAAACGGCATTCAGTTCTGGGGACACAGCTTTGTTGCCGGCCCGCAAGGCGAATTCATTGCCGATTTTGGCGAGCAGGAGCAGTGTGAGGTAATAGAAGTGAGCCTAAAGCGTAGTGAGACTGTGCGCCAATGGTGGCCATTCCTGCGCGACCGCCGCATAGAGGAGTTCGGAGCGCTTGCAAAACGATATCTGGACGATACCGACAAGTGAATCAGTTATTGAATGACAAAAATGCCCTGCTGTAAACGCTGGGCATTTTTTGTGTATAAACGACATAGGGAATGGTCTTCCTAACATTTAAGACTCACCTCCTTGAGCATCCACTCCACGTCGCGTTGCAAGTCCTGCAGGTCCTGCTCGTGCTCTTCCTCATCGGCCATTATCCGCTTGGCAATGTCGCAGGTGGTATAATCCACATTGTTGCTGTAGGTGGCAATCTCCTCGTAGCGTATTATAGCGCAGCGCTCGGCCGCAATGTTCTGTTTCAACACGCTCAATACATCGCAGTTCAACGGTGCTGTGTATTTGCAGCGGGCGTATGTGCTCCACTGTGACGGGTCGAGCACAGGTGTTCCCTCGAGCTGTATTATCCTGTCGGCAACCATTTTCGCATGTGAGAGTTCCTCGGCCGCATGTTCCTCGAACTCGCGCTGTACATCGGAGCGCATTGCGCCTTCAACAACCTTTGCACCAATCCAATACTGGTAAAAGGCGAGCCACTCCTCGCTCAAGGCTGCATTAAGTTGCCCCAGCAGCGCCTGCACGTCAATTCTCTGTTTCAAAATCAAAATACTTTCTCGTGCCATAAACTATAGTTTTACTGGTTACACAAAGAAAACATAGCGGGCGCATGCTTTGTTCTTAAATTCAGCAGTATGCAAACATAAAAGACCACTCCGGCGGCGTTAGGATGTGATGGGTGAAAATAATAGTGGCATTATGGAATAATTGTCCTTTATAATTGCTTACGTTATTTTAATTTTTATTAATTTTGCACTCAAGTAGGATTAAAACACCATAACAATATGAAATTGGCTATAGCCACTATACCGACATTCTTCGTTGAGGAGGACAAGATAATTACCCGTCTGTTTGAAGAGGGACTGGATTATCTGTTCCTGTACAAGGAATATGCGCATCCTCAATTCATGGAAAGACTGTTGAATCTTATACCTAAAAAATATCACAAAAGAATATATTCCTGCAATAACCGACTCATGCAGGAGTACCGTCTGGCCGGAACTCTTTTCCCGATGGGCAGTTCACCACTCGGAAACGAAAAGGGAAAATTCGTCGGCTATGCCAATAACCTGACTCATTTGAAGGACTTACGCAAGATCTATGACATCGTGTGTTATGGTCCGCTAGGTCGTACATATTACCAGAGCACAGAGCTCAACGAGATTGGCAAGAAGATGATTAACAGAAACACCTGGGCGTTCGGCAATATTGACGAGGATAACCTCAAACGACTAACGAAGTACGGTTTTGGAGGTGTCATCCTTGATGAGCTCATATGGGACAATTTCGATTCTTGCCGCTCCACAGATTACACGGATTTAATCAACCGTTTCAAAAGAATAAAGAAGGTGGTTGACAAACTTTAATGACGACAAAACAGAATAATAACATAACTAATAACTAATTTATTATGAACAAGACTCCTTATATGGTATTTGCGGGAACAAAATCACGCTATCTCGCAGAAGAAATTTGCAAGGAATTGGGTTGTGAACTCGGACAGATGAACACCACTTACTTCGCCGATGGCGAGTTTGCTGTCTCTTTCGAAGAGTCTATCCGCGGAAAGGATGTTTTCCTTGTACAGTCAACATTCCCCAACTCGGACAATCTGATGGAGCTGTTGCTCATGATTGACGCTGCAAAGCGTGCATCGGCAAGCAGCATCGTAGCAGTGATGCCATACTTTGGATGGGCACGTCAGGACCGCAAGGACAAGCCACGTGTTTCAATCGGTGCAAAGCTCGTTGCAAACCTTTTGAGCGTTGCAGGTGTGAGCCGCGTCATCACAATGGACTTGCACGCCGATCAGATTCAGGGTTTCTTTGACATCCCCGTTGACCACCTCTATGCATCAATGGTTTTTGTACCATATATCCAGTCGCTCAAACTCGATGACCTTGTAATCGCTACTCCCGACGTCGGTGGTTCAAAACGTGCCAGCGCTTATGCAAAGTGCCTTGGCGTACCCCTTGTGCTCTGCCACAAGACACGTGCAAAAGCCAACGTGGTTGACACGATGCAGATTATCGGTGATGTAAAGGACAAGAACGTTGTTCTCGTTGACGATATCGTTGACACAGCCGGTACAATCTCAAAGGCAGCCGACCTTATGATGGAGAACGGTGCAAAGTCGGTTCGTGCAATCGCATCGCACTGCATCATGTCCGGTAACGCTTCGGAGCGTGTACGCGAGTCAAAGATGACAGAGATTGTATTTACAAACAGCATCCCTTACGTTAAGGGTTGTCCAAAGGTTAAGCAGCTCTCTGTAGCTCACGGTTTTGCCGAGGCTATCAAGTGTGTGCTCAACAACCAGTCAATCAGCAGCCACTACATCTGCTAATATCAATTAGTATAGAAAATTTGCAAGCCACTGAACATTATTGTCCGGTGGCTTGTTTTTTATTTATCATCCCTTTGTGTGTATGCGCAACTGTACCCTACTGCTTTTATCTTTTGCATTGCTTGCCTCTTGTGACAAAGCTACTGATACATATGTAGCAGATGTCAAGTCTGATTACTTTGCCGCCGGCACGACAACAACAATACCTTTGGCCGACAAAAGACTAAAGGAGCGTTTCCTGGCCATAGAGGACAGTATTGGATTCTACGTCGGAGAACTTGAAAGTATAGAAGAAAGATATTATGCGGAGAATGTGAGCAATGACGAGTTGGTACAACTTTCAGTTGCGGGACTTGAATTGCAAGAGAAACTGACAATCTATTTAAAGAATGCAATAGCCGGGAATATCAATAATCCTTTGGGGATTTATCTGCTAGCAGTCTATGGCGAGCTTTTCAGCAGCGGCGAACTGCACTCTTTGATTAAGCGTATACCATCCTATCCTGCCTACACAAGCAACAATCCTTTTTATGGGATTGTAATGCGGATGGCTGAAGAGAGAATACAAAAATAAGACAGGCTCTCACCATGGGAACCTGTCTTTATAACATTGTTACAATAAGAATCAGTACTGCTCTTTTTCATTCGGAAAGTCACAGGCTTTTACGTCGCTCACGTAGCTGCCTACAGCATCGGTGATGATGGTGTGGAGATCGGCATAACGACGCAGGAATTTCGGTTTGAAATCGGCTGTCATGCCAAGCATGTCGGCATAGACAAGAACCTGACCGTCTACATTAACTCCGGCACCAATGCCAATTACAGGGATTTCAATGCTCTTTGCAACCTCTTCGGCAAGTGTTGCGGGGATTTTCTCAAGCACAAGTGCAAAGCAACCTGCCTCGGCAAGCATTTTTGCGTCGGCCAACAGTTTTGCGGCCTCGGCCTCGTCCTTGGCACGTACGCCGTATGTGCCGAACTTGTTGATGCTCTGTGGTGTCAAACCCAGGTGTGCCATGATTGGAATACCGGCGTCAAGAATTCTGCGCACAGCCGGGAGAATCTCCTCACCACCTTCCATCTTCACAGCATCGGCGTTCGTCTCTTTCATTATGCGTATGGCATTCTTCACAGCTTCGTCGGCATTAACCTGATATGAGCCGAAAGGCATATCCACGACAACAAGTGCACGCTTTACGCCACGTACAACGCCTTTTGCATGGAATATCATCTCGTCGACAGTGATGGGAAGTGTTGTTGCGTTACCAGCCATAACATTCGATGCGGAATCTCCAACCAGCAAGGCGTCAACGCCTGCGGCATCAAGAATGGATGCGGTTGTATAATCATATGCTGTGAGCATGGCAATCTTCTCTCCCTTACGCTTCATCTCGGCAAAACGGTGCGTGGTGACTTTGCGTGTGTCTTCAACCAAGTATTTTGACATTTTAAATAATCTTATAGCGTTAAACATCCCGGCATTTCTGCCGGCAGAATCAAAATCGCTTGCAAAGGTACTATAAAACATTTTAAAGAGCGAAAAAAAGATGAATAAAACGGCAGAAATTTCCCGTAGACGGCTTTTATGTTTAAAAATAATAGGGTAATTTAGCAGAAAGTTACGCCTCGCGGCGTCTTATGTTGAATAAAAAACAGAATAAAATAATACAGCAAATGGCACAAGAGATGAGCGGAAACCTTAAAATCTACAGAGCTTCGGCCGGTTCGGGCAAGACTTTTACCTTGGCTCTCGAGTACATCAAACTGCTGATAGAGAATCCAAAATCATATCGTAAGATTCTTGCCGTAACCTTTACCAACAAAGCTACGGCCGAAATGAAAGAGCGTATATTAGGCAAATTGTATGGTGTCGCAAACGGGCTTGCAAGCGCTGCCGACTACACCGAAAAGGTCAAGCGGCAAATCCCGGGTATCAGCGATGACGAAATTCGTGCAAAGGCCGGCGAAGCGCTTGAGAATATTCTGCACGACTATGGGCATTTCCGCATACAGACTATTGACGCTTTTTTCCAATCCGTTCTGCGCGGTCTGGCCAAAGAACTGGACCTCAATGGCGACATGGAGATATCTCTTGACGGCGAAGAGTTGCTAAACAATGCAGTTGATACATATATAAGGAATCTTGAGCCGGGTACAGAGCAGATAACACAAGTTGTGAAATATATTGAGGAGAAGATTAACGAAGGCAAAAAATGGAGAATTGACAGCGAGATAAAGGAATTTGCCTCGAATCTGCTCAGCGAGGAGTATCAACAACGAGGTGAGACTCTGCGCGAAGAGATAGAATGCGATAACGGTCGCCTACTTAATAAATTCTATGACGATGTAACAGAACTGAAAGAGGGCCTGAATCCAAAAGCCAAAGAGATAGCGACACAATTCTTCGATTTGGCCAAAGGCTATACTTCAAAAGATTTCAAGCGTGGCGCTGCCAGCGGCAGTCTGTGGTGGGTTTTTACAAAAATATTGAATGATGGCGTTTACAAAATAAGTCCTGCACTTGATGAATTGGCCAAATACCCGTCTGAAATATCTTCTACATGTCCTTATGTCAATGAAATAGCCACATTGATAAAAAAGTGCAAGCGCTTGCATGAAGAGAGCCTGACCTGCAAATTGTCCTTAAAGCACTATCATCAGCTTGCGATGCTCAACAACATCGCTTCCACGCTAAAGGAGGAGAACGCACACGAGAACCGCTTCATGCTTGCCGACACCACTCACCTGCTGAGCGCAATGATTGGCAAGAATGCCACATTTATTTTTGAGAAGATTGGTTCTGAAATTGACCATATTTTCATTGATGAGTTCCAGGACACATCAAAGTTGCAATGGGTATGCTTCAAGGTGCTGCTTGAAGAGGTGCTTTCGCGTGGCAAGTTCAACCTTATTGTTGGCGATGTAAAGCAATCTATCTATCGATGGAGAAACAGCGATTGGAATATCATGAACAACATAGCCATGGAATTCCGCAGCGACCAGACGGATTTTGCCAATCAGGACGTCACCGTAGATGGTTTTACATACAAGTCTACAAACTACCGTAGCGATCGCCGTATAATTGCATTCAACAATGCACTTTTCCGTTCATCGATAAACTGTATAGCCACAACATACAAAGAGCTGTTGGACAACAGGATCAAAGATGTCGAAGCAGCCTATAACGATGTGGAACAGGCGATTCCGCAACCCCAGCCCGGCAAGAAAGAAAAACCATGGCAGGGATATGCCGAAGTTCGTATGTTGAAGAAGAAGAATCCCGATGACACTTTCGAAAGCCTGGCAATAGAGCAATTGATGGAGACGTTGCGTCACTTGTTCGACGTGGAAAAAGTTGCTCCACGTGACATTGCCATACTCTTGCGCACCAAAGAGAAAAAGATTGACCTGGTAGTCGATGCATTCAACAGGGAGTTCCCTGATTTGAAAATTGTATCCGACGAGGCATACAAACTCTCTTCGTCACAATATGTAAGGTTGGTAATTGCTGCTTTACGCTACATTGCAACACCCGAAGACAAAATAAACATTGTAAACCTTATCAAGCTATATAACCGAGTCACATCAAAGGGCGATGAGAATGTAATATGCGATGATGCCACCCCCCTACTCCCCGCCAAACTGCGCGATGCACTTGAAAGTCTGAAAGGTTTACCCGTATACGAACTTATTGAGCAACTCTTTGCACTGCTCGATGTTGGCAACTCAAGCGAAGAGGAAGCTTATGTATATGCATTCCTTGACCATGCATCGCAATATATAAACAATCGTCACGCCGATCTGAACAAATTTCTGGCAGCGTGGGACGAGAGTATCAAGGACATGTGTGTACCGGCTGAAAGCATAAACAGTGTGCGTGTTATGACAATCCACAAATCAAAAGGTCTGGAATTCCATACCGTAATCATCCCTTTCTGCGATTGGATTTTTACCGGCGACGGACGAAATCAGATTTGGTGCGAAACGACAGAATACCCTTTCAAGACCTTGAGTCTGTTGCCCATCAACAGCACAAAGGAGATGGCCGAGTCAATGTACAAGGATGATTACTACAAGGAGTATCTTTACCAGATTGTCGATAACCTGAACATCCTTTATGTTGCCACGACACGTGCAAAGAGCAATCTTTTCATGTTCAGTGACAACACTGCCGAAAAAAAAGAGAAAAAGCCACAGGATGAAAAGACACCGAAGAAGAGTAAAATCAATGAACTGCTGAACAAGGTAATCCCTAACATTGAATTGGATGGCGGTACATTCGATACAGACGAAGAAGTTTTCCGTTATGGAAGCATAGTTGCAAGCAAGGAAGTGCAGGAGAAGAAGGAAAAACATGACAACCCCTTTGAAGAAAAACCTGATGTAATAAACCTGCCGTTCAGTTATTACGACAGCCGTATAGAGTTCCGTCAATCGCACGAATTGACACGTTTCCTGACAACCGACAGCGATGAACAGCAACAGCAGGAATATATCAAAATCGGTGAACTCATGCATCTTGTACTCTCTGAAATTGAAGAGAGAGAGGATCTTGAAACCGCACTGAAGAGTACCCTTGTACTTAGAGGGCTCATCGGTACAGAAAAGCAATATGACAAAATCAAGAAGTTGCTGCAGACTGCACTCGACAACCCCAAGGCCAAGGATTGGTTCAATGGAACGTACAACCTGTTCAATGAGCGTTCAATCCTTGTTGCCGAAGGAGAAGAGAAAAGCCGCCGCCCGGACCGTGTGATGATCAAAGATGACACAGCTGTTGTTGTAGACTACAAGTTTGCCCGCGAAAGGGATGAACAAAACACACAGGTCAGAACTTACATGAAGTTACTAAAGAAGATTGGCTACAGGAATGTTAGCGGATATCTTTGGTATGTATATAAAAATGTGATAAAGGAAGTACAGACAGATTAATACCTGATGTCGATTTCCCATTTCGATAGTTCAATAAAAACAGAATCTTGAGATATGATACCATTTCTTAAACTTGTTGCAGATGATGTATACAAAAGGTTCCATGGCCACCTGGAAAATGTAGCCGTGGTATTCCCCAACAAGCGTGCCGGTCTTTTCTTTAACCGTTACCTGCTCGAGAGCAGCAATAACACTCCTATTTGGAGCCCTAAATACCTGACAATAGGCGACCTGTTCCAACAGAACAGCGACCTTGCCATCGGCGACCCCATACTACTTGTAAGCAAACTCTACAAGGAGTATATCAACCATGTCGACAGTGAGGGGCAGGAGTGTGAAAAGAGTGCCGAATCGCTTGACAGTTTCTACTATTGGGGTGAGATGCTCATTAAGGATTTTGACGATGTAGACAAACATCTGGCCAATGCCAAGCAGTTGTTCGCGAACATTAAGGAACTACGTGAGATTGGCACTGCAAAGGATATCCTTGATGATAAACAGGTCGAATCCATTGCACAGTTCTTCCATAATTTCAAGGCCGGTGGCAAAGTTGAAGGACGGTTCCAGACCATTTGGGAAAGATTATATGCTGTCTATACTAGGTTCAAGGCTGCACTGCGCGACTGTAATATGGCCTACGAGGGTATGATGTACCGCGATGTCATTGAAAGCATTGCCGGCGGCAAGGATATAAATTTGGAGTATGACAAATACATTTTTGTCGGATTCAGCGCGCTGAATGAAGTGGAAAGCCGTATGTTCGACTACGTGCACAAACAGGGCAAAGCTCTTTTCTATTGGGATTATGACAACTTTTATGTGAATGACGAGGCGCAAGAGGCCGGTTTCTTCATGCGTAAAAACATCAAACGCTTTCCGGGAGTTTTCGACAGAAATCAGTACGACAATCTGAGGAGTGAGAAAAAAATCACCGTTGTTGAAACTGTAAACGATAGCACCGGTGTGCGTTACATATCACAGTGGCTCAATGAAAACCTTACCAATGAGGAGGTGGACACAGCCATTGTGCTTTGCGACGAGACAATGCTTGAACCGGTTCTGCATACTATACCCGAGCATGCTAACGGACACGATATAAAGCAGATGAACGTTACAATGGGTTTCCCGGTCAGCCACACACCAATCTTCAGCCTGGTTAAATTGCTTGTCGAACTGCAGACGCGCGGATGGAACGAAAAGCAGCACTGTTTCACCATGTCGTCCGTGTGCGATGTACTGAAGCACCCATACGTGGTGCAAGGAAGTGAAAAGAGCCGTGCTTTACGCACACGACTTCTAAACGAAAAGATTTTCTACCCCACTTCGGAGGTGTTGCACCTTGATGACTTCCTGACCGATATCTTCACTCGTAAGGCCGATAACAAAGAGTGGCTCGAAGGGATGGGCAAACTCATTTATACTATTTCCCAAACGCAACACAAGAAGAGCAAGGGCACTCTCTATGACCAACTGTTCATCGAGGCAATACTTAAAGTGTATACCCAATGTCAGCGTCTTACGCAATTGGTTGACAATGGCGAACTCAAGGTACAGCAGGCAACGGCTGGCAAACTGTTGATAAGAATGCTCTCTTCGTTGAGACTTCCTTTCCATGGCGAACCTGTGGTCGGATTGCAGATTATGGGATTGCTCGAGACACGCAACCTTGACTTCAAACATATAATATTGCTTGGAGTGAATGAAGGTAATCTGCCAAAGAATAGTGGTGAGAACTCATATATTCCCTACAACTTGCGTAAGGCGTTCGGGTTGACATTGAGCGAGCACCGCGACTCAATCTATTCATATTATTTCTACCGTCTGTTGCAGCGTGCCGAGCGTGTAACACTCGTATATAACAGTTCATCCCAAAGCAAGACGTGTGGCGAATGTTCACGTTACATTCTGCAACTGCTTGGCAACAAGCTCTATAATATAGAACGTCTTGCGCTAAGTTCACAACAGAGCACAAGCTTGTTCGAGGTGAAAGAACTTCCTAAGAATAGAGAAATCATAGATGTTCTCCGCAAAAGGTTCGATACCTCATACAGCGATACAGCCGGAACCATGACCCCTTCAGCAATTAACAAATACATCGATTGCGGATTGAAATTCTTCTATTACTATATAATGAAAATGAAGCCTCTTGCCGATATCGATGAAGAATTCAAGGACAATGACTTCGGCACAGTGTTCCATAAAGCAGCAGAAAATCTGTATGACAAGATTGTTGCTGACGGAAATACCACACACATCACATCCTCTGCACTTGAATACTACGTAAAGAATCCGGAACTTCTTTACCGTTTCATAGACGATGCTTTCAGGACAGAGTACTTCAAGAACAACAATCCTGTATATAATGGCGAGCAGCATATCACTCGTGGTGTGATGCACCATTTTCTGTTACGTCTTGTCAAAATGGATGCCGAATATGCACCTTTCCAATACATAGGCAGTGAGGTGAAGATTGAAATGCCTTGCAGTTTCACAAGTTCGGGAGATGAGATTAACGTAAAGATTGGTGGAATAATTGACCGCGTGGATTGTAAAGGAGAGTGTGCCAATGTCATTGACTACAAGACGGGTGGAGGCGAGAATTCCGATGGGAACATGTCGCTCGACGATGTATTTGCACACAAGGCAAAGGCTGCCGGCTACCATCTGCAGGCATTCCTATACTCCATTGCACTCAAGAATGCTCTTGCCGCTGATTGCAAATCCGCACCGGAATGGATCAAGAAGATTGCTACGGCCGGTGCAAGCAAAATATCACCGAATCTGTTCTATATACATCGCAAGGTCAATGCCGAACGTGGCGAGTTTGTCATCAAAGTTGAGAAAAAGCCTGTAGAAGACATTTCTATGATTGAAACAGAATATATGAGCAGATTACAGAATGTACTCACAGAAATCTTTGACATAGACAAGCCGTTTGTGCCTGTTGCCGATGTAGA
Source organism: Bacteroidaceae bacterium (assembly GCA_045634305.1). Taxonomy (GTDB): domain Bacteria; phylum Bacteroidota; class Bacteroidia; order Bacteroidales; family Bacteroidaceae; genus HGM04593. The sequence continues at coordinate 31,384 of JAZQZZ010000018.1, read as the reverse complement.
GAAATGCAAATACTGTGATTATAAGGAGATTTGCGGAAGATAATAGGTCACATTTCCTCTATTTGCAAATTTTAACATTCCGTGAAGAACAAAATATTTTCACGGAATGTTATATTTATGTGTTTTTCATAGTAATAGATTCAATACGGGAACGCCTGCCTGTGAAGGTCGGCACCCCGACGGGCAAAGGCGTTTGCCCGGAGAAGAAAGCCGCGTCGTTCCCCTAAGGCGCGGCTTTTTATATTCATTCTGCAATAACCCTCATCAAACACTCCCTGCAATCAAAAGCCAAGCGGAACCTTCGGCCGTCGCCCGATACAATGTAGAACGGTTCCTTATATGGTGATGGTTTTCCATTCTTTGTGCACCACCCCATGCTGTACTTGAGGCAATGCTTGCAGAACATGACCGTTGCACCCTCTTTCCCTACAAGCTCAAATGCGGGCTTAATATCGGTTACCTTGTGCTGTTTGTAGAACAACTGTGCATATTTGTTGGCAACATTACCCTTGTAATCAAGTACATTTGTAACATATTCTATCTCATTATCATTCAGTCGCATGTCAGTGCGTTCAACGGCTGCACGTCTGTTCTTTAGAATGAGTTCGCACAATGTGCGGCGCATCTCGGACAACAGTGATGATGGCACAAACCAATCGTCGGCAAGTTCCACTTCAACTTTTGCAACTTCAAAAGACGTGTTTCCCCATTTGCCAAGTTGGTTGATTATATTCTCGCGCTGCGATGATCGTGCCACCTCTTTCTTGAACGGGAACTCCACGCAATGCTCTGCCCCGCTCTCGTCTGTAGCCTGCAGACTGAACCCGAAGGCGCTGTCACTGAAGCGCAACGAGATGGCAATGCGGCGTGGAGCATCGGGACGCGACAGTTGGCGCTCGAAATCGCAGTCATAGTTGCGATAGAGTTCGTCGCCACTCTCAATATGCGGCATTGTCTGTGGGTATATCCTGTTGCCCTCCACCTTGTTTATGCGGAAACCATGTAGTTTGCCGTCCTGTCCAACATAACAGGCTCCATCGCCATTGTTGAAGTCGCCACCGACGATGGTAAAATAGTAACGTGACACGAATTTTACACGCCCCATGTATTCACCCTTTGACTTTGGACTCTCGAACGATGTCATTCCATCCTTGCCTTCGTGCAGCATATAATCGGTAAAGCCACGGTTGAAACTCTTTTCGGGTGCCGGGATGAATTGTGGATAGCATTTGCCCTGCGAAGCGCGCTCATACTCCTTGCGACGTGCAAAAACAGCATCGAGTTTCTCGCGGTAATATGCAGTGATGTTCTTCACATACGATGCATCCTTCAAACGGCCTTCGATTTTGAACGATGTTACACCGGCATCGAGCATCTCCTCTATGGAGGCCGAGCGGTTCATGTCCTTGAGCGAGAGCAGATGGCGGTCGCGCTCAATAACCTTGTCATCAGCATCTATAAGGTCAAATGCCAGACGGCAGAACTGCGCACATGCACCACGGTTGGCACTGCGGTCATAACAGTGTTGCGATGCATAGCACTGTCCGCTATAGCTCACACAGAGCGCGCCATGTACAAACACCTCGAGTTCAGTTTCGGGCACGGCAGTGTGTATCTCCTTTATCTGCTCCAATGTCAACTCACGTGCAAGTACCACTCGTGGGAAACCCACAGCCGAGAGAAACTTCACCTTCTCCACCGTACGGTTGTCCATCTGTGTGCTGGCATGCAGGGGAATAGGCGGTATATCCATACCTGCAATTCCCATATCCTGTACAATGAGTGCATCAACGCCGGCGTTATACAGTTCTTGTACAAGTTGCTCTACAGCAGCCACCTCCTCGTCATAGATAATGGTATTTAGCGTCACATACACCTTCACACCAAAAATGTGGGCATAGTCAACCAGGCGTGCAATATCCTCGACCGAGTTGCCGGCAGCCTGTCGTGCACCGAACTGCGTTGCACCAATGTACACGGCATCGGCACCATGATTTATAGCAGCAATACCAGTTTCATAATCCTTTGCCGGAGCAAGGAGCTCTATCTTGCGTGGAGTCTGTGACATTTTGTTTTTATTAGGAGTGTAATTACGATACAAAAATAGTGCAAACGCATTGAATCAAGGTACGAGTCGAGAGAAAATATCTTTATTTTCCAAAAATAAAACCCAATTGCTTGTTATATCTTATAGCTTTTCCATAATTTCGCAGTACAAGGATTAAATATGATTCTTTATGGCATCAAATACCACTACACGTGAAAAGGGAATTTACAAGGTAACTATCATTGGAAGCATAGTAAACTTTGTACTGCTTGTGTTCAAGTTCATCGCCGGCATAGTCGGTCACAGTGCGGCAATGGTGGCCGATGCGGTGCACTCCCTCTCGGATTTTGTTACAGACATTGTTGTGATTGTATTCGTACGCATATCGGGCAAACCACAGGACGAGAGCCACGACTATGGTCACGGCAAATATGAGACACTTGCCACGGCTATAATTGGTGTGGTGCTTATGGGTGTAGGAATAGGTATTCTTGTAAGCTCGGTTACGGGTATTGTCGATGCTTTCAACGGCAAGGTGCTTGAGGCACCGGGCATGCTTGCATTGGTGGCAGCCGCTGTTTCCATAATTTTAAAGGAGGTGCTGTATCAATACACTGTCTTTAAAGGCAAGAGACTCAACTCAAAGGCTGTGATTGCCAATGCGTGGCACCACAGGAGTGATGCATTTTCATCCATTGGAACACTCATCGGCATTGCCGGCGCAATATTCCTGGGCGAGAAATGGAGAGTCCTTGACCCCATTGCGGCATTCATTGTGAGCGTCTTTATAATAAAGGTAGCTGTTGATTTGATTAAACCATGCATTGATGAATTGCTCGAGAAATCGCTGTCGAAGGACATTGAAGAGAAAATTCTATCAATTATAACAGCATTCCCCGAAGTAGACTCCCCACACCACCTTCGCACACGCCGCATAGGCAACAATATTGCAATTGAGATTCACATAAGAATGGACGGTGAAATGCCTTTGAAAGATGCACACGACATTACAAAAAAGATTGAGAATGCTATAAAGGATGAATTCGGACAGGCAACACACATCGGCATTCACATGGAACCGAAAAAACTGAAATCTGAAAGCTGAAAGCTGAGGCTTTATAAAGCCGAAGGTTCGACAAGACTTGCAATAATAGGTCACGCGTAGCAACGCAAAGAGTGTTGCCGCGTGGGTTGTGATAAGCAAGGCTTGTCAAAGCGAAGTCAACATAAAGCCGAAGGTTCGACAAGACTTGCAACAATAGGTCACGCGTAGCAACGCAAAGAGTGTTGCCGCGTGGGTTGTGATAAGCAAGGCTTGTCAAAGCGAAATTAACATAAAGCCGAAGGTTCGACAAGACTTGCAACAATAGGTCACGCGTAGCAACGCAGAGAGTGTTGCCGCGTGGGTTGTGATAATCAAGGCTTGTCAAAGCGAAATTAACATAAAGCCGATTTTGGACACTCTATGCGTGTTTGACCTTGGTTCACACTTTTCCGAATTCACTCTTCCGCTTGCAAATTATATTTTGTTTTTCATTGCCACACCGTTTTTTTTTATTAAATTTGCTTCGTGGAAAAATTAGTCAAGAACATATCAAGATTGATTGCGCAGCATAACTGCGTTATAATGCCGGGCGTGGGAGCATTCCTTGCGCATCGTGTACCTGCATACTACAGTGCCGCAGAAAGGGTTTTCATGCCACCCCATCGCGAACTCTGTTTCAATCCGCAGGTCACAGTGGATGATGCGTTGTTGTTGTCGGAATACATGAGCGACGGCATGTTGTCATATGAGGAGGCTAACCGTTCTCTTGCAAATGACATTGATTCATTGCGCTCGAAATTGTCGGACAACGGCATTGTATGTTTCGGGGAATTGGGCACATTCGATATGGATATCAACGGCAAGATTTCTTTTACAGCCAATGCCAATTGTATTGACGACCCGCACAACTATGGTTTTGAGCCATTGGCAATTGCTCCACTGAAGGATTTCAAGAAAAAGGATATTGTAATAAAGCACAGCAGCATAAGCAAATACGTTTCGGCCATCGCTGCTGCAATAGTTGCAATATTTGTATTGATACCAATGGGTAACAGCATCTACGACAACAACATGCAGTTTGTTGCCGGTTTTGTTCCCGTAGAGAATGCAGCAAAGCCAGCAGAGACAACACCTGCAGTAACCGTCACAGAAACCGTTGTTGCCATTGAGGGACAGGCTGACGCTGTTTGCGAGATAGCTCCTGTTGAAGACACTGTGACTGCACATATTTTCACCGAGACTGCCACTGCAGAGCCTGTTGCTGTTGAAGAGGTACAACAAGCAAGTTTGGAGCAGGCTCCCGCTGTTGTTGAAGAACCGGCAACACTAATTAACGAGAACAAGAAACAATACCATATCATTGTAGCCAGCACGCCAAATGCGAAGAATGCCCAGCAGGCAATCTTTGAGTTGTCGACAAGGGTGAAGGCCGACTACAAGGTTGTAGAGGGTGACAGAAGATTCCGTATAGCAATTGAAAGCTACGACAACGAAACTGACACAAACGCAGCTCTTGAGCGCATCCACACTACATTCCCCGATGCTTGGGTATATATTAAATAATCTGCAATTCCATTATGAGCAAGATAATCTGCCCCAAGTGCGACCATGCAATTGATTTTGATGCAAGCGGCTACAAAGAAGGCCTGTCATTGGTCTTCGAATGCGAGCACTGCCGCAAGAGTTTCACAATAAGGATAGGCGAGAACAAAGACGATATTGAAACCGAGGACTTCGGTCACATAGTTGTCATCGAAAACACATTCTGCTACAAGCAGATTATCCCTTTGCATGAAGGTGACAACATGTTCGGCCGTTACAATAAGGGAACTGTAATTTCAAACCCCATTGAAACAAGCGACCCAAGCATGGACCGCCGCCATTGCATAATCAATGTGAAACGCGGATATGCCGGAGATTTGACTTATACAATACGTGACAACCAGAGTGTTACAGGAACGTTTGTAATGAACCGCATATTGGGCAACCGTGAGCGCCTGTTGATTGAGGATGGTGCAATAATAACGCTTGGTGCCACAACGCTCATCCTCCACACCGCCGATAGCGAAGAGTAAAAGAAACATTATTCAATATAGAAAATGCAACCTTCAATGAATGGTTGCATTTTTTGTATTGTCAATACACGAAGGTAAAGAAGGAAATCAACGGAATGGCGATAAAAGTTCCGTACATTACTATCAGGAACAGATATACATCGGACACAAGGTAGCCTGTCTTTGTATATTGAGTGGATATCCAATCGCGACGGCCGTTATGTTTCTGTTGTTTTCTTATGTAGCGATAAAGGGCATACATACTGCAGCCAACAGCTACACCGATGAGTGTGCCTGCGAGTATGTCACCGGGATAGTGAACTCCGAGATACAATCGTGTGTATGCATTAAGCGAAGCCCAGATGAGCAGTGAAAAGGTGAGCACCCGGTTCTTTACCAGCAACAGCAGGAATGTTGCAATTCCGAACGAGTTTGCTGCATGACTCGATGTAAAACCATATCTTCCACCTCTGATGTTGTCTACGACATCTACCATGTACATGAGTTCGGGATCCTGTGTTGGACGCCATCTTTCAAAGAATGGTTTGCAGAACCCCGATGAAATGACATCTGTGAGCACCACTACAAGTATAATAGAAAAGAACAGCAAAACGAAATCCTTGAAACTATTGTTTTTTATCAACATGTAGACAAGTATCAGTATAAGAGGAATCCATATGGCGATTGTCGTATACACCTTCATGCATCCGTCCCAAAACAACGAATCGCTACCGTTGATGGCAAGCAGCAGATATTTGTCAAAGTCAATTATTGTGTTTGTGTCCATTGTCATTCCCCTGAAAAAAGATTGTCAGATACGCTCCATTGATTTTGTCCTTATCCAACCTACGACACGATTTCCGTTGTTGGCTTCTATCTTTACCCAATCCTCAATAGCATCGTCAATGATTGTCACCTTCAGACCCTCATGTATCTTTGTCAGTTCTGTTCCCGAACTGTCGGGCGAACTCTTGACAACGACCATCTCATCAAGAATCACGCCTTCGGACATTCCATCATCTTTACTTCCAAGATTGCGTGCCGACATGTTTGCCACTATTGTGATTGCAAGGCATGCAAAGGCAATGCCAAATGACAAGCCACGTGCGTTATTCTTGAAAAAGATGAAAAATAATATAATGAGCATAATGGCAAAGGCCACAACAGCAATAATACCCCATGTATCCTTTGCAAATAGTGACGAGACGGCATTGCCCCACTCCTTGTAAAATGGAATCTCATCCTCGGGAATTGTGTCAACAATCTTGCTTTGCACAAATTCAAGATTTGCCTTTGTATCTTCATCATTTGCATCGATTCGCAGTGCACGCTCATAGTTGAGAATTGCCTTGCCCGGTTCATTGGTACGGTAATAGGCGTTTCCCAGATTGTAATACAATGGCAGCGAGCCACCTTGTTCTGCAATGACGTTTTCATATATCGTTATTGCATCTGCGAATCGCGATTGGGCATAGGCAGAATCACCTAGTTCCTTTGTATATACCTGTCCTGTAAAATCTTGAGCAATTGCAGCAAAAGGCATAAGCAACAATAAAAGAGCCGATATAATCTTTTTCATATTATCTTCTGATTGAATTTTCCATTTTACTTATGACATCCACAGCCATTTTATACACTTTGTCCATGGTTGCTCCCGGGTCGCCGGGTGCATAGCGTGCAAACTCGCACTCGTTCAAAAGGTTCATGAGTCCGTCAACAAGCATGTTGTCACAGCCACGTCTTGCAAGTTCATTGGATATATTATCCTTTGACAACTGCGATAGTGGAATGTTCAATTTATCGCTCATATATCCCCATACGGCTTTCAATGTCTCGTCGTAGAACTCATTTGTGCAGTTGTCGCGCAACAATTTCTTCGCATTCTTCAACCTGCGTACAGCTACGGAATTCGCTTTCTTCGTCTTTGAAAGAGCCACATTTGAACTGAGTTTCATGTGCTTGCTGTAGACAGCAGCTGCAATAGCAAAAAGCACTGAAAGTGCAACATAGAGCATCCAATACAATGTCGAGCCATAGAACTTGTCTTCAGCTCCATCATCATCTCCAAGCTTTATATATCGGATATCATTTGCCAGCAACTTACCCTCCTCTTTAACAACATAGACATTGTTGCTTTGTGCAGCCGGTGCCGTACCCTTCTCTACCCGGATGGTATAAGGTTTGCTTTCCACGGTCCTGTAACTGCCGTCAGAGGTATCGAAATATGTAAATTTTGCAGCAGGCAAAGTGAAATCGCCGGCAGTGCGTGGGGTGACAACATACTCATAGACCTTTTCACCGGTAAAGCCTTTTGTAGTGAGCCTGTAATTGTTTGTTATGATAGGGTCATAGACATCGAATTCCGATGGAAATTCAACAACCGGGTCACCCATGAGTTTCATATTTCCATCTCCTTTGACGGTAATCTTCAGGGTAAATTCTTCGTTGGATTTCAATTTTTCGGCACTGATGGTGCTGCTGATAGCAAAGTGTCCTACACCACCCGAAAAGCCGTCGGGTTTGACCGGCAGTTTGTCTACTTCCACTACAACCTTGTTTGATTTGAGTTTTTTTCTAACTTCGACATATGAGCTGCCACCATTGAACATCATTTCAAAGGGATCCATTGAACGGCGTGTCTGCACAGCCACCACAGCCTCATATTCCATTGACGGGATTTCAAGTTCGCCTGTCTCTTGCGGGAACAGGACAAACTGACGCCATACGAGTGTGTTGTAGTTGTGACCATTGTAGTGCTCGAGCTCAAATTGGCGCTGCTGTGAGAGTGTTATCTCCTGTATGTTGAATCCTTTAAGGTCGGGCACCGGGTTATCGAGATTTACAAGATTGACATCGGTATAGACCTTATATGTCAGCAACAGGGCTTCCTGATCATATACCTTCGTCTTGCTTACAAAAGCCCTTACAAACAGATTCTCGTTGGTTATATTCGTGGAATTGTTGCTTGCCTGCGCTCTTGCTCCACCACTCTGCTGCTGCGATGCCTGACTTTCGGGCAACACCTTTATGGTAAGCGGGTTCGAAGTATACTTTTTACCTTCAACCATAACAGATGCACCGGGAACAGTCATCTCGCCCTCGTTGTCGGCAACAACAATATATGTGTATGTTATTGTCTGTTTTGAAGTGACACGTCCGTTTACATTGCTGCTGCTCATGAATGTTGAATGATGAGGACCGCTCAAAACTCTCAAGCCATCGACATCGGAGATAGTCGGTTGGCTATCGGCTTTTGTATTCACTTCATAGGCAATCTTGAAGCGATTACCGACAACAACCGATTTTGGAGCAGATGCGACGAAAGAGACTTCATCGGCAAATGCAGTGAAGATTGTAGTCAGAATCAAAAGTGTCGATAAGAATATTCTTTTCATCTATATGTTTTATATTGACAGTTTTACAGTTTGTTCAATTGGTCGTTACCAGTTCTTCTCAAGGGTCTTCTGGTTTGCCTTCTGAGCCTTTTCCATCTTTTCCCTTATATCCTTCTCGTCTTGCATAAGAGCTTTCAGCATCTGCTCAATCTTCTCTTTCTCCTCCTCTATCTCCTTTTCATCCTGCTGCTGTTCTTGCTGCTGTTGCTGCTGCTCTTCTTCTTTCTCGTCCTTATTCTGCTGCTGTTGTTCTTGTTGTTCTTGTTGTTCTTGTTCTTGCTGCTCATCCTGTTGGTTCTGCTGCTGTTGGTTCTGGTCGTTTTTCTGTTTCTGATACAGAATCACCGCCAGATTATAGCGTGCATCCTCATCGGCAGGGTTCTTGCGCAAGGCCTCCTTATACGCTTCGGCAGCGGCATCGAGTTCATTGCTCATGTGCTTTACGACTCCTATATTCTGGTATACTGAGGAGTATCTTGCAGTGTCGGAAAGAATCTTTCCTGCTTCGTCGAGTCTTTTTATCGCATCATTCAAGGCTACTATCTGTGCCGAATCGGGTTTATAACCTTGTTCGTTAAAGGTATTTTCCAATGAAGAGTAATTCTTCATTATTGAGTTGACTGCTGTATTGTACTTGGCCAGACTCTCTTGACCATCGATTGCGCATGCCTTCATATATGGCTCAACAGCTTCGTCGAACAGACTGTCGTTGTGTAAGCGGTTGGCTTCTTTAAGGAACTCATTCTGGCTCTTGACAGTAGGAGTTCCATTGATTATCAGTGACAATATTGCATATATCGTCGCAAAAAGCACAACTGCGGCAACAGCAATTAATGTATATTTTCTTTTATCGAAGTTCATATATCAGTATCGTTATATATTCTTGTGGTTCTTGACATCGGCAAGCGTCACTATTACCAAATCGACAAACAGCAACACTAGAGCCAATGCTGCAAAATAAGGGAACAGTTCGTTATACCCTGTGTACATCTCGGTGACTGTTTCGTCCTTTGTCATTTTATCGAGTTGGTCCGAGAGAATCTTCTGTGCCTCGTTGGTGTTATCGACCTGCAGATATACTCCGTTGCCGGCTTTGGCAATATTCATTGCCATCTCTTCGTTGAGCTTGGTAATGACAATCTGACCATCGCGATCGCGCAGATAGTTGCCGTCGGGCATAAGGATTCTGCCACCCTTTGCAGTACCGATACCGAGAATGAACACCTGCTTGCCGCTTTCCGATGCTTTCTTTGCAGCCTCTTCTGCACCACCTTCGTGGTTCTCGCCGTCGGTTATCAGAACTATTGCCTTGCCTATCTTGTCATTGGGTGTAAAGCACCTTGATGCCATGTCAATGGCTGCACCGATATCTGTACCCTGTCTGGTGACAAGATTTGTGGATATGCTCTCGAGGAACATCTCTATTGAGATGAAATCGTCGGTTATGGGCAGTTGGACATAAGCATCGCCGGCAAAGACAACAAGAGCAATCTTATTTCCCTTCAACTGCTCGGCAATACGCCTTATGAGTCTTTTTGCCTTCTCAAGACGGTTGGGGGTTATATCGTCTGCCAACATTGAGTTCGAGATATCCAACGCAACCACCAGCTCCACGCCACGTGTGGTTACGGTAGTCTTGCCCTTGCCATAGCGCGGACGTGACAGAGCCACTACAATGAGCGCGAAGGCAAGCAAGGATGTCCAGAAAATGATTCTTGAACGTGCCGATGAGTATGTCGGTATAAGCCTGGCGGTAAGTTCCGGATCGCCATAGCGTCTTATGTTTCTGTTTCTCCTGTAGCATGCATACCTATAGAGTATGATAGCCAAGGGGATGAACAGGAGAAGATACAGATATTCGGGTGTTGCAAATTTCATATCTATAACAATATGTTAAGGTATTTTCTTCAATATCGTGTTGCGCAGAACAATCTCTGCCATCAGTGACATGGCTGCAATGAGAGCAAAAATCATGAATCGTTCCTCTTCGTTGCCGAAGTGCTTCACATCGAGTTTTGTGCGTTCAAGCTTGTCAATCTCTTTATAGATTTCGACAAGGCCTTCCTTGCTTGATGACGTGTAATACTCACCGCCTGTCACCGCAGCTATTGACTTTAATGTCTTTTCGTCAAATTCAGAGTTGTCAAGCAATCCATAAGGCGTCTGTACAACTTTCTCGTCGCTTCTGAAGCCGATGGTGTATATCCTTATGCCATATTCCTTGGCAATGTTTGCAGCATCTTCGGGCGTAATCTCACCGCTATTGTTGGAACCGTCGGTGAGCAGGATGATAACCTTTGAATCAGCCTTGCTGTCCTTCAGACGCGACACTGCATTCGCGATTCCCAGACCAATGGCTGTTCCGTCCTTAAGTGCACCGTTCAAAACATACTCGATACCCGATTTGTCAATCAGGCTAAGCACACTGCGGTAATCGGTTGTGAGCGGACACTGGGTAAAACTCTCACCGGCAAAAAGGGTCAAGCCTATGTTGTCGCTTTTACGGCCCGAAACGAACTGCGAAGCAACCTCTTTTGCCACATCAATGCGGTTGGGTTCAATATCCACTGCCGACATACTTGTGGAGACGTCCATGGCTAGCATGATGTCGATACCCTCGACACTCTCCTCGCTCCAACGATGGGTTGAGACCGGGCGCATGAGCACCAGAATGAGCATTGACATTGTGAGCACTCTCAACACAAAAGGAACGTGAAGAAGATAGTGCTTGTATGTTTTCAGATTCTTGCCGAAGGGCAATGTCGTGGAGACCTTCATCGAAGGCGACAACTTGCACCCTTGCCATACATACCACACGACATAGGCAATGAGCGGTATGAAAAGAAGCAGATATATTATTCGTGTAAAATGCATATTCAAAAAATTTTAGCCAAGCATATTGCCAAGGTCAATAATTAGAAGTGCTGCAACTGCAACCACAACCGAGAATACTATTGCAATGGATGCTATGAGCAGACGCTTCTGTGTGCGCGAACGCTCATTCACAATCTTCTGCTCCACCGGTTTGAGATTTTCCTCTTCAACATCTTTTGTAGCATTTACAAAATCAATTGCATTGAGCATGTTACGTGCATTCTCGTTCTGCGAGGGTACCATCTTTGCAAATTTCACCAGGTCGGCCACTTGAAGAATCTCCTTGACCTCATTGATAGCCTCCTTGTCATTGAAACGCAGGAGGTTCTCTATGATTTCGTCTGTGGTCATCTCGGCGGCATTGAACTTGTAGCGGTTGTGCATATACTCGCGCAGTGTGCCAGTGAGTCGGGTATAATAATCCTTAGCACTTCCATCACCCACCAATGTATCGTCACCCTTAATCTCGTCAATCTTATGCAAAGCCGTAAAATGCGACGGTTCGCGGGGTTTTATCTTTACAATACGTATTACAGGCTTGTTGTTTATGAACCTTACGATTATCCAGACAAGAAGCGCTGCAAACACAATCAACAGAAACGAAAGGTGCACTGTGTCACGATAATCGTCCCAAGAGAACTCCACATCCCACACCGGTCTTATACCTTTTATATTCTTGAGGTTTGTGGTGTCAATGGGAACGGTGGTGACAACAAGGTTTGCCGGGTTGGTGTAATATACATCGTCATTGACCTTTGCCAACACAGGGGGGATAACCTGCATTGAATCGACAAAAGAGGTTATTGTGCACTCACTCCTGTATGTCTGGCGTCCATGCTCATCGGAACTTCTGTACTCTCTCTTCTCAAGCACTTCGATGTCGGCTGTCAGTTTATCAGGTACCTGCAATTCGACATTGTAGCCGCTGTCAACGTTCAGTTCAAGAATAAACTTTGCATGTTCGCCAATGCGCATCTCCTTTGTATCAGTGTTCAAGGAATCGAAAAAGGCGTTGAACATGACGTTCTGCGACTTTACAGGCAATGCCATAAAGAGGAGAAGGGTCGCTGTTATGTATGTATATATTCTCTTCATCGTTTTTTGTACTTTGAATGCATTATTGCTCAACTACGTTGTGCAAACAGGGCAAGCAAGGCTTTGACATAGTCCTGGTCGGTGCGTACAGAGACCGAATCAACACGGCTTCTCTGCAATGTATCCTTTAAGGCCTCACTCTGGCTACGCCACCAGGTGCGCTGTGCCTCACGTACCTTACGCGACGAGGTATCTATATATAGCTCCTCACCACTTTCGGCATCACGTATCTTCAGCAGTCCCACATCGGGCAGCTCGGCCAAGCGGCGGTCATACACCTGAATGGCAACCAGGTCGTGCTTGCGGTTTGCAATAGTCATTGCGTTGCGGTAGTCGGCCGTACAAATGAAGTCACTGAGCATGAATGCCGTACATTTCTTCTTCAAGGCATTTGTGAGAAACTCCAAAGGCACCTTTATATCGGTTTTCTTGCTTTCGGACTCGATATTGAGCAATTCCCTTATTATATAAAGGATGTGCTTACGTCCTTTCTGCGGCGGAATGAACTTCTCAATCCTGTCGGTAAAGAATATTACGCCTATCTTGTCATTGTTCTGTATTGCTGCAAAAGCAATTGTTGCTGCAATTTCGGCAAGCATCTCGCGTTTTGTACGTGTTGCAGTACCAAAATCAAGGCTGTCCGAGAGGTCGACAAGAAGCATCACGGTGAGTTCACGCTCCTCTTCAAAGACCTTTATGAAAGGTTTGTTGAAACGGGCCGTGACATTCCAGTCAATATCGCGCACATCGTCGCCATACTGATAATCGCGCACCTCGCTGAACGACATACCACGTCCCTTGAACGCCGAATGGTATTGTCCGGCAAAGATGTTGTGAGAAAGGCCTCGGGTCTTTATCTCAATCTTGCGCACTTTCTTGATGAGTTCGCTTGTCTCCATGTCTTAGGGAACAGAATTGATTAGGGTACCTCGACACTGTTCAATATGCGGCTTACTATCTCATCTGTAGTGAGGTTGTTTGCCTCAGCTTCATAGCTCAAACCGATGCGGTGACGAAGTACGTCGTGTGCAACAGCACGCACATCCTCGGGAACCACATAACCACGGCGCTTGATGAAGGCATATGCGCGTGAAGCAAGCGCAAGATTGATTGATGCACGCGGAGAGGCACCAAATGAGATGTAGTCCTTCATCTCCTTCATACCATACTTGTCGGGGAAACGTGTCGCAAAGACAATGTCGGCAATGTACTGCTCGATTTTCTCGTCGATATAAACCTGACGCACAACCTTACGTGCTTCTACAATGTCGGCAGGCTTCAGCAATGGCTTGACCTCAACCTTTTCGCCTGTAATGTTCTGGCGGATGATACGTTTTTCCTCAGAAAGTTCAGGGTAACCTATTACCACCTTGAGCATAAAACGGTCAACCTGTGCCTCGGGGAGTGGATATGTACCCTCCTGTTCAATGGGGTTCTGTGTTGCCATTACAAGGAAAGGTTCAGGCAGCTTGAATGTCTGCTTGCCAATTGTAACCTGACGCTCCTGCATTGCCTCGAGCAGAGCACTCTGCACCTTTGCCGGGGCACGGTTGATCTCATCGGCCAATACGAAATTCGCAAATACAGGACCTTGTTTGATTGTGAACGTTTCACTCTTCTGGCTATATACCATTGTACCAACAACATCGGCAGGCAAAAGGTCCGGAGTGAACTGTATGCGGCTGAAGTCGGCCTCAATGAGTTCAGACAATGTCTTAATGGCAAGTGTCTTTGCCAAACCGGGCAGACCCTCGAGCAAGATGTGTCCATCGGCAAGCAGACCTATAAGCAATGACTCCACAAGATGCTTCTGTCCTACGATTACCTGGCTCATTCCGGCCTGCAAATTGGTTACAAAAGCGCTCTGGCTTTCTATTTTCTCATTCAATTCACGAATGTCAATTGTTGCACTCATAATTATATATAGTATGTTTTAGTTTAATTATTGGACAAAATTACAACCACTGAAAAATCTTTTATGTTAAATTCATTAAAATAGACTTAACCACTGTTAGCTTTAAACAAACTTTAACTTTATGTGGTTATTTCCTTGGTTCCAAACGTGGAATGACCAACTCCATACCATAGCCCAAGCCATTAGGGTTGCGCATGTTGTTGAACTTGACAATGTAAGGCCACAGTTTCTTGTCACCGTAGTAATGTCTTGCAATCTTTGTCAAAGTCTCATTAGCAGCAACTATGTGGCGGGCAAGTTCGCCATTGGCAACATAGAGCAATGTGTCGGCAGGTGTGATGTCCTTCAAGTTTCTCACAGCCAATTCTTCAACCATCACAAAGGCATAGACTTCATCTTCGGGAGCCACCGGTTCTGCAACTTCGGGCTGTTCAATGCCGGCTGCATTGACGTCTGCAACAGTTGTGCTATCGTCAGAGTCCTTCTCAATTGCAATAGCTTCGTTGTCAACCACTGCAACTGTATCTGCAGCCTTGGGGGTATTATCGACAAGTTCATTGGCAGGAATTGTCTCCGACACGTTTACAGGCGTTTCTGCTCTTGCAACTGCAGAATCGTCAACATCGGCAGCATGGTTACGTTCCATCATTTTTATTGCCACAAAACCTACCACGAATCCAATCAGTGCAAACAATGCGAATTTCCAGTAACTCTTTTTCTTTGGAGCTGCAGGTTCCTGATTCTCGACCGGTGTATCGGGATTGTTCTCCTCAACGTTCTCTTCTTTGGGTTCTTCTTCAGCAGTCTGCTCTTCAGCCTCTGGAGAAACAAGCTCTTCAACAACGGTATCTGTTTCTTCCGGTGTTTCTTCTGCAACAGGTTCCGCCGTCTCTTCCGTTCCGGTGTTCTCAACCTCTGCATTATCGTCGTTCACCAATGGCTGTTCTGTTTCGACGTCAACAACCTCAACAGTTTCCTCCGCAGCGTCAACCGCATCGTCATTTTCTGTCTCTTCGGCTGTTTCGGGCTGGTACGTGTCATCAACCTCTACCGGTTCAAACATTGCAAAAGGTTGGTTCACAATATCCTTCAAAGCATCGGCAGGAGTAAAAGTGAGTTTTTTATGTCCTTTTATCTCTATTTTCTCTCCGGTATTGACATTTACGCTGCCACGACTTGCCACATCAGCTATTTTAAATGTGCCAAGACCATTGATTTTAACTATACCGTCCTTCTCCAGACCTTCAATTATCAGATCGAAGAAGTTCTTTGTAAACTGTTCGGCTTTGGCAACAGAGATATTGCTCCCTTTTGCCAACAGCGAAATCAAATCGGATTGGTTCAATTTTGCATCCATAGCTATATCTCTATCATTTATTTGAATTTATCCTTCAATTTGTTGCTTGGCTTGAATGCAGGCACAATCTTGGGCGGCACCAGGAACCGTTGGCCCGTTTTGGGATTCACAGACAATCTCTCATTGCGCATCTTGGCCTCAAGAATACCGAATCCTGAAATATGGATCTGGTCATTCTCCTTGAGACACTCTGTCATAAGCCCAACAAGCGCATCGACATTCGCGCCTGCATCGGCAGCTGAAATGCCGCATTTCTTTGCCAATGCGGTGATAAATTCCTTATTGTTCATATATGATAATATTTATTTCTCAACAGTACCCATCAGGTCAAATTCCGTGGCATCGGTTATGCGCACATTGTAGAAGTTGCCTATGAGCAGTTCTCCTTCGTTCACGTTTATAAGCACCTCGGTATCGACATCGGGCGAGTCGAATTCCGTGCGACCGATATAATAGTCACCCTCTATCCTGTCGATGACAGTCTTGTATACATTACCCGTCTTTGCCTCGTTAAGGCGTGTGGATATACGTTGCTGCACCTCCATCAGGCGGTCAAGACGCTCCTGTTTCTTTTTCCTTGAAATGCTGTCGCGGTAATTATCAGCAGCAAAAGTCCCCTCTTCCTCGCAATATGCAAATGCTCCAAGACGGTCGAATTTCGCCCACTTGACAAATTCCACAAGTTCCTCGAACTCCTTCTCGCCCTCGCCTGGGAAACCGACCATCATTGTTGTGCGCAGGCAAATACCCGGTACCTCGCTACGCATTCTTTCTACAAGAGCGTATGTATCCTCTTTTGTGACATTGCGGTGCATTTTCTTCAACACCTTTGTGCTCACGTGCTGCAGTGCAATGTCAAGATACTTGCATACATTGTCTCTCTCACGCATCACACGCAGCAGGTCATAGGGGAAGTTGGTGGGATAGGCATAGTGCAGACGAATCCACTCCACGCCCTCAATATCCGAAATTCTCTCAACCAGCTGGGCAATGCTCTGTTTCTTGTATAGGTCTACTCCGTAGAATGTAAGTTCTTGCGCAATTATCTGGAACTCCTTCACACCCTTTGCCACCAGTCCGCGCACCTCGGCAACAATATCCTCAATGGGACGCGATTTGTGTGCACCTGTAATGATGGGTATCGCACAATATGCACAACGGCGGTTACATCCTTCGGAAATCTTTATATAGGCATAGTACCCGGGGGTTGTCAACACACGTTCCTGTGCCAGTTCCTCGCGATACTGCTGTTTGAGGTCGGCGAGCAGTTCAGTCCAGTTGAATTTGCCGTAGAATTTGTCCACCTGTGTAATCTCCTCGCGGAGTTCATCGAGGTAACGCTCCGAAAGACATCCCATGACGTAGAGCTTTTTCAAATCACCCTCTTCCTTACGCTGACAGAACTCAAGAATCATGTTTATTGACTCCTGCTTTGCATCGCCAATGAAGCCGCAGGTGTTGATTACGGCAATCTCGCCACATGGATTCTCGCTGTCGTGCGTAACCTCATAGCCACACTCCTGAAGCTGACGCATAAGATGCTCTGAATCGACAAGATTCTTTGAGCATCCCATTGTGATGACATCTACACGGTTCTTCTTCATTGTCTTTATCCGAATAATGAATCAACGAACTCCTCGCGGTTGAAAATCTGCAGATGGTCGATACCCTCGCCCAGGCCGATGTACTTTACAGGAATCTTGAACTGGTCGCTGATACCTATAACCACGCCACCCTTTGCAGTACCGTCGAGTTTTGTAATTGCTAGCGAAGTAACCTCGGTTGCTTTGGTGAACTGCTTTGCCTGCTCAAATGCGTTCTGGCCTGTAGAGCCGTCGAGCACAAGCATCACGTCGTTCGGTGCACCCGGAACAACCTTCTGCATCACGTTCTTTATCTTTGTAAGCTCGTTCATAAGACCCACCTTGTTGTGCAGGCGGCCGGCAGTGTCAATGATTACGACATCAGCTCCATTGGCAACAGCAGAAGAGAGTGTGTCGAATGCCACTGATGCGGGGTCGGCACCCATTCCCTGCTTGATGACAGGCACATCGGCACGATGTCCCCACTCCACAAGCTGCTCGACGGCTGCAGCACGGAATGTGTCGGCAGCACCAAGATACACCTTTTTGCCGGCCTTCTTGTACTGGTGTGCGAGTTTACCGATTGTTGTGGTCTTGCCCACACCGTTTACACCCACAACCATAATCACGTATGGATTGCCCGGTGTTGTGGGGATGTCGAATGTACCACCATCCTCGGTATTGTTTTCCATGAGCAACTGTGCTATCTCGTCCTTGAGCAGTTTGTTGAGCTCGTTTGTGTTCATGAATTTGTCGCGTGCTGCACGTTTCTGCACACGATCAATTATTTTCAGCGTAGTCTCAACACCCACATCCGATGTCACGAGCACCTCCTCAAGGTTGTCAAGCACCTCATCGTCAATCTCGCTTTTGCCGGCAATGGCACGTGCTATCTTGCTGAAAACACTTTGCTTTGTCTTTGAAAGTCCCTGATCAAGGACCTCCTTCTTCTCTTTACTGAAAAAACTGAATATTCCCATATTCTATAAAATATCGTTTCAAATTAGCATGTTGCACATGGCAACAAGATATCATTCATCTATTAGTCAAGCTTGAGTACTGCAAGGAAAGCCTTCTGTGGCACCTCAACGTTACCAATCTGTTTCATACGTTTCTTACCCTTCTTCTGCTTCTCGAGCAACTTGCGCTTACGTGACACGTCACCACCATAACACTTTGCGGTCACATCCTTACGCACCTGCTTGATGGTCTCGCGGGCAATGATTTTTGTACCTATAGCCGCCTGCAGGGCAATGTCGAACTGTTGTCTTGGAATCAGGTCGCGCAACTTCTCACACATCTGTCGGCCAAGACCGTAGGCATTGTCAACGTGTGTGAGTGTGGAGAGAGCATCCACAGGCTCACCATTGAGCAGGATATCGAGTTTGATGAGTTTTGAAGTCCTGAAGCCCGCAGGGTGATAGTCGAACGACGCATATCCCTTTGAAATGCTCTTTAGCTTGTCATAGAAGTCAATGACAATTTCGCCAAGAGGCAACAGGAAGCGTATATCCACACGGTTACCGGTGATGAACTCCTGTTTGAGCAACTCGCCTCGCTTTGAAAGACAGAGTGTCATGATAGGGCCGATGTACTCGGCACGTGTGATTATGCTTGCATTGATGTATGGTTCCTCAATATGGTCGATGAGAGTCTGGTCGGGCATACCGCCGGGGTTATGCACCTCTTTTGCCTCGCCCTGCTTGTCGTATACCATGTACGAAACGTTTGGCACTGTGGTGATGACACTCATATCGAACTCGCGGTCAAGACGCTCCTGAACAATCTCCATGTGCAGCAGGCCAAGGAAACCGCAACGGAAACCGAAGCCGAGAGCCGCCGATGACTCGGGAGAGAATGTCAACGAAGCATCGTTGAGCTGCAGTTTCTCGAGTGAAGCGCGCAAATCCTCGTAATCCTCGGCGTCTATCGGATATACACCGGCGAAGACCATTGGCTTTACCTCCTCAAAACCGTCGATGGCCGACGCGCATGGACGCGCAATGTGTGTGATGGTATCACCCACCTTCACCTCGCGCGATGTCTTGATACCCGAAATGATGTAACCCACATCACCGGTACGCAATTCCTGACGCGGACAAAGGTCCATCTTCAACACACCGATTTCGTCGGCATCGTACTCCTTGCCGGTATTGAAGAATTTCACCTTGTCGCCCTTGCGCAGAACGCCGTTGGTTATCTTGAAGTATGCGATGATACCACGGAATGAGTTGAACACTGAATCGAAGATAAGCGCCTGCAATGGAGCTTCCTCATCACCCACAGGTGCAGGAACGCGCTCTACGACAGCATTCAATATATCCTCGACACCAAGACCGGTCTTTCCCGACGCCTCGATGATGTCATCCCTGTCGCAACCGATAAGGTCAACAATCTCATCCTTCACCTCCTCGGGCATGGCGTTTATCATATCGCACTTGTTCACCACAGGAATAATCTCCAGGCCATGGTCAACCGCCATGTAGAGGTTCGAGATTGTCTGCGCCTGCACGCCCTGTGTAGCATCCACCACCAAAAGGGCACCTTCGCAGGCAGCAATTGAACGTGAAACCTCGTACGAGAAGTCCACGTGTCCCGGAGTGTCAATGAGGTTGAGAATATATTTCTCGCCCTTGTACATGTACTCCATCTGTATCGCGTGGCTCTTGATGGTGATACCACGCTCCTTTTCGAGGTCCATGTTGTCGAGCATCTGTCCCTCGGTAATGTTTATGGTTTTTGTTGTTTCAAGCAGACGATCGGCCAAGGTCGATTTACCATGGTCGATGTGAGCAATAATGCAAAAATTTCTGATTTTCTCCATATATGTCAATTGTTTTTCTTCTATGAGCAAAAGCCTTTTCGGCAAATTTAGATGCAAAGATACAAAAAATCGCTATATATATAATAACAAGGCGCGCATAAAATTTCATTGCAAGGACAAAGCCGAAACAGACAGCAGTTTTTCATAGAGGAGAAGCGGGAGGATGATGTAAATATTTTTCCAACCGTCAACAACAATGTACACGACTTACAAAACAGTATAACAATACATTAACAAACAATTATATTTAAACACATTAACAACTACAAAAACAAAGTGACAGCATTGAAAAAATCAACGCTGTCACGTAAATGGATTTCAAATATAGCTTTACTTGAATACGTGCTTTCCGTAGTCGACGCCTTTCAGCTGATAATATTTCGCCTCGCCCTGCAGACGATTGATAAAATCGTCATAATTGCGCAGCTCCGCCGGTGTCCATCCGGCCTCGGCAACAGCGGCGAGACGTGGCAACATAAGATACTGCACCACCGATGGTTCAACCACCCATTCGGTCCAGAAATTAGCTTGTACGCCCAGATATTTTGGCTGCAGTTCCTCTGGCACATTATTCATTGGTTTGTAGCTGTATACACGCTCAACAGTCTCATCACCATAGCCTTGTGATTTGGGCTCTGTTTCCAGTTTCGACTGGCGACGGTTGATGTAGTAAGGTATCTGGGGAGAAAGTATAGTGTTCATTCCACGCATTGCAGCGTCTTTTGCAGCACCGTCGGCACCAATCCATGCCATAATGGTTATATCCTTGCCAAGAGGCTCTGTATTGCCGTGCAGCACCTCGTTCCAGAAGACAAGCTTACGCTGCTTGTCTGCGGGTTTCTGCGCAACGTGGTCAAGCAACTGCTTGTAGAAGTGAATCTGCAAATCGCGGTAGTTTTCAGAGCCAATCTCACGCAGCAGTGCCTGGCAATCACTGTTGCGTTCCCATTTATATGTGGGGCACTCATCACCGCCGAGGTGTATGTAACCGAAGGGAAAGAGTTCTGTAAGTTCGTCAATAACATCCTTTGCAAACTGCACGGCAAGCGGATTTGCCACATTTATGACATCGCTCGACACACCCTGCCACAACCACACATCGTGTTTATTCTCGGGGTCGCAAGCCAGGAATTCGGGGTAAGAAGCCACAGCAGCCTGTGAATGGCCGGGAATATCAACTTCGGGGATAATCTCCACAAAACGCTCCTTTGCATACTCTACCACCTCCTTGATATCCTTATGGGTATAGTAGCCGCCATAGCGTATGCCATCGGGCTTCACATCGCCCCATGCACAAACCTTGCTGTCGCGCCATGCACCCACCTCGGTAAGCTTCGGATATTTCTTTATCTCGATGCGCCAGCCCTGGTCCTCGGTCAAGTGCCAATGGAAACGGTTCATCTTGTAGGCCGCCATCACATCGATAATCTTCTTTATCTCCTCCTTGCCATAGAAATGACGACCTTCGTCGAGCATGAATCCGCGCCATGAGAAACGTGGTTCATCGACAATAAAGACACAAGGGACTCTCCACTCCTCAACACTATCATCAGGCACTCCGGCCATCACATTGCGCGGCATAAGCTGCTTTAGTGTCTGGAACGCATAGAAGAAGCCTGCAGGTGTTGATGCTGCGATGTTTATTCTTTTCGGGGTAACAGATAGCCTATAAGCCTCTTTGAGCATATATTCATCGACATACAACACAATGTGCGCATCTCCCTTCTTTGCGGATTCTTCCACATGTAAACCAAGGAACAGACCATCCTTCAGCCTATCTTTGACAAGCTTTACACCGGTTGTTTTCTTTATCTCCCTGACAAAATTGTCCACGACAGCATCAATGCCGCCATCCTTTATTTTGGGATAACACAGTACGACCTTGCCATTAAAAGAAAACTCACCCTCTTCTATCTGCATTTCAGCAGGTTTCGGTATGATTGAAATCTCTTGAGCATGCAGTGAAACACCCACAAGCAACAATAATGCTAACAGCACTTTTTTCATAGTTATAGAGTTATAAGTTAGTGATTCTCATTAAACAAACGCAATCTCTCTTCAAGCATTGCATAATGGTGTGGCTTTATGTTTGACGAACAAGCCCTGATACCCTTTCGAGCGCCACCTGTTGTGGCAAGATCAATGCCGCTGATACCATAATAGAGCAGTTCCTTCAACAGCTCACCGCCATCCATATCCTTGTAACCGATAGTGAAGAAGAAACCGTCGCTCACAGACTCGTCGACATCCTTGTCATAGACAATATTGAATCCACTGCGTAGCAGTATATCCTTTATGCGCGCCGTGCGCTCGGCATACTCCTTTATATCACCCACGAAGTCATATTCGCCGTCACACGCAGCCTTGAACATTGCCGCCAGTGCACATTGTGCCGAGTGAGAGACACCCGACGAAAAAGAGTAAAGGAATACATACGCGAATGCCGCACCGAAACGCGCAATACCATAACGCCGCTTGAGTGTGTCATAAGCACGGTTGTACAATACATCGGAAATACACGCAACGGCAATCCTCTGCCCCGCATAGCTGAATATCTTGGATGCACTGATGAGCAGAACGTAATTGTCGGTGTATTTTGACACACTCGGCTGGAATGGTGGTTCAAACGGATGGCCCATGTCACGACGGAAATCCATTGTCATATAGGCCAGGTCCTCAATTACCACAACATCGTGCTTTGTTGCCAGACGGCCGATGATTTCAAGTTCCTCGTCCTTAAGACACATCCACGTGGGGTTGTTCGGCGAAGAGTATAGCACTGCACAAATATTCCTCTGCGCAAAATAGCTTTCGAGTTTCTCCTCAAGTCTTTCGCCACGATATTCCGCAATGTCAAACGATGCGATCTTCACGCCAATCACCTGCGCCTGCATCTTCTGCACCGGAAAGCCGGGGTCAATGTATAGCACAGTGTCGCGCTTTTCGTTGAGTTGCGATGCTAGCATCAACGACGCGAACGAAGCCTGCATTGAGCCTACAGTAGGGATGCAACCGTTCGGGTTTATATCGGTATTTATAAATGCTTTAACAAAACGCGAAGCCTCGTTCTTCAGCTCAGGTATACCATCGATTACAGGGTATACCGATGCCACTCCACGTTGCAATGCCTCACACTCGGCACGCACGCCCACTTCCGCCGGAGGCAACCCCGGAACACCCATCTCGAAATGGATGAATTCAGTACCTGTGCGCGCCTCTACAGCACGCACAACAGCCCCAATCTGGCGAATAGACGCAGAGCGTATATCCTCAATCTCAAGCTCTTTTACGATTGAGTCTACGATTTCTGAATTTACTATATGCATTTCTTATAGGTCTTCTTCTTGAGCCGTTCTTGGCTCTTTCCATTCTTTCGGTTTTCCTCAACAACCTCCTTGTTTTGGCATTACCGAGCACCCTCTTTGCAGCACGGGATATATCCTTTCCCTTTTTCTTGTACAATATGTATAACAATATGGGTATCATAGCTGCAAAGTCAAATATAATGTTTACAAAGATGTTTGTTAAAACGCACTCAAAAAACGCCCCTTTGTTGTATAAAAGGTTCAATAACAAGGCTTGCGAAGTTTCTGTAGTCAGGAGTTTAGTGAATCTAAAGACTAACTACAGATACTAGCTTAACGCAGTCAGTGAACTTTAATACAGACAATTCAAGATGTTATTCAAAGCCGTTAGTACAAGGCTTGCAGTGTTGGGAAACACCGGAGTTTAGTAAACCTAAATGAGGATGTTTTACAATACTGCGTAACGCAGCCAACACCAACGGCTCTTTATTGTATAAAAGGTTCAATGACAAGGCTTGCGAAGTTTCTGTAGTCAGGAGTTTAGTGAACCTAAATGACTAACTACAGAAACAAGCGTAACGCAGTCAGTGACCTTTTAGACAACAAAGTATTAGTCTTCCATTAGTTTGCGATATCTAACCTTCTTCGGCTCCTCAATTCCAAGACGACGCATCTTGTTTTCCTCGTAGTCAGAGTATGAGCCCTCGAAGCAGAATACGTTGCCGTCGCCCTCGAATGCAATGATGTGAGTACAGATACGGTCAAGGAACCAACGGTCGTGGCTGATTACAACGGCACAACCCGCGAAGTTCTCAAGACCCTCCTCAAGCGCACGGAGTGTGTTCACGTCGATATCGTTGGTAGGCTCGTCAAGGAGGAGTACGTTACCACCCTCTTTAAGTGCCATTGCAAGGTGAAGACGGTTACGCTC
The DNA here is from genome assembly GCA_045634305.1 of Bacteroidaceae bacterium. GTDB lineage: Bacteria > Bacteroidota > Bacteroidia > Bacteroidales > Bacteroidaceae > HGM04593. Next base: position 6,959 of record JAZQZZ010000018.1, on the reverse strand, counting down.
ACCACCAGAAAGGACACCGCACTTTTTCTCCTGGTCGGCACCTGAGAAGTTGAAGCGTGAAAGGTATGCACGCACGTTGATTTCCTTGCCACCAAGGCGCATGAGTTCGTTACCCTGGCTCATTACCTCGTAAACACTCTTGTCGGCAACGATATCCTTGTGGTTCTGGTCAACGTATGCAATCTTAACTGTCTCACCAACCTCGAATGTACCCTCATCGGCGGTTTCGAGACCCATAATCATGCGGAAGAGTGTTGTTTTACCCGCACCGTTAGGACCGATTACACCCACAATGCCGTTAGGCGGCAACATGAAGTTGAGGTTGCTGAAGAGGTGCTTGCTGCCGAATGACTTGCCGATATTCTCGGCATTGATAACCTTGTTACCCAAACGTGGACCGTTAGGGATAAAGATCTCAAGTTTCTCCTCGCGCTCTTTCTGGTCCTCGTTGAGCATGCGCTCGTATGAGTTCAGACGGGCCTTACCCTTTGCCTGGCGAGCCTTGGGCGACATACGCACCCACTCGAGCTCGCGCTCAAGAGTCTTGCGGCGCTTGCTTGCGCTCTTCTCCTCCTGCTCCATACGCTTTGTCTTCTGGTCGAGCCAAGATGAGTAGTTGCCCTGCCAGGGAATTCCCTCGCCACGATCAAGTTCAAGAATCCAGCCTGCAACGTCGTCAAGGAAGTAACGGTCGTGGGTTACGGCAATTACTGTACCCTCGTACTGGTTCAAGTGCTGCTCAAGCCAGTCGATACTCTCGGCATCGAGGTGGTTGGTAGGCTCATCAAGCAAAAGCACATCGGGCTTTGAAAGAAGCAGACGGCAAAGTGCCACACGACGGCGCTCACCACCCGAGAGGTGGTCGACGAGTTCATCTGGAGCCGGGCAACGGAGTGCTGCCATAGCACGCTCCAATTTACTCTCAAGGTTCCACGCATCGGTTGCATCGATGATATCCTGCAATTCGGCCTGGCGCGCAAAAAGCTCGTTCATTTTGTCGGCATCCTCATAGTACTCGGGCAAACCGAACTTCATATTTATCTCCTCATACTCTGCAAGAGCATCTACTGTAGCCTGCACGCCCTCTTTCACACAGTCCATCACGGTCTTGCCATCCTGCAAGTGTGGCTCCTGTGGCAGATAACCCACAGAATAACCGGGTGACCAAACCACGTTGCCCTGATAGTCATTGTCGAGGCCTGCGATAATCTTCATCAATGTAGATTTACCCGCACCGTTCATACCCACGATACCAATCTTTGCACCGTAGAAGAACGAGAGGTAAATATTCTTCAACACCTGTTTGTTTGTCTGCTTGATTGTCTTGCTCAAGCCCACCATCGAAAAGATGATTTTCTTGTCATCAACTGTTGCCATAAATCTATTTTAATTGTTATTTTATTCCCAATTTAGAAATCTTTCGCGAAGATAACAAAATTTTCGCGAATTATGGCAACAAAAGCACCTTATACAATAAATACATCAAGCAAATGAAGACATACCGCAACAATTTATGGATTTGAGCACCTCTCTTCTCTTTTTACGCACTGTAGCTACCACCATATGTGAGTCTTCAATATGAATTTCTTCATACATAAACATCCAACTTTCAATAGGCCATATTCTAGTGATAGTCAGTACATCACTCACAATTTTATCACACAACAAAAACGAACCACCTTCTTCAATAAGCTCATGTATTATAGTATTACACAAAGCTATAAACTTTATGTGGTCTCCAAGGTGACGGAACCACTCTTTTCCCATAATCTTCTTGGCTTTCCGTTCCACAATGTCAATGCATAGCCGGTTTATCTTATAATCATTCTCTTTGAAAGATTTACAAACTAAAGCACCGTCATTTTTATGTAACCACCCGAAACACTTTTTAAACCAATACTTGAGGAGCTCCCTCCTACTCTTATGGAAAAGCCATACAGGGATTGAATAAAGTTCTTTGGTGATTATCTCAAAAATGCGTATGTTGACATCCTTAAATGCTTCATTTACAGCAATGCCTTGATTGCCCTTCAACATTACCTCATTATGTACCAGGTTAAGGGAATCACAGTTCTTTGCAAGTTCATTTGCGGCATCCTTCGCACGCTGTGCCTTCACTGCACCTTCAAACTCAAACGGTAATGTAGCAACACCGATAGTCCTTAGTTTTCTTTTCCGACATTCTGCGGCTATCTGCGGAGCAACTGCCGAACCATATTCACCACCAAGACAAGTTACAATAAATACCGTTCGTATTTCCTCGTTTAATAATGCATCAATATCGGGTTGTTCAGTATTATCAACAACTGCGGTATCAATACCAATTCCCCACCCTGCAAGGTCACTAATGATATTGCTACAGCCACCACCAACACCAATAATCACTACATCCGATAAACCAAATTCTTTTTTTTCTTTAATAATTTTCATTCCCATATTCCTAAAATTTCCTTTTTAAACGAAATCCCGGCTCTGCCGTAATAATGTGGTTTGACTGCATATCCTTTCTCATTTGCAAGTTCCACTAATTTACTGTAAAGGAACCAGAAGCGATACCCGTGGGATGTTTCAAATTTTGACATAGGCGCGGCGCCGTTCCACCACTCTGTCCTATTTATATGGTGCGCATATTCGTGTATCGCTACCTGCACAATATCGGCCGTTCCTTTCAGGTCATAGATTGTTATTGTAGAATTTCGATGCGTATATGACGCAAGAATTCTTTTACATTTTCTTTTTGAGATTCTAATAGCAAAAGGCGACTTGCAATCATATATGGCAAGAAGCATTGCTTTCAAATCTTCAGTTGTTTTTCCTTGTACTTTCATACTACATAAATTAATTCCGTACAAAAGAAGAAAAGACCTCTGCCAATCAGTGGCAGAGGTCTGTAAAAAACCAATAAAAAATCACAACCTACCTTCTTTTACATCTTGAATCACCCTTAATATGGCATCGGCATGCTCCTGTTCCGGTTTACCTTGTGGATGTTCTGACATCAAATAATAAACATCTCCTATCTTATAAATATCAATGCGATATTTATCCCAATTTTCACTACAAAGAAACTGTGGATTCTCTTTGTTATTAATATAATGGAGAAATTTCCAACCCCAATCTTCATTTGTGAAAAGAACTGCAAATTTAGGAGAGAGAATTTCTATCTCTTTCATAAATATATCGGCAACATATTCCCATAGGCAATTACATATCTTTGCCTCGGGATTACTAGCAGAAGGGGCTACCTTGTAAAGATTACTATAGGCCGTATATTCATACCACTCTTCACCATAATAATTACTAAATGCTTTGCCTGCTGTACGAAAAAACGGAGAACAATTGTCATTTATATAATCCATTAACCCTTCCGAACCTTTATTGTATATTGTATCAAAATCATCATCAACGCCTCTTTTCCACCCATTGTTTGCCCTACCATAGAAGATTATACCATCATTGGCAGTCGTTGGGAATTTACTACCGACATACGGAGCCATACAGCAGTAATTATGTTCACTTAAAACAGAAATCTTCTCATCTTTAAGCATTGCTTCATACAATGACCTTAAAGCCTCTTTTAACATCTTTCTCATAGTTACAAGTTTTTAAATTAACTATATATTGTTTATTCTATTTTACTTTTATACACACTATTCATCCTTTCAATCTTCCCGGCAATCTCTTCGCGCAGCCACTGCGGTTCAAGTACTTCAACATCCTCGCCATGGCGTAGCAGTTCCTGCTGAAAATCATACTCCGGGCGTATGCTGTAAGCAAAAATGCTGTAATTGCTGTTGCGTTCAATCTCTTCCTGGGTGTCGTGCAGTTTCAAGTCGCGTATGTAATTGGCCTGCAGTGCCGACACTTTCAATTTCACGACCTCAACATCTAAACTGCGGCAAACACCGAAACACCCCTCAAAGAACTCCTTCGCATTCCAATCTTTTGGCATTTCAAATGTTTCTTGCTTTACCGTAAGCTGCAATATTCTATCGAGCGAATAAATCATCGGCGGCTTGTCATTGTAATAAGCGTGAGTGCTTTTCGCAACCATATACCAGCGCTGCTTGAATAGCTTTACACAATAGGGCATTACATCAAAACAGCACTCTTCGTCACTCCAATAACTCCTGTGTGTGATATTAAGCAGGCGGTTTTCTTTCATCGCCTTTATAATGGGTTGCAGATATTGCAGTCCTGAGGGAATATCTTCCAAGAGAATACACTCCTTTAGGTTCCTACTGTCGTAAAACATGTTTGCAACACTTAGCGTGCTGTAGAGCCATGAAGTGAATCCATTACCACTTAAGTCCTCTTCATTCTCAATATAATAACGGTATCCCCCTTTTTGCTCATTTACAACATTAAGCTTGAAAATATCCCATATGGCATACCTCCAATTATCAAATGTCCGTTTTGGAAGTTCCACACCCATGCTGATGTCATGATCATTGAGCCACAGTTCATTCAGTTCCCTGAACGAAAGTTTCCTATGTCTATGAATAGTTTCTAATACCCACACATATTTTCTCATCAATCCTTGTCCCTTGTCGTTGTTCATAGTTTCATTTTTCGTAAACATCTTATGCTACAAATATACGGCAAACATACGCCAAATAATAGCAGAGGTTTCAAAAACTTTGACTATAAAAGATTTTACATAATAAAGTGTTAAAGTATGTTATCACATACAATATCAAGATGACACAAGCGTTTTGTTAAAAAAACAAACACACGAAAACCATGAAAAATTTCATCAACAGATTCTGGTGGCTATTCCCCGTGCTTTTTGCAGCAGCAATATTTTCCATTGCCATCACACCATCGTCTTGGACGGCAATGGTTTGGGAAATTTCAATACTCCTGACATCCATGGCATTGATAACGTCATGGATATTCCTGCTCATATTCAAAAAGTGGTGGAGATTTCTGTTTTCATTCATATTGGGAGCACTTACAGTAACCTTTTTCGTCTATATACTGATGATAGGCTTTGAACAGGCTTTCAACCCCGGCCCCGATGATTTCGGCAAGGAACATCCCATACCCACATGGTTGGACTATAACCTCCCGCTCGAAGAGGGAGAAGAGCCCCCCTATCCCATCGACAGCATTGCGTCTAACACATGGCTGCAAATATGGAACGATTTTCAGGGCGGAATGTATACTTACGAATTCCACCACCCGGCACTTGAAGAAGGATGGATATACCTGCGTTGCTACGAGGCAACTGAAAACATACCACTCTCACACGAGCGCATTTCAGAAGCAAGCATGGTAGCAACACCCTCTACCACTTCATTCTCAAAAGTTGTTAAAAAGCAGAACTTCACCATCTACCCCGGCGACTGGGGCGATTACTATGCAGCACGCATCGAAGTGTGGCACAAGGATGCCAAGACAGGCAAGGAACGCAAACTGATGGAAAAGGTGTACCGCGTCGAGGGCTGGCAGCGATAGGAAAATATGAGGGTAGAATATACGAAAAGTGAACCGTGAAGTTGTAATCTTCGCGGTTCACTATATTGATAAAAGTTAGCAATAATATAGATGTTGCCCCATATATTGAAAAACCGCGTTGGTGTCATGTCGACCGTAGTGGAGACATCTCGTATACCGTTGTTAAAGATCCCTCGTCGCTTTACTTTTAGTGAAGTTGCTCACGCTCGGCATAATTCAAGTAAACTTGATTCTGCACTCACTTACTCGCAACATTGTCTCTGTCGGACGTGCTGTTGAGGGCTAGCCCGAAAAATGACATTGCTGGGTCAATATCTATATTATTGCTATATTTATTGTATCATCTTCAACAGACTCTCAAACGCATCAAGGTCTCTTGGGTCGGAATTGACATCGAGCAGGTTGCCGTTGCTGTCGATTAGCCTGTAGGTCGGGTACTGGTTTACTTTAAGGAAACGCTCGACTGCACTTTGCTGCTCATCGGGCAGGTTATAATGCACTACATTCTCGCCTGTGACATTGTACTCCTTGATGACATTCTTCCAACTCTCGTCGTCACTGCGGTTGGCAAGATAAAGGAATACTATATCATACTGTGCCATTCTCTCGTAGAGCTCTTTGCTGTGCGAAAGAGCCTGACGGCAAGGGCTGCACCAAGTGCCCCAAACATCAATGAGGACAATCTTGCCTTTGTATGGCTCGATGAGCTTGCGTAGAATCTTCTCACCGTCACTCATATTCTCAACATCTGTCGCCAGTCTTATACTGCTTGAGTTTGAATTACCGCGTGACAGAGCAAGATACTTATCCTGCATCTCAATAACGGTTTGTTTTGCATACGGCAATTCCAAGTTGTTTTCAGCCCACTCTATCACATCTGCCGGTAAGGGAATACGGCGGTTGTTTATTTCGTTCCAGATGATGCCGGCCATATAAATATCGTATATCTCCTTGTTGTTTGGCAGGCTACTTATTGCACGCTGCGGAATCTTTACAGCAAACTCCCTTATTATTGCATCGGCATTACTGTTCCACACATCGTTTATAATATCAGCAATTTCGCTATTATCGAATTCGCTTATAAGTTTTTCTCTCTCCGCGTCATCGTCAAGTGTTGCAAGTTGTGCCTTCATCTTTTCAAGTTCACTGTCGTAACTGCTTACAGCACAGGACTGTTTCTCATCGAGCGAGATTGTTCCACATGCTGCAAGACGTTGTAATGTCTTTGCCACAGAGCCTTCCTGTTCTGGCATATTCTGTACTTTATAATTCATATAATCCGTCAAGAAACGGAGATAGTCGCGGTAGAGGCTTTTGGGGCTGCACAATGTTGAAAATCCATCGGTAGATAATGGTGAAATCATACTGTTCCAAAGAGAATCAGCAAAGGCAATATATTCTGCCGGCAGTTTGTCGCCTTCAACATAGTACATCCCCTGCATAAGGCTCTCGCCCATCCCGGCACGATAATAGCCTGTGAGATAGTCGATATATCGGCG
>JAZQZZ010000017.1:0-113274 GCA_045634305.1 Bacteroidaceae bacterium | reverse complement strand
CCAGCTCGGTGGCAGCAGCCGCGGTGAATGGGGCAATTTGTGGCAGTAATCCACAAATTGACCTATCGCGAGTTTTGCAGCAAAAGGTCGCGGGCAGCGTGGAGTAGTCACGCCCCGCGGGTTGCGATAAAGCAAAACGAGACAATGGGGTAATTTGTGGAACTAAACAGTTGGGAGCGCTTTCAAAGCGCTCCCAACTGTTTAGTTCTAGGTGCCCACGAACGAAGTGGAGACACGGAGTGGCTCCTTTAATGCGTGCAGAGGTAGGTCGCGCGTAGTGTGGTGCCAGTCACACCGCGTGCGGTAGCGCTAAACTCGCTACTACGCCCGACTATTTGTTGCAAGTTTTTTTTGATTACAAGTAATTCTTCTGTCCCAAAGAACAAGTGACAACACCCCTGAACGCTTTTTAGACGTTAGAATAATTTATTTATATCCATTGAGAAGAACTCTTCAACACCTATGCCGCCGTCACCTATGATGAATGAAGCTTTGGGGTTGAACAGTTGTTTGAATTTCTCTAATCCCTGAGTGGTTTTCTCTGCATTGCTCTTCACCTCAATAGCTATAAGTGAGCCTTTCTTTCGTAATATGAAATCAACCTCATCGTTGCGCTCTCTCCAGTAGTATACTTCGAAACGATTAGCAAATGCTTGGCTTACCAAGTACGCGCCTATGGCCGATTCAAAGATGTGCCCCCATGCTTTGCGGTCAAGGACTGCTTGTTCAAAGGTTAGTGGTGTATAGACCATCTTCAGTGCATTGTTATAGACCTGGAATTTTGGTATACTCGCACGCCTTCTCGACATGTCTACGCTATATTTCTGCAATCCGCAAAGCAGTCCGCTGTCGTTCAATAGGTTAATATATCCGGCCAGTGTGGATGTGTTCCCGGAGTCTTGCAGCGAACCCAACATCTTGTTCAACGACAATAAATTGCCGGAATATGCGGCGCCGAGCTCAAATGTCTGTTTCAGCAATGCCGGTTTACCGATTGGCGCATCCATGAGGATGTCCTTGTTGATGGTTGCATCAATGATTGACGATTGTATATATTGTTCAAAACGGTCATTGTCATTAAGCAATGTAGCTGCGCCCGGATAGCCGCCATAAAAAATATACTGGTCGAGTGTTACGCCAAAACATTCTTTCATCTCGTTGTAGGTCCAGTGAGTCATGCGTATCTCTTCGAAGCGCCCTGCCAAGGATTCAGACAGTCCTTTTTCAAGCAGTACCCTGCTGCTGCCAAGGAGCAGAACCTTAATGTTGTTGTCGTTGAAAGTGTCGGCATCCCATTCCTTTTTAACAGCCTCACTCCAGTTGGCAATTTTTTGTATCTCGTCAATGACAAGTATTGCGCTCTCCCAGCCTTTATTCTCTTTCAGACTGCGTACTGCTGCCCAGCAATTGGAAATCCATGCTGTATTTGTTGCGGGAACGTTGTCGGCCGAAAAGAACTGGAAGGGAATATCAATATCCTTCAAAACTTGCTTGACTACTGTTGATTTGCCAATTTGGCGAGCGCCCATTACTACTTGAATGAATTTTCTGTTCTCTTCAAGTCTTGACTTAATGATTTGATATTCAGCTCTTTTATACATGGCTTTACATTTTACGAGATGCACTGCGTATTTTTACGCAGTGCAAATATATAAAAAAGTTCTTTTGCGCAAAATGTCTGTTGTGTGAATTTTGCGCCTCGCGGTAAGACGATATTATCAAAGCGAGATTTGTTTTTTTTGTTCTTATGTCAAATAAATAAAATATTCGCGATGCTGCATATTGCATTTTGATGTATTGCAACGGTTTACTTCAGCAGTTTATCGAAGAGTTGTTTCCATTTTCCAAGAATGAGCTCGGGGGAGTAGTTGGCGCGTTTGGCAACGGCGCTCTTTCTGATTGCAAGGCGTTCCTCATCGCTCATGCGGGCTATCCTGATGAGGGTGTCGGCATATTCGTCTTCGTCGAACGGGGTGACGACAAAACCGTTGACGCCTGTTGGTGAGATGATGTCCTTAACGCCATCGGTGCAGCCGAATGCGACGGGGATGCAGCCGTGCGCCTGTGCCTCGGTGAGGCTTAACGGCCATCCTTCGGTCTGCGAGGTGAGGCATACGATGGATGCCTTGCGGAAGAACTGCTCCACATTGGGTTGCCAACCTGTCATTTCCACGCGTTGCAGTCTCTTTTTGGAAATCTCTCTCTTGATTGTGCGGCCATATCTTCCGTCACCTACAATAAGAAGCCTGTAGTCGGGCAGTTGGTGCTGTACCTTACCCCATATTCGCATGAGGCGGTCAAGGCGCTTGGTGTTGTTGAAGAGCCTGCCACAATACATTATGATTTTCTCTTTTTCGTAGGTGACGTTCTCTACGATGCGTTCGGAGTTCTCTATTGCGTGTATTTTCGACTCATCGGCGTCGAGTCCCAATGTCTTGCTTATGGCTTGCCTGTAGCCTTCGCACAGAACGGTGTAGGCGTGGCAACTGTTGTAGTGCTCGCGGGTGAGTTCTATTGCCATGGCAAGTGCCTTGCCGCCATTTGTGTATTTGTGTCCTATGCCGAAATGCCAGAACAGGCGGTTGAAGAGCTTTCTCTTCTGCTCCTTGATGATGGGGTAGCGTTGCCAGAATGGCTCGCCATGGTTGGCAAAAAGCACTTTGCAGCCGGTGCGTTCGGATATTCCTTTTGTGTCGGCCAGTGGTCTTACGACAAGTATCATGAGGCCGATGCCTTCCTCCACTATCAGCCTCTCGACAGCGCTGCTGCGCTCGGCCTTTCGGGGTATTTGCCTGAGCTCGATGTGTCCTGTAAGGCGTTTGGCCAATGACTCTTTATCGAACCTGGTTGCAAAGACGTAGCAACGGTAATCGGGCGCATTGCTGTGCAGGTAATTGCATATGTCGAGCGTGATGCGCTCGGCACCGCCAATGGGGAATGTATCGTGGATAAATGCTATTTTCTTCATGTCGTTGACTGAACGCCTGAGTGTGTGTCTATTGTGTCAAGGTTGAGCGGTTGCCCTTGTTCGGCCGGTCTATACAATGCTTCTGCCTAAATATACTATGCGGAATATGCGTATGATTTCCTCTTCTTTAATGATGAAATCGGGATATCGCTCCTCGTTCAGAGATTTTGCCACATATGAGCCGTTCTCTTCGGGTATGAGCTTGCGGATTATGAGGCCGTTGCTTGTGGTGTCTACTGCGTATATTTTACCTGGGATTGGATTCTCCTCGCCTTTTTTGTATGCAAGCAACGCAATCTTGTCGCCAACTTTGAATGTGGGGGACATGGCTTCGTCTCTTATTATATGCCACATGTCTATTGGGGTGTCAAGGACTATGACGTGTGACAGTTCCAGGTTATCGTGGTTGTTCCGGACATATTTGAGAATGTCTGTGTCGGGTCTTCCGGCAACAGTGGTGGGCAGTATCGGTGCGCGGTTCTCTTCCAATATCGCGGTCTCTTGGTTTTCGGTGCCTTCGGAGAGCATCTCTCCTGTGCCGGTAATGAGCCATGTCGTATTCAGTTCGGGAAAAGCGTCGTGAATATTCTTGATTATTCTTGCTCCGGGTGTCCCTTTTAGGTTGCTCAAGTACCTTTTTGACATGTTGCAGGCGTTTTCAAAGGCGTTCTTGCTTATGCCTTTGTAATTGATGAATTCTATAATCCTTTCTTTTATAGCGTGTTTCATACCTCGTTGTTTGGAATGAGTCTAAATAAATGTTTTGCATGTAATATTCTTACCTTGTATTCTTATGTGTTAAGAATATCTTCTTATCTTTGCGCTGTTTTTAAGAGCATTTGTAAGATGTTCTTATGCAAATATAATGAAAATATTCTTGTTTTACATACAAAATTAAAAGATTTATGGAAAAAACTTGTTTGAAAATGAGTGCATTGCTGCAGTGCTTGCATTCTGTGAGTGTTTGTGAAGATGTTTTACGTCAGATTCCTGATGAAGGATTGTAAATTGTTTGGCAATTATGAATGCAGCTACTTTCAGAAGAGATTTGCTTGAGATGCAATCGGAGTTACAAAGATTTGCGTTTAAATTGACGGCCGATAAGGAAGAGGCGAATGATTTGATGCAGGAGACATCTTTGCGTGCCCTTGAAAATATGGAAAAGTATACGCCGGACACTAATTTTAAAGCATGGGTGTATACAATAATGCGTAATCTGTTTATAAATAATTACAGGAAAGTTTTACGTGAACAGACATTTGTGGATTATACCGACAATCTGCATAATATTGACAGCACTCAGCTGAGCAAGGATTACATAACCGAGAATGATTATGACCGCAAGGAACTCCGTCGTGTCGTGAACTCGTTGCCCGATATTTACAGGGTTCCGTTCTCGATGTTCGTTTCCGGATTCAAGTATAGGGAAATTGCCGACAGGTTGTCGTTGCCTTTGGGTACTGTGAAAAGTAGAATCTTTTTGACAAGGCGTAGCTTGCAGGAGGAATTGAAGGATTTTCTTTTATAGGAATGTTGCAGGAGATTTTGTTTTCGATATGAACAATGGAGCTTGCCACGCGCGTGGCAAGCTCCATTGCTTTTGTAAATGGTGGGGTGTTCCGTAGTGAAAATTACGGATAAGGCGGTTGTTGTTTTTTGTTTCATAAGTGATTTCTTATATTCCTTAAGCAATTTTAGATGTATTGGTTATGTGAATTAATTTGATTTTATTATCTTTGTTACTGATAATATATTGTCTTTATAGTTGTAAAAACAGTAGATATGAATAATATCTTGTCAGTTTTGGATGGCTTTTCATTTGAGTCTGTAGATGACATTGCAATGAAAATGGCGAATGATTTCCGTGCACGACGCATTGAGAAAAATCTTACTCGTGAACAGGTGGCCGATAAATCGGGTGTCGCGGTGAGTAACATAATACGTTTTGAACAGAAAGGATTGATATCTCTTAAAAACCTCATTGGCATTGCAGTGGCGTTGGAATATACCTCTGAAATTAAAACCATTTTTGAACAACCCAAATACTCCACAATGGAAGAGTTGTCTCAAATACGCAGGAATACCGGTAAAAAGAAAGCTCATAAGTTATGAAGAATATAGATAAAATCACCGTTAAATATCATGGTTTAGAAGTCGGGACTTTGTCTCTTACCCCCGACAACAGGCTGTGTGCTTTTGAGTACAATAAGAATTGGCTAATGGAGGGTTTCAGCATTTCCCCGTTGGAACTGCCGCTTAAACCGGGTCTGTTTGTTGCGAAACCACAACCTTTTAATGGGAACTTTGGTGTTTTTGAAGATAGTTTGCCCGACGGTTATGGTCGATATCTATTACATAAAACACTCCTTAAAGAAGGTGTCGATGATAGAAATTTGTCGGCACTTGACAAGCTGAGCCTTGTTGGCAATGGAGGTATGGGGGCGTTGACTTATGAGCCGCACACACCGGTGAAAATGGAAGAGGGTAGATGTGATTTTGATGCTCTGCAGGCAAAGGCATTGGAAGTGCTGCAGGAACAACAGGATACCGATGCCGGTCTTCTGCTGTATAATAGTGGTAATAGTGGCGGATGTCGTCCTAAAGCTATATTTTCAGATAACGAAGGTCATTGGCTGGTTAAATTCCGTCATATATACGACCCTAAAGATATGGGTCAACAGGAGTACCGCTACAATGAAGTCGCCCGCAAATGCGGTATCAATGTTCCTGATTTTAAATTGGTTGGTGGAAAATATTTTGCTACTAAACGTTTCGACCTTACATCAAGTGGAGAACGTGTTCATATGGCTACAGCCGGAGGGTTGCTATGTGTTTCCTTGTCGAATCCTGTTCTTGATTATAGTAATCTGCTTGCTCTGACAGGATATTTAACTCAAAGTAGCAAAGATGTCGAGGAGATGTACCGACGTATGGTGTTCAACTATCTTACCGACAATAAGGACGACCACTGCAAGAACTTTAGTTTTGTAGTAAAGAAAGACGGACAGGGCAAATGGTGTTGGCATTTAGCTCCGGCGTATGATTTGACTCTTTGTGCCGATGGGTATAACGGTCAGCATGCAACATCGGTCAACGGTTCGGGAAAACCAACTATTCAGGATTTCATTGCGGTTGGAACTAAAATTAAGATGACTGAAAATAAATGCCGTGAGATAATTAGGCATGTGCAGGAAAACTGTGGTGATTTGTTGCATTATCAGCTTTGATAAGTGGTGTGAAATGCAGTGATAGTTTGCGAAACCTAACTTTTGAGGTATATTTTGTAGGCTATCTATCCTATATAATTAAGCGGTGCAGGACAAAAAAACTCTTGCATCGTTTTTTTTATTTGTATGCGCATCATCTATTTCCGGTGGTCTTGAATTGTTCTGTATTGACACTGTTCCGGCTATAAGAGATCCTTCGCATGCGCTCAGGATGACATTTGATAGCAATAAAAATGGGCAACAATATAGATGTTGACCCAAGATTAGTTTTTTGTGAAATTGTCATCCTGACGGTAGGAAGGATCTATTTTAATGTGATTTTTAGATGCTTCGACTTCGCTCAGCATGACATCTGAACGTTGGGTCAACATCTATATTATTGCTTAAAAATGAGAGCCATTCATACGAACGAGTCTCTGCAAATCTATTGAGCTACAATAAATTACTTGCTCAATACACCGGCGATATCCACTGCGATAGCCCACCAATTTGGGCTTCCTTGTCTTTTGGGGAGCACCAATCACCCGGTTTGTAACCGATACCTCAGGAAGCATCATCTCAACAGTTATGAGATTGAAGAAAGAGTTTTGCGAGTAATTCAGAATTACCTTATTATTTAGAGAGCCTTTTGTGCTCTCTGTTTTTGTTTCTATAATCTATTTCTACCGAACATTGTTGGTTTATGATTCTTTTCACTATTTTTGTGGCTATAAAATAAATCGGCTAATGCTACGCAATTTCTTTTTTGTTGTAATGTGCTTGCTTGCGTTCCCAAAATATATGTTGGCGCAGGCGGTGGCTGAGTACCCGAAGAAGGTGCACGATTTCGGTGTTGTGGCCGAGAACTCCGATTCTGTGGCATGTGAGTTCAAGGTGGCGAATGTGGGCGATAAGCCGCTGGTGATAGAGGGGGTATATGTGAGTTGCGGTTGCACTTCGGCAACGCATTCAAAGGAACCGGTCGCTCCGGGCGACTCGGCTGTGGTGTATGTATCGTTCTATCCAAAAGATCTTGACGGCCGTTATCTCAAGACCATATATGTGTACACAAATACCATTCCACGCAAGAATCATGTTCGCATCAAGGCTGTAGTGGTTCCTCCCGGCAAAGAAAAATGACTGTGTGTCGGCTCATTTTCGCATGTTGCGGAAGTATTCGCTAGGTAGCATGCCATATTCCTTCAGGAATGCTCTGCGTAATGAGAAGGTGCTGTTGAAACCGCACTCTTTTGCCAGGCGGGCAATGGTGGCTTGGGGATTCTCGCTTTTCCGTTTGATGAAATGTGCCAGTCGCAGTTTGTTGAGCAGTGTGGAGAAGGTGACTCCCAATTCCCGGTTTACAAACCGTGAAGCGTAGCTGCGGTTGGTGCCCAAGTCGGTGGCAAACGACTCTATGGAGCAGTCTGCAGCTGTGAAGAAGGGTGGTTTTGCAGTGAGTAACTGCATGTACATTCTTTTGATATCTTTCAGTGCCGTTTCTTTCATTCTTCAACTTTGTGCCTTTGTTTCGGCCACAAAGTTGGGAAGAATGTAACACAATCATTTTCACTCAAAAGTATTCCGCTTTTAACTCAAACGACAAAATGTGGCTTCAGGGTGGCTCAAGAGCCTCTTTTCTTGTATTCGGTTGGTGTCACGTCGAATTCGGCCTTGAAGGCGCGGCTGAAGTAGCTTGGCGACTCAAAGCCGCACACGGCCTGGATCTCGCCCATTGTCATGCTTGAGTTCTTGAGCAGGTATTTTGCTCTTGCAAGCCTGCGCTGACGTATGTAGTTGGTGGTGTTTGTGCCTGTTACGCTGTTTATCCTGCGGTTTAGGGTGGTGATACTCATTATCATGTGCTCTGCAAGCATAGCGGCGTTAAGGTTGCAATCCATGATGTTTTCGTGTATATATTCATCGATTTGCCTGATGAACTCCTTCTCGCTCTTCTTTATGCTGTTTATGCGGCCGTTGTAGTCGTCGATGTTGGCTTCGAGAATTTGCTTGCTGTACTTCTTTTTGAGCATTTCTCTCTGCTCAATCAGCTTGCGCACCATCATCAGCAGTTCGTCGGGGATGAACGGCTTGCCAAGGTAGACCTCGGCTCCGGCATCGAGGCCGGCGAGACGGTCGTTGTTCTCGGTGCGTGCCGATACAACAATTATAGGTATATGGTTGGTCTCTTCATTTCCTCTCAGTGCCTTTATGAGCTCGATGCCGTCCATCTGCGGCATCATTATGTCGGTGATGACGAGCTGAGGGTGTTTCTGCTCTATAATTTCGAGGGCTTCCTTGCCGTTCTGTGCCCAGCAGTAGCTGTAGCCCTCGTTATTGAGCATCTGTGTTATCAGCAGGGCAACATCCTTGTCATCCTCGGCAAGCAGCACGTATTCGTGCAGGTTACCCCCCCATATTTGTAAATTGTTGTTTATCAATGTGTTGTCTTTTGTTGCGGGCGTGCTCTCGTTCTTCGGGAACTCGTTGATGTCTACCTTGTCCCTCTCGCCACGGTTGTATTCAATCATTTCGGTGATAAGGGCAAGCAGCTCCTTGCTTTTGCGTGTGACGGCGTCGAACTCCTTTTGGGCCAGCGCATTGTCGCTTGGAATGAAACGTTCCAGTTCGTGTGTCATGCCCAGCACAACCGTCAATGGAGTGCGTAGCTGGTGTGTTATTCCGCGGTAGAATTCCTGACGTTCACGGTCAATCTTTTCCAATGCCTCGTTGGTGATTCGGCGCTGCCTTGCTGCACGCACTATTGCCATAATTGCAATGATGGCAAACAGTATTATTCCACAACTTCCCCACATGACGGTGTTGCGTATCTCTTTTTCGTATTCGGCCTTGGCAAGCGCCTCTTGAACCTCCTCTTTTCTTTTGTTTATCTCATAGTTTACTCTCAGGTTCTGGGTGTGTATCCTGTTTTCTTCTATTGCCGCACTGTCGCTGTATGCCTGTGCTGTATGTGTGCTTGCAAGTGCTTCGCGCCATTGGCCTTTTGCTTCGTAAAGGACAGCCTGCTGTGCATAGAGGTTTGCCAGGCGCCCTTTTGCTCCAATTCTTTTGGCGGCTTCAAGCGCCTCGCTGTTGTAGCGAAGTGCCTCACTGTGGTTGCCTTCCTTTATATTAAGCTGTGCCAATGCTGTGCAAGGGTTCAGCCAGTGCCATACGTCCTTGGTTTTAAGCCCCATCTCATAGCTTTTCAGGTAGTTGTCCCTTGCAGCCTTGTAGTCGCCTGCAGCCTCGTCCAGCTCGCCCAGATTCTGGAAACAGAGGCTTATGCCAATCTTGTTGTTGGCTTCGATGTTCTTCTGCATCGACAGGTTGTAGTAGATGCGTGCCGAGTCGGCATCGCCGTTCCTCTCTTTTATGGCTCCAATGTTGGCGTAGTTTATTGCCTGTCCAGTGGCGCTGCATAGCTTCTGCTCGCCTTTGAGTGCGCGACGGAACATCTCCTCGGCAACCTCGTCATTGCCTAGCGAGAGCATGACATTGCCCAGACCGTTAAGTGTGCGTACAATGTTCTTGCGCGCAATGAATGATGTGTCGCCGGTGATTTTGTCGCAAAGCTCCAATGCCTTGTAGTGGTTGGTGCTTGCCTGCTGAAGGTCGCCTATGCGCCTGAAGTTTGTTCCTTGGTTGTTGTATGCTATTATAAGTTGCAGGGTGTCGTTGCGCATGGTTGCAAGCTCAATGCAGCGGTCGTGCTGTTTTACGGCTGCTTCAAAGTCGGAGCGGTTGCGCATTACCGTTCCCAGCTTTTGTCTTATAAGCAGTTCGCTTCCGATGTCTTTGGCGGCGTGGTAGTGCTGTGCCATGCTGTCAAGTTTTTGCGGGTGCCACAAGGTGTCGGCTATGACCTTGGCGTTTGCGCTGTCCGAAATTGCTTGCCATTGCATTTTGCCACCACCTGTGCAGGCAGTGATTATGGCTGCAATAGCGATTATGACGGAAATATGGGTCTTTGTTTGCATATGGTGCTATCTTCTTTGCTGCAAATGTAACCAAAATTCCCAATCCTGTTAAATGATTTTAACTCTACCGAGCATATTTTTACGTATTGTGCCTTTTTGATTCCCTTTTTGTACTTTGCGTTAAAAACAACGCTTTTTAAGTGAAAAAGAGTTCCGCTTTATTGTGCCAATTTTGTAATGGTGAAAAAATGTAAAAAACAGTATAAATTCAATAAAACAACTTTTTAAACTTTTTGCGTTATGAAAAAGCAATTTTTATCCTTGTTGCTTGTGATGGCCGGGATGGTCTCATGGGCGCAAAATGGAAGCGGATGGACTAATCCGGGCAATGCTTATCAACAGCAGACTGTAGTCTATGCCATCTTGGATTTCGGTAACGGAATCAGTGGTGATATGGCTCCTGAGGTTGCCGCTTTCATCGATGGCGAAGTGCGTGCCGTTACATCTAACTTCCAGATGAACGACATAGGCAACATCTACACAATGCGTATCGGTGGTAACGATGCCGATATTGACAAGGCTGTCCAGTTCAAGGTCTATGACCCTACAACAGGCCTCATTTATCCTCTTGAGGTAACAGATGAGACCGGTGCGCCCTCGGAGGTGACTTACCAGGGAGATTACACTTACCGCGAACAGGACGAGGTTACAGGTGGCTATAGAGTTATCCGTTTTAACCTTTCAGCCACACCGGTAGAAGCAATTACCGTTGAGTATGCAAGCGAAGACAATCCTGTGGTGCCGCTCCAGGTTGGCGTGGAGACAACAATTGAGGATTATGTCACTTTCAGCTTTGAAACTGCCAGCGGTGCCGAGCCTACAATGCCCGAGAATCCTCTTGTATGGCACTTGGATAGAGTAGACAACTTTGGCAATCCAACATCGTATTATTTGGATATTGAAACAAACAGTGACGGATTCAATATTGCAACAGGTCTGAACAAAACCAATTACACCGTTACAGCCGGTGTGACCATAGGTAACGGCAACTTGGGTGCTGATGTAGATTTTATCGTTACACAGCCTGTTACAAGCATTGAGGTCGAGGATGCCGAGATTTATCTCGGTGTAGGCCGCTTTGTTCCGCAGCCTCTCTTCAATGGTGGTGAATCAGAGCCCAGCAACACCGGTTTCACACTCTCTGTTGAGACCGAGGATGTTGTGCGTGTTGTGGGTCAGGCAATCATTCCACAGGCGCTGGGTACAGCTGTCGTAACAGCAACATCGGATGAGAATCCCGAGATTTCAACAACTTTCCAGGTTACAGTAATTTCGGCTCTTGAGTCAATGGACAAGGGCTTCGACGCCGATGATTATGAGTATACAAGATGGTCGGACGGTGAAGAGCTGATAGATCTTCCTAACCCTGTCTTCAATTGGTTGGCCAATGAGGATGGCTCTCCTGTTATCTTTGACACTGATGAGAGTTATACAATTACCAGCAGCGACCCCACAGTGATTCGCATTGACGAGAAGGAAAGCGAGGAAGGTATAGAGATTCTTCCAATGTCATTGAAGAAGGGTACTGCACAGATAACCTACACCAGCAACTACGACCCTTCAAAGAGCGTTACTTTCACAGTTGTCGTGAAGCAGAGCGTTCAGGAAATTGCCATCACCGATGTAAACGGTGTTGAAATTGTCGAGATGGGTCAGACTGTTGACGTTACCGTGGGAGAGACCATCGTTGCGCGTGTCGAGGTTGCTCCGCTCGATGCCGATTACGAAGAGTTCACAATGCAGTTTGTGGATGCGAACTGGGGAATTGTCGAAAAAATTGAGAACTATGTGGAAATCCTCAGCTCCGAGGTTGTCGACGGTATATGCACCTTTGAGTTCAAGTTCATTGAGGTTCCCGAAACAGAATATTTCCTCCAGGCTGTGATTGACAACGATATCAAATCGCCGATTGTCGGTTTCAACGTATATAACGTTATCGAGAGCATCGATGTATATATGAATGAGGAGTATTGGATTACCGAGGATGAGAATATCTTTGAGTTCAAGTACAATGTGAACCCGGGTAATGTCCTTGACCCATCGTTAACAGTAGAGTCAAGCAACCCCGATGTTGCCGAGGTGCTCATGAGTGAGGATGCAGGAATGTACCGCATCCATGCCTATTCAACAGGTGAGGTTACATTCACATTTACAAGTAATGCCAACCCTGAGGTTTCTACCCAGGTAACAACTGTTATAAAGCGTGAGCCTACAGGTGTTGCAATCACCAAGGTGGGTAGCATCGAGATCCCTGCGCCCGGCACAACACCGGCCGAGACTGTTGTTGAGGTAGCTGTCGGTCAGGATGTTGTTGCTGTTGCAGGCATTGAGCCAAACGATGCAACATACGATTCGTTCGAATTTGAACTTGTCAATGATGATGACATACCATACGAGGCCGATGTAGTGACAATTGGTGACCGCATTGACAACGGCGACGGTACAATAAGCATTGGCTTTACATTCAATTCTGTACCGGACAGGGACGTTTACCTGAAGGCTGTAGTCCGTTACAACCAATACGGCAAAGAGACAGCCCTGCAGCACCGCGTACGTATTGAGGTAAGACAGGGTGTTACCGATGTTACCGTTTCCGAGGAGGTCAAGACCATCTGGTTCACCGAGGGTACGGAGGAATTCTTTACAATACAGGCAACAGTATATCCCGATGACGCTACAAACAAGGAACTCGAAGTAAGCATCGACGGCGAAGGTGTAGTTGAACTTGTCGGCGAGTCTGAAGATGTTGAGAATGGATATCGTTTCGTTGTCCTTGACAAGGGTACAGCCATCATCACCTTCACAAGCGTTGACAATCCTTCAGTGACTGCAACATGCGAGGTTACAGCAATGAAACGCGTGAGCGAACTTGTTGTCGAGGGTGATTTCTACAGCATGTTCAACGATGGTCAGGAGTATATGGCTACTCTCAGCTACTTCCCTGTTGATGCCGATTTCAATCTTGATGGTCTGATGATAGATATCGTATCTGACCTGCCCGAGGGTTGGGTACCTGTTGAAATTGAGCAGGGCGACATGGTAGACGGCTTTATGCATCTCAACCTCATTCCACGTGCAATATGCAATAACTTTATGATTGATTTCATATACCATAACCCCGAGGACGAGATGTCTGAACCATATATCCAGTCTATTGAGGCTGCGGTAATGGAGAGAATGACCATGGGCAGCGGCTGGAACTGGGTATCACTTATTAATGGCGAAATCTGGTTTGAGGAACTTAGCGAACAGCTAATAGAGGCACGTAGCCAGGATGAACTCGTGTTCAACGATGCAAGCTGGGGTCTATTCGGCGACCTTTATACAATGGACAATACCCAGGCCTATAAGGTAAACATCCATGATGATTACAGCGAGGTGGAACTCTATCCTTACAGTGACAACAACATTGAAGGGTACATACATACCAAGAGCCTCAAGAAGGGCTGGAACTGGGTGTCATACCCCTATGAGTTCGAGTACGATGTAGAGCAGATATTCGCTGCTGCAAACTTCGGCGAGAACGATATGATTCTCTCAAAGCACAATGGCTTTGTTCAGCGCAACGCCGATGGCGAGTGGGAGGGTAACCTCTCGGCTCTCATTCCTTATCAGGGATATATGGTTTACTGTAATGCAGATGTTGAACTCCCGATGCCGGGCCGTTATGACCTTGAGCAAGGCTACTTTAAGAATATAGCTCCCGAGAGAACCGCATCGCATGAGCGTGCAGCATGGGTATATGACAACAGCCGCTTTGCCAACTCAATGGCTATTGTTGCCAAGGTTGATGTAGAGAACTGCGAGGAGTACACCATCGGCGCCTTTGTAGGTGACGAGTGCCGCGGTGAGGGTAAGTTCATCAATGGCAAGGCGTTTATCACTGTTGGCGGTGAGAATGGTGAGGTTGTAACTTTCCGTCTCCTCAACAAGTGGACAGGCGAGTTGCTCGACGTTGCTCAGGAGATTCCTTTCGGTGACATGGCCGGTTCAATCAGTGCACCTGTGGTAATGGGTACAATTGACGGAACAACAGGCATTGACGAGGTGAAAGGCGAAAACGGAAATGTGAAAGCCGTTTATGACCTCACAGGCCGCAAGGTTGAGCAGATGACCGAGGGTATCTATGTAATAGAGGTACGCGAGGGCGACAAGATTGTTACAAAGAAAGTACGTAAATAAACTTTAAAAACAATGGTTCCTCTCCCCGTAACAGGGGAGGGGAGCACCATTGTTTTAAACTGAAAGCTGAAAAGTGAAAGCGGAAAACGGAAAGTTGAAAACTGAAAGCTGAAAGCGGAGAACTGAAAGCTTGGCTTTTGCTCGCTTAACCGCAGCTTTAACCTTTAATCACACTTCGTGTGCTTGAACCTGCTCACGCTTGCTGTAAAAGCTCAAGCAAGCTTGGCTTTTGCTCGCTTAACCGCAGCTTTCACCTTAAAAGGGATTGTCCACCCTTGCCGCAATGGGGCGGTGATTTATGGGCAATGTTGCAAGGCAACCTTAATTTGAAAACACATGCCTGCACTTGCAGGTACAATATATTTGGAATATAAAGTTCATACTATTCAGAAATAGTCGGGAGATGAGAACATACATCAAAAAAACAGTCCTCTTGGTTGTGTTGGCGATATTCTGTATCGGCAGCACTCATGCTATTGAGGACCCAAGGAAAAAAGACCCACTTGTCGTAACAGGTTCTTTGGGATTGCAAAGTGCGTTGTACTACTCTTCGGGTGGCAGCTATGCATCGCCGTTCAACTACTCGATGTATGCCAACCTGAACGTGAACCTCTATGGCTACAACATGCCGTTCGCGTTCTACTATAGCAGCAACAACTTCTCGTTCACGCACCCGCAGTTCGCTTTCAACTTCAGTCCGTCGTACAAGGGATGGACATTGCATTTGGGAAAGCGTTCTATGCCCTTCTCGTCCTATGTCTATAACCTCCCTTTCAATGGTGCCGGTATTGAGTACAGGTCGCCCAAGACAGGTTTCCGCTTCGGCCTTTTCTATGGTGTGCTGCGCGATGCCGTCAACTTCGAGCCTGGTGAGATGCCTCAGGGAAAGCCTGTCTATAAACGTTCGGGTTGGGGTATAAAACTCGGTTACGGAACCAGCCGCAACTATCTCGACCTCTATCTCTTCCGTTCACAGGATCACCAATCATCAATTGATGAGATTTGGTACGACGATGTCTATGCCCAGGAAAATGTTGTGGTAGGCCTCAAGGGCCGTTGGCAGATATGCCGTCCATTGTCTCTGCAGGCCAATGTGGCAACCTCAATCTTCTCCACCGACATAACAGCACCCGAGGTGCCCGGTGAAGAGGCTGAAAAGTATGACAAATTCTACGACATACGTTATACTACTCTCATGCGCTGGGCGGGCGACGTTACCCTTGCCGCATCATTCAAGCGTATCTCGTTCTCGCTCTTCTACAAACTTATACAGCCCGACTATATGAGTATGGGTGTCTCGTATATGAACAACAACTACCACAATCTGGGTACAGCTATGAACTTGCGTCTTGGCAAGTTGGCTCTTGGCGGCAGTTTCGCCTTGCAGGAGGACAATATTTCCCGCAAACAGCTGTATACAACGCGTGGTCTCACCTATTCGGCCAATGCCTCGTTGCCCATCAACACCAAGTTGAGCCTTTCGGCCAAC
Source organism: Bacteroidaceae bacterium (assembly GCA_045634305.1). Lineage (GTDB taxonomy): Bacteria > Bacteroidota > Bacteroidia > Bacteroidales > Bacteroidaceae > HGM04593. The sequence goes on along the minus strand of JAZQZZ010000017.1, from coordinate 97,452 downwards.
TACAACGGTTTCCGCCAGTGCCAGTATGATGGAGTGGCGCAGGTGAATGATACCACACGCATCGACCGTAACATGAACAGCGTTTCATTGACTGCATCATACAATGTCAGCACCGAGGATTTCGGGCATTACTTCTCGCTCACAGGTAACGGCTCGTTGAACGAGGACAATAACCGCACAATAGCCGGTGCCGGAGATGTGGCAACGCTTGCGGCAGGTGCAAGCTATTCACTGTCGGTTGTTCCCATTGAGACAAACTTCGGACTCAACTACAGCTACCAGCTCTCTCACGGTTACGACTCCAAGTACTCGACAAGCGTCTACACCCTGAGCGCCTCCAAGGCTTTCCTCAAGAACCGCAATCTCTCATTGAATGCAGCCTTGTCTTTGGTCGACAACCGCATGGACAGCGACAAGAGTTTTACCGTCGGAGGCAATCTCTCGGCAGCATACACCCTTGCCAAGGTACACAATTTCTCACTTGGCGTCAACTACAGCAGTTATGCCAACACCAACCTTGTTGTCGACGAGTTTTTGCGTGAAAAGGGTAGTGATTTCAGCTGTTCGCTCAGCTACAGCTTCTCATTCACTGCATTCAGCATCAAACGTCGTCCAAAGGAGCAGGTTGCCCGTTATGGCAAGTACGAATATTACTCTGACTTCTCACGTGCCGCAGTGCGTGAACGCCGAATGTTGGAGCACCAGCAAAAGAAGAACAACGAGAACCGCAATAAGATGAATAGTGTGGAGGCATCTCCTCTATAATATATAAATAGGTAAAAGATGAAAAACATGATAAAGCGTAGGTTACTTTCATTAGTATCGTTAATTTGTTTGTTGCTTTGTGCAGGCAGTGCCCTTGCGCAGGTCAGCGTACAGGTGCAGAGCCGTCAGAACCCGTTGCCGGCGCAAGGCGGTATATACATGACCGACCCGGGACGTTTCTTCAACATCGTGCTCACCAACAACAGTGCCAGCGAGTTCCTGCCGGTGCGTCTCGAGGTGCGCCTTGAGGGCCCCATTGAGAACGGTGTGGACATATGGCCAAACGGTGATTCGTTCCTTGCCGTCATGGCATCGCGAACAATGCCCACATACATCCCGTTGCAACCCGGGCAGACACGTGTGCTCACGCAGACCGACCTCATGAACATGTTCCGCCAGTACGACGGCGGTACCGAGATGTACGGTGGCGGACAGCTGTACGAGGTCTTTACCGGCGGAGCCAATGACGGAGCATTCGGCCTCCTTCCCGAGGGACATTACGGAATGAAGATAACCGCAAAGACTAACTTCACCGAGTATAACGACCCGGGTGAGGTGCTGGGCGAAGGCTACTGCTATTTCGATATCTGCTACAATGCCAAGGCACCGTCATTCAACAACATCGAATATCTAAACAACAACAATACATACGAGTCGGGCTTTGTGGAGAATGGTGGCTATTATACAGCCTATTTCCCCACCAGCAACCCACGCTTCTCTTGGACCGAACCCACCTTCAACGCAACAGGTCTTTCTGTCAAACGTCAGTTCCTGTACGATTTCCGCATCTATCAGCTGGCAAACAATCAGGAACCCAGCGATGCAACTCTGCACAATGGCGTAATAGCCTTTGAACAGTGCGGTCTCATGACCCCACAGTGCTTTGTGCCATATAATGTGGTGGCCGAACTCAAGCGTTACCGCAATGTCAAGTATGTGGCACAGGTTACGGCGCGCACCCTTGTAAGCGATGCTTCGAACCCCAATTACACCATTATTGAGAATGGCGGCAAGAGTGAGATGATACTCCTGCTCATGGAGGACAGCGGCATCGGTGGCGGCGAGGACAGCGACATCATCGTGGATACCTCGAACCGTGACTACCCGATAAATGTCACCATCAACACCAAGCGCACCGAGCTTCCGTACGCCATGTACGGTTACTTTGAAACCCCGGGTGAACTGTTCGACATTACTCTGGAGAACACTTCGAGCGAGACAATCCCGGTGTGTATGCTCCTGCAGTATTACAAAGGTAACTGGGGTGTCACGGCTGCACCCAACCGCCAGCACACCGACAGATTCATTGAAATACCGGCCGGTGAAAAGATTACATTGTCCGAGGAACAGATAAACGAGCTTGCCGGCGACTACGACATTGACTATGACGTCATTGCCTTCAAGGCCAAGACCGGTTTCATCATTGGCAAACCCACAAGCGAATATTTCACCGAGAAGACCGATACGGCCTTTCTGCGCGTGTGCCGTTACACAGGTGGCAAGGCAGTGCTCCGCGAGACAATCATCGGCAAGGGACGTACACCCTTCACCGTGAACCCCGATGTTATCAGTGGCGAGATGTTCAACGTCACTTTCGAACCCAAGCACCCGATAATGCCGGCCGACGGTAAATACTACTTCACCAAGCCTTCAAGGCTCTTCAAGGTGAAGATAAAGAACCTTGCCCACAACGACGTGCGTCTTTTCCCGCTTATACACTATTTTGAGAATCCTACCCAGGAGGATGAAGTGGCATATGTAGGAGACTGCTTTACTCCTGAGCGTCTTGACCTTCCGCCTCTTGCAATAGAGTCGGGCAAGGAGCGTACCCTCACCGACGAGGAGGTGGACATGTACTTCGGTGGCTTCGACCAGGTGCACAAAATTGACGCTATGTGGCAGGTCGACAATATCATGGACCCCTCGGAGGTAGTCTTCGACCCCTCGTTCATCAACCAGGCGCGTCTTTTCCTCATGGATTACGACAAACTTCTTTCTCTCGACTTGGAGACCGAGAAGAAATCGTCGGCAATCCTCATGAACTATGATATACAGTACAACGTCTCACACGACGTTAAGTTGGGCGATGTGGATATACTTATTGAGCCCGTGGTGGGCTTCCCCACAAACGGCGACGTGTATATCAACGACCCCGGCCGTGTATTCAAGATTACACTTACCAACCTCACCGACGAGGATATGGAGCTCATTCCCGGTATTACATATGAGGGACGTGAGATTGATGATGTAACCTATTCATATACAGCATCAAAATGGTTTACAAAACCTAAGTTTTTACTAAAGGCCGGTGAACCGATGGTGCTTGATCGTGCCTTCCTCAGGCAGTACTGTGGTGACGAGACAGCAGTTCGCTTCAACCATTCTACCGGTGAGAAAGAGGAGTCTTTTACCGATTTCGATGAGATTATCACCACTGAGGATGCCAACAAGATGAAGTTCATCCTTGTCGATGCAATATCTCTTAAAACTTTTGAGGTATATGAGAATATGCTCAGTCCGGAGACTCTCGACAAGCGCAGCGAGATGATTACAGTAGCGACCCAAGCCTGTGAGTTCTGGGCCGACCCTAATATTAAGCTCTATGACCTTAATGTATATCTTGAATTTAAGAAGAGTTCCATGCCCTGCAACCCCAGGGCATACCTCACCAAGCCCGAGCAGCTCTTCAAGGTGTGGCTCGAGAATACTTCGGACGAGCCCATACAGATGATTCCGTTCATCACGTTCAACTTCAACGGTGACATGGACACAACATACCTATGCGGTTCGTACAGGGATGAGAATATACCTACAATCACAGTGGAGCCCGGTCCCAAAAAACAGATGAACGACGAGTACGTCCACATGCTCTTTTCGGGCAACAACTTCTTCAAGGTTTTTGAGAAGGAGGATGGGACACAGGAGAGAGTAGACTATAATGTCTTCAACATTGACAGGGATGTGACCCTTGACCCGGAACTCTTCAGCAGGGTGCAGCTCCTTGCCCTCAACCCCGACTTCCTTGAAGCCACAGGAACAACACTTGAAAAGTTCATCGTAGGCAGCGGCAAGCTTGATTTCCAGGTATCTCCTACTGAACGCCTTGATGATATCGGCGTCACAGTCAAGCCAAAGAGTGACCCTCTGCCTTCGAATGCCGAACTCTACTTCAACAGCCCCGGCGTGCTGTTCGATGTGGAACTCAAGAACAATACTCTCGAGACATACAACGTCATCCCCAACATAATGTACCTGTTCGATGATTTCGGCTCGTACTACGGTTCGGTGTACGACGATGACCGTCTCGACCAGTTTGTGACAATTCTTCCCGGTGAGACAACGCTGCTTACATCGGAGATGCTCAACAAGATGTGCGGTACTCCCAAGGAGGTGAAGTGCTTTGAGGCGCGTGTGAATGGTTATGACGAGAAACCTATCGAGGATATCAACACCATCGTCAACCTTGAGGCATTCAACCAGATAGAGGTGATTGCCTATTGTGCCGACTCGCTGAAGAAACTTCCAAAGGATATGGAGGACCGCAAGAGCCGTGCCATGCTCGGTGGCGGCAAGAGTGACTTCAACGCCAAGAATATAGCCTTTGAGGATGTCGTTGTCACCATTGCACCCAAGGGTGGTGCCGATTACCGCCTCGAGCCGGACGTCTATTTTGAGAAGCCTGGTGACCTGTTCAAGGTTACCCTCCGTAACCTCACCACCGAAGAGAAGAAGGTAAACCTCCGTCTTACTTTCAACGACAAATATTTCATAGACAAGCCCGACAGTCTCATAACCCTGGGTTCCGAGGATAAATTGGAACTCACGGCCGAGCAACTCAACAACATCTGCGGTTACGACATATACAGCTATGGTGCGCCGCTGTTCGAGTGTGACGAGAACGGCGTTATCTTGAGCGAGAAACCGGCAGCGTCGGAACTTGAGATGAAGAAGGGCGACAACAAGGTAACAGCCCTTGTATGGCGAAAGAAGATTGCCGATGAGGATAAACCCAATGTATATTCGGTCGATTCGGTATCGGTATGTGATACCATCTTCCAACCCGCACTGCGCAAGCTGTGGATTGGCGATTACCGCCTCACCCTCACCGAATTCGAGAAAATCGACGGCAAGGATGCCAAGATGAAAGAGGAGGGCAATGACTGTTTCAAGGGTAAGGGATATGTCAGCGACACAATCATGGGTATGCCGGTGCGCATTGCTGTGGAGTATGACAGCATATATGTCAACAATGAACTTCAGCGTGTCGTAAAGAACAATGTACGTTCTATTTTAGAGGAGAGCTCACATGCCCCCATCGACATCTTCAAGGAGGAAATTGTCAAACAACTGGGCGAGAGCGACAAGGAGACTGCCGAGGCCAAGGTCGATGAACTGCTCGACAAGAGCGGTATGGGTGCATTCTACACCTATGTTATAGGCAATGCCATGCAAACTATCGGCAAGGTCGATTCACTCTCGATGGTGAAGCTGCCTCTGGGACTCACTGTGCCCATGGACAAGGATATGAAGTGCCCGGCCACAATACAGCTGGCACAGAAGGAGTACACCCCTGTCGATGCAAATATTGACCTTTTGGGCGAGTTCGTTATGCCTGAAAGCGAATATCTCGATAGCGAGATTCTCATTTTCGCGGCGCGCAAGCTCACATCTTCTCCCGATGAGTTCCTGCCATCGACAGGTTCATTGGGCCTTGTGAAGGACTTTACCGTGAATGACCCCAACTCGGCCTATAAGTTTACCTTCAAGGCTCCCACCAACCAGGACTATTCAAAGGCTACCGACGGCTGCTACATCATGTGGAAGGACGGTGATTTTGCCGAACTGTGCGCAAGCATCAGCATGAACCTGCCGTACGACGAACTCATGAAGGACGACGGTACAAACCCGGTGGAGAAGGGTGTACACCCCAATATAACACTCACAGCACTTATTGCCGACAAGGAGGACTGGTATGGAACAATCAAGATGGATGACTTCCAGTCAACGCGTGCTCCCGGTTTCACATTCAGTGTAACCGGTGCCGAGACTGGTATTGTATTGGACCGTTCAAAGAAGAAGACCCCAACCGGCATCAAGTTCCCCGAGAACTACAAGTTTGACGACCCGCTGGGACTTTCGGCCGACCCGGGCAAGGACGAGACAGCCTACAACGAGTGGCAGGGATTCTATTTCCAGAAGCTTGGCTGCAAGCTCCCGCCGTTTGTAGAGCTTGATGACGCGGGCAAGACCCGTGCCGAAATCTCGGTCAACAACATGATTTACGACGATTCAGGTTTCTCAATGAGTGCCAGCGTCGACAGTCTCCTGAACAAGGGTACTGCCAAGATGGGTGGTTGGAACATAACCATCGACAAAATTTGGCTCAATATAAAGCAGAGCGACTTTGGCGATGCCGGAATTAACGGACGTATAGAGGTACCGTTGCTCTATGCCAAGACATCGGACGACAAGAAGGATGACAAGGGCGATGATGAAGGCGGTGAAAAGAAAGATGGCGAGAGCGGTGAGAAAAAGAAGGCCCAGATAGGCTATAAGGCCAAGATTGCAAATGCCGTGAAGGATGACAAGGAGGGCATTGAGATAGACTTCAGCATGCAGCAGATTGAAGACGAGATAGCCTTTGACTTCATGCTGGCCGAGGTCAGCTTCAACAAGGAGAAGACCTACTTCAATGTCAAATACAGTGACTTGTACCCCGAGGACAAACGTACGCGCGTTGAACTCCGTCTCGATGGTGAGGTTGCAATAAAGTGCAGCGAGAACATAGACTTCGAACTGCCTACAATACCTTTCGAGGATATGCGCTTTGCCAACTTCAAGGACGAGGAGGAGAAGACCGACAAGAGCCCCGACTCCAAGCAGCAGGCCTCTACCGAGGGCCAGTCGCTCACTTCGCCCGATGGTGATGTGGACTTCCACACAGGACGCTGGGCATTGAGCGGTGACCCCGATGACGGCGGCGACTTCTGGGGCGGCTTCCCGCTTGTGCTCGACGGTATATCTATGAAGGTGGGCGATGGCGCAAAGAGCCTGGGTGTCTATGTCAACGGCGGTATCGTTGTCATGGGTAATGCAAAGACCGGTCTGGGAGCTACAGTTGGTCTTACCATCTGGTCCGATGTCGATTGGGACAAAATGGACATCAGTTACCGCAATGTGGAGTTCAATGATATGCACGTTGAGGGCTCGTTCGGCGGAATGGTCTCAATCAGCGGTGACCTTACCGTGAAGGATGAACTCAAGGGCGGTAACGAGGCTGAGAAGGCCGACGGCGACAAGAAGGAGAGTGAGCAGGGCGAAGACCCCGATGCCGGCAAGATGAAGGGATTTGATGCCCAGCTTACCATAAAGGTGAAGGGACTCTTCGATGCAAGCATCAGCGGCGGATACTATAAGGTGAAGAAGGGCTCGGCCGATTATGAGCTCGATGATGCCGACGAAAAGAAAAACGAATATTATCATGCAGGTTACTTCCTCGCAAGTGCCGAAATACCGTCTGTGCCCATAGGCCCCGTATCGCTCAAGGGTATTACCGGAGGTATTTTCATAAACTATGCGGTGGCAGTTTCCGAACTTGAGGAGGCCGATGATTTTGTGCAGGCCATGCACGATAACCTCAAACCCAAATACAAATCCTATGGCGGCGCATTCGGCGTGAAGCTTGTTGTTGGCGAGGAGACACTCGTTAAGGGCGATGCCGTGATGCTGCTCATGATTGACATGCAGAGCGACGGCACTGTGCGTTGTCCGGGATTCATGTTCCAGGGCAAGGTCGCGGCACTCTGCGCTCCCGACTCGGACGAGGGACTCATCAACTCAAAGATAACAATCCTCTATGAGGACACCACAACTCCGGAACTTACAGCCGAGGAGAAAAAGACAAAAACTGCCGATGAGATAGCGGCCGATGCCGAGAAACGTAAGGAAGAACACAAACTCTTCCGTCTCTCCATCACCATGGATGCCGACATCGCAGGCATGTACAAGAACATCACAGGCGAGGAGTATCAGGTTGCGAACCCGATGGTAGGACTCGAGGAGTTTGACCAGAAGAAGGCCGACGCCGAGAATCAGGGCGATCAGAACAACAGCTCATCTTCGGCTGGTTCGGCCGAGAGTAAGGGTTACATCAAGGCTAATGCCGGTGCAAGCATCGCACTTGAACTGGAGATAAGGGAGTACCCCTCTACCGGCAAGAGCTTCTGGCATCTCTATGTGGGCGAGCCTGATGAGAGCAAGCGATGCCGCATCACATTCATTGACTTCGAGTTCGGAAGGAACGAGCCTGTAGGCTTGTGGGCAAAACAGTACGCAAACATGTACCTGTGTATCGGTAACGAGTTGCCCGGCAACGGACAGCTTCCGCCGCTGCCCGAGAAGGTTGTCGAGGCACTCGGTATGGAGGGTGCCGACGGAAAGGTCGACAACAGCCTAAAGGGTAAGATTGAGGCGGAACGCCAGCAGACAATGAAGGGCGGCCCGGCTGGTGACATCAACGGTGGTATAATGGTTGGTGCTGCCATCGGTGCCGAGTTCGGCTGCAATGCTGTATTCTGCTATGCGAATGTAGAGGGTATGCTCGGTTTCGATCTTATACTCAAGCAGTATAAGAATGGCGTGAAGTGTACCGACGGACGCCGTGCCGGCGGCAAGAACGGTTTCTATGCGACAGGTCAGGTATATGCAATGCTAAAGGGTGAGCTGGGTCTTATGCTCGACCTTTGGATCTATCAGGGTAAGGTGCCTTTGGTGGATATGACACTGGGTGCCCTGCTGCAGGGCGGTTTCCCCAACCCCACATGGGTCTATGGCCGTTTGCGTGCCAAGGGTTCAGTGCTCGGCGGCCTCATCAAGTTCAACTCTACAATAGAGATGAAGGCGGGTAAGATTTGTGTTCCCGAGATGGGCAACCCTCTCGACGACATCAAGGTGTTCGGTGATATACAGCCGGGTGACGAGGATATCGAGAGGGGATGGAGCGAGAAAAACATTGCATCATGCTATGGCAAGTCAACATTCACAACAAACATGAAGATTGGCGAGGTGCTTACACTTGTCGATGAGAAAGCGACAATGGAACGTGCCGGTATGGGCAACGAGGTAAACAATGTGCTGCGCAAATATGTATTCTACCTTGACGACCAGTTTGAGGTCAAGAAGTACGACGAGAGCGATCCTACAAACGATGAACGTGACACAAAATGTGCCGATACTTATGTAACACACATCAACCCTACATACGACCACGAGAACTATCAGATTGTTACAGGTTCTCTGGAGCCTAATACCCTCTACCGTATAAAGTTGCGCGGTACATGTAAGGAGATTGTGAACGGTGATTCTATTGACCCCATCTATGAAAAGGATGGCAAAAAGGAGTCTCGCCCCTATGAGGATAAACGCTATGTATATTTCCGTACCGGTGGCCCCAGCGAGGATATAAACGACGAGGTCATGGGCTTTGTGCCTAATCAGGGATTCACCTGTACGCTCGACAATGTAGTGCAGCCTTCGTTCATGGAGCTGCACCAGCGCAGCGACTACTGGAGCAACCCCGATTATGAGTTCTTGGCAAGCGTAAAGGTGCGCGACGAGGAGACCGGCCTGTTCGTTCTGCCCGATGCACCTCATGGCCTGCGCAAGGGACAGACATCACAATTCGAGAACCTGCGTGTTGTTGAGGTAATTGAGCAGGGTGTAGATGAGGATGGCAATGAGTTCAAGTATGCGACAGTGATGCTCGAAAAACCGCTTCCCGAGAAGTATTTCGAGAAGGACAGGACATACCGCTTTGAGATACAGCGCATAAACAGCGCTCAGGTCGATGCCTACATCAGCATGATTGAGGAGAACTACAAGAGCATCATGGCTATGACCGAGGAGGATATGGCCAACTATGAGAGCGAGCTTGCAGCTATGGATGCAGCCATTGCCGAGGGCGACAGCAAGGCCGGTGACGAGACTGTCAACCAGGCGATACGCGACCTCTACAACTACTACAAGGAGGTGGAAGCGAAGTATGGTGACAACGAGGCCGAGCAGCGCATGAAGGAGTATAAGGAGCAGATGAAGCAGAACAGCAGCGGCTTCTCCGAGGTGGTATATACCCACGACTATACCTACAACGGCTATAAGTCGTTCACCGATTATGTGAAGAATGTTACATGGGGCGATTCTTATAAGGATCTTGATGTTCCTATCAGACACGAACGTACATTCCCTGTGGGTATTCTATACAAAGTGAATGACATAAAGATGACCGGAACCGAGACAATGAAGAATAATCCATATTACCGTCTTAACTTCTGGCATTCAACAGCAACGCTTACACGTGCACCCAAGTATGACTTCTGCGAGTTGCCTTTCGACCAGTGTCAGGGCGAATACGGTACAGGTATTACCTTCACAGCCTCATACCCCGAGCATCGCAAGCACAATACCAATAATGGTGCTACAATGAGTGACCGTAAGTATGAGGAATCGTATAATCCTAAATACAGCGGCCGTTGGATTCGTCTTGTTTATAAAGGAACAGGTAATCTTGATACACATCTTCACAAGCAGGTTTGGAATCCTTTGGGTGACGATGCAAGGATGGTTGAAAAGTTCGAGGAGGTTCTGGTAGCTGCCAGCACCCCATTGAAGAAACTGCATGACGGTGTTAAGGATTATCAGAAAGGAAAGGATTATTATCCCGATTTTACTGGTTACGCTGAGGCGGGTTCATCAGTGCAGTCATTCATCACTGATTCATATAGTCAATATTCAGTTTATCATCCGAGAACGATTAATGTATATCCTATGTACGACAACGTAGCATCGTTATCACAGAGCGGTGAGGGTAGTGGTAAAATAAGTATGCCTCATTGGCAACTTGGACTTATATACGCTGCCGACTACCCGGGCACATATGGACTCACTGCTGCCAACTGTGGCCGTGGCGCGACAGCCAATAAGATTGCATCGAACATTCTTATCGGCAAGGAGCCAAGGTTCATGGCCAAAAATTTCCTTTCACGTGTCGATGACATTGAGGTTACACTGAGGTACAACGATGCCTACAACATCGCAGCGGTATCATCGAACAGCGACGGCAATCTGTCGCTCTACGGCGTGCGCCCGAGCACAAGTGCCCAAAGAAGCGCTGTCCTCAAGTGGAAGGGAGGAGAAGCAGGTGATAACGGAACCGTTAATATGAATATTGCGGAGAATGAGTTTGTGCACATTGCCGACCCTGCAATGAGGAGCCTGTTGCTCGCTTATTACGACAAGAGCCCCAAGGATGGAAAGTTGCATGTTGACGAGATGAATGCAATTACCGAATTGAGCATAAACTACAAAGGAACATACACAACGTTTGATGGCAAGAAGGTGCATATCACCTCATTGGACGCTCTGCGTAATATGCCTAATCTTGAACGCCTGAAGATTTACGATGTAACGAAGGGAGAAGGCACAGCCGAGTCTATAAATAAATTCGAGAAGATGAACAAGAACCTCTCTCTCAACGGCAATCCCAAGCTCAAGAGACTTGAAATTGTACATTGGTACTCACTCGATACTCTTGACCTGAGACCCAACCAGGAACTCGAGGAGTTGTACTATGACTGTCGTCCTTATGACAGTACCACCGAGGATGGCTTTGTGAAAATTGATGGATACGCAGAACCGATAACTAAATATGGCAAACTCTCATGTGTTCTTATAAATGGTTGCAAGAGACTGCGTCACCTGAAGATTGTAAACGGAACGCTGACAGGAGAAGGCCAAAGTATCAATTTGAAGAATATGCCGCAACTTGAGTCGCTCGACTTGCGCTACAACAGGATAAGCGATGTATATATAAGAGAGTCATATCAGCTTGACGACTTGAGCAAGGTGAAACTTGGATGGCAGAGAGTTGAGGACAAAGATATTTCGCTTAAAAAGAATGTCGATGGCTTATATACTCATAATTATATAAAGAACAAAGTGCGTTCATTTATCTCTGCAAAGAATGGCACAAATGTTATAAATTATAATAGTGACAACTACAAAGTTGAACTGAGGAGTGTCGATGACGCCGCCAATTTCGGAGCCGAGGATCTTGACAGCGTTCTGCTGAACCACCTCCTGAAGAAGGCGGGATGCGAGGTTGAGAAACTACGTGAATGGACTGTGAAGCAGACAACTCTCGACATTTCTGGTGTAGGTGTAAACAGCGTAAAGAACCTTTGGAACTGGATGCCTGCTCTTGTTGAGCTTAATGCAAGTGACAACAATTTGAAGGAACTTGATGTGGCTGCGTTCGCAAAACTCGAGAAACTGAATGCATCGAACAACTCGATACGTACATTCAATGTGCGTCCCGAGAACTCGATAAAGGAACTTGTGCTCAACAATAACGAACTGCAGGCATTGCCGCTCGACAGGTTGACAAAACTGACACGTCTTGAGTGCAACAGGAATGCAATTGAGGTGATGTACCTCAATTCAATGCCAGGCCTGCTTGTACTTGATTGTTCGGGCAACCGTTTGACAGAACTTTATATGGACAAGCTTGTGAACCTGACAACACTCAAGTGCAGCAACAATGCATTCGAGGAGGGTAAACTGGTATTGCCCGCCGGTGTGAACATGAAGGTGTTCGAGGCCGAGAATGCATTGACCGGCATGTCGGAGATTAACCTGTCGGCGATGAACAGGCTTGAAAGGCTCAATCTCTCCAACAACGATAATCTGAGGGATGTATATGTAAGCAGCACGCCGACCACGCTGCAGTATATCGACCTGCATGGTTGCGAGAATCTCAGGAAACTGTGGCAGGGATACCGCAGCGGAGTAATGGGCTTTAACCTTGTGGGCAGCGACAAGGCTCCAAATTACGGATGCCACTTGCCGGCACTAAGAGAGATTGACCTGTCTGGTTGCAAAATACTGATGATTAATGAAATTACATATGACGAGACCGATTATCCCGAACTCCGAAAGATTAATGTTACCGATTGCCGTGTAATAGCAGTAAATCTCAAGGGTGCTCCATCGACAAGCAAATTGACCTCGTTATGTGTTGGTGCGCCTAACCGTATGGCCGGTCAGAGAGTGCCAGTCACGGTATATGACAAGAAGTGGTTTACACGCTGGGATGAGTGGAAAGATTGGCCCGAGAATAAACACACAACGTATATGGTATATTACGATGAGGCCAATAACGAGACTGTTGAATATGACGAGTCTTTGGAAAAGGAAATCGAAGAGATAACCAAGGACGATGCAGCCATGCGTGCCGCTATGGGCGAGAATCTGTACGGTCATCTGAAGGAGAAACTGAGCCCCGACAGCCGTGCATTGCATGTGAAGGATGTTGAGGACTTCACAGAACTCAACTGTGCGTATATGGACATTGTTGACCTCAACGGCATCATCAAGTATATGCCCGACCTTAAGGTGGTGAACGCCGAGGCTAATGAACTCAAGAGTATAGACCTCAAGGATATGCCGGTTCTTGACAGCCTTAACCTGTCGTACAACCCTGTTCTTGAGAAGTTCAACCTTGCAAAGGCTGCAAAGTGGCTGAACATTTCAAACTCGTTTGTGGATGATGCTGCATTTGACGAGGCTGTTACATCGGCTGCGCACAGCACTTTGATTGCCGACAACCTGACCGGTCCTGTCGAAATCTCAATCAGTGCGACCCCGGCAGGCTCGCCATCTTACATTTCGATGAAGAACAGCGGCAAGCAGCTTACTATATTGAATTGCCATTCCGATGAATTGGTATTCGGTGGCAAGTCTTTGAAATTCAACTCCGATAAAGTGAGGTTCGATAGCCGCTCATGTTATGTAGGCAAGATTGTGCTCGATAGTAAGGATGAGCCTGTTGAACTGATATTCACTACTGCCGATATGGCTCTGATGTGGATAAACAAGTGGGTTGATGACAACAAGGGTGCAAAGTTCACGATGACTGTGAATACAGGTAACAGTGAGGTTGATACCAAATTCAACAACCAGTTGAACCTTGTGAACAGCGTAACAATGAATGGCGGTGTCAACATTACAAGTGAGATGAAGACTGTTGCAAACAACCTCATCCTTGGATATGTATGGGACGGAGCAATACCCGAAGGTGTCCGACTCGATGAGGTACTTGACATGTTCGACCTGCACGAGAAGCGTTCCGAGGATGACGAGAGAATGCACAATGCAATGGGCACCAAGCTGCACGACAGCCTGAGAGAGAAGTTGGGCGTGAAGACAGAGTATGTTCACACAACTGATGTTGCCAAACTGCAGACTCTCGATTGTGCAAACATGAGTGTAACAGACCTTGGTATTGTAATGGACTACCTGCCTGTTGTAACAACAGTGAACGCCGCAGGCAACTCGTTCAAGACACTGGATATACAGAAGACTGGCCAGTTGAGTCTGCTCGACATCTCAGGTAATGACAAGTTGAGGAACTTCAGCAGCAAGAAGAAGGCTACACTGATGAAACTCAACAATACTTATGTAGACCAGGGTATCTTTGATACCGCGATATCGAATGCCGCTACATTGGAGGTAGACGGTAATGGCGGAACACAGTTACTGACATTGAATGTGACTCCGGTACAAAGCAGCTCTTCGTTCGGCAAGGTGCAGACAATGCAGCTCCCGACATTGAAGATGAGGAACACTAACCGTTATCTTGACATAACGAAGTGCTCTCTCGACCAGTTGGTATTCGGTGGCGCAAGGCTCAAGTTCCCTGCAAACCTCTCAAGTGTGGCAATAAAGGATATTGAACTTGAACGTTCATCGGTTATGGAATTGCAGTTCGGTAGTGCCGACGTGGCATTGAAGTGGATGCTCGACTGGTGGGATGTTGCCAAGGGACAGAAACTGAAGATTACTTTCTATAACGTCAAGGCAGGTTATGAATCGTTTGTGAAGACAAACTTCTACGACGCAGTCAACGGCCTGCTCGCTGGAGGTATTACCGATGACCGTTATATCCCGTCATACTGCAAGAGTATAGTGGCTTTGGCTCTGAATGGTGCAATACCTAAGGGAGACGGATATGCCGAGATGGAGAACCGCCTGAATACTCTGGGCATAATTGATGTGCTCACCGAGGAGGACAAGAAGCTGCACGCGGCTTTGGGTACAGCGATGACAGAGTACTTGAGGAAGGAACTTGTACCCGACAGGAAGTACCTGCATATTGGTGATGTGGCAAACCTCACGACTCTTGATGCCAACGGTGGTTCGTTCGTTGACCCGACAACGGCAATCAAGTATATGCCTGAACTGAAGACTTTGCTTGCCGAGTACAACGGTTTCGAGAGCATAGACATAAGCAACCATCCGGTTGTAATGGATAAGCTGCTGCTCGACAGTAACCCTTACTTTACTACATTGACTGCAAAGTCCAATCGTGTAAAGGAGATTCATCTCTCGTACAGCAACATAAGCAACACTATCTTGACAAATGCCCTGAATGCATGTTCGGGTACGGTATATGTATATGGCAATTATGGCCCGCAGCTGTTGACGTTGAACACAACTTACAATGCTTCGCTTACAATGCAGAACACCAACAGAATATTGAAACTCACCAAGTGTAACTTCAACACATTGAAGTTCGGCGGTAGCCGTCTGTGGTTTGCAGGTGACCTTGCGGCATGCAAGGTAAACAACCTTATTCTGCAGCGCACGGGCAGCACAAGCAGCGGTGTCATTGAGGTGTATTTCGCAACAGCCGATGTGGCTTTGTCTGTAATTCAGAAGATAGCAACAGGCAAGACCGGTACCGGTGTCAAGGTCAAAGTAGTGTTCAGCACCGGCAACGCTACCAAGGACAAGGCATTGAATGAGTCGAGTCAGGTAGTGGCAATCAATGCATTGTTGATGAACGGTAAAACTGTATCTACATCATTGTTGAATGATTTGAACGGCTATTTGCACAATGCCGTGAAGAACAATATATTGCCGGCCGGTTCAACATATGTGGCACCTGCAAGCACAAGTTCGAGCGGCTCATTCGGCAGGGTTTTATGATAATAAAATGAACAATATATGAAAAGATTATTTGAATTGAGAAGATTGGTTGTACTGGCTGTGCTGTTGTTGGCGACAACGGCACAGGCCGGCAATGCGGTTGAGAGGATGCTGACATTGGAGGGGGATACCGTGAGGAGCCATACTACATGGGAGACGTTCTTTTTGCATACGCTGGCACGCCCCAAGGGCGACTGCGTGATGTTGCGTTGGGCACCCGACAAGTTCCCTGCATGGTACTTGGCAAACAAGTATGGTTACAACGTGCTGCGAACTGATGAAGCAGGGCGTGTGGATACCTTGGCAAAGAACCTTTTTCCAATGCCGTTGGAAGAGATGAAACTGCGCTTTGAACCCTCGGACTCGCTGGCGGGTGCTGCGGCACAGATGCTCTACGGCAAGGGTACGGAACTGGACAATGCGATAGCCAATGACGGTGCCGAAGGTATTGTGCAGCTGTATGAGGAGCAGCAGACACGCTTTGCCTATGCGATGCTGCTTGCCGAGATACGCCCCGACCTGGCAAAGACCATGGCGCTTTTCTACGTGGACAGCACTGCGGCTAAAGGTAAGGAATACACCTACAAGGTAACGACCAACATCCCAAGAAAGGAGATGAACCTTATATACAAGGACGTGACCGTGGTAAACAAGAAAGCCCCGGTGCCGCAGTATAATCCTGTGATAAAGGATTCTATTGGTGTCGATGGTCGTTCGATACGTATATTCTGGCCTATGGATGTTGCGTTCACGGTGTATGACATTGAGTGTCGCTACAACAGCGGGGAGTGGAAGAAACTGAATGAGCGTCCTTTCATGACCCTGCGTACCTATGAGGATGAGTCTATGGCGCAGAATATATTCGAGCATGCAGGAATTGAGCCTGGCAGTTACGAGTTCCGTATATGCGGTTACGACTCGTTCGGCGAGAAGAGCGAGTACAGCAACGTGCACAAGGTGGAGCTGCCCGACATGATTCCGCCTGCAGCGCCGTTGATAAAGTACTTCAGACTTGAGCGCCCCGATGAGAATACCGTCATTGCCGACATGGTGTGGGAGAAGAACATTATGGAACCTGACTTTGTGGGATATGATATCTACTACTACAACCCGCAGATAGACAGTACCTGGGTGAAACTGAACGAACAGTTGCTTGCGCCAAGTGACACCATATTCCGTTGTGAGGTGACATACTTGGGAACAGGCCGTGTTACAATCATGTCTGTGGATACACTTGGCAATACATCGGCTGCCATGCCACAGGAGATGTTCATTGCCGACTTCACAGCGCCGGCTCCGCCTACCGGCCTTGAGTATGTGATGTCGCCCACGGGCAGCCTGCTCATCAAGTGGCAGGCAAGCAAGGACAAGGATGTTGCGGGATATCAGCTCTACTATGCCAACGACACGACACACACCTTTGTGCAAAAGGCAGGACGCTCGACAAGGGGTACTGCAATCTTTGATACGCTCAAGGTGAACGGGGTTGCGCAGAGGTATACGTATTACAGGTTGAAGGCCTATGATTACTCGGGCAACGAGTCCAAGTTCTCACAGACACTGCAGGTGAAACGAAAGAACTATGACGCGCCGCGTCCGTGCCGAATAGACTCGATGTGGCAGGATACGAAGAGTGTATATATGAGTTGGTATCCCTCATCGGAGTATGACGTTGAGAAGTTCTATGTATACCGTCGACTGGAGGGCGAGGAGATTAACACACTCATTGGTGTGCTCCCCATCGACTCGGTGAAGAACGGTCGTCTGTATGTGACCGATTCGCCCGAGCCGAACCACACGAAACGATATTACTATCACATTGAGACGATGAATGAGACGGGCATAACATCGGAGCCTTCGCTCGAGGCCGGCTTCCTGCAGCGAGGTGAGATGCTGTTGCTGCTTAAGGTTGGCATGGGTGCCGTGTATCGCCCCGAAGACAAGCATGTGTTCATAGCCTGGGATCTTACCGGACTGACTGATGAATTGCTTGATGAGGGACTCTACTTCTGCGTGTACAAGAAATGGGACGGTGAGAATTTCTTCCGTCACATCGATTCGCCAAGAATTGATGCGCGCAGCACCACCGACCGTTACATGGAGCCGGGCGATGCTGCAGAGTATCGCATCAGGGTGCGCTCAAGGGATGGACGCTTCAGCCGATACTCGAATGTGGTGAGAGTGGAGATACCTAAAGAAGAAGAAAAGAAATGATTGGCCAAAGTTTCAATATAATGCCAAGGACAATGAAACTGATTAGTAAAATATTTATGCTGTGTGCGGCAGTGACGGTGTGCTCATGTGGCGAGATGTTCAACTTTGAGACTGAACAGCCAAAGCCTGACGGGCTTTACCTGTCGCATCACGAGATTGACCTGCATGTGGGGGATACCATCACCTTCGGCACGGAACTGATACCTGACACGGTGCGGGCTTCATACTACTGGCTGGTGAAGGGTGATGAGGAGGCCGTGGAACTTGCCGGACGCAAGTTGCGTGCAATGAAACCGGGCAGGGCTCTGGTGGTGGTGCAGGCGCAGACACTGAACATGGACAATACGGAGAACGTGGTGAGCGACAGCTGCTATGTGAACGTGTTCGAGTGGCAGGAGTGTGACCCACGTGAGTTCCTGTATGAGACGGTGCTATACTCGTCGCTGACAGTGGACGGTGTGCAGATGACTGACTCGCTGGGCAACACACGTTTGGTGGCTGTGGTGGATGGCGAGGTGCGTGCAGATGCCGAGATGCGCCGGGAGAAAGGCATTCCGTATCTGCAGATGAGAATAAAGGGTTCGTGGCCGGGTGAGGAGGCGACGATTGAGTGCTATGTGCCCGAGATGTATGAACGCTTTGTGCTTGGGACACTTATACTGGATGGTGAGACGCATGGCACGCTGTCCGATTTGAAACGTTACCGTGGTGTGAGCCGCAATTATGGAAAATGATAAAATACGATGATATGAAAAAGTTGGTTATTCTTCTTTTGGCTATCCTGTTCACGGTGCCTGTTATGGCCGATGGTGAAAAGAAACAGTTTGACAAGGTGGTGATTACACTTGTCGATGGCCGTGTGTTCGATATTGAGATTGATGCCGATTCCTATATATATTCATACACTACCGAAAAGGATGGACAGGTAATGCAGATGGTGGAGGTTCTTGGCGTGAGCGAGGATTATATGTTCGAACGCGACGAAATAAGGTCGATGAAGTTCGTGGAGGCTGTGCTCACCGGCATTGACAATGTGACCGAGGTGACCGAGCTGAACCCTATGAGATTTATTGACGGTGAACTGGTGTTCCATGGCTCATTACATGGGCAGACTTTGTATGTGTATGATGCTGCCGGAAAACAGGTATTGATGGCTGCTGTAAATGCCGCAGCGAATTTGTCGCTGGATATTCTGCCCAAGGGTACATACCTGGCTAAGGTGAAGGAGTGCAAACTTAAAGTTGTGGTGAGATGAAAAGGTTTGTTAGATATCTGATAATGACATCGGTAGCCATCATGATGGCTGTGCCCGGTGCAATGGCGCAGGTGGACTTGCAAAAATCGTTTGGCGTGATGCGCAAGGACAACAAGGACTTCATGCTGCCCGAGGGCGGTAACTGGAAAATTACTTTTTCAAATAAGGATTCCTTGAATAACGAGTACGAGAAACCTGTACAGATGATTTTCGACGGTGCACTGACACCTGACAGTACAGGGATTTATATAAGTGATATTGACAGCCTTATGTTTGAGGTGCCCGAAATGGAGTATGCTGCGGGCGTGTTCGAGATTGGCGAGGAGTTGTTCCAATACATTGTGGAGAGCGATTCGGCCAGGACAATATACTTCAGGATTGACTGTCTTACGAAGACTCTTGTACCCAAGGTGGGGCAGAAGGTTATATGCAATATCTATAGAGATAAACTGCCGTATGGCTTCATGGGACGTGTGGAGAGTATGGGAGTGGACTATGAAAAAGGCCGGGTTGAGATGAAATGTACTCCATTGCCTCTTGAAGAGGTGTACGAAGTGCTTTATGCTTGCGGTGTGAGCGGCATAAAGGACGAGGACGAGGTGGTGCCGCAGGATGTGATTGAGAGAAGGGCTGTACGCAAGCGTGTGGACACCGACACTTCGGTTGATGTGGGAGTCGGTGACGGCAAGGTTGAGGTTAACAGTAATGCCAATGTCGAGAAGAAAATGAAGTTCAAAGGCAGGCTTACGATAAGCGACAGCGGCCAGGTAAAGGTGGAAGATATTACCGGCAAGGATGATGATGATGATGACAGTGATGCGCCAATCACGGTTGTGGCTGAGGGCGAGACAATACTCTCGGCCAATGCTTCCGTAATGATAGACAATAGCATCGGTCTAAAGAAGATTAAATGTACGGTGGGGCTTTCTATGTCGGGAAAGATAACCTTTGACGCAAAAGTGGAACTGAAGCCCGAAGATGATTATCTGGAGAAGGATTTCCTTACCATAAACGTTCCGGTGGTGCTGATTCCCGGATTGACAATCAATGTTGACGTGGGATTTACTTGGACATATCTGTTTGAGGCAAGCCTGCATGCCGAGGCCGAGATTAAGATTGACCGAACAGCCGGCTTTGAGATTGACGGTGCCAGCAAGGATGTGATATGGGATAATAATAATGAGAATGTCGAGAGTGGCGATAAATTGTTTGAGAGTGACGCGTCGGGTGAGATAAAACTCAAGGGTGAGTTTTTCATTGCGTTGCACTTGAAGGTTGGTATTGGTCTTCTGGGCGAAGGACTTGAGTTCCAGTTGAAGGTGGGTACCGGACCTAAAGTGGCGGCTCAGTTGACATACAAGTTCGGGCAGAGAACCGAAAAACTTTCCGATGACTTGGAATGGCTTGCCGAAAGGGAGGAGATATACAAGGGACTCAATGCGGATACATATTTTAAGTTGCAATGGGGATTCTTGATTGACGTTGTATTTTCTATTGGAGACGGGGCATGGACGTTTCAGGCCAGTGAGTGGATGAAGAAACTCGGTATAGACAATGTTGTTTTCATTGATTTGTGGGTGCTGAATGCAACTCCGGGAACAGACAAGATTGATGACCGTCATCTGGCACAGGATGAGCGCAAATATACGGGTACCCTGAAGAATAAATTGAATCTTATATTCTCATATGATGCGGCATTGATGTTTGTTGATGTGTCGCCGGGTGCAGCGAAAGATGGAGCACCGGACTTGCTTCTTGAGAGTATGGGTGAGTTCAAGGCAATATCGCCCAACAATGTAAAATATGTTGCCAGACTGCACGACCAGGAACAGTTATGGGGACGCAAGATTGCTGTATATCCGTTGGCATATAACCCGTTCTTCACAGGCTATGGCGTTATGGGCAAGATGGACGAGTTCTACATACCATATGAGGTGAAGATGACGAAGTCTGATATGCAGTACGAGTATTGCGACCTTGAGGGAGAATTCGAGAAGGAGGCTCTTGATAATCCATATATTACCGAGGGTGGTTTCATATTCACTGACAATGCAGGCAATGAGTTCGAGCGAATCAAGATGTTCGAGTACACTACGCCGGTATCAAATGTGATGAAGACAATGATTTACCGCAAGGACTTCACGCCCGAGAAATTCAAGGTGAAGGCATATCTGTATGATGGTGCAAATGATGTATATACATACAGCCATCTGTGGGATGCCGGATTCAAGGATTACTATTCGCCCACAACACTCGACCCGACGGAAATAACGGCTGTCGGCGCAGTGCTCAATGGCAAGGCGCACCAGTCATTGTTCGATGAGGAGAACATGGACCACACGACAAGCAAGTTCAATGTGGGATTCGTCTATAACCCGGGTAATGCCAAGGCTACCGATCCGTTCGGCAATTTGGGGCACACTGATTTTACATGGGATGTGGGTGGCCAGCTTGAACCGGATACCGAGTACCGTTACCGTGCCATTGTGGTTGACAACACTACAAACAGAACGTATGACGGAAATGAGATAGTCTTCAAGACCAAGCCTGTGTTCCATGACTTCAAGGTAGAGGCAAGCATTGACAATGTGGGTCTGCTTGTGATGGTTGACAGGGGTTATGTGGGAGTGACCAACCGTAGCAAGTATAAGTTCGTGGTGTCCGAGGACAAGAATACCTGGGAGGATGACGGTTTTGTCGTCAAGGATTCGGAGATGAAGGACCGTAGCGAGTATCTCGACGAAATGGTGATTGTGAGGGTGATTGATGCAAAGTACGATGACTTTGCACGCGATGATGTTAAGGATGACTATGACCTTGTGGTACTAACCGAGAAAGGATGGGTGCCGGGCAGGACATATTATGCCAAGGTTATATATGATGATGGGGTGAGACCGCGCGTGGAGACAGATGTGCTTGAATTCAAGATACCGGACCCGATAGGCAATATGGTCGAAAATCCCGGTTCTGATGAAGCGGAGATGTTTGCCAATGTTCTATTCCCCTACGCAAAGGGAAAAGCTGTGATTACGGTTGAGTATGCATCGGAGAAGAATGACCTCTTTGATGAGGAAGTGAATGTCTTACGTGTTGACAATATTGCATCGTGGATTGATGATGGTGTTCATGTTTGCGGAATGAGGTATATCCTGCCCAATCTGAAACACTCGACAACATACTATTATAGGTATCGTGTGGAGAAGACTGTCGATGGCGTGACAACTGAATTCATTTCCGAAATAAATGAGTTCAAGACAAAAAAGAAAGAGTATATCGTGACACTTGATCCACCGCTTGTCGACAAGAATAGGGCAGTGATAAGAGGACGTGTGAACGAATTGTTGTGGAAACTGCTTGATGAGTCGGTTCCAGTAGGTGATGATTTCATCAGGAACTATATGGTTCGTTTTGACATCTCCCGCAACAAGGATATGAAAGAGCCTACCGGTATATATGATAAGTTCGATGATGGACGCGAATGGGAGCTTGAACTTCCCAATCTCGATTGGGGCAGCGACTTCTATTGCCAGCTGGTGGTGCAGACTGCCGACGGTGCCAAAACATACAAGAGCACGGTAAGGAAGTTTACCATTGGCCCTGAGCCTGCCGAGAACTTTGATGTGACGACGTTCGATGCAGCACTCGATGATGAATGGACTACACTCAAAGGTAAGGTGAACAGCACCATTCTCGAGGCCTTGAATGAGAATATCTATGGCGAGATGATATTCGGATTCGAGTATGCACCAACCGAGAGTGACCTGCTTAATGGTACAAGTACGGTGATACGTGATACCGATGTGGCGCTGAACAAGAGCACCGGTCTCTTTACACGTGTGCTACAGCTCAAGCCCAACACAACTCATCACTGCAGGGCATTCGTCTACTTTGCAGGCAAGTTCGTGTATGGCAACATCGTAGATTTCACAACTGCCGACTATGATGCCGGTCTCATCATTCCTGACATGGAGGCTGCAAGGGCACGTGCACTCAAGGCAATCATGCTGGAGGACGGCAATGTGGATAAGGTTATATTCATTGAGGACGGCAAGACAATTGTCCCCTCAAAGGAGAAAGTACAGAGAATGCTTAAAATGGAATGATTATGGAAAAGAGAATCAAACAGTATATAAAGGTTTTGCTGGTGGCACTTGTGCCACTGGCATTCACCGCATGCGAAATCAACGGTCCTATGTCGCATTATGAGATTGTGGTAAACGAACAGATGACATTTCTCCCGATAGAGAGTATTCTTGAAGTTGAAACAGTGAACAGGGAATTTGCCGCGGTACCATGTGAGAAAGTGGATGCCATAGAGCGCTTTGACAAGTTCTGCAACAACTTACAGAACTACTATGATGAGAAAAGTGGTACACTCATTTGGGGCGACCTTAATTTTGATGTTTGTCTGTACAACAAAACCAATTACAATGGCAAAGGCGAAGGATTGCTTGTAAAAAGCCGTGTGATAACGTATAGACGTGAATAGGCTTCAAGTAATGTCCCCTATAATATAAAGCGATGCAGTACAAAAAAACTCTTGCATCGTTTTTTATTTGTATGTGTGTAATCTATTTCCGGTGGTCTTGAATTGTTCTGTATTGACACTGTTCCGGCTATAAGAGATCCTTCGCATGCGCTCAGGATGACATTTGATATCAACAAAAAAGAGAGCCGTTCAAACGAACGACTCTCCGTAAATCTATTGAGTTACAATAAATTACTTGCTCAATGCGCCAGCGATATCAACTGCGATAGCCACAGTTGCACCAACCATTGGGTTGTTACCGATACCGAGGAAGCCCATCATCTCAACGTGTGCTGGAACTGAAGAAGAACCTGCGAACTGAGCGTCTGAGTGCATACGGCCCATTGTGTCGGTCATACCGTAAGAAGCCGGACCTGCAGCCATGTTGTCTGGGTGCAATGTGCGGCCTGTACCACCACCTGAAGCTACTGAGAAGTAGTTCTGGCCTGCGAGTACGCGCTCTTTCTTGTATGTACCTGCAACTGGGTGCTGGAAGCGTGTTGGGTTGGTTGAGTTACCTGTGATAGATACGTCAACGCCTTCCTTCCACATGATGGCAACACCTTCGCGAACGTCGTCGGCACCGTAGCAACGTACCTTTGCACGAGGACCGTCGCTGTATGCGATTTCGCGTACAACCTTCAACTCACCTGTGAAGTAGTCGAACTCTGTCTGTACGTATGTGAAACCGTTGATACGTGAGATGATCTGTGCAGCGTCCTTACCAAGACCGTTCAAGATACAACGGAGTGGCTCCTTACGTACCTTGTCTGCCTTTGCAGCAATCTTGATGGCACCCTCTGCGGCTGCGAATGACTCGTGACCTGCGAGGAATGCGAAGCACTTTGTCTCCTCACGGAGAAGACGTGCTGCGAGGTTACCGTGGCCGATACCTACCTTACGGTCGTCGGCTACTGAACCTGGGATACAGAATGCCTGCAAACCAAGACCGATTGCCTCGGCAGCGTCTGCTGCGTTAGCGCAACCCTTCTTCAATGCGATGGCAGCACCTACAACGTAAGCCCACTTTGCATTCTCGAAACAGATTGGCTGTGTCTCCTCACAAATCTTGTAAGGGTCGATACCATACTGCTCGCAAATCTCGTTTGCCTCTTCGATAGAAGCGATACCGTTCTCGTTAAGTACAGCGAGGATCTGCTTGATACGACGATCCTGACTTTCAAATTTTACGGGTCTTATCATAGCTTGTTTCCTCCTTATTCTTTACGTGGGTCAATATACTTAACTGCACCTGCCTCCTGTGAGAAGCGGCCATAAGACTTTGTCAACTTCTTGACTGCCTCGTTGGCGTCTGTGCCCTTCTTAATCTCATCCATGAGCTGGCCGAGGTTGATGAACTCGTAGCCGCAGATTTCGTCGTTCTTGTCGAGAGCGAGGCGTGTGATGTAACCCTCGGCCATCTCCAAGTAACGTGAACCCTTTGCCAAAGTACCGTAGAGAGTACCTGTCTGGCTGCGGAGACCCTTACCCAAATCCTCAAGACCTGCACCGATAATCAAACCGCCCTCTGAGAAAGCTGACTGGCTGCGGCCGTAAACGATCTGAAGGAACAGCTCGCGCATTGCTGTGTTGATAGCGTCGCAAACTAGGTCGGTGTTCAAAGCCTCAAGAATAGTCTTGCCAGGGAGAATCTCTGATGCCATAGCTGCAGAGTGTGTCATACCTGAACAACCGATTGTCTCAACAAGAGCCTCCTGGATGATACCGTTCTTGATGTTCAATGAAAGTTTGCAAGCACCCTGCTGAGGAGCGCACCAACCAATACCGTGTGTGAAACCTGAAATGTCGGCTACCTCCTTAGCCTTGATCCACTTACCCTCTTCTGGGATTGGAGCAGGACCGTGGTTAGGACCTTTCTTCACAACACACATGTTTTCTACTTCGTGTGAATAAACCATAATTTTTATATGTTTAAAATGTGAAACATAATCTCTTTCAGTCTGCGAAGATAACTAAAATTATATCTTCAGCAAAGGTTGCGGCGTTTTTTTTCTTTATGGCTGCGCGTAATTATTAAAAAGTAAAGTTTAAAGTATTTATTAACATAACATGGAGCATTTTTTGCCATTTTGTTTGTATCTTCGCGGCTGAATTTGTTTTTTTGAATTTTTTGGAATCTATGAAAAAACTGTATAGTATGTTTGTTGCCTTGGCGGCAACTGTTGTAATGTGGTCATGCGGCCCTGCCGAGATGAGTTATACACAGGAGTTTACTCTCCAGGGGCTTTATACCGTGAACAAGGCTACTGTAGCTCCGGAATTCAGTGATACGTTCTTCTTTGTGCGCAACATTGATGAATATGAACTTGAAACCGGTGACCGTGCGCTATTGCTTCTGCACTACTATTATGATGCTTTCAGTGGCGTTGCTCCCAAATGGGATATAACCAAGGTTATAAAGAAGATTCCGGTGCGTCCATTGTCGTCGGATGTTGACACTGCGGCATATGATACACCGCTTACCGGATTGCAACCTCTGAATTTCTTCAATAATTTTGAGACAAGAGCATGGGTGTGGAAGGAGAAACAGAACATCTGCATCAAGTATAAGGGCGTTGAAGAGAATGCTTCATTCGCGATGACCGTGCGTGGCGTGAAGGATGGATGTATAGAGTTCGACCTGTTTGTCAACGCACCGGAGAGTGAAAAGGAAACCGAGACTTTGTTGACATTCGACATCTCCAATGTTGCCGATTATCTGAGTGATGGGGACAAGGCGCTGCTTACTGACAGCATAAAGACAAGGATATATGGCAAACGCATCAAAAATGGCGTTCTTGAGGATTGGACAATATCGGGAAATGATATGAGATATTAAAAAGAACCCTTGAAGGGAACCTGATGGACAAGAGAGTATCAAATATTAATATAAAGAATAAACGTGCCTCGTTTGACTACATATTTACCGAGACCTACACGGCCGGTATTGTGTTGACGGGAACGGAGATTAAGTCGATAAGGCTGTCGAAGGTGAGCCTTGTCGATACCTATTGCACGTTCATAAACAATGAACTGTGGGTGAAGAACATGCATATTGCCGAGTATTTCTATGGCTCGTACAACAACCATGTGGCAAGGCGTGACCGCAAGCTGTTGCTCGACCGCAAGGAGCTGCGCAAGCTGCGACAGGCGGTGAAGAACCCCGGTTTCACCATTGTACCCACTCGACTGTTTATAAACGAGAAAGGGCTTGCCAAACTGGTAATTGCGCTTGCGCGCGGTAAGCACGAGTATGACAAACGCGAATCCATCAAGGAGCGTGACGACAAACGCGAGATGGACCGCATAAGGAGAAATTTCTAAAATGATATGGGTTTTGCTCTATCCTCGGCAGAGGGTAGAGTAATTTGCTATAATAAAGAATACATTTGACTGTGTGAAGGCATGGTCACGACAATGTTTTACAATGACAATTAAAGAGGCTTTAAAAGAGAGGATATTGGTGCTCGATGGCGCTATGGGCACAATGGTGCAGCGCTATGGGCTTGACGAGGATGATTTCCGCGGCACGTTGCTTGCCGCTCACGACAGGCTGCTCAAAGGCAACAACGACATTCTTGTGCTCACGCGCCCCGACATTATCCGCGAGATACACACGCGCTATTTGGCTGCGGGTGCCGACATCATTGAGACATCGACGTTCAATGCCAACCGCATTTCGCAAGCCGAGTATGGCTGCGAGCATCTGTGTGCTGATATAAACCGTGCAGCTGCATCTATTGCGCGCGAACTGGCCGACAAATACTCAACGCCCGAAAAGCCCCGTTACGTGGTTGGCTCGGTGGGCCCCACAAGCCGCACATGCTCAATAAGTCCCGATGTCGAGGACCCGGCAAAGAGAAACGTGGCATTCGACATGCTTGCCGATGCCTATCGTGAGCAGATGGTTGCATTGATTGAGGGTGGTGTGGATGCACTGTTGTGCGAGACTATATTCGACACCCTCAATGTGAAGGCTGCGCTATATGCCGCCGATGAGGCTTGTGCGGTAACAGGGCGCGAGGTACCTGTTATGCTCTCCTTTACCATTGCCGACAAGCAGGGACGCATCCTCTCGGGGCAGACAATTGAGGCTTTTCTGGCATCGGTGGCAAACCGCAACTTGTTGTCGGTGGGCTTGAACTGCTCTTTCGGAGCAAGGGAGATGAAGCCTTTCCTCAAACGCTTGAGCGAGATTGCACCTTTCTACGTGAGCGTCTATCCCAATGCGGGTTTGCCCAATGAGCTTGGCGGCTATGACCAGACGCCTGCAGAGATGGCGGAGATTGTGCGCGAATACATAGACGAGGGGCTTGTGAACATTGTAGGTGGCTGCTGTGGCACCACCGATGAGTATATAGCGCTATTCCCGCCCATGACTGTCGGTGTGCAGCCACGACTCCCTGCTGCAAAACCCGGTGAATTGTGGCTCTCGGGCTTGGAGAGGCTTGTGGTGAACAGCAACATGAACTTCATAAACGTTGGCGAGCGCTGTAACGTGGCCGGCTCGCGCAAGTTCCTGCGTCTGATAAACGAAAAGAAATATGCCGAGGCGCTCGACATTGCCCGAAAGCAGGTCGAGGACGGGGCGCAGCTTATCGACATAAACATGGACGATGGCCTGCTGGATGCAGCGAGCGAGATGACAGTTTTCCTGAATATGCTTGCCGGCGAGCCCGATATTGCGCGTTTGCCGCTGATGGTGGATTCATCCGATTGGAATGTTATCCGTGCTGGCCTCAAATGTATTCAGGGACGCGCGGTGGTGAACTCAATATCATTGAAGGAGGGCGAGGAACTGTTCCTGCAGCGTGCCATCGAGGCGCGCCGCCTGGGTGCTGTGGTTGTGGTGATGGCCTTTGACGAGCAGGGGCAGGCGACAACATATGAGCGCAAGATTGAGGTCTGCGGCAGGGCATTCGAACTCTTGACAAAGAAGGCCGGCTTTGAACCTTATGAAATAATTTTTGACCCCAATATCCTTGCTGTGGCTACAGGTATCGAGGAGCATGCCGCGTATGGCATAGATTTTATCCGTGCCTGTGCATGGATAAAGGAGAACCTTTGCGGGGCGCACATCAGTGGCGGAGTGAGCAACCTCTCGTTCTCGTTCCGCGGCAATAACTACGTGCGCGAGGCACTGCATGCGGTGTTCCTCTATCACGCGATAGCTGCCGGAATGGACATGGGTATTGTGAACCCGCAGACAGCCGTTCAGTATGACGATATTCCCGCCGAACTGCGCGAGGTGCTGGAGGATGTGGTGCTCAACCGCACCCCCGATGCTACAGAGAACCTGATATCAATGGCCGGGCAGCTGAAGGAACTGGGCACGGCGGCGCAGCAGACTGCCGATGAGAGCTGGCGCGCACTCTCGGTTGAGAAGCGCCTTGAATGGGCGTTGCTCAAAGGTGTGGGCGAATATCTTGCCACCGACCTAGATGAGGCCATGGCGAAATATGGCGCGGCGGTGGATGTCATTGGAGGACCGTTGATGGATGGCATGGCTGCAGTGGGCGAACTGTTTGGCGAAGGTAAATTGTTCCTTCCACAGGTGGTTAAGGCTGCCCGTACAATGAAACAGGCTGTTGTCATTCTGCAACCGTTGATTGAGCAGGCAAAGTGCGGCGGCACACAGTCGGCCGGCAAGGTGCTTGTGGCAACGGTGAAGGGCGACGTGCACGACATTGGCAAGAACATTGCAACGGTGGTGATGGGCTGCAACGGATACCAGGTCATTGACCTTGGCGTGATGGTCGCTCCCGAGGTGATTGTTGCCGCAGCAGTAGAGGAGAAAGTGGACATAGTGGCATTGAGCGGTCTCATAACACCGTCGCTCGAGGAGATGGTGACTGTTGTGAAGGAGTTGAAGGCTGCAGGGCTTGATATCCCGGTGATGATTGCCGGTGCAACGACCAGTCCGCTACACACGGCATTGAAGATTGCCCCGGTGTACGACGGGGCTGTGGTGCACGTGAAGGATGTGTCGCAGAATGTGGTTGTGGCTGCCGAGCTGCTTGGTGGCGCCGAGCGTAGAGCGGCTTTTGTGGCCGAGCTTGAGAAAACACAGCAATCCTTGTGCGAGAGTGCTGCGCAGAAAGCGGCAGCGCCATTGCGTTCACTTGATGAGGCACGTGCGAATAAACTGAATCTTTTCTGAAAAAATAAATAAAATACTATGGAATCGTTGATACAATTTTGTCTTGACCATCTTAATTATTGGACTGTGACACTGTTCATGGCAATTGAGAGCTCTTTCATTCCTTTCCCGTCGGAGGCTGTTGTTCCGCCCGCTGCATGGAAAGCTGCTGTGACCGGCGAAATGAATGTGTTCATGGTCGTTCTCTTTGCAACGTTGGGAGCGCTCATCGGTGCGTTTATCAACTACTATCTCGCGGTGTGGCTGGGACGTCCTATTGTCTACAAGTTTGCAAACAGCCGTGTAGGTCACATGTGTCTCATTGATGAGGCTAAGGTGCAGAATGCCGAGAGGTATTTCGACGAGCATGGTGCTGTATCCACTTTCGTGGGTCGACTTGTTCCGGCTGTGCGTCAGCTTATTTCAATACCGGCCGGTCTTGCCCGCATGGGTCTTGGACGTTTCGTTCTTTATACATCGCTCGGTGCAGGTGTGTGGAATGCCATTCTTGCAGCGCTTGGCTATTACATGTCGACAATACCCGGCATGCAGACCGAGGAGGCTGTGATGAACAAGGTGAAGGAGTACAGCAGTGAAATAGGTATTGTCTTTATTGTATTGGCAGTGCTTATCGTTGCCTATCTTGTATACAAGGGATTGAAGAAAAAGTGATATTGCACTTTGTGTAAAAATAATTCAAGCACCTCCCGGGAGGTGCTTGAATTATTTTATTTGAGTTCGTATTTAACTGTTGTCACCACGCGTATGTTCTTTATCTGCGGGGTTGTCTCGTCGCTGGTTATGCTGAACTGTCCTTGCGTTGCCTGCTTTATGTTGCCGAGTTTGCAGTCGGAGTCTTCGGCGAACTTCTGTGCTACGGCGCGGGCATTGCGTGTGGCCTCTTCTACCATGGCTGGCTTTATGTCGTTGAGCGCCGTGTATTCGAACTGTGTCTGGTAGCTGTATTCGTCGCTTATTATCACGCCATCCTTCATCAATTCAATCTGCTTGCCCATTAGCTCTATGACCTTTTCGACCTGTGGCGAAATGACGGTTATAACAGCCTCGGCCTGGTAGCGGAACTTGATGTTGTCGGGGACGTAGCTCTGTGCAAGGCGGTCGGTAACGGCAGGTGCCGATATGACTATCTCGTTGTCGGTTATGCCGCCTTCCTTAAGGAACGAAAGTACGATATCCCTGTTCTTCTCAATGTTGTCGTAGAGTTGTTGCATGTCATTGCTGACACATTTGTAGGGTAGTGGCCACACCACTTTGTTGGCAAGTACCTCGCGCTCGGCAAGTCCTTTGACGGTAACATACTGCTCCTGGTTGGCTATTCTTGTGAGTCCTTTTGAAACAAAGAAGCCCAGCAGCGCGAGGCCTGCAACAATTGCTATGCTTGGCAATAGATTCTTGCCGCAACAGCATTTCCTGTTTTCGCAATTCTCCATAATCATATGTTTTTAGGGTTCTCTTAAAATATCGTCTAGGTCGGCGCGCTCAAAGATTTCGAGCTTGCCGCCACGTGTGGCATTGTATATCTTCACACCTTGCCTGTCGCAAACCTCCCTTGCGCATGCATATGCAAGCAGGTTGGTGTCTACCTCGGGGGCGGCGTAGCTGCGGCCGCTGTTGAACAGGCGAGGGTCGAAATAACTCTCCTGTGTAATGACGCTGTTGCCGCTCGAATAATTGCAGTCGACACCAATTAGGTATATCTCCTTGAATCCCATGTATGCAGCAAACTGTATCATGGAGTATGTCACTGTCTGTCCGCTGTATACTACTTTATGTATATTGTTTGAGAAACCTGTAGGGTTAAAGAGCATGTTGTAGTATGTTACACCTTTTATGTGGTAACGGCTTGCATAGTGCGCCTTTACAAAACGTGTGCCTTTGTATGCGGCAATCTCCTCCTTGTTGTCGAGGATTATCTTGTTGTCCTGTGCAAAATAGTAGGTTGGGGTGAACGGTATCTCGCCGAAGAGTTTTATGAGTGAGTTACAGGCAAATGTCGTTTCGCCAAGTTCCATCAGACGCTTGAGGTCGCTGTTCCTGAGGCTCGGGCCATTGCCAATGATGAAGCAGCGCCCGCTGTGTATGCCTTTGAACGAGCGCAGACGTCGGCGGCTGCCTGTCTGCAACATGCCATACAGGTAGTTCATCGCGTTCCAACATTTTTGCCAGGTCTTGCCCATGAGTGCTGTCTCTTGGTATGGTGTTACTTGTCGGATAATACTCTTGCCGCAAATTCAAAATCCTCGGGGTTGTCAATGTCAATGCCTTCTATGGGGTCGACGATGGCAATGTAGGGATTGTTGCCTATGCGCTGGTGCCCGACGGTCCATATCTCCTTGCGGAATATGTAGAAGGCACTTGTTTCAAAATATACCGGTTCAATTGTCTGTGTGCGCGGTATCTGCTTGAGGTTGTAGTTGAGTGGGGTGCCTTTATACCATGCGAATGTCTGCACCTTCTGTGCGCTGAAAGCCGAATCGTGACCGCCCTCGGTAACCTGTCTTACTGCGTTCTCTATTGTGGTAGCCTTGATGAACGGTGAAGTGGTGTGGGCGAGTACATAAACATCGGCGTCTACCTCCTTTGTGAAGGCGTCGTATATCTCCTGCCCCAATGTCTCGTCGCGGTCGAGCGACTCGTCGCGCTTGAGGAATCGGACGCCTTGCGGCAACAATGGCTTAATCTCCTCGCTGCTGCAATATACATACACCTCGTCTATAGCGGTAGTGCCGGCGAGGGTGTCGAGGACATACTGTAATAACGGCTTGTCGCCAAGCATCTTCAGATTCTTGCCTACGACACGTTTGCTGTTGAGTCTAATGGGTACAAATGCTACAACTTTCATGCTTTCATCCTTTAAAAACAACTGAATGCGTCAATTATACCCACCAGTCTGTTATCTTCATTTATAACAATGAGCGACTTTATATTGTGCTGGCGCATGAGTTCTTCGGCCTGTGACAGTTTGGCATCCTCCTTTATGAGCTTGGGGTTTGTGTTCATCAAATCCTTTACAGTGAGCTCGAAGAAATGCTCCTGGTCGCGTTGCATTGTGCGGCGTATGTCGCCGTCGGTAACAACTCCAATTATTTCATCGTTTTCAATGACTGCAGCAATGCCCATCTTGGTGCGGCTTATCTGCATGAGCGTGTCGCTTATCTTTGACTCGCTGTTCACAACAGGGAGGTTCTCGGTTGTCATGTAGTCCTTTACTCTTGAGAGCAGGCGACGGCCGAGTGAGCCGCCCGGGTGGAACTGCGCGAAGTCTTTAGCCTGGAAATTACGCACGGTCATCAGTGCACAGGCTATGGCGTCGCCCATGGCAAGGGTAGCCGTGGTTGATGATGTGGGGGCAAGGTTCAGCGGGCAAGCCTCGCGCTCAACAGCTACATTCAGGTGGCAGTCGGAGTATTTCGCAAGCAGCGATGCCGGGTTGCCTGTCATTGATATGATGGGGATGTTTCTCTCCTTCAACAGTGGAATGAAACGTAACAGTTCATCAGTCTGTCCTGAATTGGATATCGCAAGCACAACATCGCCCTCGCCAATCATTCCCAGGTCGCCGTGAAAGGCGTCGAGCGGGTTTACGAAGAAGGCCGGTGTGCCGGTGCTTGCCAGTGTGGATGCAATCTTAG
Source organism: Bacteroidaceae bacterium (assembly GCA_045634305.1). Classification (GTDB taxonomy): domain Bacteria; phylum Bacteroidota; class Bacteroidia; order Bacteroidales; family Bacteroidaceae; genus HGM04593. The sequence continues at coordinate 63,856 of JAZQZZ010000017.1, read as the reverse complement.
CACCTATGTGCCCCGATTTGCCTACACCGGTGACAATGAACTTGCCTTTGCTAGCGATGATCAGCCCAATAGCTTTAGTGAAATCCTCGTCAAGCTTGGGTATGAGGTTCAGTATGGCTTCAGCCTCGTCACGGAAGCACTTTTTAGCAACATCAATTACGTTTGTCATATGTAGTACTTTTGAAATCCTTACTTTGTCGCGAAGATAACAAATAATATGAAAATGCGAAAATATAGGAGTATATAAAAAGTCTCTGCCGCATACGACAGAGACTTTCTATAATCAAATGTAATGCTTTTCTTAGATTTCGGCGATTACCTCAACCTCAACAAGAACGTTCTTCGGGAGTGTCTTCACTGCAACGCATGAACGTGCAGGCTTGCTTGTGAAGTACTCTGCGTAAACGGCGTTGAATGCTGCAAAATCGGCCATGTCGCTTAGGAAGCATGTTGTCTTTACAACCTTCTCGAATGATGTACCTGCCTCGGCAAGGACTGCAGAGAGGTTCTTCATTACCTGTGTAGCCTGGTCTGTGATGCCCTCTGCCTCAACCTCGCCTGTTGCAGGGTTGATGGGTATCTGACCAGATGTGAACAACATATTGCCACAGATGATAGCCTGTGAGTATGGGCCGATGGCCTCAGGAGCATTGCTTGTATAAACTTTCTTCAACATAGTTATTTTGTTTTAAATGGTTAATCCATGATTTTGAAACCGGCCTTTGTCAATGCCGCTTTAATATTGTTTATGTGCTCGAAATTACGTGTCTCGAGGTCGATGCGTATCCAGCAACCGGTCACGCCGGTGTTTGCATTGGTACGCTCGTGGTGCACGCCGATTACGTTACCGCCAAGGTCGGCAATAATCTTTGACACCTGTACCAACTGGCCTGGCTTGTCAAGGAGCTCTACTTTGAGGAGTGCCGAACGGCCCGATGTGAAGAGACCACGCTTGATTACACGGTCGAGGATATTCACGTCGATGTTACCGCCCGATACAACGCATATTACGTTCTTGCCTTCAACAGGAACCTTGTCGAACATTACCGCTGCTGCTGCAACTGCGCCCGCACCCTCGGTGATGATCTTCTGGTGCTCGAGCATTGAGAGGATAGCCGATGAAACTTCGTCGTCGGTCACGGTTACAATACCGTCAACATACTGGCTGCAGAAGTTGAATGTGTTCTCGCCCGGCTGTTTCACTGCAATACCGTCGGCAATTGTAGAAACAGAGTCAAGACGCTCAATCTGCTTGTGCTCAACAGAGTTCTTCATGCTTGGAGCACCAGCTGCCTGTACACCGTACACTTTGATATTGGGGTTCAGTGACTTAAGAGCAAAAGCAACACCCGAGATGAGACCACCGCCGCCAATGGGCACAACAACAACCTCAACATCCTTCATCTGGTCAATGAGCTCAAGACCTATAGTTCCCTGGCCTGCAATGACGTCGATGTCGTCAAATGGGTGGATGAATGTGTAACCCTTTTCATCACGCAACTCAATCGCGCGCTTGTAAGCATCGTCATATACGCCCTCAACTAGGCAAATCTCGGCACCGTAGCCTCTTGTTGCCTCAACCTTTGATATTGGAGCGCAGTCGGGGAGGCAGATTGTTGATTTGATGCCGTTCCTTGTTGCTGCCAAAGCAACACCCTGAGCGTGGTTGCCGGCTGAGCAGGCGATAACGCCCTTTGCCTTCTCCTCGGCCGAGAGCTGTGAAATCTTGTAGTACGAACCACGAACCTTGAACGAACCGGTCAACTGCAAGTTCTCGGGCTTGAGGAATATATTGCCCTTCTTGTTCAAATAGGGAGCCGGAATGAGCTCTGTGCGACGTACCACGTCCTTCAGGACGTACGATGCGTGATAGATTTTGTCGAGTGTAAGCATTGTATTATTGTTTAAATGTAATTACGTATTTACCCGTTTCGCAAAATTACAACCATTTTTGTTATAATTTACAGATTGACATGTTTTTTTACCAAAAAAGTAATAAACAGTTCAAGTCGTCTCAAAAAATGGGTCGTGAGGAGTGTATACAACAAATGCGATGGACTGTCTGCCCATCGCATTTGATATGATAAAATTCTGTTTTTTATTTTACAGTGAGCTTCTGGATATTGAGTGTACCGCTTACAGAGAATGTAACGCTCTGTGCGCTGCCGCTCCATGTGCCTGCACTGAATGAACCTGTGCTTGCGCTCATTGTGCTGACCTTACCACCCTCGAATACGATGCTTGACATTGTACCATCGCTGACACTGACGGTGATTGTTGAGCTCTTGTATGTACGCAACTCAACGTCGCCGCCTGTTCTTGTCCAGAATCTCACAGGTGTTGTTGCAGAACCCTGTGAAACCTTCACTGTTACGTTACCGTTTGTGAAAGTGTACTCGCTTGCCTCAACGCCTGCACCCTGTGTAGAACCGGCCTCAACTGTTGCACGCTTAACCGATGGAGTAAGACCCTCGGGGTTTGTGAAATCGAATACACCCGCTTCTGCTGTAGGAGTGTCGGGAGTATCCGGTGTCTCGGGCTCTTCTGGCTCCGGTGTCTCGGGAGTCTCAGGTGTAGCACCTGTACCGCTTGCGACAACAACGTTCTTTATTTCCCATGTACTTGAGTTTGCTGTTGTTGACATATACTTGAATGCAATTACTACAGCAGCCTTACCCATCATTGATGCGGGGAGTGCAATCTCGCCTGTCTTCTGGAATGTCCAGCTGTTGTTGTTTACTGCACCATAGTTGACCTCAGTCCACTCTGTTGTTGCAACGTCACCTGTGTAGTTGCTTGTGATAACCAACTTGTGGTTTGCTGCAGCTGCGCTTGCATCGCCCTTGTTGATTACATAGTCGAAAGCGATGTATGCAGCTGTTTCGTTTGTGAAGTCAATAGCAGGTGAAATGAGCCAGCTCTCTGCATCCTGGCTTGCACCATTGGCATAACCCGATGCCTTTGCACCATACTGTGCATCCGATACCCATGCATAGTTACCTACAGTCTCCTGTGTGGTGAATGAACCGAAACCGTTTGTGAATGCCTCGCTGATGTATGTACCGGCTGGAGTCTCCGGTGTTTCGGGCTCTTCACTTCCTGTGCCCTCAACGATACCGCCGTCGGTTGTTGTAAGTGTTACATCGTCAACAAGAATTGACGCACCTGAACCATATTTGGAGTTCATGATGATGATTGCAACCTCAGTCTCTGTTTCAAGTGTGAAATTTGCGTGTGACTGTCCCCATTCTGTAGGAACCTCTGTTGCGCTTGATATGTAGATGTAATCATTCTGTGTGTCAGCAACAGCACCATTGGTCAGTTTGGCATATCCAAGACGGAACTGACCTGCAGCACCGCCTGTGCTCTTGAAATATGCAGCAAGTGTATATGTACCGGCTTTCAGTGTATAGCTTTTTGAAGCCAAACGCTTGTTTGATGAAGCGTTACCCTCAATGAGAACAGAAGCTGCACCTGAATTTGCATCAGAAGACTGGCTGTATGTACCGTTTGTAACAGTCATACCCCAACCAAGTGGTTTGTTGTTTTCCCATACCTCAAAGTCTGAATTCTCCAAAAGGTTTTCACCATCTACCGGTGTCTCAGGCTCGTCTGTTGTTGCACCTTCGATAGAGTACTTTGTAACGGTCTTCAAACCTGCTACACCAAAGTACTTCTCGAGGCTACCGGTGAGGACTACAAACTTCTTGTAGTTGCCAGGGTTGTCAACGAGGTTCAATGCGTTACGTACTGCGCCGCTTGGCAACTGAACAGGGATACAGTTGTTGTGGTCTGTCTCATCGGGGTTGTCGGCAAGAAGAAGGTTTGTCTTTGACTCGGCTGTTCCGCTGAATACGCAACCCTCAGTATAAACCTGGCCGTTTACTGTACCTACGATGTAACCCTTTACAACTGCGGGCTTCGCTGCGCCGCCAAATGCTGCAAGAGCCTCGGCAACGGTGTACTCTTTAGCCTCCTCGGGCTCAACAACCTCGGCCTTGCCGTGTGCTACCTTGAAGTTCTTTACCTCCCAAGTGCCGGCCTTTACAGTAGCAGTGTAACGCAATGCAAACACAATACCGCTCTTGCCAAGGAACTCGGCGGGCACTGCAACATTTGCCTTGTAGAATGTTGCCCAGTCAGCACCCTCTACAGCGTTGTATGGGAGGTCTACCCAAGTAGCCTCAGCAGCATTGCCAGCATAGTTGTTGCTGATGAGCAACTGATGGTTGGCTGCAACCTTGCCGCTCTCGGAGTAACGGATGATGTAGTCGAATGCAACGTATGCCTCGGTCTCGTTTGTGAAGTCAACCGGTGACGAAATCAACCAACTTGTAGCTGCATTGTTCTCGCCATCAACGTATGATGTCGCTTTTGCTGTGCTGTAGTCGATAACCCAAGGATAGTTGCCGACAGTCTCCTCGGTGCTGAACACACCGAAACTTGATGCGAACGTCTCATTGATGTACACACCCTCTTCGGTTGTGCCACCGTTGCCGCCGGGGGTGCCACCAGGGTTGTATGGCGGCTCGGGAGTCTCGGTACATGCAGCGAGTGCAAACAGGCCAAGCGCTGCAAATAATAAATTCCTAAGTTTCATGATTTTTGTTTTTTAGTTAATTATAATTTTTTATTCACTTACTTTCTCAATGTCTGTGGTGTGGCTGATTACGAACTGCCAGTAGTCATTGAAGCGTGTCATCACGCCGTTGATGTTGAGTTCGCCGGCGGGGATTGCCTCGTTTGCAAAGTCGGCATATGTGCTCATGCGCAGCACAATTTTTGTGTTGCCCATCTTTATGTTGCGCTCAACAATATTGCTGCTGTTCTTGAGCTCCTCGGGAGCCCACAATTCTGCACCATCGGCCTCAATGATTTCAACTCCCTCCATGCGGACGAATTTTGCAAGGTTATTCTTATTTTCGTTTGTGAAGAATGAGTCGTCGATGAGTTCAGGTTGCATCTCGGGCTGTGTTGGGTCGGGGATACCGATGAGGCGCACGTGCTTTGGATATATGTTTTTGTTCATGCGTCCCACCTTGCCGTTGTAGAGGCCGCCAATCTGTGCCATCTTGCCATAACCGCCAATGTAGAGGTCCTTGCAGGCAATGCGTACGCGCTGTCCCTTTGGAACCATAGCATAAAGGCCCACATCGTTCACGCCAATTACCATGGCACCTGTCTCGTCGTTGATGATGAACTGCTTGTATACGTTGCCGCTCTCGTCGTTTGCAACAACAACGCCTTCGATGATTATCTCTTCGGTAATCTGTTTAACAGAGTTGCCCGAAATAGTTGAAGAGTATTCTGCTTTCAACTCTGCAATGGTGTGGGTAGCCTCACCAATCTCGTTGTTGCCGAAAGGTGGCTCGTTGAACTGTGGCTCGTCAAAATCGTTCATGCACGATGTTGCAATGAGCGAAAGAGCGAGAATTGATAGATATTTTATTGCTTTCATAATTCTTTTCTTTATAAATAGTTCATTAGAAACGGAAACCGATGTTCAGATAGAAGTTGAACGCGTTGGCATAGTAGAGGTATGGGTTCTTTGAGAACTTGTATGTGCGCTCGCTGCCATCGGCGTAGCTGTCGTCACGGTTCTGCTCGTAACCGCCTGTAATCATATTGGTGTTGTTCAAGAGGTTGCTGAGCTGTAGATTGAGGTTCAGTTTCTTGCCGCCACGGAGGCTGATGCTCTTGCCGATTGATGCGTCAACAATGAAACCGCCCTTACCCTTGTACTGCTCTGGGATATCCAAGCGCTCCTCGCCGGTTGTGGCGTCGATAACAGGAGCACCTACAACTTCTGCAAGGCGTGCATATTTTGATGCATCTACATAAATCCTGTCGTAGTAGTTTACATTTGCGCTCAAGTACCAACCGCTTATGTTGTAGTCAATGCCAAGGCTTGCTGCTGTAAGTGGTGTGCCGTCAAGTTTCACACCATTCATGTATACGAGGTCGTTTTTCCATACAGCCTCGTTCTCGCTGATGAGTGAACCGTTTGCGTCGCTTGTGTACTCGGCATTGCCAACAGATGCAAGGGCGTTGATTGAGAGTGATGATGTTATGTTGTAGACAACAGCAGCCTCAAGACCATAATGCAGTTTGTTTACACCTGTCATTGTAAGGTATGTGAACTGTGATTCCTGGTCGTTGTAGAATGCGCTCTGCTCCACGCCGTGGTTGATCATTGTTCCGTAACCGCTGATTTTTGCGCTTACTGGGCCTGCGTTGAGCTTGTAAGAGATTTCGGCATTGAAAATATCCTCGTTGGTGAGGCCTGTCACGAAGTCGTTGCGCATACGTGGTGCAATGAATGAGTTGTAGGCGAGTGGTGCACGGTTCTCGTAGCCACCTCCTATAGAAAGTATGTTGTATGCATTGAATGTGAACACCATGCCAAGTTTTGCACCGCCACCGAGGAATGTGGCAACGCCGCTACTGCCTTTTGAGTACTGCTGTGCACGTCCGTTACGCATGTGGCCATAGCGCTCCATGGTTGTGCCGTCAACGTGTGCACCGCCAAAGAGGTGGAAAATGCCTTTGCTGAACTGGTGCTGGTATAAGAGGGTTGCCTTGTTGACGTTAAGGTCGTAGTTGTAGCCGAACACGTCGCCCTCGCCAATCTGACGGTTGGGGTTGTCTACGTCGTTCTGCACGTATGAACTGTTGATGCCGAAGTCGCCAACAGAGAACTTGTCGATATCGGTGTATTTATTTGCACCCATAAGGTCGTCCATAGTCTTGTAGTGCATGCCCTTGGTGGTTCCAAGCTGCAGGCCTACAGTACCCTTGTTATAACGGTTGTACTCGATGTTGAGCGATGAACCGAGGTTGAATGTTAGCTGGTCATTGTGACGGCGCTCAACATAATAGAGGCACTCGCCGCCAACAGCATTTGCCTGCTGGTTGGCATAGTGCATGTAGTCCCAGTTGAGCTGGCGGTTTGCCTTGCTCGCTGTCCAATGGTCGACGCGGGTGTTGTAGTCGGCAAGTTCGTCGGCGGTTGGGGTATATTCCAAATCCCACACATCGTAGGCTGCACTTGGCAAGTTCTGGTAGTAGTGTGGACGTGGGTCGGCTGCGTTGCCGTTCCATCCCAGAGCCGATGTGCTGTACATCGAGTACTTGCCGAAGAGTGATGTTGTCAGCTTCATCTTGTCGTTGATGTCATAGTCCCAAGTGATTACCATTGCAGGCTCGTATGAGTTTACAACGCGGGCATTGCGCTTCTTGCCCTGTTGGTATCCCCAGTTGGGGTTGTAGTAGTGGCTGCCGGCAAGCCAGTAGGCCTCCTCGGTGGCAGCACCCTGCTGTGCGCGCTCTGTGGGTGAACCCCATGTGGCAATAGAGAGGCTGTGGCTGTCGTTGAATTTCTTCTCGGCTGCAAGGAAGTAGGCTGCTGAGTTGTAGAATGTACCTTCGATTACACCCTCGTTTGCCCAACGGTATGATGCCGAGCCGGTGAAAGCCCAACCGTTCTGCATGAGACCGGTTGAACCGGTGTACATTACGCGGGCAAGGTAGTTGCGGTTACAGCCCACAAGTGAAGCCTTGTGGCCGGCTGCATACTGGCTTGCACGCATGTTAATGTTGCTTGCACCGCCAACTGAGCCAATGCCGAAGCTGTTGTGCTCGGTGTATGTTGCGCCCTCCTTGTTACGTGTGGCATCGTTGAGACCGCCAATCATGCCATAGCTGAATTGGCCTCTCTCGGCATCGTTGAGCAGTACGCCGTTGGCGTATACATTGTTGTAATGCGATTCGTAGCCGCGTATGCGGAAACGCATTGCACTGAAACGGTAGCCTACCTCGGAGAGGAAATAGTCGTCGTTTGACGAAATCATGGCTGTTGTGCCCGAGAAATCCTCGTCTTCACCAAGTTGTCCTTCGGAGAATGTGTAGGACTCGTTGTTGTCGTCGATGAGAATAATATTGTCCACTGTGTTTGTCTTGTTGAGCAAGGTGTCGGCATAGAGCATTCTTGCGGGTTGCTCCTTTACCATTCCTTCTCTAACGGCTGTAGCTTCCTGTGCATTCGCTGTCGAGACGAAACAGAGCAACAGGAGTGCTGCAAATTTGGTTAATTTGGTCATAGTAATATAATAAGTTAATTTACAAATACTTATTTGCGTGGGCGCGTGTGTGCGAGGAAACCGTGTCGCACAACAACCCTAAAGTCGTACAAAGTTGCTAAAAAAAGTGGAGATATGTAAACTTTTTCTAACATTTTTTGCCGTAGCAGTCGCGGAATGTGGTGTAGAATATGTGACAAAATAGGCAATAATATAACAGTTGACCAACGATTCATTTTTTTTGCGAAGTTGTCATCCTGACGATAGGAAGGATCTATTAATGCGGTTTCTAGATACTTCGCTACGCTCAGTATGACAAAGCACGTTGAACCAACTGCTATATCGTTGCAAAAAAATATGACCGGCAAATTGCCGGTCATATCCATTCATGCATTTGATTACGGAAATCAATTATTCTCGGGGCGGAGCTTGCGCACTACAGCGCCGGCCTGCCACATCTCGGTCTCGCGCATTTCACGGAGTTCCTCTTCGAGTTTCTGACGATAGTCGGGCTGTGAGTTTGTGTCGATGCTACGCTGTGCCTCGTTGCCGGCAGCAACTTCGCTATAGAGATCTTCGAACACTGGCATTGTTGCATCGCGGAACTTCTTCCACCAGTCGAGCGCACCGCGCTGTGCGGTGGTAGAGCAGTTGGCATACATCCAGTCCATACCATTCTCCGAAATCAGTGGCATGAGGCTCTGTGAAAGTTCTTCCACGGTCTCGTTGAAAGCTTCGGATGGGGTGTGGCCGTTCTTGCGCAACACCTCGTATTGTGCAGCAAAGATACCCTGGATGGCACCCATGAGGGTACCGCGCTCACCGGTGAGGTCTGAGTAAACCTCGCGTTTGAAGGTTGTCTCAAAGAGGTAACCTGAACCTACACCAATGCCAAGTGCAATGACGCGCTCCCATGCACGGCCTGTTGCGTCCTGAAAAATAGCATAGCTTGAGTTCAATCCGCGGCCCTGCAGGAACATGCGGCGCAACGAAGTGCCTGAACCCTTTGGAGCGACAAGGATGACATCCACATCAGCCGGTGGAACAATGCCTGTACGCTCCTTGTAAGTGATACCGAAACCATGAGAGAAATAGAGCGCCTTGCCTGGAGTAAGGTGTTTCTTTACAGTAGGCCAAACAGCAATCTGTCCCGCATCGGAGAGCAGATATTCAATGATTGTAGCCTTCTCGCAAGCTTCCTCAATGTCAAAGAGGTTTTCTCCCGGAACCCAACCGTCGGCAACGGCTTTGTCCCAGCTCTTTGAGTCCTTACGCTGTCCAACGATTACGTTGAAACCATTGTCGCGTAGGTTCAGTGACTGGCCCGGACCCTGTACGCCATAACCGATTACTGCAATAGTCTCATCCTTCAATGTCTCCAAGGCCTTTGCCAATGGATATTCTTCGCGTGTCACGACGTTCTCAACAACGCCGCCAAAATTCATCTGTGCCATAATTGTATTTTTTTTAGTTTGTTTCTCCTTATTAATATAACGTGACAGCTGTGATTATGAACTGTCAAAAAGTTTCCTTGACTGCTGAATAACTGTGCTTTATTCAAGAGGTTCGCGAAAGTAGTTGTAAAATTGATAAAAACAAAACAATTTTTCCAATAAATTATATTAATTTTACCAGCAGTAAGTTTTTGTTGAATAATAAACATCAATCATAATGAGAAAAAAGGGTTTTTTGTTGGCGTTCGCGATGCTCTTTGCAGTCATGTTCACTGCGCAGGCTCAGGAACAGAGAAGGTATGAGGTCTACAGTGTTGGTTTCTACAACCTTGAGAACCTTTTTGATACTATCCATGACAATGGCAAGAATGACTACGAATTTCTTCCCGATGGGGCGAACAAGTGGGGTACACTGAAGTATACCAATAAACAGAAGAACATGGCAACGGTGCTCAATGAGATGGGAACAGATGTGGTGCCGGTTGGTATGGCTGCTGTTGGCGTGTCTGAGATTGAGAACTCACGCGTGCTTGAGGATTTGGTGAAGCATGAGGTGCTTGCGCCTCGCGGTTGGGATTATATTCACATCGAAGGCCCCGACCGTCGTGGTGTCGATTGCGCATTGCTCTACAATCCGAAACTTTTCAAGCCGATAAACTCTAAACTTGCACCTTATACTACCGTTGACAACGATACCACATACAAGACGCGCGGCTTTCTTATCGTGAGCGGTGAGATGGGTGGTGAGGTTGTGCACATTATCGTAAACCACTGGCCTTCGCGTTATGCAAAGTCACCGGCGCGTGAGCGTGCTGGTGTGCTTGTGAAAGAGTTGAAGGATTCAATCATGGCCGAGATGCCCGATACCAAGGTTCTCATCATGGGTGATATGAACGACGACCCCGACAACAAGAGCATGAAGACATGTCTTGGTGCAGTGCGTGAGAGGGAAGAGGTGAAGGCTGCAAGTGACCTTTACAATCCTTGGTGGAATATCCTGCGCAAAAAGGGTATGGGTACCCTCAAATACAAGGGTAAATGGAACCTGTTCGATCAGGTTGTTGTCAGCGGAAACCTCCTTGGCCCCGACCGTTCAACATTGAAACTTTACAAGACTGAGATTTTCTCTCGCAGCTACATGTTCCAGCAGGAAGGACGCTACAAGGGTAATACCAAGCGTACACATGCCGGTGGAGTATGGCTCAATGGATACAGCGATCACTTGCCTGTGATTGTATACCTTATTAAAGAAGCAAAATAGTCGGTTTGTAATAATGCGCAATCTGCGTCGTTGCTTTGGATATAAAGACGCAATGATTTAATAGATGAAGTTGCTCACACGTGAGCAACTTCATCTATTTTATATATCCAGTCTGCTTTCAATGACTTCCCAGTCGACAATCTCCCACAACTTCTTTACATGTTCACTGCGGCGGTTCTGGTAGTCGAGATAGTAGGCGTGCTCCCAGACATCGATGCCGTAGAGCGGCTTCATGCGGCGGTGAATGGGGGTGTCTCCATTATAACAGTTTATTATTGACAGCTTTCCGTTCTCCTCCTGTGCAAGCCATACCCAGCCGCTGCCGAAGAGCGATGCGGCGGCATCTTCCATCTTTTTCTTTAGGTTCTCGAAGTTTCCGAAGTCGAAATGTATAAACTCCTTGAGGTTGCCGGTGGGGCGGTTGTTGCCCGGTGCGGCAGGGGTGAACTGTTCAAAGTAGAGTGAGTGGTTAAGTACTTGTCCGGCGTTGTTGAACAGTGGCCCCGGAGGAGCCTGCTCCACAATCTCACGCAGTGTGTAATCCTCGTATTCCGTACCGGTGACAAGTTTGTTAAGATTGTCGACATAGGCCTGTAGGTGTTTGCCGTAGTGGTGCTCGATGGTTGCTTGGCTGATGATGGGCGCCAAGGCTCCCGTCTGGTAACTGAGCGCCGGCATCTGGACGCCGGGGCGTGTTGCTGTGGTGTATGTACTCATGTTATTATTGTTTTGATATAAAATGTAAACAAGGTTTTGGACATGATGTTCGCAATTGTGCCATTTTTTGCATATCTTCGCAAATTATTGGCTATGATATTACGATGATAAACTACGAGGATGAATTGAACGGTGCGCAGCTTGATGCCGTGCGTTATCTTGACGGTCCTTCGCTGGTGATTGCCGGTGCGGGTTCGGGAAAGACACGTGTGCTTACATACAAGATTGCCTATCTGCTTGAAAATGGTTTTGAACCATGGTCTATTCTGGCACTTACCTTTACCAACAAGGCTGCAAACGAAATGAAGGAGCGTATTGCGGCACGCGTGGGGCAGAGGGCTGCTTCAATGCTTTGGATGGGCACATTCCACTCTGTCTTTTCAAAAATCCTGCGTCGTGAGGCTCATCACATCGGTTATGATCCGCAATTCACAATCTACGACCAGAGCGATTCGCGTAGCCTTGTAAAGAGCATCATTAAGGATATGCAGCTCGATGACAAGGTCTATAAGCCAAATGCTGTTGCCGAGCGCATTTCGTCGGCGAAGAGCAACCTGATTTCGGCGTCCGATTATGAGAACGACCAAGGTCTCCGCAATGATGACAAGAGGGCACGCATACCTTCGGTCTATGAGATATATAACAGGTATACCGAACGTTGTCGCCTGGCGAATGCCATGGACTTTGATGATTTGCTGGTAAATACTTATCGACTGTTCAGAGACTTTCCTGATGTCCGCAGACAGTATGTGGAGCGTTTCCGTTATGTGCTTGTCGATGAGTTTCAGGATACCAACTATGTGCAGGCATGCATTGTGTGGCAGTTGACACAGGAACGCAAGGCTGTGTGCGTGGTGGGCGATGATGCGCAGAGTATCTACTCGTTCCGTGGTGCCAACATCGGCAATATATTGGGATTTGCCGAGCGTTATGGTGGCGCGGAAATCTTTAAACTTGAACAGAACTATCGCTCCACAAGAATGATTGTCAATGCGGCAAACAGTCTCATAGCTAAGAATAGTGAGCAGATAAAGAAAAATGTATACTCTGAGCGTGGCGAGGGAGCACCGCTTGAACTATATCCTGCATATTCCGATCTGGAAGAGGTTGAGATTGTGGCAAACAAAATTTCGGAGTTGCGTCGCCGCGAGGGACTTGGCTTCAGTGATTTTGCCATACTTTATCGTACTAATGCGCAGTCGCGTGTGTTCGAGGAGGCCTTCAGACGCCGAGGATTCCCATACCGTATATTCGGCGGCCTTTCGTTCTACCAACGTAAGGAGGTGAAGGATGTTATTGCCTATTTCCGCCTGATATGCAACAAGGATGACGAGGAGGCTTTCAAGCGAATAATAAATTACCCGGCGCGTGGAATTGGTGACAAGACGGTGCAGAAGGTGAAAGACCTGGCGATTGAGCGCGGAATGAGCCTGTGGCAGGTGCTTGCCGACCCGTTCCTATGCGGGCTTGACGTGAACAAGGGTACACTTGGCAAGCTCATGCAGTTTACAGGCATGATGGAGGGCTTTGCCAGACTTGCCGAAGAGAAGAATGCCATTGAGGTTGCGCGTGCTGTCGTGAAGGAGAGCGGTATACGTGAGGAACTTTACCGCGATATGAGTGTGGAGGGTAAGTCGCGCCAGGAGAATCTTGAGGCGCTGATGGCTGCTATCGAGGAGTTTGTGGATATGCATCTTGAAGAGGGTAATGAACATAACTCTCTTGCCGATTTCCTCTCTGAGGTGTCGCTGATGTCCGACCTTGAGAATGAAGACAATAGCGATGGTGAGCGCATTACGTTGATGACGGTCCACTCGGCGAAGGGGTTGGAATTCCCCACAGTGTTTGTAGTTGGTCTTGAGGAGGACCTGTTTCCGAATTCGGGTGCACGTGAATCACAGCGTGAAATGGAGGAGGAGCGTCGTTTGCTCTATGTTGCCATAACGCGCGCAAAGGATCATTGCATTCTCTCTTTTGCCAAGAGCCGTTATAAATATGGGCAATTCGGCTTCTGTGAGCCAAGCTGTTTCATAAAGGAGATAAATCCTGCGTATATTATAATGCCTAACGGTAGCGGGATGCAGCAGAGACAGCAGCAGCAACCATCGTTCCGTTCGGGTGGAATGTTCGGAGCAACAAACAACAATTATGACAGGCGTTCATCATATAATTATGGCTCCGAAGAGAACGGACGCCCGCAATTCAGCCGCACCGGCGCTGCCGGGTCGGCTACGGCAAGCCGTTCTGCAGGGCAACAAAGAAACGGGGGCAATGGAACAGTAGCCGGCAGTGCTGGCGCAGGCTCGTCGTCATATACTTCGCGTCCCACGAATCTTTACCGTGTCTCCGATGTACAGCGCTACGGTCAAGGCTCTGCTGCCGCTTCCCATTCGGCGGTTTCGGTGGGGGCCATAGTACAACACGACCGCTTTGGCGTGGGCGAGGTGCAGGCCACCGAGGGCTTGGGCGACAATGCCAAGGCTACAATAAAATTCCAGAATGCGGGTGTGAAGACACTGCTGCTTAAATTTGCAAAACTGAAAATCATAGGATAATGGACAAGGAAATGATAAACAAGGTGCCATCACCCTGTTATGTGATGGAAGAGGCGCTGTTGCGCCGTAATTTGGAACTTATCAGCCGCGTTGCGCGCGAGGCCGGTGTTGAGATTATATTGGCTTTCAAGGCATTTGCTCTTTGGAAGAGCTTCCCGATATTCCGCGAGTATATAAACTCTGTTACAGCCAGCTCGATACATGAGGCTCGCTTGGCATTCGAGGAATTCGGCAGCCGTGCGCATGCATTTTCGCCGGCATATACAGCCGAGGAATTCGATGAGATGATGCGTTGCAGCAGTCATATCTCGTTCAACTCGCTTTCGCAGTATGAGCGTTTCTATCCCTTGACAAAGAGTGCCGGCCATGCAATTTCGTGCGGTATACGCATTAACCCCGAATATTCCGAGATTGAAACAGAACTCTATAACCCCTGTGCACCTGGTAGCCGTTTTGGTGTCACAGCCGACCTTTTGCCCGATGAACTGCCGGCAGGCATTGAGGGGTTTCATTGCCATTGCCACTGCGAGTCGAGCTCGTATGCTTTGGAGAATACTCTTGTACACATTGAGGAGAAATTCGGCAAATGGTTGCCTAAAATCAAGTGGCTGAATTTGGGTGGCGGTCACCTGATGACACGCAGGGACTATGATGTTGAACACCTTATAGGCTTGCTCAAGGGATTGCGCAACCGTTATCCTAATCTGCGGGTGATTCTAGAACCTGGTTCGGCCTTTGCTTGGCAGACCGGTTCGCTTGTGTCGGAGGTTGTGGATATTGTAGAAAGCCGTGGCATACGCACTGCAATTCTCAATGTAAGCTTTACATGCCACATGCCCGATTGCCTTGAGATGCCATATCAGCCGGTTGTTACGGGCGCCGAGTCGCTTGAGGCCGATGCGGTCAAGGGCGCTCCGTTCGAGGAGAATATATACCGTCTTGGTGGCAACAGCTGTCTGAGCGGTGATTACATGGGTAGTTGGAAATTTCCGCAGCCGCTTAAGGTGGGTGATAGAGTGGTGTTCGAGGATATGATACACTATACAACTGTAAAGACCAATATGTTCAATGGTATATCTCATCCAAGCATTGCGCTGTTGCGCCAGAATGGCGAACTTGAGATGTTCAAAGTGTTCAAATACGAAGATTACAGAGACAGAATGTGTTGATTATAGGATTGTAAAATTGTAAACTATCATTTTATGTCTGATATAAATAGTATATATATAACTTGTCGTTATTCCAATGATGGTAGTGGCATGCATATTGCGCGTGCCATAAAGCAGCAATTGGAACTGATGGGGTATAAGGAAAGGGTGTATTTTGATGATATTGGAAACGACAGTATAGAGCAAAGGGCGTTTGATGTAATTGCCAAAGCAAAAGTGTTCATTTGTGTGCTCACTGCAGATTCGATGGATAAATGCGCTTCTCCAATTGACCGGTTGCGCATGGAAATAATTCAAGCGAAACATTGTGGACTGAAAATGATTTTCATCAATCCCAATGGCGATTTTAAGGATAATTATCCGGCTGGTTTCCCGAATGAATTGGCTTTTGTGAAAAGCTTGCATCATATAACAGTGCATATGGATTCTAGTTTTGAGCGTGATGTGGCGGGAATTGCCGAGATGGAGATCGCGCCGGTATTCATGCATGGATTCTCCAAGGATTTGGTTGGCTACATATCTCTTGCATTAGTTATAATATGCATAATCATCAGTGTAAATACTCATTGGTGGGTTGGTCTTTTGCTGTTTTTGGGAGCTTCTTACATAATGAGTAAACTGCATATCATATGATGTCCCACATATTTCAGTAATGTTTTTTATATGTCGTCAAAGTATAAAATCTTTATAAGTTATCGTCGTCGTGATTCTCAAGGAAAGGAGTCGGGTACTAATGTGGCGCGTGCCATAAAACAACGTCTGCAATTGTCGGGGTATGATGAGGATGTGTTCTTTGATTACAGCGAAATGACAAACGAGGACTTTGAACAGAAGATACTCACTACAATTAAAGGGGCATCGGTCTTCATCTGCGTTGTTACCAGGGATTCTTTGCAAAGATGTGTGTCTCCAACCGATTGGGTGCGTCGTGAGATTCTTCAGGCAAAGAGCTGTGGTTTAAAAATGGTGTTCGTTACTCCCGATGGAGATTTCTGTGATGATTTCCCGGTTGATTTTCCTTCCGAGTTGGATTTTATGCGCAGTGTGCCAATCATTCCAATAAGTATGAATGCTAATTTTGAGAACGACATGGCCGAATTGGTCGAGAATGAAATAGAACCGAATGTCAGATATTGCGGCATGTCGGAAACAATGGTCGGTATCTTGTGTTGCTTGCTGATAATTTTCAGCATCGTTCTTGGAATATGCGTTGTGTGGTGGGCCGGTGTCGTGTTCTTCTTTGGTGGTGTTATAGTAATGAGTGAACTACATATAGTATAGTGTTTTGCACTCTTTGATAGTGATTTATATTGGTGTTAAAATAAGATTATGTTGATTTTCAACGTTTTTCATTACAGCATATAAAAAAGTGTGCTTTGTGATGAAAAAAAACTTGAAAAATTTTGCAGATTTGAAAATTTGCACTACCTTTGCACTCGTTAAACGAAACGCACGCGGAAATAGCTCAGTTGGTAGAGCATACCTTGCCCTAAAAGAAAAAGGGTTCCAACCTTGGCAAGGCGAGCAAAACAAAGAGCATCGTGTAAACGCGGAAATAGCTCAGTTGGTAGAGCACAACCTTGCCAAGGTTGGGGTCGCGAGTTCGAGCCTCGTTTTCCGCTCTTTGAAATTTTGATTTTAGTTTGTAAAACACCAGTTCGTGTTACAAACGCGGAAATAGCTCAGTTGGTAGAGCACAACCTTGCCAAGGTTGGGGTCGCGAGTTCGAGCCTCGTTTTCCGCTCAAAGGCAGTAATCTGTAGATGCCCAGGTGGCGGAATGGTAGACGCGCTCGTTTCAGGTGCGAGTGTTGAGAGACGTGCAGGTTCGAGTCCTGTTCTGGGCACAAAGGTGATTTACACAATATTATGGAGGAGTGGCGGAATTGGTAGACGCGCTACTTTGAGGGGGTAGTGACCGTTGGGTCGTGTGAGTTCGAGTCTCATCTCCTTCACAATAAACTAAAGTCAGTAAACGTAACAAACGCGGAAATAGCTCAGTTGGTAGAGCACAACCTTGCCAAGGTTGGGGTCGCGAGTTCGAGCCTCGTTTTCCGCTCTTGAGGACAGCTGTTAGCTGTCTTTTTTGTTTATATATGCTTCGTGGAATTTCTGGTCCGCAAATGGGGAAGCTTGCTTTCACGCAATGGGTGCAACCCAAAATGGGCTGAATTTGTGAAATAAACGCGGAAATAGCTCAGTTGGTAGAGCACAACCTTGCCCCAAAAAGATAAGGATGCAGCATTGCTTGTCAATGCTGGGGTCGCGAGTTCGAGCCTCGTTTTGCAATGCGACTCCTTTCTGCTCTCGGCAAAGTGAAAAGGTTTTTCCCTTTGCTCTCGTTTGTGCAGGAGTTCCGCTCTTGAGGACAGCAAGTTGCTGTCTTTTTTTGTTTTATATGGTTTCAAATAAATGTTGCGTCAACGAAAAGATCTGACCATTGGAATATATGACTGGTGTGAATGTATATGAAACGGTTGTACGTATTATAATCTATTGCTTGCTGGCGGTGAACGTTGCAACTTTCTTTGTCTATGGCATTGACAAATCGAAGGCCAAAAAGGGAAAGTGGCGAATTTCGGAATTCGCATTATTGTTTATGGCGGCTGCAGGCGGTAGTGTAGGGGCATGGCTTGGTATGAGCCTTTGGCGTCACAAGACACAGCATAAGAAATTCAAGTATGGCGTGCCTGCAATATTTCTCGTTCAGATGGCATTGGCTTGCTACATCTGTTATCTGCAATATATGCGTTGAACGGCGTGTATATGTTGTAATGAAAGCTTTGAGGTAGATTTCCAATATACGACAATCCCGGTGCATGCACCGGGATTGTTTTTCTATTCCTGTCACATGGTATTGTATGTGACAGTCATTTCTCGTGTTTAGTTCTTTATTTGGCTGGCTCCCATTTGCAACGTACTGGTGATACAATTGCACCTTCGTCTTTGAGCTGTTTCATGGCTTTGTCTACCTCCTTGCGGTCCAAACCGCTGAGTTCGGCAATCTTACCTGCATTCATTGGCTCACCGGCCTCTCTCATCACTTGCAATACTTTTTCTTTTGTTTCCATAATTAAAGGTTTTTAAATAGTTGTTTTTGTTGTTTTGTAAACGATATATAAATACCGTTATCTTTGTTATTGTTATTTATCTCTATTTTCTTATATGTAATGTTATTTCAATGTATTCGCGTGTACCGTTTATGTAGTCGGCATATAGCGTCTCCGGGTCGCGTCCGCGCAATATGCGGCATTTGCCACATGCCTCGCAATCGTTTAGGCATTTCCATGCATCGAGTACATATGCGCGGCGCTCTTCTGCTGTCGATTCATCAATCCTTGGCGGTGTCATAGGTTGTCAATCTCCTGTTGTAGCGTCTTTATTCGTTTGTTATTGCCGTTTATTTATTGTTGCAAATGTAATGCAAATACTCAGCATTGTTATTTAAAAAAACTTAAAATAGAGGACTATACAGTGTGATTCAAAAAATAACAAGTATAAATAAGCCTGTTTTAGATGAAAAACTGTAATTTTGGGATGATAACGTCAATAAATCATGTATCAGAAATTTATAATTACCGATAATGGTGAACTGAGGTTCGGCAATGTATATCACCACCGCAATTTATTGCGGTGGGACGAGGCTTGTCCTTATGGTGGCGGGCTATGGCGCATTGATGAGGAGCGTGGGGTTGTGGTGCTCTATGGCCGCTCGTTCGAGTTCGGCACGCCTGCCTTTGAAAATGTCAGATATGTGAACTGGGACGGCATAGACGGAAAGGAACGTCAGCTCTTCTATCAGCCACATTGGCCCTATGACGACACTTTGCAGGCTGTTGTGGCAGGATATTGATATACAAAAGACTAGCTGCGCAGATGCATCTGCGCAGCTAGTGAGTTATTTATCTTCTTGTTCAGTAGTGAATCTCTTTCAAATCAAGGAGGTCGTTGTAGAGTCTTGTATGCATCTGTCGCGTTATCTCGCGATAAGATTTCTTTTTATTTTCGGGTAGAGCCTTTGTTATCTCTTCACGGACTTGGCGCCAACCTTCGAGGGCTGTCTCGTAATGTTCAATCATCTCGGCAATCTTGTCAAAGTCGATATTCTCGTCAATGCGTTCATAGGCAAAGAGATAATCTTTATCCACCCAGTCTGATACCATATCCTTGGCAATGGTTTCGCGTGTCCTGCTTTTGAAGAATTTCAACAAGCTTTTGAATTTTCTATTGGACACTCGCTTGGCATCACTTTTGAATGGTTCCCAGTTCCAGTCCCGTTTCCACATGATATCCTCCTCAATCTTCAATTCCTCAAGACGTGCCTTTGACCATGTCTCGAATGTGCAGTTGAGATCCATTGGCAGTGCCGAGTATCTTGCAATACCGTAGGTGTAGAAATACATCAGTCCGTTCACGGCATTGTTGATGTCGAACCAATGGGTAAACTCACGATAATAGAGTTCGCGCAAGTGAGCGTCTTCGTTGGTGTCATCATCGTAGTCGTCAATGCAATCAATGATTGAACGGTATACGCAAAGTGCGTTATAGTGGGGCAGTATGGATTCTACGTAGGTGGCTGTGTTCATCTCGGGTTGGTTGCCGGCATGGTAAATGCGTATGAGCTCCTCCATGGCGCGCGTTGCAGCATCTGTAGAGCCTATCTTGCGCCCCAAGCGGCTGTTGTACTCCTCGACATATTCATTCATGGCCAGCATCCATGCCCATGCATCATCGGCTGTACTAATGAACTGCATGGTCTGCATCATGCGGTTCATTAGCCAATAGGCATGTGGATCCTGTGATTCCAGGTCAATATCCCACGAAAAGATGAAGTTGTTTTCATTGTCGTCTACAGCAAGCATGGACTGCTTCTTTTGTTCAATGATAGCGGGGGATGTCGTGTAGTCGCAACTGTCGACATTGTGGTATCTCATTGCCACACCGGCATTGGCTATGCCGGTGCTGTATATGGCAAGGATGAATGCTGCAATTGCTCTCTTTATAAGGTAATTCATAGCGCAGTGTCATTTGTCTTCGTCAAAGAAGTCTTTGTTCGCATCATTGGCACAGAAACTATCGGTTGCCATGCGGTCGTAGAGGCGGCTGCGCGCGTTGCTCATGGTTGCTCCCATAATGGCTGTTCCTTCGCTGGTTGTCTCAAAGCACATGGTGTTGGTGATGGATATTGTTGCTGCAACCTTTTCTACATCCTGATTCGCGCCGATGTAGGCGAAAATCCAATTCTTGGCCTTTAGCTCGTCGACAAGTGCCTTTATGGCTTTGCCATTGTATTCCTTTGATGCGTTTTCATAACCGTCGGTGACTATGGTCACCAGTACTTTGTCGTTCTCGGCCACATTCTTGCGCAGTGCATTGAGTGAAATGCCCATAGCATCATAGAGTGCTGTGCAACAGTCGGGCAGGTATGTGTCGGCGGTGAGTTCCTTTACCTCATCGGCACGTACGCAGTCGTATATGGTCTTCACGTCGTCGTTGAAGGTGACGAGTGAAATGTAATGTACCTGTTCCTCGTGTTTCTTCTGTGCTGAACGTATTGTCTGTATTGTCTCGTTGACACTGTCAATGGCCTCTTTCTTGATACACTGCATGGAACCGCTCTCGTCAATGATAATAAGGTTGAAAATTCTTGTCTTCATGGTTGTCTCTTTTAATTTTGTCTGTTCTTTACGTTTGTTTTCTCTTTTTTCACTCAAATATGCACGTACATCTTTTATGGGGCGGAAAGGCTCTATGATTTCGAGATTGGTGTCTATTATGGCATAAATCTCTTCTTCATCATTGTCCTCCATCCCGAATCCGTCACTGTCGGCAAAATATCGGCCTTCGGGGTAAAGCATCCAGCTGATGGCGCACAATTCGTCTTTGAATCCATCCCATCTGTTTATTCTTGCATAGCGTGCAATCTTGTTCTTTGCATTCTGCATGCCATGTGCACACTCTTTTTCAATGGATTGGTAATCGATGTCATTGTCATCTACCAACAGGTGGCCGGTTGGGTCCGATAGTTTCCTTATTTTTCCTGTTGTGGTGTTGGCTATGTACAGCCCATAACCCTCGACAAAAAAGAATGCCATTCCATCTCCCTCAAGAATACCTGTTCGTCCATCCAGTTCCGGATATCCGTGTACATGTACCTCTGTGCCATCAATGGTAAATCTGATAGTTCCTGTCTCCATATTCTCTCCTCTATTTTTAAATGTTCCGTTTTGTTATTATAGAGTGCAACGGGTGACGAAATCTATCTGCATCTCGGATTTTTTCTTATAAAACTTTGTATAATATTCCGCTGTAATTGTCGGTTGAGAATTTCTGACACATGGATTTTACTGCATCTAACACATTTTCTATAGAGAAAAACAAGCGACAGAATCTATCATTAGATTCTGTCGCTTGTCAAGGGTACATGTCGATATCACTCTTTTGTAATCTTGAATCCTAACTTGCTTATAAGTCGTAATGTTCCGAAAGCTGTGTCACGGTCATATGCCTTTTCTATTTCGGGCAGTTCTTCATAAGGGATAAGGCATGGATGCGTCTTGAGGGCATCATTACGTTGCTCTCCGTATATCCATCCTTCCTCCATGCGGTTCTGTGCCCATACTTCATGGACATTCTTGGCAATCATCTCCACAAGCTCATCAAGTTCCACAGGCAACTGTACGTCGCTTGTATCCATTGGTTTTGGTACGTAGTTCTTTTTCATTGTTCTTTTTGCTTAGGTTTTTTCTTATAGAACAATTTGACCGTGTCAATCTATCACATGTGAATGAAAATATTTTTCTTATTGCATCTCGCCTGTAACCTCTCCTTCTTCGTCGTATTGATTTTCAAATTCAATCTCGTTGTCCCTCTGCAAGTGTTTTTTAATGTTGTTTTTGCAGTATTTCCACATCTTGTGGCAGAATACCAGGAACAGGATTGTGAAAATGCCGCTCAGGGCCGGTGTCACGTCGCTCACGAATAGTATTGCATCATATATTCCATGAACCATGATTGGTGCAACCAATATAAGAATCTTATTCTTCAATGTTGTCTTGGGATAGAATTTTGCAAGTGAATAATAGTATCCCATGAGAATACCGAAACAGAAGTGTCCGGGCACGGCAAACAGTGCACGTACTATGCCCACAGAAAGAAAATCTTCGGGATTCTCGTAAAGGTACATTATATTTTCCAGTGCCGCGAATCCGAGAGAGACGCAAACTGCGTATACTATGCCGTCAAGATTTTCATCAAAATGGCGGTTATTCCTCAATAACAGCCACAGCATTACGAACTTTGCAATTTCCTCAGGTATTGCAGCACCGAAGAAAGCCGTTCTTATGGCACCGGACATTGTCGTCGGTTCATCATAGTATAAGCCAAAGTATCCTGCGGGTATCGATATACACAATGAAAGTAAAATTGACAGCACACCAAAAAAGAATGCCTTTGTCAATAACCCTGCAGGCTCGGGTCTGTCCTTGTCCATGTAGCAGATGTAGAATATCAGAATTGCGACCGGCAACAGGGCTGTGAGTAGAATTATTAGTGTTTGCATTTGTGTTAAACTTTTATTTCTTGAAAAATAGAATTATACCATGCGGCATATTCACCTTAATATTTAACTCGTCAAACAAATAGTTGTCACATGTTTAAAAGGTAAGGCTATAATCAAAAAAAATGTCACTCAAAACTTTTTCCTCTAATCTCCTCTCCAATTGCCTCTTCAAGGAAATCGCATCTCATGCACAGGAGTAATTCGCGGGTATACTCCTCAAGCAGGCCTTTGTAAAAGGTTACGTCTTTGTGGTTGGTGTGTGTTATTCTTTCCCAAGGTGTCTGTTCCACGGCATCTTTGTAGGCATTGTCAACTGCTTCTCTGTCATCATCTGTCATTAATTTGCGCAACTTCAGCTGATTGAGAATCTCTTCTAACGAACGTGGGTCATTGGGCGCTATCTCTTGCCAAAGTGTACGTAGGTACTCTTTGTATTCACTTTCTATTTTCAAAGGCAGTTCTTTTTCATATTCTCCTATGCTTTCGGGCTGTTCATGAGCTGCTTCGTTGACAATGTTTCCAAAATATTTGTCAAGCAACTCCTGTGCTTTCTCAATGCACAGTTCTTTGATTTGCTTTTTATCCATAATCGGCTCGACTATAAATTAATATTATGCAACCTATTTTTCTGCAATCTCTTTGATGTTTGTTACAAATGTCACGTATACGGAGTCTTCTTTCAGTATTTCTTTGGCTTGTTTAATGAAGATGTCTGTATACTCCTTTATCATATCATCTATTTCAATCTCCTTATATGCAATTTTCTCTTTTTTCAAATTGGCTATTGCTAGAAATGTACTTGTAGTAGATGCAAAATCAATGTATTTGCCATCCAACTCATTTCCGGGAGGTGCATACAACTTATGTACATTTGAACCACGAGGCATTCTTGTATTCAGTGTAAGTTGTTTAATGCTGTCAAGCCTCAGGACATCTGTAATGTAAGATGATATGATTTTGAATCTGTCCCTATGGTCGTGATCCAAATCCTTTGATTCGGTGGGCATGTGGACATATATATGCGACTGTGGTTCGTTGTTTTTGATATAGTCAATTACCGGGGACAAGAAGTTTCTTACATATCCGGTAACAACAGAATAGGGGAAAATCTCTTTCTCAAGTTGGACAATTTCCTTTTGTTTACTGATTATCTCTTTCTGTTTCAGGACAATCCTGTATTGGTTATAAATCCATATTCCCAAAAAGAAAATGATGGCTATGAACATTGAGTAAAACAACCGTTTCAATATGTTCTGCTCTTTTTTCTTTTTCTGGGAATATAGCAGGTATCTGTCATATATTTTGTTGAATTCAACCTTAAGCAAGAATGATACAATATGATAGAAGCAATATAGGTTTATCTCGTTTCTCTCACCCAATGCCGGTTTGTATATGGGACAATTCCTGTTCAATATGTCTTTATTCCTGAGTGCTAGGGGCAGATGATTCTCGTCTACGGAATCAATGAATACAGGTAAAATTTTATCTGTATCGTTATTGTGTGTTGAAAGAAAGTATTCAACTTCTCTTTCAACAAATTGGGATTGCGCTGATTTTGCAGAGCAAACGACAACCAGATAGCGGGAGTTTTTTATACACTCATTTATCCTGTATGTAAAATCCTTGTCGGTAACAGGTAATTCCTTTGTGTCAATGAATATTTTACGTATCCTGTCGGCATCATCGGGTGCATTCTCTTTTTCTACCAGCTCTTTTGGATACGGGTATTTTTCCAGTTTGTTATGTATCCAATTGGCAACCTTTTCATCGGTCCCTTCGCGTTTGTAACTTATAAATGCAAAATATTTGTGTCTCATTGATTTCTCCTGTCTGATGTTGTCAATTGTCTGCAAAAACAGAATTGCTTTATTCGTACAGCGACCAGTCGATTTCAATTTTCTGTCCGCACTTGTCACAGAATACCTGTTTTTTGTAGATGATGGCCTTGCACTCGGGGCAGTGGAATTCCTGCTGTGAATTCTTGATGCGTTCTTTGAGTATTCTGTAGAGCTCTGTATCTTCGCGCTTGATAATGTCATATCCCAGTTTCTTCAACAGCTTTATTGTGTTCATTGCCATGTTGCGGTCGAAATCCTTCTCTTTCTCAGGCAATTGTGAATAGGGAACCATACACGGGTTCTCCTTCTTTGCATCGTTGCGCTCGGGACCAAAACTCCATCCTTGTGCAATTCGTTCGACAGCCCATATTTCGTGCGCATTCTCAGCAATGGCTTCACGCAGTTCGTTAAGATCTTCGGTCAGTACTACGTCTGTTATATCTATTGGTTTGGGATTGTAAGTTTTCATGTTTTTTGTGTTTATGGTTACTAAATAGTTCTTTGAATCGTTCCAAGCATCGACAAATTGTTCGATAGGGTAGGTCTCCTCTGTGTTGGGTGAAGCAGGGTCATATATGGTAATGGTCTTATCATCGGCATTACAGGATAGAACAACGACCGTGTGATCCGGTATTTCTCCAATGGTGATGTCTTCCATAATCTCATAGGCTCTGTCACCTGTGAGTTCTCCACCGTCGACGGCAGCTATCATATATTCATTTGTTTTCAATGCATTTGTGATATCGTTGATAGTGCATTTGTATTGACGTGAGGTTATCAAACCATATTTCTCTAAATTACGTCCGATATTGTGGAGTGCTGTGCCGCCATCCTTGAGCCAGCCGTTTGTAATGGCTTCTTCAAGCATTTGCTCTTCGTTGCACTCTATACCCATTTTGTCGAGAATATACTTTTCGCATTTGATGCAGCAGCGGCTGCTGTCATTGCATGCTGCTGCCAACGATACCATGGGAATATATTCGCATTCAGCACTTTCGAAGCCCAACTCCATGTCAACACATTGAGAAATATGTAATAATTCTCTCAAACCGGCATCAGAGGGAAGTACTCCAAGTATTTCCCGGTTCTCTTGTGCTGTAGCATTGCCGTCAAGGAATGCTGCAACAACCTCTGCCGCGATGTTGTTATTTTTGAAACTTTTTTTCATATTTCCCTGTTTCTTTCAGTGCAATTTCGGTAAGTACCGCAATTGCACGTTTTTTGATGTTATACAAATTGTCAACATTGGTGCATAGCTCTTCTGCAACAATCTTAGGCTCGGCTTCTTCCAGAACCAATCGCTTGATGACATAGACATAGCGCTTGTTTGGCATTAGAGAGAACAGGCGTTCAATGTCCATTTTTGCAGCAATGCTTCTCTCATTGTCAATGGTCTCTTCCTCAACTGCACTGTTTGAAAGAACATCTTTATACTCCATTTCTATCATGTTGTCTCGTCTTGCAATGAAATAGCGTATTGCAACAACCTTCATCCATTGATAGATTGTGCTTCGACCCTGAAACTGCCTCAGACGGTATGCATCGTTCTCCATAAGGTGCAGATAGAATTCGTTCACGAACTCATCATAGTCAACATCGTAGGAGAATACATTGCGCATTATGCTCATGAACAATGGCCGGCAACTTTCAAAGAAAAAGTTCCGTGTCACCAGTTCGTTGCGGGCTATCAATGCTTCTATTATCTGTCGGTCAGTCATTCTCCGTTGTCTTCTTTACAATTATCTCCAATTCTGTCATCTATCAGGAGCCTGATAGTCGGAATTATGCTATTCAGGAATATGTCATAACTCTTTGCTCCAAAATCAATGTCATCCAAGTGGTCATATGCACATATATTGGGGTGAATTCTGTTCTCACCCTCTTTGCAGTCGTCCTTCTTGCTCTTGAAGGCAGCTTTGGATTTGTTATTGTTGCTTTCTAGTTCCTTGTAAGTACTGTCCGAAGCCTTTATCTCTTTCCTCTTTTCTTCAGATAGATTTTTCCAACCATTTCTCTCGCACCATTCACGAAGTGCGTCATTGTCAGCTTTGTATGTCGCATTCAGGGTTGCGAATTCCTTATCAAGCAACTTGTCGCATGGAGCATATCCCTGTATCAGTTGCTGGATGTTCCATCTGTTGTGTTCGCTTCGGGCAAGAATTTCTTCGTGTCTCTTGATTGCTTCATCAAGTTCTTTGATTGATAAACCCACAGCCTTGATTGACCTAATCTTAAGTGATATCGAGTCTGCAAAATATCTGTTCGAGAACTTCTTGTCAATTGACAACTTTTTCCAGCTTGCTCTCAAATCGGAGTATGTCTCCTCTTTTGTAAAATCTCTTTCTTCGGCTTTGATTTCTTTACCTTCAATTTTTCCATTCAGGTCGTATGCTCCATTGACCATCAAGGCTTTCAGATATTGAGTCCTGTCGTTCATGTACTCTCCGTAAAGCATACCGAACGGTTTCAGCTTCTTGTAGCGCTTATCGTTCTGAGTGCTCTCATTCAGGTTCTGGACAATGTCGGCCGACTCTTGTTGGTAGACCCAAATCTCTTGTGCTTTTTCATATACCGGAACAGGCATATATAGTCCTGCAGCAACAGCCTGATGCGTCATGGTAAGGCATACTGCTATTGTGAGTTTGGAGTTCATGACCCACTCGTTCGTTGTGTCGGAAATGTTGCTGAGGTATTTCCTTACTCCTTCCGATTCAAGTTCGCCCTTGATGAATTCAATTTCAATATCAATGAAATTGTCATTGTAGTCACTTAAGTGTTGCCAGTTTTCCACATTCCCTTTCGTTGGAACCACCGGATCTACCCAATTCTTTTCATAATCTGCTATCAGCTCTTCCTTATCGCAATTGTTGGCATCTATGTATCTGTGACGGGTCAACTTGAACAAGTTCTCATATCGCCCTTTGAAGAATGCCATTTCTTTGTCTGCATTTGTGTCAATGAATGTTATTCGTGTTCTCCGTTTATTTTTGAGCGTTGTTCTTTTGGCTGTATCTTTTTCCATTTCTGCTTTTGCAAAATTCAGATAATGCGCCTGCAACATAGCCTGAACACCCATGGCTATTCCGGTCTTTGACATTCCTACAATTACAAAATGTACGTGGTTGTCATTGTCTTCCGATATACCAGCGTTTCCATCCAATGGAGTATAGCATAGTTCTTTACAACTTTGGGATACATCCTCTAACGTAGCGGTATTGTCCGCAATTACCGCTCTTGCCCATGATTCGTACCTGTTGAACGGTATGAAAATTATGTTGTCCTTGATATTTTGCGAGATGTCGGAGTATTGGAATATCGATGATGTCGTTTGGTATTCAAACATCACTTTGCACACCTTTTTTGTAGATATGCCGTTACTGTTCTTTTCCTTTCTACGTTTATCCTTTGTATTTTCCAGTTCTTTGACAATAAGTTTTACACAATGCATATTCATTGCATCGTGATAGCTCTCACCTCCATCCAACAGTGTTGATTCACCCAATACATATATTTCGGTGGAATATCCGGGATTAAGTTTCTCAACTTCATCCTTGGAGTCGCGTAGAGCCTTATATATTATTACTCTTTTCAAAAGATTCTCGCTCAGATGCGATGCAAGTTCTGTCCTCACCTCTTCTATGTCTCTACTGGTCTGTAAAATGACATATTTGTTCTCGCCTTCACACTTGTAGTTGATTTCTCCGGGCTTTTTGGGTGTGAAAAGATTTTTTATTACCGATGGTGCTATCTCATTGGCGCCTATTATTATAGCATATTTGTATTTGCCAATGTTTCTTAATTTATATCTGATTTCTCCTTTCAGCCATTGCTCTCTGCGGCGGTCGAACCAGTTGATGAGCATTGAAATCAATAGGCCGTTAAGGAGAAGAAATCCCAATGTCGCAACTATTCCCGAAATGATACGTCCTCGGTGCGTCGTTGTCATGTGCTGGTTGCCCGGATCGATAAAGTTGTAGTATACAGTCCACAGGAGTGATGGGTCTTCCTGTTTTTTACTTATTGAGTCCGGTAGATTGGATTGCTTGAGTATTGTGCCGGCTTTCCCATCTTTCTCAGCAGTGTTACCACTTATGATGGTGCCGAATATCTCTGTTTCAGTGTTGTCATTTGTGTATAGGTTCTCTTCGTAAACCAAATCCTTGCTTGACAGGTGGTAATAATTGGGGGAAAAATATTTGTTGGAAATGTCGAAACCTATGTTGACAACGTGGATGATTGCCGTGATTGTTACAGGAATGAACAATACAAAGTTTATCACCTTTGCCAGGAAGTTCCCTTTTGCTAAAAGCCAGTCACGTTTTATAGGCTTGCAGAAAAAAAATACGAGGTATCGTATACAGTATATTGCACCAAATAGTCCTGCTATGATTTCCAATAGCGGCATCCTGCAAAGGAAACCTACAACATATGTAACAATGCATAGAAGCAATATGCATTGGTCTGAATATTTTATGATATTGTTTTTAAGCGCCTTAAACATCTTTGAAACAAATTTTATTTTAAACCTTTAAGTGCAAATATATATTAAAAAGTTTAAAATAAAGTGTTTTGCTGATTTTTTATGACATTACCAGAAAATGAAAAAAGGGATGCGGTTGTATCGCATCCCTTGGGGTATATCAGCTTTATTGTATTGAATCCGTTTCTTATTATATATTGTTCTTTCTTGTAATGTTGTGTATGCATCTGAAAATATCGGGTATGATGAGTACCGGTGACGTTACCAGTAATATCCAACCCCAATCTGTGAGTGCCAGAGGGGCAACATTGAACATTGTGTTCGCGTACGTTACAATCAAAATCTGTCCAATGAGAATTACCAGAACAATCCATAAGAAGCCCGCACTATATGACTCTTTTACCTTCTTTGAACCTGTGAATAGACTGTAGATGTCCTGCAGAAGGCTACGGCCGGTTCTGAAGTATTTTGCATTGAACAGGTTCCAGAACTGCATCATGACAAAGATTGAGAAGAATACACCATGGTCGAAACCACTCAGTCTGTTCGACTCGAATTCAAAGAGATTTGTAGCCATAATTCCGCTGAAATCAATTGTAAACAACTGGTCGAAACTCTTTATGTTCGTGTGTCCCAATAACTGCCACAATCCTGCCAGAATGATGAAGAACAGCAGACCGGTTCCCATGATTCTGTATACCATATCTCTGTCAATGATGTGGCTGTTGGGGTTGCGTGGCTTGTCGTGCAATACTTTTTTGTCGGCCGGTAATGATGACAGTGCCATTGCAGCGAATGTATCCATGATAAGATTTACCCACAGCATTTGGGTCACTGTCAATGGTGAATCCAAACCGATGAATGAACCGAGCAGCACTATGAGGCACGCACATACGTTGATGGTCATCTGGAAGATTATGAAACGACGGATGTTGAGGTACAATGAACGTCCCCACATGATGGCCTTGTTGATGCTTGAGAATGAGTTGTCAATGATTGTTATGTCACTTGCTTCCTTAGCTCTAGAAGTGCCGTCGCCCATTGACAATCCTACCTGGGCCTTGCTCAATGCCGGTGCGTCGTTGGTGCCGTCACCGGTTACTGCAACAACCTCGTTCAACGACTGCAGTAACATTACCAGTCGTGCCTTGTCGTCGGGGCGTGCACGTGAGATTATCTTGAAACTCTTGTTGCTGATGAGTTTCTTTGCATCCTCGTCGCTCATGGCTGCGAATTCGGGGCCGGTGATGCTTTGCAGCTCGTCACCTTCGTCAAGCAGACCAATCTGTCTACCAATCTCATTGGCTGTGCCCGGGGTGTCACCTGTGACAATGATTACTCTCACGCCGGCGTTGTCCTTGCAGGTGCTGATGGCTTCCTTGACATCTTCACGAATTGGGTCGGCAATGCCTACAACTCCCAGGAAAATTACCTCTTTCGGTTCGTTTTCGCCTAGGCGCTGATATGCGAAGCCCAGTGTGCGCATAGCTTTGCTTTGGTATTGTGCAAGAATAGCGTCAATGTCGTCCTTGTTCTTGCCGTCTGCAATCGTATCGCACATGTTGAGCACAATTTCCGGAGCTCCTTTTATGAATCGGATACGGTTTTCACCCTCCTGCATGACTGCAATGGTCTGCATGAATTTTGTCTCTGTGGAGAATGGGGTCTGCTCAATGTCTGTTGCGTCTTTTCTATATCTCTCGTAGTCGCGCCCGTTCTTGTGCATCCATTTGAGCAGTGCACCCTCGGTCGGGTTTCCAATGGTTACCACCTTTTCGTCGTTATCCTTGTACACCTCGGCTGTAGAGTTTACTGCCATATTGCGGTATATGAGTTCAATTTCCTTATCGCCACCGAAGAATGCAGTCTCAATGACTGTCATCTTGTTTTTTGTCAAGGTTCCGGTCTTGTCTGTACAGATTACGGTTGCTGCACCCATTGTCTCACAAGCGTGCAATTTGCGTACCAGGTTGTTTTCCTTCAACATCTTGCGCATGCTCAACGCAAGGCTCACGGTTACGCTCATTGGCAGTCCTTCGGGGACGGCTACGACAATCAACGTTACCGCAATCATTATTGACCCCAAAATGAATTCGGCAATTTCAATGAAATTATGATTGTTGGATGCGTCTCCGTCAAAGAAGAAGTAGTAGATCATCCTACCTACGACAATCAGCGATGCAATGACAAAACTGGTGATGGAAATCCATTTGCCAAGCTGGGCAAGCTGTTTGTTGAGCGGTGTTTCCACATCGCTGCCTTCCTGTGTGCGTGCAACACCTTTGCCTTCCTCGGTATCCATACCTATGGCTGTAACCTTGTATACTCCGTTACCCTCTATGACGGTGGAGCCCCTGAGTACAAAGTTTGATGGGTATGTGGCATCTTCCCTGAATTCGGCCTCGTTTGTGGTCTTGCTTGCATAGAGCTCACCTGTGAAGTTCGATTCGTCAATGCGCAGTGAGTTCGATTCAAGCAGCACTCCATCGGCCGGTATCTCGTCGCCGCTCTCAAGCTTGACAATGTCGCCTTTGACAACATCGTGCTTCTTTATTGTCATGAGAATTGTGCGTTCTCTCTCTTCTTTACTTTTGGATAATAGTGATGAACCTCGCTTACGGTACACCTTTACCGGACGTGCATCCTTCACTTTGTTGAGAATGTCGAACTCCTTTCCGGCCTTGACTTCGAAAATGAATCCTACGCCGGTTGCCAGCAAAAGTGCAGTGAGTACACCCGATGGCTCCAGGAGTATGGACCATCCTTTGCCCATGTACATGATTTCATAACCGGCAACGATTATTGAAAACAGGAATACTACAAGAAGAACAATGATTATGGGATCCTTGAATTTCTCCAGGTACTGTTTCCACAATGGTTCCTTTTCGGGTGGCAATATGATGTTTTTACCTTCGCCCTCAATTACTTCGGGCGAGTCGTTGTACAAACACTCCTGCAGGTATTGTGCTTTTTTGCGCATACTCTTATTGTAAGTTGGTTATTTCTATGCGCAAATATAACAAGTGCCACACCCCGAAAGCAAAAATTACAACGTTGTTTTTTCTTTTATGGTGACAAAATTAACATTTGCCTTTATCCGGTAGTACGATTCGCTCCCGTTTTTGTGGTGCTCGGGGATGAACATGTCGGCATTTGCAATGTTACCCAACGCACGTATGCGGTTCTTTATGTGGTGCACCTGAATGCGGTCTTTGTATTCGGTTACAGAGTTCGCTTTTCCAATCCAATTGTATATCCTGTTGTACTGGGCGAGTATCTGCTTTTTCTCAACTTCGGGGATATGTTCCCTCCAATCCAACCCGTTGCCTGTCAAAGACTGCTTTACTATCATATAGTACAATGCTGTTTCCTGCGGATTCAGTTTCAGTGTCAACTGTTCCGTTCCATCTGTCGATTCGAAATATACATTGGCTTTGTGCTCCACGATGTCAAATACCAACCTGTATTCTTTAAGGTCACGCCCGAAGGCTATGAGGTCGAAGAGTGAGCGGTGGAAACCTGCGTATATGAATTTGGGTATTCTGGGCTTGCTCTCTACAGTGATAGAGCAGCTTATCATGCTATGGTATGTCTCGATTATCGAACGAATGTCTTCAATTGCATCGTTCTTGAGCTCAAGCTGCAGGAAGTTACTGTACCTGTCCCTGGCAACCTCTTCCGACTCGTATTTGTTTACAATGTCCGAGTCGTTTATTTTTATCAGCAGTGAGGGCTTGCAGTCAATGAGGTTCATACCGAGTTTCTTGTACAGAAGGTCGCGACAGAATTTGGCCGTTGTGAGGTTTCGCAGATTTTCGCATATCATTGCTACGCGCTCGTCCGATATTGACGGAATCATGTACTTTACAACCTTTTTAAGATAGTCGTGCTCCATGAGTCTGAAATCGCGCGTCAGGCTTGGGATGTATACAAAATCAAAGCCTGCCAATTTAAGTTCGCTGGTTATTGATGGCAGGAACTGCTCAATCTGTCGTCCCGTTTCGGTCTCTTCATTCTCAATGTATATGACCTTCAGATTGTCGATGCTTATTCCTGACTGAGGTATGGAATGTATTGTCGCGTTATGCTTTAGAACCTGTTCTACGGCAAATATCAATATGGCCTCATACGGAACACATACACCGTCGGACATAGACAACTGTTTCAATGTTTCAACAACAGTGTTACGCGAATCTTCGTCAAGTCCATTAAGGATGGAGAGGGCTTTTTCCATCTCCATCTTTTTTGCCTCAGCAAGCATCGACGTGGATATGGCAAGACCATCCTTTGAGATGATTTTCTCAAAGAATTGCATTTCATCGGCTTCCACAACAAAGTCGGCCTCTATCAGGTCTGTGATAATACGGGCAAAAGCAATCTTATGTTCGCGCTCAAGTCTTATCATTGAAGATGATATTGTAGCAGTCTGTTTTAGCTATTCAACTGCAATTATAGTAAAAAAAGCAGATGTATGCAAATCTCTCTGTGAATATCAGTTACAGGAGTGTCGTCAGTACCTTGTGGAACGACAGTTGGGAGTCAAACGACTCCCAACTGTACTGTTTTTGACTATTGTCATTTGCGTCTTATTCTTATCTGTATCGCTTCTTCGATTGGCTTATCGTTGATGAGGACAAGGTAACCGCCACCGCCGGCACCTGTAATCTTGTAACCCTTTACTTTGTCCTTGTATTCGTCGATAGCCTTCTGTACATGAGGAGAAACCATGTTGGGGAACATTGCAATCTGCGCCTCAAATGATGCCGTGCATGCCTTTCCCCATGCTGTCACATCCTTTGCAAGGAGTGCATTCCAACAGTCATCGGCCGCATCGGCAAGTGCCTTTGTTCTCTCCTTGTCAATGTGAGTGTCGGCAAGCACGTCATAGTTGCTGTCGCGTGGTGCAAGCGGAACAAGCCACAGGTTCTTCTCAATGAAGTCGAGTACATCGTCATCCTTTACGGTCTCAATGTTCTCGGGCCAATAGCCTCCGTCGTAGTTCAGACGGTTCAAGCAAGGCATTACAATACCAATTGCGTCTTGTGAGCCGCTGATGTAGGTGCTTCCGGGAGGGTTCTCGTAGCGGAATACCATCTTGGCGAGTGTCTCGCGGTCACCTTCGGGGATGTCAATGTGCCACATTTCAATTGCAGCCTTGCGTGACGATGTGCTCATACCGCCACGATTGTTGAAATCGTAGTCCGGTTCAATGCTTATGGTGAGCACGGGACCGCCATGAAGCTTGTTTACATAGGGCTGATCCAGCCAACCACCGGCGAGGTCAATGCGGAATGGAATCTTGCACTCCTGTCGCAATGCTGTTGTCGAGCGGGTGGGCAAGCCGGCCTCAGGTATGCGGGTGCTCACTACAAGCTCAATACCGTTCTCCTCGCAGAAACGTTTCTTGCCCGGTGTGTAGCCGTCACTGTTTACAAAAAAGATATCGGGTTTCAGCCGTTTTACATCCTCCTCAAAGTCGAGCATGCCGCTTCCGCTGTTGATGAATGCATCTTTTACGTAGCGAATAGCCTTTACCATGTAGAGACGCTCCTGCTCAGTATTTATTGTCTTGCGGTCTTTAAGCTCGCGTATTGTGGCATCTGAGCCTATACCAACGTAAAGATCGCCGTGTGTGGCGGCTTCCTTGAAGAATGCCACGTGTCCCGAGTGGAGCATATCGTAGCAACCCGATACAAATACTTTCTTGCTCATTATCGTATGTCTGATTTAACTTTTATCAATGTAACAATGCAAAGTTATAAATATTATTCAAAAAACAAACCACAGCATGCCGTTTATTTCTTTTTTAGAAACCATTGTAGGTGTACGCAAGCGTAAATATGCTTATTTTACAACTAAGGCACTTTTGTAGTGTCCCGGCGCAGCTACACAGTGTCGCGCCGGTGGTGAGTATGTCGTCGACCAACAGAATGTGTTCGTTTTCAAGTGACAGCGGGGTGGTGACAGAAAATATATCCTTGACATTCTCCCAACGTTCGTCGCGGTTCTTGTGTGTCTGCGTTTCGTTTGCAATGTCACGTTTGACAAGTGTTGTGTCAACCGGTATTCCGGTAATGTTGGATAGTCCCATGGCTATATATACGCTCTGGTTATATCCTCTCTTGCGCTGTTTCTTTTTTGAAAGGGGAAGGGGGACAATGCGCGTTATGCCATCAAAGAAACCGTTGCCTTGCAGTTCCTTTGCAGCCATTTCAGCAAGGCGGGTACCCACTTCGGGCGCGTCGTTGTATTTGAGTTTATGCATCAGTGCATTGTAGGGCGATCCTTTGCGGTAGTACATGAACGATGCTGCATGCTCAATATCAATCTTTCCCCAAAACGTCTGCTCAATCTCCTGCTTGTGGTGCGGCTCAATCTTTGGCAAGTGATAGAGGCAGTTGAGGCATATGTCGCGTTCCTGGCGTGACAGCGTCTCGCCACACACACAGCAGTGGCGTGGAAATATGAGGTCAATGAGGTCAGAAATCCATTTCATCGCCTTTGTATTTTATGGTTGAGATTATCAGTGCCGGTTCGTAGCCGCGGCTTGCTGCATGGCGTATTATTTTCTGCTGTGTGGCAAAGTCGTCTTTGCCTTTGAGCTCACGGCGCTTGATGTCAATTGTCTCTTTCAGTGCTTGTAAGTACGCATCCTCATCAATGTTCTCCAAGGCCTCTTTTATATATTCTTGTGGAAGGTGTTTCTCGCGCAGTGCTGCGGTTATCTTTATGCGTCCCCAACGGTTGAACTTCACCTTGTCATTGACAAATGCACGGCAATAGCGAGCCTCGTCAATGAACTTCTCTTCGATAAGCCTTGCAATTATTTTCTCCTGTTCGCCATGTGGCACGCCCCATGCAGTGAGCTTTGCGCTCACCTCGCTAATGCAACGCTCGCACAGTGTGCAGTAGGCTGCAGCCTTGTTCAGTGCTTCACCGGGGGATAGGGGCTTTTTCATGGTTTCACTGCTCTAACCATTCTGTCATTCTCGGCAAAGTCCTTGCGTAGTTCAATGCTTCCGTAGCCTAATGACTCCAACATCTCAATAGTCTCCTTGCCGTGGGCGCGGTTTATCTCAAAATAGAGACGGCCGCCGGTTTTTAAAAGTGTCAAGCCTTTTTCAGCTATTGCGCGGTAGAATAGCAACGGGTCGCTGTCGGGCACGAATAGGGCAGTGTGCGGCTCCCAGTCGAGCACGTTGCTGTGCATTGCAGTCTTTTCGTTCTCTTTGATATAAGGTGGGTTGCTCACAATTATATCGAACTGCTTGCCTGTGGGTTTGTATGCCAAAATATCAACCTCTTCAAATTCAACGGTACAGCCATTCGCTTTGCTGTTCTCTGTTGCAACGGCAAGCGCATCGGGCGAAATATCCCATGCCGTTACTTCGCTTTGCGGCAGTTTATGTGCAAGGCTCACTGCTATGCAGCCGCTGCCTGTGCCAATATCCAGTATGCGCTCCTTGCCAGCGGCTTCGCTTGTAATCCACTCCACAAGCTCGCTTGTCTCGGGGCGTGGAATGAGCGTAGCCGGGGTAACCTTGAACCTCAGGTCGCAAAAGTCGCTGTAACCGAGAATGTATTGTATCGGCTCCTGCTTTTTCAGTCGCTCAATGGCATTGTCAAGCAGGGTTTGCTGTTCGGTGGTGAGAGTGATATCATCCTTCAGATAGAACGCCATTTGCGACACGCCAAGCAACTCGGTGGCAATGATGCGAGTGAGGGCTGATACTTCACCGTCGGAGTAACTGTCGGTGAGTGTTCCATGTATATGCTTGGCGATTGCTTTCATTGTTGTTTAGCCGTTTATAGCGTTGAATAGTTTCTCCCACTCATTGCAGAGTGCCTCAATCGAGGGGAACACAAGGTTTGCACCGGCTTGGCTCAATACTTCATCCTTCAATGGGCCTGTGTTGGCTGCAACGGTGAAAAGGCCGGCTGCAACACCTGCAGTAACGCCAAGTGGGGCGTTCTCTACCACAATCACCTCATTGGGGGCAAAACCGCCGCGTTCGAGTGCAAGGAGATATGGGTCGGGGTAGGGCTTTCCGCGTTTTACGTGGAAACTGCTGATGACATGCCCCTCGGCAAAAAGTCCGGGGAAGTTGCTCTGTATGCGGTCGAGCAGTGTTGGTGTGCCGCTGCCGGTGACAATCATAGGTGTGAGGCCACTGGCCTTTACCTTCTGTGCCAGTTCGAGCGCGAACGGCATTCGTGGTGTGGGTGGGTAGGTGTCGAAGATGGCACATTTTGCCTTGCACAGCTCATCGATGAGCTCCTCGGTTGCAGGCTTGCCGAATTGGGCAAGGCTTGCGGTGTTGATGGTGTCGGCACCTGTTCGGCCTTCGTTCATATATACGTCCTCGCGCGAGAAGTTGAAACCGGCATCGGTCATCACGCGCGACCAGGCATCGGCATGGTAGGGCATGGAGTCGAACAGCACGCCGTCCATGTCGAACAATACAGCACACAACTGCAAGGCCTTGTGGCCTTGCAGTTGCTTATAGTTTTCAATAGCTTTTATGTAATCCATTAAAGACTGTTTAGTTTTTCAGTTTTCCGTTTTGACCTTTTACCTTTTCTTATTACAGTCTTGCGCGGATTGCCTTGCTCTCCTCCTCGTAACCGGGTTTGTCGAGCAATGCAAACATATTCTTCTTGTATGCCTCTACACCCGGCTGGTTGAATGGGTTCACACCAAGTACATAACCGCTGATACCGCAACCGATTTCAAAGAAGTAGAGAAGCTGACCAATGTAGTATGCGTTGAGCTCAGGGATTGAGATGCGGATGTTGGGAACACCGCCGTCAACGTGTGCGAGCTGTGTACCGAGCTCGGCCATCTTGTTTACCTCGTCTACATGCTTGCCCGCGAGGAAGTTGAGACCGTCGAGGTTCTCCTCGTCGCTTGGAACGGTGAGCGAGCAGTTTGGTTTCTCGATAGAGAGTACAGTCTCGAAGATAGTACGCTCACCCTCCTGAATCCACTGACCCATTGAGTGGAGGTGTGTAGTGAAGTCAACAGATGCAGGGAAGATGCCCTTGTTCTCCTTGCCCTCGCTCTCGCCGTAGAGCTGCTTCCACCACTCAGATGTGAAGTGGAGCTTTGGCTGGTAGTTAACGAGGATTTCAATCTTCTTGCCGTCGGCATAGAGTGCGTTACGTGTAGCTGCGTACATTGCTGCGATGTTTTCCTCGAATGGAACCTCGGGAGCGCAGTTCTTCTCCATGTCCTGTGCACCGTTTACAAGTGCCTCGATGTCGAAGCCTGCAACTGCGATTGGCAACAAGCCTACAGGGGTGAGAACAGAGAAACGGCCACCTACGTTGTCGGGGATGATGAAACTCTTGTAACCCTCCTTGTTTGCTGTGATACGTGCTGCACCCTTAACTGCATCGGTAATGGCAACGATTACCTTGCTTGCCATCTCCTTGCCGCGCTGGTCCTCGCACTGCTTCTTCAAGAGGCGGAATGCAAGTGCAGTCTCGGTTGTTGTACCTGACTTTGAGATATTGATTACACCGAACTTCTTGTCCTTGAGGTACTCTGTCAGTTCATAGAGGTAGTCCTCGCTGATATTGTGGCCTGCGAAGATTACGCGTGGGTTCTTGCTGTCGCCCATGAGTGCGGCAAAGTTGTTGCTCAATGCCTCAATGACAGCGCGTGCACCGAGGTAGCTGCCACCGATACCTGCAACAACCACAACCTCGCAGTTCTCACGGAGTGTCTGTGCTGTAGCGTTGATGTCGGCAATGTGCTCCTTTGTGATTGATGATGGAAGGTGCAACCAGCCGAGGAAGTCGTTGCCTGGCAGTGAACCGTCCTCAAGAGCGGCCTGTGCGCGTTTAACCTGTGGCTCAAGAGCCAGAATCTGCTCACGTGTTACAAAACCTGTAACCTTGTCAATGTTAAGTGTTATATTTTTCATTGTTATTGTTGTTTTTTAAGATCCTTCACTCACGTTCAGGATGACAAAAACGCGAAGAGTGTCATTTTTCGGGCGAGCCCTCAACAATACGTCTGAGCAAAGCGAAGAATCTAAATTTTAATGTTTACTTGAATGAGTCTGTCAACAGCTTAATCTCAATTACCGGCGAGATGCCCTCGTAAAGAATGTTGTACACTGCATCGATGATTGGGGTGTTTATGCGGTAGTGCTCATTGATTTCCTTGATACACTTTGCCGCATAGTAACCTTCGGCAATCATCTCCATTTCAATCTGTGCGTTCTTCACCGAGTAACCCTTACCGATCATGCTGCCGAACACGCGGTTGCGGCTGAACTTGGAGTAGCCTGTCACCAAAAGGTCGCCCATGTAAACCGAGTCGTTGATGGTACGCTCAATGGGGTGAATGACGTTGATGAAACGGTTCATCTCAATGGCTGCGTTTGACATGAGCACAGCCTGGAAGTTGTCGCCGTACTTGAGTCCGCTGCATATGCCGGCTGCAATGGCGTAGATGTTCTTGAGTACTGAACCATACTCAATGCCCACAACGTCGTCGCTCACAGATGTCTTGATGAAGCTGCTGCCGAGTTTCTTTGCAAACTGCTTCGCATGGTCAATGTTTGCACAGCCCACGGTGAGGTACGAAAGGCGCTCGAGCGCCACCTCCTCGGCGTGGCAAGGACCAGCTATTGCTGCAATGTTGTCATAAGGGACCTTGTACACCTTGTTGAAATACTCCGAGATGATGAGGTTCTCATCGGGCACAATACCTTTGATGGCATTGACGATGAACTTGTCCTCGAGATTCGCCTTCAGTTTCTTGAGGTGGTTCTTGAGGTATGGCGATGGTGTCACGAATACCAGAATGTCACTCTCCTTGACAACCTTGTTGATGTCCGATGAAAAGTTGATCCTGTTCGTGTCGAACTTCACCGAAGAGAGATAAGCGGGGTTGTGTCCCAAACGCTTGAAGTCTTCGATGCGGTCCTCGCGTCTGATGTACCAGTTTATGGTCTCGACATTGTTGAGCAGAATCTTGGCAATAGCCGTCGCCCAACTGCCGCCACCCATAATGGCAACCTGTTTGTTTGATAGTTCCATAATAAAGCGTTTTTAGAAACTATATAATAATTGTATTTTAATCCAAGAGGGTTTCTTAGCCCAGCTTCTCAATCCAAGCTGCAACGTCGTTCACTGATGGTACGGTGTAGCCGAGCTTGAACTTCTTGTTGATGCCGCCAATTTCCATCTGGATTTTCTGCGCATTGCCACCCTTGAGGTCGTTTACTAGGTTGTAACCAGCCTTGTGAAGCACTGGAACCCACTCTTCGGGAACGCCGATTACCGCAAATGCAGCAGCGTTGTCCTTGGGAACTTTCTTCTCGGGGCGCATCTGTGGGAAGAACAATACTTCCTGAATTGTGGTCTGGCCAGTCATGAGCATTGCAAGACGGTCCATACCGATACCCATACCCGATGTAGGAGGCATACCATACTCAAGTGCGCGCACGAAGTCCTTGTCAATGAACATTGCCTCGTCGTCACCCTTCTCGCTCAGGCGCAACTGCTCCTGGAAACGCTCGGCCTGGTCAATCGGGTCGTTGAGCTCGCTGTATGCGTTGCAAAGCTCCTTACCGTTCACCATAAGCTCGAAACGCTCGGTGAGGTCGGGGTTATTGCGATGACGCTTGCAGAGTGGTGACATCTCGATGGGGTAGTCTGTGATGAATGTAGGCTGAATGTAGTTGCCCTCGCAGAACTCGCCGAAAATCTCGTCGATGAGCTTGCCCTTACCCATTGTCTCGTCAACCTCCATCTTGAGCTCCTTGCAGATTGCGAAAATCTCCTCCTCGCTCTTGCCGTTGAGGTCGTAGCCAGTGAACTCCTTGATAGAGTCGAGCATGGTTACGCGGCGGAATGGCGCCTTGAAACTGATTGTGTGCTCGCCTACCTGGACATCGGTTGTGCCGTTCACGTCGAGCGCAATCTTCTCGAGCATCTGCTCTGTAAAGCACATCATCCAGTTGTAGTCCTTGTACGATACATAAATCTCCATACAAGTGAACTCTGGGTTGTGTGTGCGGTCCATACCCTCGTTGCGGAAGTTCTTTGAGAACTCGTATACACCCTCGAAACCACCTACGATAAGGCGCTTGAGATAGAGCTCGTTGGCAATACGCAAATAGAGAGGAATATCGAGTGCGTTATGGTGTGTGATGAACGGACGTGCTGCTGCACCACCGGGGATTGACTGCAATACAGGTGTCTCAACCTCCATATATCCACGGCTGTTGAAGAACTCACGCATTGAACTGTAGATCTTGTTGCGCTTGATGAAAATCTCCTTCACGTCATCGTTTACAACAAGGTCAACATAACGCTGGCGGTAACGCAACTCGGGATCCTCAAAACGGTCATAAGCCACGCCATCCTTGTACTTTACGATTGGCAACGGACGGATGCTCTTTGAAAGGAATGTAATCTCGTGTGCGTGCACAGTGATTTCACCGGTCTGTGTGCGGAACACTGTACCCTTGACACCGATGAAGTCACCGATGTCGAGCAGGCGCTTGAAAAGGACGTTGTATGTGTCCTTGTTCTCACCCGGGCAGATGTCGTCGCGTGTGATATACACCTGCACACGGCCTTTTGAATCCTGCAACTCGATGAATGAAGCCTTACCCATTACACGACGGCTCATCATACGGCCGGCGATGCACACCTTGCGTGGCTCGTCCTCGTCCTTGAATTCCGCTATGATATCTGTTGAGAATGCATCTGTGGGGTACTCTGCTGCAGGGTATGGTTCAATACCCATGTTGCGCAGTTCGGCAAGTGCCTCGCGGCGTACAATTTCCTGTTCGCTAAGTTCTAGAATGTTCATTGTTATTGTGTTTTTATATTAGTTTCTTGAAATAATCTATTGTGTGTCCCAAACCTTCGTCAAGCTTTATCTCCGGTGTCCAACCGCCAAGCATCCGGTTTGCCAATGAAATGTCCGGTTTGCGCTGACGGGGGTCGTCCTGTGGCAACGGCTCGAATACAATCTTTGATTTTGAGCCTGTGAGTGCAATCACCTTTTCGGCAAGTTCGAGCATTGTGAATTCGCCTGGGTTGCCGATGTTCACGGGACCGGTGAAATCATCGCCGGTCTCCATCATACGCACCATACCCTCTACAAGGTCATCCACGTACTGGAAACTGCGTGTCTGCTTTCCGTCGCCATATATGGTTATGTCTTTGCCCTGCAGTGCCTGTACGATGAAGTTCGATACTACGCGTCCGTCGTTCATGCTCATGCGTGGACCATAGGTGTTGAATATGCGGATAATCTTTATCTTTACGTTGTTCTGGCGGTGATAGTCCATGAACAGAGTCTCTGCGCATCGCTTTCCCTCATCGTAGCATGAACGGATGCCTATGGGGTTGACGTTTCCCCAATAATCCTCGACCTGTGGGTGAATGATGGGGTCGCCATAGACCTCGCTTGTCGAAGCCTGAAGAATCTTCGCTCCTACGCGTTTTGCCAGTCCCAACATGTTCATTGAACCGATTACGCATGTCTGTATTGTCTTGACAGGGTCGTGCTGGTAGTGTACCGGCGATGCGGGGCAGGCAAGATTGTATATCTCGTCAACCTCGGCAGTATAGGGCTGTGTTATGTCGTGGCGGACAAGCTCAAAGTGGTCGTTGCCAATGAGGTGGCGTATATTGTCCTTGCTGCCTGTGAAGTAGTTGTCGAGGCAGATGACATCGTTTCCGTCATTGAGCAATCTTTCACACAGGTGCGACCCTATGAATCCTGCTCCTCCTGTTACAAGTATTCGTTTCATATCTGTATATTATTCAAAATCGGCATATCCCTCGCCAATCATGTTGCCGTCGACAAAAATGTATGCACGGTAACGTCCTTGCTGTAATGTCTCCTCGATATCCCAATAGAATGTGAGCGGCATTTCTTCGCCGTCGAACTCGAACTCCCTTTTTATCGAGTAGCTCATGTCGCGGTTCTGGTATTCGAAGGTGTTGCTGTATCCCTTTATCAATGGCTCGCCGTCGGGTTGCATTATTCTTACGTAAGCAACCTTGTCGCCTGTGCTTGCCGTGACGTTTCGTGAAATCTTGCAGCTTACGCTTATCTGCTTGGCACGCTTGATTTTGTCGGTTTCCTTGCCGTTGCTGCGTATCAGTTGTATCTTTATATCGGTAGCATTGAGCTGTGCTGCAATGTCAACCTTTTCTGTGAGCACTTTCTTTTCCTTGACAAGGTCATTCCTCTCCTGCTCGGCTTTCTTTTTGCCGGCAATGAGCTTGGTGTTCTCTACTTTGAGCTCTTCATTCTCGCGGAAAAGTGAGTCAATCTGCACCACATAGTTCTCGAGCACGCCGCGGAGTGTCTTCAACTCCTTCTTCAGACGCTTGATTTCAGCTGCATTTGTAGCTTTTACACTCTGCAGTTCTTCATACAACTGCTGGGTGCGCAATTGCTCCTGTTCAAGCTTCACGAGCA
Organism: Bacteroidaceae bacterium; assembly: GCA_045634305.1. GTDB lineage: Bacteria > Bacteroidota > Bacteroidia > Bacteroidales > Bacteroidaceae > HGM04593. The sequence continues at coordinate 20,283 of JAZQZZ010000017.1, read as the reverse complement.
GCGAATCGTTGCTGAGAATTTTTGTCTTCAGCTCTTCATACTCAATCTGCGCGTTCTGAAGGTCGTTTAGCATCTCCTCCTGCTCAAGAGCTATGAGCTCCTGTATCTCAATGTTCTGCTTCTCGCTCTTCTTGAGGTTCATCCACACGATGGCCATACCTATAGCCAATGCGGCTACAAGCACACCCAGGGATATGATTATGATTTTTTTCTTGTCCTTCATTGCTGTTGGCGGTTACTTGGAGAGTTTCTGAATGCTTTCCTTTAGCATTGCTATCTTTTCCATTGCATCCGACTGTTTCTTGCGTTCGATAGCAATAATCTTCTCGGGAGCCTTGTTCACGAAGTTGGGGTTGCCCAGCTTTGCTTCAACGCTCTTGAGGAATTTCTCGTGGTATGCGAGTTCTTCCTGCATCTTGGCAATCTCTGCAGCCTTGTCAATGAGTGAGCCCATTGGGATGGCGAACTCTGTTGTGCCCACGCGGAACGATACCGCAGTGTCGTCTGGTGTGGCAACGCTCTCGAGTGAAGAGAGGTTTGCCATCTTTGTCATTACGCACTCAAGGCCGGCAACAGGTGACTCGCCGATAATCTGCAAAGCCAATGGCTCGCGTGGCGACAGGTTCTTCTGCTGACGTGTAGCGCGTACACCGCCGATAACCTCCTTCATTATTGCAATCTTGCCAAGGAATGCCTCGTCGCATTCCGCTGCAAGCTCCTTTGTGCTCTGTACCATGATGCTCTCGCCGTCCTGACGCTCCTTGATGTTCTGCCACAACTCCTCTGTGATGAATGGCATGAATGGGTGCAACAGACGCAACAGACTGTCGAAGAAACCGAGTGTCGCTTCGTATGTCGCAGCGTCTATTGGTGAGCCGTATGCGGGCTTGATCATCTCAAGATACCATGCCGAGAACTCGTCCCAGAAGAGTGAGTACACGGTCATCAAAGCCTCGTTAAGGCGATATTTGCCAAAGAGGTCGTCGAGCGACGCTGCTGCCTTTGCAAGTGTCTCGCCAAAGTACTTGATGGCGAGCTTACTGCTCTCGGGCTGCTCAATCTCGCTGCTAACGTTCCAACCCTTTACAAGGCGGAATGCGTTCCATATCTTGTTGCAGAAGTTACGTCCCAGCTCGCAAAGGCTGTCGTCGAAGAGGATGTCGTTACCTGCAGGTGCGGAGAGCATGATACCCATGCGCACACCGTCAGCGCCGTAACGTGCAATGAGTTCGAGCGGGTCGGGGCTGTTGCCGAGTGACTTGCTCATCTTGCGGCCGAGCTTGTCGCGCACGATACCTGTGAAGTATACGTTCTTGAACGGCATGTCGCCCTGGTACTCATAACCGGCCATAATCATACGTGCCACCCAGAAGAAGATGATGTCCGGGCCGGTCACGAGGTCGTTTGTGGGATAGTAGTAGCTTATCTCCTTGTTGCCCGGGTCAAGGATACCGTTGAACAGAGAGATTGGCCACAACCATGAGCTGAACCATGTGTCGAGTGCGTCCTCATCGTGACGGAGCTCCTCGGCTGTGATGTTCTCATAACCGGGGATTGCCTTTGCAAGCGCAAGTGCCTCCTCGCGGCTCTCTGCAACAACGAACTTCTCCTCGGCACCTTCGGCTACAGGTAGGAAATATGCCGGTATGCGGTGTCCCCACCAAAGCTGGCGGCTGATACACCAGTCCTGTATGTTTGCAAGCCAGTTGTTGTATGTAGTCTTGTATTTTGCGGGGTAGAATTTAAGTTTGTCCTCCATTACCGGTGGCAAGGCAATGTCGGCAAAGTGCTGCATGCGCAGGAACCACTGCATGCAAAGGCGTGGTTCTACAGCAGTGTCCGAGTTACGCTCGCTGTAACCCACCTTGTTCTCATAGTCCTCGACCTTCTCCAAGAGACCAGCATCGGCAAGGTCCTTTGCAATCTGCACGCGTACATCCATACGGTCCTGGCCGACGTACATACCTGCAGCCTCGCTGATGGTAGCATCGGCATTGAAGATGTCGATTGTCTCAAGGTTATGAGTCTTGCCAAGCATATAGTCGTTGGTGTCGTGTGCCGGGGTTACCTTCAAGCAACCTGTACCGAACTCAATCTCGACATAGCGGTCCTCGATTACAGGGATTGAACGGTTCACGAGTGGTACAATCACTCTCTTGCCCTTGAGCCAGCTGTTCTTTGGATCCTTGGGGTTGATGCACATTGCAGTGTCACCCATGATTGTCTCGGGGCGTGTGGTCGCTACCACTGCATAGCGGCGGCCATTGGCGTCGCGGTGCAGAATCTGGTGCTTCACTGTAGGGTCGAAAGCATCGGTTGCTGCAAGTGTCACAGCATCGGCCTCCTCGCCATCAGTGCTGCCGGCAGCCTCGTCAACATAATATTTCAGGTAGTAGAGTTTGCTCTTCTCCTCCTTGTAGATAACCTCCTCGTTGCTCAGAGCTGTCTGTGCCTTGGGATCCCAGTTTACCATGCGCAAACCACGGTAGATGAGTCCCTTGTTGTATAGGTCGCAGAATACCTTGATGACGCTCTTACTGCGTGTCTCGTCCATGGTGAACGATGTGCGGTCCCAGTCGCACGATGCGCCAAGCTTGCGCAACTGCTGCAGGATGATGCCTCCGTGCTCGTCGGTCCACTCCCATGCATGCTTGAGGAACTCCTCTCGTGTGAGGTCGCTCTTCTTGATGCCCTGTCCTGCAAGCTTCTTCACAACCTTAGCCTCAGTCGCAATTGATGCGTGGTCGGTTCCCGGTACCCAACAAGCGTTCTTGCCGAGCATGCGCGCACGGCGTACAAGGATATCCTGAATGGTGTTGTTGAGCATGTGACCCATGTGCAACACACCTGTTACGTTTGGTGGGGGGATTACGATCGTATAAGGCTCTCTCTCATCGGGCTCCGAGTGGAAAAGGTTGTTCTTCAACCAATACTCGTACCATTTCTCTTCAACCTCAGCGGGTATGTAAGTGCTTGCTAAGCTCATAGTATTTTGAATTTTATATTTTTATTCCAAATTAAATGTTTTCTAAATTGCAAAGTTAACTCTTATTATCAAAATAATCACCTTTCAAGGCAAAAAAATCACTAAAATGACCGCCATTGATGCAAAATGTCGTCAAGGGTTTCCCTATTCGTTGTTTTATTCTATTTTTGTACCGTTAAAAATATCAATCATGCATAGTAGAGAAGAAATTTTAGATGCTTTCGGGCGTTTCCTTGATGTCCTTGACGAGTTGCGCGAGAAGTGTCCATGGGACAGGAAACAGACAAACAGCAGCCTGCGCCCGAATACAATAGAGGAGTGTTTTGAATTGTCAGACGCCCTTGTGGCCGATGATACGCAGAATATTTGCAAAGAGCTTGGCGATGTGCTGCTGCACGTGGCATTCTATGCAAAGATTGCAAGCGAGAAGCAGCAGTTCGACATGAAGGATGTGTGTGACCGCCTGTGTGACAAACTGATATATCGTCATCCCCATGTTTTTGGCGATGCTGTAGCCGAGACGGCCGGTGAGGTGTGCAAGAACTGGGAGCAGCTGAAGATGACCGAAAAAGATGGCAACAAGACTATTCTCAGTGGTGTGCCCTCCTCAATGCCATCGCTCATAAAGGCTTATCGCATGCAGGAGAAGGCTGCCAATGTGGGCTTTGATTGGGAAAAGAAAGAGGATGTATGGGCAAAGGTGAAGGAAGAGATTGCCGAGATTGAGGAGGAAATGAAGCAGGGTAATGCCGTAAACATGGAAAAGGAGTTTGGCGATTTGCTGTTCAGCATGGTGAATGCATCGCGCCTTTATGGCATAAATCCCGATAATGCGCTTGAACTTACAAACGGCAAGTTCCGCCGCCGCTTTAACTATGTCGAGGCGCATTCAATAGGGCAGGGACGCAACTTGCGCGATATGTCGCTCGAGGAGATGGACGCTCTTTGGAACGAGGCAAAGGAAAAGGGAATGTAGTTCTTGTCTTGAGTTTTTCCCATAATAATGCAAAAAGAGATTCCGAATTCGGAATCTCTTTTTGCATTATATCATTCGGCTTTTTTGTCTTTGTGGACGTTGTTCCTGTGCTCTATCATCTTCTTCATAAGGTCGCGCTGGAAAGAGCCTTCGGCATGTTGCACTCTGCGGACCTTGCATGCCGGTAGCACCTCGAGGTATTTGTCGGTATATTCCTTTTCGAGCTTGGCAATCTCAATCTTCACATCTGCCATGTTGTGCACGAACTTGCGACACTCTTCTTCGTTCATCTGCTCGTTACGCTGTTTTCGGAAATCCTTGCGTGCATTGCGCTCAAGGTCGAATTTCTTCTTCTGCAATTCGAAGAATAACGGGAAAAAGGCGTCGGCTTCTTCGGTTGTCAGTCCGGCCTTTTCTGTGATGTATGCTCTCTGTTTTGCCTGGAACTCCTCGGGCGAGAAGTGGGGCTTCCTGTTGTGTTGTTGGGCGTAGCCTGTCAACACTGCGAAAAGCATGAACAATGAAGCGAAAACTAATTTTTTCATATATCTGTTTTTTGTTACGGTTTATTCGAAATTGCTGTCTGTGAGGTAGCAGTAGAAGGTGTAGTCGTCAATTGTGTAGCTGTTGAGTATGTTGTCGATATATTCATTATCGGCTGAAACTGCAATGTTTCCGCTGTCGGTACTTTTGGGCGTCAATACGTTTATTGCCAGTACAAACAGGATGGCCACGGCTGCAGCATATCCGGCCACTCTGCCAAATACGTGGCTTCTGCGGCGCTGTACGGCCGGGTTGCAGTTTTCTGTAGCATCCAATATGTTACGGTTGAGTTGCTCGAAGTAGCCTTCGGGCACCGTGAAAACTTCTTTTTTTGAATACTCTTCTCTTTCCATAATTGAACTTCTACTTATAAGATGGAATATTTGGCCTATGGTTTAATCGGTCCTGCTCAGGAATCTTCTGTTTTTTTCAAATATTCCTCAATTTTTTTCACTGCAATGTGATATGATGCCTTCAAGGCGCCTACGCTGGTGTCGAGCAACTGTGATATCTCCTCGTATTTCATTTCGTCGTAATACTTTAGGTTGAATACCAGGCGCTGCTTTTCGGGCAGGCGCGCAATAGCCTCCTGCAATAGTGCGTCGGCTTTGTCGCCACTGAAATATGAGTCGCTTTCAAGCTGTTCGGCTATCGCACCTTCCGGCGTGTCCAGTGAAACAAGGGAGTTCTGTTTTTTGTTCAGGAATGTCAGTGTCTCGTTTATGGCAATGCGGTAGAGCCATGTCGATATTTTTGACTTCCCCTGGAAACTTTCGATGTTCGTCCATGCCTTTATGAAGGTGTTCTGTACAATGTCATTGGCATCCTCGTGTTCCAGTACCATGCGTCTGATGTGCCAATATATGCTCTCGCTGTGTTCATTGACTATGGCAGAGAATGCACCGGCTCTGAGATTTTCTTTCTTGAGCTGTGCAATTATGATCTCTTCGTTATAGTCGTTTCTTGACACGGCGGTACAGGTAATTATTGCTTTGGATGATGAAAATTTAATGTTCAGTCAATGGTAATTACCATTCCCTCTTTTGCGGCAATGGTGTCGGGGAATAGCTCGCATGCCTCGTTTAGCAGCACCTCGGGCGTCTCGTAACGTGAAGAGTAATGACCAATGACCAGTCTCTTCACTCCTGCATTACATGCAACCTGCGCTGCCTGGTATGCGGTGCTATGGAAAGTCTGTACTGCACGTTCCTTCTCGCTATCGGCAAATGTGGCCTCGTGATATAGCAAGTCTACACCCTGCAACAATTCGTTGTTGTGGCTGCATGGGGCAGTGTCGCTGCAGTAGGCATAGCTGCGTGAGGGGTCTGCGTCCTTTGTGAGCCTGCTGTTGGGTATTGTTTCACCGTCCGGGGTGATGTAGTCGGCTCCGTCCTTTATGGCCTGACGCATGTATGCCGGTATGTTATAGAAGTTTATTACATCGCCAATGAGATGTCGTTTCTTCGGCTTTTCACGGAACAGGAATCCGCAGCACGGCATGCGGTGCTTCAGCGGCAGAGACTCTACTGTTATGGTGTTGTCTTCAAAAATCACTTGCTGTTTTGTGGCATCTATGCCATGGAAGAATAGGGGATAATTCATCCCTTTGCAGAAGAAATCTATCTGCGGTCTCATCACCTCTTCGAGGTTCGGGTCGGCGTATATGTGCAGTGGGGCAGTGCGTCCAAGCAAGGCAAAGGTTGATATGAGGCCTATAAGGCCAAAGCAGTGGTCGCCATGCAGGTGCGAAATGAAGATGTGGTTGATGAACGAGAAATGTATGTGGCTGCGGCGCAACTGCACTTGTGTGCCCTCTCCGCAGTCAATCATGAACTGTTTGTTGCCAATCTTTACAATTTGTGCACTTGCATTATGCCTTGTCGTGGGCAGTGCCGATCCACACCCTAATATGTGTATCTCGAATGGTTCCATAGTTCTGCAAATTTACTTATTAGAGTGTTAAAAAGCAAATTGTCTATCACTATTTGAAATAAAAAAGGTAATAATATAGCAGTTGACCCAAAGACAATTAATTTCGCGAAACTGTCATCCTGACCATACCTTAATAGAAATATTAAAAAGAGGTTTTGTTTTACGAAGCTACTACCGCTCGGCAAAGCAAGTAAACTGTCTTTGCTCTCGCTTAATCGTAGCTTTCGATGAGCGTAGCGAGTAACTGGATGTGAAGGATCTTATAACTGCGCAGTGATAGATACTTCGCTACGCTCAGACGTGTTGTTGAGGGCTTGCCCGAAAAATGACAAAGCATCCTGGGTCAACTGCTATATCATTGCTTAAAAAAAGTTAAGGCTGTCCACATGGACAGCCTTAACCGTAGATATTGTGTGAATCAATTCAATTATTCACCTTTACCCTCGAGCTTGCTCTTGAGAGCAGCAAGTGCGTCGATGTCGCCGAGAGTTGTTGAAGCAGCCTGGTTCTGGATTGCAGGAGCTGCCTCCTCTGCCTTCTTGCTCTTGCGAGCTGCAGCAGCGGCCTTCTTCTCAGCCTTCTCCTCCTCCTTAGCTGCATCCTCGAAGATACGGCTGTGAGAAAGGATGATGCGCTTAGCCTCCTTGTTGAACTCGATCACCTTGAATGACAACTTCTCCTCTGCAGCAGCCTGTGTGCCATCCTCCTTAACGAGGTGCTTTGGAGTAGCGAAGCCCTCAACGCCGTAAGGCAATGAAACAACTGCGCCCTTGTCGATGAGCTCTGTGATAACACCCTCGTGGATTGAACCAACGGTGAATACTGTCTCGAATACATCCCATGGGTTCTCCTCGAGCTGCTTGTGACCAAGGCTCAAGCGGCGGTTCTCCTTGTCGATCTCCAATACCTGAACATCGATAGCCTCACCGATCTGTGTGAACTCAGATGGGTGCTTAACCTTCTTTGTCCAAGAGAGGTCGCTGATGTGGATGAGACCGTCAACACCCTCCTCAATCTCAACAAAGATACCGAAGTTAGTGAAGTTGCGAACCTTTGCTGTGTGCTTTGAACCGATAGGATACTTCTCCTCGATGCTAGCCCATGGATCCTCCTTGAGCTGCTTGATACCGAGTGACATCTTACGCTCGTCGCGGTCGAGTGTGAGGATAACTGCCTCTACCTCTTCGCCAACCTTCATGAAGTCCTGAGCTGAACGCAAGTGCTGGTTCCAAGACATCTCTGAAACGTGGATAAGACCCTCAACGCCAGGAGCGATTTCGATGAATGCGCCGTAGTCAGCCATAACAACTACCTTACCCTTAACTACATCACCTACCTTGAGGTCAGCGTCGATAGCATCCCATGGGTGTGGAGTAAGCTGCTTCAAGCCGAGAGCAATGCGCTTCTTCTCATCATCGAAGTCGATGATAACAACATTGATCTTCTGGTCGAGAGTAACAACCTCTGTAGGATCGTTTACGCGGCCCCAAGAGAGGTCTGTGATGTGGATGAGACCGTCAACGCCACCGAGGTCGATGAATACACCGTAAGAAGTGATGTTCTTTACTGTACCCTCGAGTACCTGACCCTTCTCAAGTGTGCTGATGATCTTCTTCTTCTGCTCCTCAAGCTCAGCCTCGATAAGAGCCTTGTGAGAAACGACAACGTTCTTGAATTCCTGGTTGATCTTAACGATTTTGAAGTCTTCTGTCTGGCCAACGTATGCATCGTAGTCACGGATAGGCTTAACGTCGATCTGTGAACCTGGCAAGAATGCCTCGATACCGAATACGTCAACAATCATACCGCCCTTAGTGCGGCACTTGATGTAACCACGTACAACTGCCTGCTCTTCCATAGCCTTGTTGACAAGCTCCCAAGAACGGCTTGCGCGTGCTTTCTTGTGTGAAAGGTTCAACTGACCCTTCTTGTCCTCCAAGTTCTCGATGTAAACCTCAACCTGGTCACCTACCTTAAGGTCTGGGTTGTAGCGGAACTCGCTGATGGGGATGATAGCGTCCTGCTTGTAGTTGATGTCTACAATAACCTCACGCTTGTTGATACCGATAACGGTACCCATTACTACCTCGCGGCTTGATACCTTGTTGAGTGTGCCATCATAGGCCTGCTCAAGCTGCTCGTGTGAAAGACCTGAGATGTTCTCGCCTTTCTCGTACGACTCCCAATTGAAATCGGGTGTACCTGTTAGAATTTCGTTGCTCATAATTTTTTAAAAGTTAATGAGTTAGACATTATGTTGATAGAATTCGGCCGCAAAGGTACAACTTTTTTGTCAAATACGGATATTTTGTGCCTTGTTTTTTGTTCTTTTTTTAAAAAATAAAAGTATTTGTTGTGGCAGTTTCTTTTCTCTTATTAAAAAAAACTCTACATTTGCGTTTGTGAACAGTTAGTTTTGTCCTATTTTAAACATTATAAACAATTATGGAATATTTTTCGGCTTTCAATACGGTGGAATTCTTGAGCGCCTTTATTGTGCTTTTTGCAGTCATTGACCCGATAGGCATCATGCCAATTGTACTCTCAATCCGTGACAAGGGAAAGGTTATCGACCCGGGAAAGGCTGTTTTCTATGCATTCTCTCTCATGTTGATATTCTTCTTTGTGGGCGACTGGATTCTCAATCTTTTTGGCGTCGATATCAACTCCTTTGCAGTGGCAGGTGCGCTGATCATATTCCTTATGGCCATTGAGATGGTGCTCGACATCGAGATTTTCAAGGATTCCTCCATCGCAGCGAACAATGCGACAATGGTCCCATTGGTTTTCCCCTTGCTTGCCGGTGCTGGTTCCTTTACAACCCTTCTGTCACTGAAGGCCGAATATGCCGGTATCAACATTCTCATAGCCCTGCTTGTAAATGCTGTGGTCGTGTTCATTATGCTGAGCGCAACGGCCCATCTGCAGCGTATGCTTGGAAAGGGCGGCATCTATTTCACACGCAAGTTCTTCGGTATAATCCTGCTTGCTATTTCCGTGAAACTTTTCACCTCCAACCTGCTTCACTTTATAAATATGGTAAGTGCCACAACAATGGCCGAGGGGTGATTCTCCCTTTGTGATATAAATAACGACAGAGGGGGTCATCGTAGACCGGCGCCGTCCTTTTATGATGAGAATGTTTTTTCAGAACCCTTCCGTTGCATAGGTCTGTAGTGCTCCGTCCTCGTTACTGTATATGAAGAATGCTTCAATGCTGTCTCTCCTGCACTGTTCAATGGCCTTTTCAAGTCCCATGACCATGAACGATGTGGCATAAGCATCAGCCTTGGCGCAATTCTCGGCAATAACCGTTGCACTGAGCAGTGAATGTTGCACCGGGTAGCCTGTACGCGGGTCGATGGTGTGGGCATACTTCTTTCCGTTCTCAATGCGGAAATTGCGGTAGTTGCCCGATGTTGCCATTGCCTTTCCGCTTATGGCAATTATCTTTTGGTGCCCATTGTGGCCACCTGTCGTGTTCTCAGTCGGTTTGCTTATGCTTATGTTCCACTCCGTGCCTCTGTCATTCTTTCCCTTTGTCACAACTTCGCCTCCAATCTCAATCATGTAATCGGTGATGTTCCTGCTGTCGAGCATGTGTGCCACCATGTCACATCCGTAGCCCTTGGCTATGGCGCCGCAATCCAACATTGTACCGGGGTTCTGCTTGATAACCCTGCCGTCAACCAATGCAACAGTGGTGTAGCCAACCTTGCTGCGTAGCTCCTCAACTGTTGCACTGTCGGGCAGTTCGCCTTTCTTGAAGCCGAAACCCCAAGCATTCACCAGTGGCGCAACGGTGATGTCGAATGCTCCATCGGTCTTTGCAGAAATCTTCTGCGCAAGGTTGAAAACCTCGGTGAACATCTCGTTGGCTATGGTATCCCTGTTGCTGTTGAATGCGCTTATTATGGAATTCCTGTTGAACATGGACAAGGAGTTGTCAACCTCATTCAGCGTGCTCCTTATCTCGCCGTGCAGGTCCTGCGTGCTCTTGTATTTGATGTTGTACTGTGTACCGAAAACATAACCGCTGTTAGTGGTGTAGACCTCGGGTGTGTGGTTCCTCAGAATGTAGAATGTTCCAATAATGAGGAATAGGAGGAACACAATTTTGAATTTGCTCAATTTACCGTTCATCGTTCAGTCGTTTAATTTATTATTACTTTATGTGGAACAAAACTGTTGTCAATAAAACTCTTTGACTTGATATTATAGTTGAAATCTATATCCGCGATGTCGAAAAGCAAGTATGCGATATCAGCTGTGCATATCTCGTTGTCTTTTACTTCCCGTATGGCTTTCACTACCTCTTTCGACTTGTTTATATATTCATTGCTGCACCATATCATAAACGGAATCTGGTACACGGCCTTGATTGTCTCTTCTTTGTCTGTGGTGTCAAAACCGCGTCCAAACAGGTGGCTTGGCTCATCATAAATCTGTTCTCCATGGTCCGATAAATAAATGACAATGGCATTCTTGTCCCGGAACTTGTCGATGATGCTTTTTAAAACATAGTCGTTATACAGTGTGGCGTTGTCATAATGCGCTACTTGTTGTTTCTGCTCTTCGTCAAGAGCTTGTTGTCTGATGTCATCCGGTTTGAATTTCTCAAAACTTTCGGGGTAGCGTAATGCGGCATCAAAATGCTGGCCTTTAAGGTGTATGATATTCAGCGATTTCGGTTGAGACAAAATGTCTCTGCTGTATCGGCTGATAAAATCTCCATCGTATTCGCAGGTTTTTTCGTTTCTATAATCGAAGCATTGACTATGGATTTGTACGGGGTTTAGAAAATATCCACAACTGAAGTCTAATGAACCGCCCGATGAGCGTGTGTATTGATTGTCGAAATATGCAACCTTGTATCCGGCTTTTCTGAAAATTGCCGGCATCAGCAGAAACTGATGTATGCTATCACTTTCTGTGTTCCCGCAATCTTTGAGTGAGAGGATATATCGCATGGCAAAGTCTGTCCCGTTTGTAGGAGACATTGCATTTGTAAAACAAAAAAGGTTGCCGCTATCAAATTCTTTCTGCAAGTTTGGAGATGTGGACAGGTAATATCCATAAAGTGAACTGTGCTGTTTGTTGAACGACTCTCCAATAACCAATGTAATTATTGGCGCATCGTTATTTTCCGGTGTTGCCGTTACGCAAATCTTCTCTATGCAGTCTGTCATCCTGTCGATATCAGAACGTCGCTCAACCACAAATTCAACAGACATTGTCAATTCATTCAAGGTGTTCCTCCCCATCGGAAAACTCTTTGGAAGATATGGCAGTGCAAGTCCTATTATTGTTCCGACCAATATTCCGGTGTTGACATATTTGTAGTTTGTACGCTTCCATGCAACCGTAATCCCCAGAGATTTGTACAATACAAAATATAAGAGTGATACAATAATAAGGAATATGAATGTAAATGGAGTAGCCAAATATACCGACATGAATTCACCCGCTTCGTTACTGTTGGTCTGTAATGCCAATGTCAGCATGTTGGGGTCCAATCGTGAACCGAAGCGCAGGAACAGGAATGTCTCCAAACAGCAAAGTATGTAGAAGAGTGATATTATTGTTCGTTTGGCCGCCAAGCTGCGATGAACCAAAAAAAGAATTATGCCGGTCCAGGCGAATGACTGTACAAATGCGCCTGCAAAAAGCACTTTTGCAAAATGTCCCGGCTCATATCCGGCAGGCAAAGCCAACAGCAATGTACCCGCAAAAAGGAATATTATGTTTGATATTTTCATAATATCAGTGATGCATTCTTTGGTTTAAGCAGTAATATGAATGTACAGCACTTTTTACCTTTTTACAGGTATGTCATATATAAGGTTATATGTACCGCCAAAACAGGTACTCTTGTTTATTCCATATCCCGGAATGTACCACATTCTCGAGTTTTCGCCCTCTTTTTCGGTAAACCTCACCTTATACCGTACGCTCCAGCCCATGTGGAAACCTTTTGCAATCTTCACCTTTATGCCGGCGCCGATCTCTCCCCATAGGCATGCACCCTCAACATCCTTGAGGTCAAGTGCTACATCTCCTCCCCATACCGGGTCGGTTATTGGAGGTGTCTCAACGTCGTATCGGAACCCTGTCCATCCGATGCGGAACAAACCATATATATAATGTTTAGGGTTGGGGTTCTCCTTTTTGGTCATGAAGTTATAGTTGAATCCTGCGCGGTAGTACGGGGCGTTTGTCCTGTATCTTATGCCATAGTTCTCGTCGGTTGCATTGCACCATGCCCAGCCGGCCTCTACTATGGGGTACAGCCGGTTGCCGAAATTGAGCTCAGCTGCAATTTCGGTGCTTATTCCGTCTCCTATCAGTGAGTATGCGCACCCGAACAGGTCGGCCGAAAAACCGAATCCTTTAAAAGCCAACAGATTCCAAAAACCATCTTTTGTTCCTTCTTCTTTCTGTCGGGTCTCTTTTTGCGGCGTTTCTTCCTGATTGGCCTCTTCCTGTGCTACAGCCGTCAGTGGTGCCGCAAGCAGCATGCTACTCAGTAAAATATATCTTAATATTCTCATTCTTGTCAAAATTGACGTTGCTCTCTTTTATCACCATGGAATCAATCATGTAGCCTGTGTTTGCTGTGTTGGTGAGCCTGTGGTGCATGATGACTCCGCATTCCATTGACTGGTAAATGGGTATGTTGCTGTGCCCGATGTATAATGTATCGCGGTAGCGGTCGAAGAAATTGAGCAGAACCGTGTCACATTCGCTTGTATAGCTCATTGGCAATGTCAGCTCTTTAGCGTTGGTAACGTAATTCACAACTATCGAGTCACGCCCGTTTATCATCATTGATACCGTCAGCGGCTCAGGGAATGCATATTCGCTCTCTACGCCATACTCATCGATGGTGTAGAACTTTATGCGGTTGTATGCAATGTTGTCCAAAGCACAGTCGTACCCGCCGTCGCATCCTGTGCATAACAGGCAACAAAGCAGTGTCAACAAAACGGCAACCTGTTTCATTAGATTTCCTTTGAAATGTTGTATTTGTTCCTGTCCTGTGAAGAGCGGCTCACCAGCTCGGCAATGAAACCTGTGAGGAACAGCTGTGTGCCCAATATCATCATTGTCAGTGCAATGTAGAAATAGGGCGAGTCGGTAACCAGACGGCTAGGCTCGTTGTTTGCAAGCGCAATGAGCTTCGCGGCACCAACAATTATTGCCGAAATGAAACCAATCATGAACATAAGCGTGCCCCAAAGACCGAATATGTGCATGGGGCGGCGGTTGAACTTCGACAGGAACCACAGCGAAATGAGGTCGAGGTATCCATGGAAGAAACGGCTTATGCCGAACTTGCTCTTGCCATATTTGCGTGCCTGGTGATGGACTACAAGCTCACCAATCCTGTCATATCCTGCATTCTTTGCAAGGTATGGGATATAACGGTGCATGTCGCCATAAACCTCAATGTTCTTTACTACCTCGTTACGGTAGGCCTTGAGGCCGCAGTTGAAGTCGTGCAGGTTCTTTATGCCCGACACTTTACGCGCTGTGGCGTTGAACAACTTTGTGGGTATTGTCTTGCTCAGCGGGTCATATCGCTTCTGCTTGTAGCCCGATACAAGGTCATAATTCTCTTCGGTCACCATTCTGTACAGGATGGGAATCTCGTCGGGACTATCCTGCAGGTCGGCGTCCATTGTTATGACAACATCGCCTTTTGCGCGTTCAAAACCGCAGAAGAGAGCCGGTGACTTGCCATAGTTACGGCGGAATTTTATACCATGTATGCACTCGTTCTTCTCCTTCAGCTGCTCAATGACATCCCATGAGTTATCGGTGCTGCCGTCGTTTACGAATATTATTTCATATGTGAAGCTGTTCTCCTTCATCACACGCTCAATCCATTGGGTGAGCTCGGGGAGCGATTCTGCTTCGTTATAAAGTGGAATTATTACTGATATGTCCATATTGTGGCTTATGATATTTTTCTTACAAACAATGCTATTATCGGTGGCAGTGTAAGTGAGTTGAATATATTATTGTTCAATAATTGCCAGATGACGTCCTTGATTGTCAGTTTTGAAATCATATCCTGCATACTCTCAAACTGCATCTTTGATGCATCGTCAATACCGGGAGTCGCAATTATCTGCGACAGCATCTCGTTGACATCCATCATCAGTTGCCCATGGTCAATGATGCTGAAATAGATATAGTTCGTCATTCCGCTGAAAAGTGTGGCGCAGATGTACATGCAGAACAGGAATGTCCATGCCTGCGGGTATTTGATGCTGTTGCCGCACTCCTGCCTGCGGTAGCTGGTTGCAAAACGGCATGCCAGAAACGGTGAACTGATGAACATACCCACAGCTACCATTGACAGCATAGGGCTGGCATTGAACTTCAAAAGCAATATGTACATTATTGCCCAAAAGATACCCAGATAGGTACCATACTTCATGGCGCTTTGGTAGAACCCTATTGAATTTTCCTGTTCCATCTGTTTCAGTCTTTACAGTCTCTTGCAAAGATAGAAATTAAAATTATATCATTAGCTATGCTTTAGCTATTATTTAAGTTATTAGTGACAGGGCTGATATAAAAGTGGAGTCTCAAATTTCTCTTATTCGTTTTTTTGCGCTAATTTCGTAAAAAATATAATGACTATGAAAGCAATGATTTTTGCGGCGGGTTTGGGAACCCGTCTTAAACCCCTTACCGATACACTCCCTAAGGCTCTTGTCCCCGTGTGTGGCAAGCCGCTCATTGAGCACGTTGCACGCAAGCTTTATGCATCGGGCATTGACGAGGCCGTTGTGAACATACACTATTTTGCCGACAAAGTGGAGCAGTGGGTAGGCGGCGAAGAGTGGATTGTTACCGACAAGGCTGAAAAACACGAAGGCAAGATGCTTGTGGAGATCAGTGACGAACGCGAACTTTTGCTTGAGACGGGTGGAGCAGTGCTCCATGCGCGTCGTTACCTTGAGGGTTGCGGACGCTTCCTCGTCCACAATGTCGACATTCTCTCCAATTGTGATATACAATGGTTTGAGCAGCAGGTTAATGACGACGCCCTGGCTTCTTTGCTTGTCAGCGAACGCAAGACAACACGTTTCCTGCTTTTTGAACCCGAAACAATGCGCATGGTAGGTTGGATGAACACCGATACCGGTGACTATAGCGTAACATCGCCCGATGTTGTCCCGGCGGAGTGCAAGGCGTTGGCATTCTCCGGCATTCACATTCTCAGTGATAAGGTGCTTGCTTTGATGGAGGAGTATGTCCGCGAGAAAGGCCTGCCGGTTGACGATGTCAAGGGCACACGCTTCCCAATCATGAGTTTCTATATGTGGGTTGCGGCAAAGCACCCAATCTATGGAGTGGTTGCCAAGGATTTGCAGTTCATTGATGTGGGCAAGTTGGATGCTTTAAAACCCGCCGAAGAGTTCATAAAAGGTTAAAGGTGAAAGGTGAAAACGGAAAACTGAAAGCGGAAAGGTGAAAACTGCGAGTAAGCGAGCAAAAGCCAAGTTTGCTTGAGCTTTTACAGCGAGCGTGAGCAGTTTCAAGCGCACGAAGTGCGATTAAAACTCGTGCAAGCGAGTGAGTGAAAATTTATTTTCAATCGCAACGACAACGCGGACGAGCGTTGTTTGCGACAACGGGAGCTTATAGCTCCCCAATGGAGTGTGCTTCAGCACTTAGTTTTAGCTCCCCAAAGGAGTACCGATAGGTTTTGGCGCGCAGCGACTGAGGAGGGGAGAATACATAAAAAACTCGCGCGAGGTTGTTTCCCTCGCGCGAGTAATATTATAAGGTTAAGCCGGGGTGGGCTTGTTACTTTACAGGTACTTTCGCTTCACGCAACTGCTTTACGTTCGGTAATGTTTGATTAAGCAAGCTTATCAACTATTACTCTCACTTAACCAGCACTTTGCGGCCACCTACAATGTAGATACCGGCCTTTGTGATGGTCTCAACCTTGCGGCCTGTGAGGTCGTAAATAACAACACTCTCATTGTTGTTCTCAATCTCTTTTATAGAGGTCTGGTCTTCATTGTATACTACCAGATTGATTTTAATGTCCTCAGCAGGCTTTTTACCTGTTATTTTGCTGACAACGCACTCGGCCGGGATTATGATGTAGTAGTCACCATTGGTGGTTATGGCGGTTCCCAGTTCAATTGTTATGGTTTCGCCTGACAATGTCCAGTTGCCCATGCCTACAGGGAATGTATTGTCTTCAACATTGTATACAGGGATTTGGTCGGCCGATGTTATGCCTTCCAAACTTATAGCTTCACTGAATGTGATGCTGATACTCTTCAACTCAGTGGTGTATGAATTGGGTGTATAGCTGAATACAGATGGAGGGTTTGAGACTCCGTAAAGCGATGGGTAGATTGTGGCATCTGTAGCGTTTGTTTCTTTTACTACAACAATGGCATTCTCTTCATATGCAAGTACGAAACCGTCCTTTTTCATCTTTGCGACACCATCCTCAATGATGACACTCCATGCACAGTTATGGTATGTGACAGATGTCTTTATCTCGTTCTTTGTACTCATGGCTGAAGCTGTCAGGTACAGGCCGTTTGCATCCTTTATATAGAACTCGCCATTGCCTGCAGGCTCAAAGCTGTATGCATAGTACGCAGCATCGGTTATATTCTCGCCGTTACCTGTTGTTGGCTTTACCGGGAGCTTGCCGTCGCTGAATGGCAATGCCAGGCTGTTGTCGGCTGCAATGAAATATTTACCGCTTGCCATAGCTGTAGCTTTTGGATATGTAATCTCTTCACTGATGATATACTCGGCACTTGAAGATGCACTTACATATGTTTTCTCGCCATAGGTGAGCTCAACAACCACCTTGAGTGTACAACTCTCGCTTATGGTGATGGTACCATCTGTCTCCTCGTCCTCAGCTGTTGGCTCATTGCCGTCGGTAGTGTAGTAGTATGTTACATCTGTCACACCCTCTATGTCTGCAGTTACAGAGTGGACGTTTACGGTTTGCTCACCAATATATACACCGCTTGCAGGAGTAATCACCGGAGCCTCTAACTTGTTCTCTCTTGGGTAAACCTTGATGCATGTGATGAACATGATGCTTGAGTAGTTTCCACCGTTAGAACCTATAACAAGTTCGTAAACATTGCCGGCAGTCTGTTTGTCGGCTGCAATATCATATACATATGTTCCGGTAGAACCAACGCAGGCTGTACTTACAGCTGTCTTGCCGACATATACATTCATGTCAACATTGGGGTAACTTGTTGCCGAAGGGTGGCCAATAACCTCAATCTTATCTACTGCGAAACCGAATGCCGGGAGAATAATCTTTGAACCGGGCTTTGCAATGCGCAGGTAGCCATTCTCATAATAGTATTCACCCTTGTTTGCAGTAGGGTCAATTGTAATGCTCTTCTCGCCATCGGTGTATGTTCCTTTAGTCTTCACACCGCGGAAGTTGACCATGTCGTATCCGGGGATTTCCCAAACATTGTTAGTGAAGTCGAATACAGCTGTTTCATTGAGGGTCCCCTGTGCGTGTGCTGTTGTTACAAGGATAGCCATCAATGCTACGAAAAATGTAAATTTTCTCATAAGCAAATAAGTTTATATTAAGTTTTTTATTCGTTACAACTTGTAGAATCTCTCTATAGATAAGTAGAGAATATTTCCGATTTGCAAATTTATTGAAAAATTGTTTTCCTTAGTAAGAAGTTGTTTAAATTTTTAAAACGTATTTTATTATAGAAACTGGCTATTTCGCCGTTTTTTATATTCAAAAACGTCTGTTTCTTTCTTTTTCGCAGTTACATAGCCCGCTATGTGCCCTTGAAAAATAAATAAACATCCAATTTGCATTGCGCCAAAATAGGCTGCACTCGCTTTAAAACTTACAAGTAAACTTGCGTTTTGCTCGTTGGCACTATTTTTTTGCTCTATAAAAAACTTGGCGATATAAATTTAAACATCTTCTAAGATTTTGGCCTTTTTCTAAAATAAAATAGTCAGGAGCGCATTTGCGCTCCTGACTGAATATGGACTGTAAATTACAGAAAGTTACTTAACAAGTACCTTTTTGCCGTTTACAATGTAGATACCACCCTTGGTGATTGTCTCAATCTTGCGGCCTGTGAGGTCGTAGATTGTCTGCTCTACCTCTGCGTCAATACCCTCGATGCCTGTCGGGTCGTTGAGGATGTAGGTGCAGATGATAGTCTCGTTGGTTGCACCCTCGGCTGTTACAACTGCACCTGCCTCGATAACGAGCTTGTATGTATCATTTGCAAGTGCCTGATTTACAGTGATGATGAGCTGTGTAGCATCGTCTGGGTTGATTGTTGCAGATACAATGCTTGCAACGTTCTCATCAGCTCTGCTAATCTTGCTCTTTGCAATAGTTGCAACAGAAAGGTTCTTTGCACACTCTACTTTAACGTTGTTTCTTACAGCAGACTTGGCTGGTGCAGCTGCCTGGCTGACAGGCATCCAAACAAGGTCGTTAAAGTAACTGATTGTACCCATGTCAGGAGCATAGAACATGAATGAGTCTGAGAAATTTTCATTCTCCGGAGAGCCTTCGAATATTATAACGCCATCGACATAGTTACCGATAAGCTTGCCATCAAAAATACGCAGTTCAGTAGAGTTACCAATGTAAAGTCCTACTTCATATGAATCGCCATTGTACTCAAAGTTCGCACAATTCTGTGCAGGGAGAGTCACACTACCGTCCTCGCTATTGTAGTACATGATGAATGAATCGTCATAACCATAATTAGCCATATCGGCGAAGCCCTTACATAGCAATGCAGGCTGGCCTTGGTATTCAATGATTTCAGTTGTTCCGGTTACAAAGTATCCTTCCTGTCCCGGGAATGAACTGAAGAGCTGCCATGTTCCGACATAAGCTTCGATTGGAGTAACGTCTGATCCTTCAATAGCAACAAGGTTGATATTCTTTGTCTCGTCGAGTGTTACAGGAGCATTGAATGTAACAACAATCTGCTCGAGCTTCTCAACTGTCTCGCCATCGGCCGGTGAGATGCTTACAACCTCAAGTGGCTCAACCTCAGGCTCAGCAGGAGTCAACATGGCAATAGCCTCTGTTGCATCAAATTCGCCAACCTCAGTAATTGTGTACCATGCACCTGAATCCCAACCATTGTCTGGGTTATGATCGGTCAAAGTTGTCTGGATACATGTGTTGCGCTCGGCATTTGAACACCAGCCCGGAGAAGCTGTCATGTAGTGTGTACCGTTGAGCATAAGAGCGAATGTATTCTCTGAAACGCTCTCAACAACTACGAACTCGAATGGAGCCTCGGCTGTCAATTTGTTTACGTTGCCGTTCTTTGCAACGAACTTCTTCTCCCTTACGCTGTAGAGGTAGTGCTTGCCCTTGTATTCAACGAATGCGAACTGCTGTCTTGGGTCTGCTGCATCCATTGCAATGCTGTGGCAATCCTGTGCCTGGTTGTATGTAACACCGCACATGTCAACCAATGATGCGCCCTCGCCTGCGAACATACCACCACGACCCAAATCTGAAGATACGATGGTGTAGAGCTTGCTGTTGCTCAACTGGTCAACAGATGTGATTACAACAAATGCTGCTGGCTCTTCAACCTGGAATGTGAATGTCTGGCCAGCGAACTCCTCGCCGTCAGTAGCCTTGATAAGGCCTGCAGGAATCTCAAATGAATAAGTACCGGTCTTTGAGATAGATGCATTCGACTCGAAGACGAATGTCACCTTGTTGCCGTCGATGGTAGCAGCGCTTACCCAAGCAGTAGCAGCTACGCCACCGTTAGCATCCTTCAACTTGATGTACTGAGCAGGACCG
>JAZQZZ010000016.1:0-15175 GCA_045634305.1 Bacteroidaceae bacterium | reverse complement strand
AATCATACTGTTCCAAAGAGAATCAGCAAAGGCAATATATTCTGCCGGCAGTTTGTCGCCTTCAACATAGTACATCCCCTGCATAAGGCTCTCGCCCATCCCGGCACGATAATAGCCTGTGAGATAGTCGATATATCGGCGCGACAACATGGGGTGCTCCCCGACTCTCTCTTGCAGTTCGGCATTATATCGACGGCCACACTCCTTTACGTGGTGCAAGAACTCCATAGCCTGCTCCTGCGTGGCATAGTCGTGCTTTATGCGCTCGTTCATAAATGAAGCCGGATAGGCTGTCAACTCATTTTGCAGGCGCACATCGTTGCCCATAAAGAGTTTCTGCCCAGTGCAGAAATCGTGGAGAAAGAAATATGTCTCCCCCGGCTCAAGCACTGTACTCACCATTGTTCTTTTCCAATCAACAAACACCTGCGAGGTATTCTGTAACGGCATTTTTAGTGTAAAACGTCCCAAGGAATCCATTTTTGCATACAATGACAAACCGCCGGGTTCGCGTGTAACAACATTATGTACCATTACCTTGAACTCTTTTCCGCCTCTTTCCAAAGCCTCGGCTGGCATATCCTTCAACCAACCGATTATTGTAACGCTGTCGCCTAAGGCGTAACCGTTGTCCTTAAAGCCCACGCGGTTGTCTTTCACAGGGTAATCGGGCAATGCAGCAGTAGTTATGGGGCTGCACTTCACAGCCTTTGAATTGCCTACGGTGATTGTGCGTGTGCCCTTCTTCATCTTGCCCACCTTTATCTCAAGCACATCATCTCCGTTTTGAACGGTGAGAGCATAACCGCCACGCTTCTCTGTCATTGACTTTATGTCCCAAATGCGTGAGTCATAGATAACGTGCTCGGTTGCAAAGCCTACGAGCCAATCGCCAGTGGCATTGTTACGCCAATAGGTGTCGGTTATTCCACTCGGCAAGGTAGCTGCACTGCGTATATTCTGCACAACCCAACCCACGCGTCCATCAAGCGTGAAGCGTTCTGTATTTGCGGGCAGAGGTTCGAAAGATAGCAGGATATCGACCTCTCCGCTTGCAGGAACCACAAAAGGAACATCATACTCCACACACATCGCGCCGTCGTACTCACTCGACGTCTTTCCTTTCAAGGCATAACTGTTTACACCGTCGTCGAGCGTAGTTCCCAGTGCTATACCCGCCTGAAAACCCGCGGGAAAATCAATATGCAAGAGCACATCGGTCCTGTCGGGATAGAACCAAACCTTATTGACATCAAAGACAGTGCTCGTTCTGTAGCCTGTCACAACATCTTCCCATACTTTCTCCTGTGCAAAGCCACACGCGGTGGTGAATGCAACGATTAAGGTAAAAAATAGTTTTTTCATATCGTTTATTCAAACTTTTTATCATTTCAACAACTCCTCGATTTCCTTTTCAAGGGCGTTGACATCATGCGATGCATCGTGTACAAATCCATCCCTTCCAATGAGCACAAGGGCCGGCGTGCCTGTAAAATTGAACAACCCTTTTAAGGCAGTCCAATCGCGTTCATCGACAAACAGAGCCTCTCCATTTATACCTTTCTCTTTCAACCATTGTGTTGAGTGCTCTACATCATCATATTCGGTAGAGGCTATATATATGAATTTCACCGGTTTTCCTTTCATCCGTTCAACAAGTTCACGTTGCTCAAGCATTCCTGCACGGCAAGGGCCACAGCCGTATGACCAAAAATCAAGGAACATTACATTACCTTTGTATGGCGAAAGCACACGGTCGGCCACCTCATTGGCAAAAGCATTCAACATAGGAACAACAGTATTTTCGTTGGCAATAGCGTGCTTGCGATAGAGTTCAAGGAAATGATGTGCCACAACGGGGTGTGTTATAAACGGCATTGCAGCCTTTGCCTTTTCGGTAATGTAGTTGTCGGCATCAACCCCATCGAAATGTTGCCCATATACATACAAGGTCAACGCCATCTGTGAGAGGAATGTGGATGAAGATATGCCATACATATCATATATATTCTCAAATCCTTGACGAATTTTATCTTCCTGTGTATACAGGGTATCGCCACTTAATGGTAATGCCTTATCAAAGAAATCATCATAATACTCACGTGGCAATATGTGCCACAAAGCATAATCGGCAACATCTTGTTCTGCACCGGCCGGGGCATAGGTTGTTGCTCCATGGTACAATGGTGCATAAATGGTATTTCTCAAAGAGTTGAAAAGTGCCCAGAATATACTTGAGTTGTACAGAATAGAAGGATTGTCGAACAGGTCCTTTTTGTGTTTTATAAAGAACTTCCTTAACCTGCGTAAGTCAAGCGGCTTGGCTGTTGCGTTTTTCACAACCTCTTTGTACTCACTGGCCGCTTCGTCATATACAAGAGACCTTCCCGACGAGAAACGCCACGTTTCCAAGAGTTCGACTATATTGGACAAGCCTTTAAAAAGGATGTTACTCTTTACCATTTCGCACGCGAGTGGCGACAAGGAATCAGGAATCACAATTCTGCCACGGCGTATATCCTTTATCGCCTGTTCCATGATGTCAATATTACGCTCTATAGCCCATTGTATTGTATCGCGATTTCCGTCTTTGGAATAGATATATGGCTGTGACAAGTCGCCATAGGGGCTATCTGCGTAACGCTTGTAAATCTCGTTCTGCGACTCCGTGAAGATATCCGCCAAATAATTATTCTTACTATTCAATACATAGTCATTAGGAGTGAATACCGCTTCCAATGTATCACCGACAGAGAGGAGTGGAATTATAGTATGTGGCGATGCATCAATAAAACATATTTGCGAGTGTGGCAGTTTGACAGTACCGCAAAATGTGCCGTCTGCATTCACCTTGACAAGTTGGTTCTGCTTCTGCAATGTGAAATAGTCCATAACGTTTGCCACTACATACTGTGGCATTTCGCTTTGTGAATAATTCTCGAAACGACCTTTAAGTACAACATCACCACCCCGGAACATATAATCATTGAACTGTCCGTGGTCAATGACCTGTGCAAAGCCACATACGGTGGCAAATGCAACGATTAGGGTTAAGAATAGTTTTTCATATTATTCGGTTTATTTTGAATCTGTTTAAAATATTGCAATTATAATAATATCGGCTAACAGTTTTACCCCCCCTGTTAATAAATGTTAATACAATATATAAAGTAAATGTTTATACCTATAAGACGGATGAGTTGCCTATTTGTTACAACCTTACAGCACAAAATTATGCCATACAATCCATACACTTTGTAATTGTGTCTTATATTTCATCTTACAAATCTTATATTTTAAGCAAATCGTGTAAGATTGGAGTGTTTGGGTGGGATTGGTGTCAAAAACTACGTTAAAATCATTTATCTTCGCGGTGGAAAGGAGTTAAGAAGATTGTTGGCTCAGTAATGTCATCCCGATACGCAGTGAGGGATCTCTGTCCTCGCAAAATCGAGATATCTCCCATGCGGTCGATATGACAGTGGCGCGGAAATTTAAGTTTTGAGTCAACATCTATATCATTACCAAAACTAAACAAACATCAGCATTTATGATTAAAAGAGTGACACTGTGCAGCATTGCATTCATACTGACATACTGTATAATTTATGCCGTTTCATACAACGACAAGAAGGAGGAGATTGAACAGAAGATAAACGGGCTGTTTGCAGCAAATGCACACTCCTTTGCCGACAGTATTTTGGTGAGAGAGGGAATCCCTATAAAGGAGTATCACGACAGCGAGAGATTCAAGGAGGTACACGACTACATTCTTGAAGATGAGAAAGGTGTGATAACAATACCGCACGCATATATAAAGGTGTATGACTTTGCAGAATTCCGCAACAGGGAGGAACAGACATTTATGTTGCATCTTGGACAGTTTGACCTGAATATCGCCGACTCTGTGTGGAACAACGGCCTGAAAGCAGCCGGCTTTGATGTAGAAAGTGCGTTGTTCCTCTCAACAAGAGACCTACGCGATATGTTTCCCGAGGGCGTAGAGATAAACCTCGACATTAAAGCACCTATTGTATCGGCCAAGCATATGAACGGCAGGGACTGTTTTGTCACAGATTCCGTAGGATTGGGCATACAGAACCAGGCATATCTATTCAGCGAGGTGCATATCCCGGCACTTCAGGTAATGAAGAGTGCCAAATGGTGGGGGCTTGAACTGTGGGTTGCCATTTGCACGGCTATCATCGTGTGGCTCTTTACTTCCAAAGGGAACAAGGAGGAGAAGAACGCTGCAGAAGAAATAGAGTCCAACGAAAACACCACCGCCACCACGGTAGATATTCCCTTGACTACAATAGAGGATATAACATACAATTACAACGAAAGGAGCGTTACAAACACAAGTACAGGCGAACAGGTGAAACTCCCCGGCACACAAGCCACCACTTTCGAGATGCTTATAAATGCCGACGACTACATAGCAACAAAGAAGGAAATTTGCCAAAGGCTATGGACTATAAACGAAAAGGATGTGAACAACAGATACAATGCCCTTGCGTGGCGATTGAGGGAAAGCCTCGCCCAAATAAACGGCATAGAGCTATTGACAATCAAAGACACCGCATTGCAGCTTGTATTCACCAAGAAGAAAGGTAAGGAGCAAGCCGGTTAACACGAACGTACCATTACCGTCAACGTGACCTTTTGAAAAACATATAGCCCACGACAACAATAAAAGTCAACAGTTCCGACAACGGCAATGCAAGCCACATGCCTTCAACGCCCATCACCTGGGGCAGCAACAGAAAGGCCGGGAAGAGGAATACGACGCCACGCAACAGGGCGAAGATTGTTGAAGCGGCAACCTTTTCGATGCTCTGC
The DNA here is from genome assembly GCA_045634305.1 of Bacteroidaceae bacterium. Lineage (GTDB taxonomy): Bacteria > Bacteroidota > Bacteroidia > Bacteroidales > Bacteroidaceae > HGM04593. The sequence continues at coordinate 10,333 of JAZQZZ010000016.1, read as the reverse complement.
AGATAGCCGATAGCAACAAGGTTCAGAATAAAGAAGAGGAAACCGGTTGCAAAATATGGGAAGCCATCAATGGCAATCTGCGCGGCGGGGTCACTGGCAGCAATAAACAGATGCACAAGCTGCTCCGGGAAAAGCGTGAATGCAATGATTGAGAAAAGCGAACTGATAACAGCCGCGCGCACTGAGATTGCGAGTGTGCGGTGCACCCTATCCCAGCGCCCTGCTCCATAGTTGTAACTGATAATTGGCTGCGCCGACTGCGCTATCGAGTTACCGAACATGAACACGAACGGTGTATAGTAGCACGCAACGCCGTATGCACCCACACCGGCATCACCCAGATATTTCATAAACACGTAATTCCCGGCAAAAAGCACAAATGCCATTGTAAGCTCGCCCAGCAGTGCCGAAAAACCTATGCGGCACTGGTAGGCTATGTTTCTCAACGTTAAAGTGATGCTTGTGGGCGACATCTTCACACCGCTCATCTTCAACGTGCCGGCATACTTCACAAGGTAGACAAACGCCATCACACCGCCAATCACAGTGCTTATTGCCGATGCTATTGCTGCACCCTTCACACCCATTCCGAGCGGGAAGATAAAGAGCCAGTCAAAGAAGATGTTGAGCATAGCAGGTACCACATTGCACCACATTGCATATTTGGGAGAGCCATCGAGACGAATGATAAACAGACCGACGATGGACCACATCTGCATTATGCCCGATGGGATTAGATAGACCAAATAATCCCTTACCAAAGGCATGAGTGTCTGTGACGCGCCAAGCATATAAGATATCTGCTCGGGAGCAAGCAGTGCAAAAATCATTACGCCAATAGCCACAAAGGTTGAGAACCACATGGCTTGTGTCACGTTTATGCGTGCCGCCTTCACATTATTCTGCGAGAGATGGATTGACGCCACCACCGATGCACCCATTCCCACCATCAGCGCAAAACCCGTGAGTACAAGGAATATCGGATAGCAGATGTTAATGGCAGCAATTCCGTTGCTGCCCACTCCGTGACCCACAAAAATGCCGTCGACCACCGTCAACAGCGACCAACTCACCATTCCCAACAGAGTGGGTATGAACATCTTTGTAAATAGCCTCGAAATATTGCTTTTACCAAAATCTATATCGTCCCTGCCTGCCATAAGAAAATTTTTTATGCAAAGATAATAAATTTGAGCTGAAATGTGAAAGCGCAAAGCGGAAAGCTGTGGATAAGCGAGCGGGTGGAAGCTTGCTTACACACAAAGCGAGCGGAAGCAGGTTCAAGCACACGAAGTGTGGTTAAAGCGGAAAACTTACTCACAGTTTTCAGCTTTGAATTCGCCCCGTCGAACCCTCGGTTATTGTTTAGCTTTGACAAAGCCAACTAATCGCATCCCGCGGGGCACAAACTACGGCTGTGCTACCCGCGACTAACTGCTGTTGGCTTTGTCGAACCCTCGGTTTTTGTTTAGCTTTGACAAAGCCAACTAATCGCATCCCGCGGGGCACAAACTACAGCTGTGCTACCCGCGACTAACTGCTGTTGGCTTTGTCGAACCCTCGGTTTTATACAAACCTCGGCTTTCACTTTCCAGCTTACTAAGTTGGTAAGCATCTCGCGCATCGCCATTTGCCAAATAAATTACCCCGCAGCGTCGAAATCCATATTTCTGCAGAATGTGGTGCATTATTACATTGTCGCGATGTGTGTCTATGCGCACTGTTTGCGTGCGCTCAAAAACCCAGTCAAGCAACAGCCGTGCATAGCCTTTGCCGGGTGCAGCAACAGCAATGCGATGAATTACATGATATGGTTCATTGTTCAGCCATGCACCATCCTCAATATATGAATATGTCGGATCCGGCCCCGGTATGAATGCCATTGTAGCCTCAATCTCCCCATCGGCACCATGGGTAGCAACGTAGCACACGCCACGTTCAATATCGCCACGGACCACCTCAACCGACGGATACCCCACACCCCATTGGTGCAAGTTACCGCTTGCACGCATAATGCTCTTTGCGCACTCGAAGAGGCGCATCAATGCCGGAATATCATTGTGTATTGCTTTGCGAATATAAAAAGTTGGCTTCACTTGAGTGTGTTTTCATAGTTCATCCACAAAACTATAAAAAAATATCATCAACCGATGCCCTATTGCTTTGAAAATTGACATATCGCCTGAATTAAATCCTTTATGCTTGCAGGCGCATAGCGCTTGACAAGCAACAGCATTATCTCGCTCAAAGAAAAAACTTTCAATGAAACAGACTTTACACGCCCGGCTGCAGCCATCTTTGCCGCTTCATTCTCGCGCTGCACAATGCGCAGTTCGCGCAATGATTTTATATTGCACAACCTTTTTACATCACTTTCCATCCCTACTCTTCTCATCGAAAAATATCTTTACAAAGCGCCTTACCATCAAGTCCACAAACAGGCGTTCACGCATAAGGTACACCGCCCAGGCCGTGAGCAACAGCAGTGCTGCGACAGCAACAATGGCAAGCGGCAACCCGAGCAACGGCAACAGACAAAGCACAAGGGCCACCAACAGCGCAAGGTATGCCACAAACAGGAGCATGGACAGCACAAACACGCATATGACATCACCCAAAAGCAACGACAAGTTCTCAACAAGGTGCAATTTGCAACCGTCCACGCTCTTTTTCACATACTCAAGAGCATCCTTTGATAAATTCTCAATATCGGCTCCCAATCCCATTATTCATCCTTCAAAAAGCAGAAACTTATTCCTCTTCGACTACAATTCTCTCCTCGACCTTGCAGTCACACCCATCCTTGCCGCAGCAACCGGCATGGTCAAAGTGTTTCTTTATATCACTGAGTTTGTCCTTGATATCGCGGCGCATATCCTCACCTTTCTTTGGGGCAAACATCATCATCACCAGGCCACCGGCCAACATACCACCGGTAAAGGCCAAAAAATTACAGATTTTCATAACTACAAAATTAAAAGGTTAACACTACCAGGCTCCAACGAATTTCTTGCGGGCAAAAACAGCAGGGAGAATAATTGCATAAAATTAAAAACACTTGCCACTTTTCTTGCCGTTTTATCCCAAAAGCACTACCTTTGGTTTTCCTGTAACTGATAAACAAAAGTGATATGAAAAAGTGCACTGCAATTATATTTTATTCAGCATTATTTTTCCTTTTTTCATGTACCGGAAAGCATAACGGCTGCAACAATGTGAATACCCCCTCAGGCATTGGAGAAGAAGTCACTGCCATGAGCATAAATGATACGATAAAGATACATGAGAATTACAGCTACGCATATTCGGGAGAAGATGCGCCGGCACTCACAGTTGATATATCCTTGCCAATAGTGGAACTGAAAGATGTTGCGGCCAGTGCAAGAATTGACAGTGCACTTGCAATGACACTTTTTGGCGAGAGCACCACTTTGAGAGACGCTTGCGACATGTTTGTCGACAGCCGGAAAAAGGATTTCGATGAGATGCACGACGAGTACATCAACTCCAAAGACAATGACACACCTGCTTTCTTTTTCAGCTTATACGACATCATTGGAGCAACAGCACAAGTTGGTTACAAAGAGTGCATCACATACATTGCTGTACACGAAGAATACAATGGCGGAGCACACCCCAACACCTTTGTCAACATCACGAACTTTGACTCCGGCAGCGGCGACGAGATAACGCTGAATGACATTTTCAAGGAGGGATGCGAAGAGCAACTGATTACATTCCTCACAGAACAATTGATGAAAGAGACCAATGCTGCCACCATTGAAGAACTGCATGAGAAAGGTTTTCTCTTTTTCGATACCGAAATGTTCGTTTCAAACAATTTCATCCTTGGCGAGGAGAACATCACGTTCCTCTACAACAGATACGAGATTGCACCTTATGCATATGGCGAGATTTCGCTGACACTTGATTACACAACTCTAAAAGATATAATGAAATAATGGAAAGCATTATAAAGTATTTCCCCAACCTCAGCGACAGACAGAAGGAGCAGTTTGCTGCGCTCTATGACCTTTACTACGATTGGAACAGCAAGATTAACGTAATATCGCGAAAGGATATCGAGAACCTCTATCTGCACCACGTGCTGCACTCTTTGGCTATTGCAAAATACATCACCTTCAAGCCCGGAACAAAAATTATGGACATGGGTTGCGGTGGCGGTTTCCCAGGCATTCCGCTTGCGATAATGTTCCCCGAGGTGCAGTTCCACCTCGTTGACAGCATTGGCAAGAAAGTGCGCGTTGCAGGCGAGATTGCACAGGCAATAGGGCTCACCAATGTACGCACAAGCCATAGCCGTGCCGAGGAAATCAAAGACAAGTACAGTTTTGTTGTCAGCCGCGCCGTTATGCAGCTACCCGACCTGGTAAAGATTTGCCGCAAGAATATTTCAAACGAGCAGTTCAACGCGTTGCCAAACGGCATTATCTGCCTGAAGGGCGGTGATATGACAGCCGAGACACAACAGTTCAGGAACTGCCGCGAGATAGTTGACATAAGCAACTACTTCAGCGAGGAGTTCTTTAAGGACAAGAAGGTGGTATACGTACAAATATAAATGGACTAAAAAGCGGATTACAGCGTTACGCTTGACCTAAAAACCCTCATTTACTTCAAGTAAACTGCGTTTTTGGGTCTTCGCAAGCCTGGCACTCCATATTTTTATTCCATTTACTGAGAATAACATAATCTTATGCAACTAAAGAAATTCATTGTAAACCCGATACAGGTAAACTGTTATCTTCTTTGGGACGAGACAAAAGAGGCGGCACTCATTGACTGCGGTGCATGGTATCCGCACGAGAGGGAAGAAATTAAGCAGTTCATTGAGGACAATGGACTGACGTTGAAATATCACCTCAATACCCATTTGCATTTCGACCATATATTCGGCAATGCTTTCATCGAAGAGACTTTTGGAGTAAAAGCCGGCGCCAACGATGCCGATTGGCCTTGGGCTGAAAACATAAAGGAGCGTGTTGCACGCTTTGGAATGAGATATAACGAGGAAGTGCCACAGCTTGGCCGTGTGCTGAATGATGGCGACGAGATTCTCTTCGGAAACAGCCGCATTGTTGCTATAGCAGTCCCCGGTCACTCGCCCGGCAGTCTGGCCTACCACATACCCGAGGCAAAGATTCTTTTCAGCGGCGACGCATTATTCCGCGGCAGCATAGGCCGCACCGATTTTCCCGACAGCAACCACCGCGCCTTGATATACTCCATACGCGAAAAGTTGCTCACCTTGCCGGATGAGACAGTTGTCTACCCCGGACACGACCGAGAAACGACAATAAAGTTCGAGAAAGTGAACAACATGTATTTGAGATAAGGTTAAAAAGAAAGGTGATATTTGAAAAGCGTTTCAATTATCACCTTTAATCGTCCGTAGTTGGCGCACGACTGTGCGCATCCAAAAGAATAAGAGCAAGGGCAAGACTACCACAAAAAGCGGGTTATATTCCCAAGCATCATAAAAACGGAAATGGAGTGCCGAGAATATGGCACGTGTAATGCCACATCCCCAGCATTCTACTCCAAAGATGTTTGTAAAGACACAGATGGTATTGCCGTTGCATATGCTTTCCATGGGAATTGCATACAGCACCACCGGTATCAGTGCCGTAACAAGCAGTTTAGTTATTTTCAATACGGTTTCCGTTCGCATCGGTAAAGTTTCCGGTCAATATCATGATAAAATCAATCAATGCCCAAATACCACAACCGCCACAAGTAAGTAACTGCAGTACGCCGGTACCAATCTTGCCTGTGTAGAAACGGTGTACACCAAAACCACCCAGGAAGAAACATAGCAGTGCCAGCAAAAGCCATTCGTTATTCACTCTGCCACGTTTGGCATTTTCTCCGTTCACAGCGCAACCGCATTTTACACAAACGACAGCATTCTCGTTTATTTCTGCTCCGCAATGTTGACAAAACATAATTGTTCTTTTTTATTTGTTAGACACGTTTATTTCACTTTCATACTCGCCTTAATCAGGTAAACAATCAACAAGGCATACATTACCAAAGAGACAGCCTCACTGCCTGGATTTGCAAGCCACTGCTCATTTACCATATTGATGCCACCAAAGCGCAGGCCTGCACTCAAAACACCCATAAGTGCACCACCTGCAATGAAGCCCGATGCAAGCAGGGTACATTTCTCGCCACGCTCTGCGTTAAGGGCAGCATCCTTGCTGCGTGTTGTGATATACCAGTTGATGAGACCACCGACAAGCAAAGGCAAGTTCAGTTCAAGCGGAATGAACATACCAAGCGCAAAAGGCAACGCAGGCACCTTGAAGAGTGTCAAGACCAAAGCCAACGCAGCACCAATGCCATAGAGCAACCACGGAGCACCCACACCGCTCATCAGCGGGTCAATAACCGCAGCCATTGCATTTGCCTGTGGAGCAGCAAGCTCACCGCTTGTAAAGCCGTATGTCTTGTCGAGAATCATAATTACACCCGCAACTGTAGCTGCCGATACAAGTGTACCAAGGAATTTCCATGTCTGCTGTTTTGCAGGTGTCGAGCCAAGCCAGTAACCTATTTTGAGGTCAGTGATAAAACCGCCCGCCATTGAGAGTGCGGTACACACCACTCCACCCATGATGAGTGCAGCCACCATACCCGATGAACCTTTCAAGCCAACAGCAACCATAATGACAGAGGCAAGGATAAGGGTCATCAATGTCATTCCCGATACAGGGTTTGAGCCTACAATTGCAATGGCATTTGCAGCAACCGTGGTAAAGAGGAACGATATAACAGCCACCAGCAACACGGCAACAACGCTCTGCAACAGGTTGCCGCTCATCACGTCAAAGAAGAAGAATGCAAACACCATCAGCAATGTGAACACAGAGCCGAAGAGCACCAGTTTCATTGTGAGGTCCTTTTGTGTACGTGGTTGCTTGCCCTCGTCTTTCTTGCTGCCCATCTCGCGTGCGGCAAGGCTTGCAGCACTCTTAATTATGCCCCAAGAACGCAGAATACCGATGATACCGGCCATGGCAATACCGCCGATACCTATGCTCTTTGCATAGTTGCTGAAAATCTGCTCGGGCGACATGTCACCGACAGCGGTCGTTATCTCGGGATTCCACATATTGAGCACCTGGTCACCGAAAATAAGTCCCATTCCGGGAACAATTATCAACCACACCAAGAGCGAACCAACGCAGATGATGACAGCGTACTTCAAGCCAATGATGCAGCCAAGACCAAGCACTGCGGCACCTGTATTGATTTTAAGCACCACCTTTGCCTTGTCGGCAAGTACCTCGCCCCAGCCTACGATGCGTGTTGTCACATTCTCGTTCCACCAGCCGAATGTAGCCACAATAAAGTCATACAAACCACCAATCAAACCCGCAATGAGCAGAGGCTTTGCCTGGCTGCCACCCTTCTCGCCCGACACGAGCACCTGTGTACTTGCAGTTGCCTCGGGGAAAGGATACTCACCATGCTTCTCCTTAACGAAATATTTGCGGAATGGAATTAGGAACAGAATTCCCAATATGCCGCCAAGCAGTGAACTGATGAACATCTGCATGAATGTCACAGTCATCTCAGGATATTTCTCCTTGAGAATATACAAAGCCGGCAAAGTGAAGATGGCACCCGCCACAATAACACCCGAGCAGGCACCGATTGACTGAATAATCACATTCTCGCCAAGTGCATTCTTGCGCTTTGTGAGTGTAGACATACCCACAGCAATGATTGCAATGGGGATTGCAGCCTCAAACACCTGGCCTACCTTAAGACCAAGATAGGCCGATGCTGCTGAGAAGAGCACAGCCATGAGTACACCCCATGTCACCGACCAGGCATTCACCTCGGGATATTTCTTGTCGGGCGACATCAACGGCCGGTACTCCTCACCTTCTTTCAATGGACGGAACGCATTCTCGGGCAATCCCGTCGGTTTTTCATTTTCCTGTTTCATTTATCTATTGAATCTTAAAACAGAAAAGACAGGCTGAACCTGTCTTTTCATATTATTTACAGTGTCATGGAACTTATGCAACCTTCTCCAAACGCTTGAGGATTGAGAAGATGAAGAGAGCCGATACAAGGCATATTGCGATGAGTACGCCCCATACCACGTAAAGTTCTGTCTTGCCCCAAAGGAGACCTGGGATAGAGATAAGGAAGTTACCGATGGCAGTAGCCACGAACCAGCCACCCATCATCATACCCTTGTACTTTGGAGGAGCCACCTTGCTCACGAAAGAGATACCGATTGGAGAGAGCAGAAGCTCGGCAACTGTCAATACGAGGTATGTGCTGATGAGCCAGTTTGGTGAAACCAATGTAGCAGTGCCTGCTTCAACATTTGCCAACTGCTCAGCCTGGATTGGGAGACCCCAAGAACCAACCAACAGAACCACGAATGCAGCAGCAGCCACGAGCATACCAAGACCGATCTTCATAGGTGATGATGGCTCTTTGCCCTTCTTCGCAAGTGAGCTGAACACAAGCATCACGATAGGTGTCAACGCAACCACAAAGCATGGGTTGAACTGCTGGAAGATAGGAGCTTCAACATCAACAGAACCTGTTACGTTCAAAGCACGGTAAACAAGCAGGCCACCTGCGCCAAGAAGGAGAGCTGCAGCAATAAGCTTGCCCTTCATTGTCTTTGACTGGAAGATGTTAAGTACACCATATACCAAGAGGATAACAGCAACAAGGTTCCAGATGCTTCTCATATCGGTGAAGCTGAAAGACTTGCTGAGGAAGAGGCTCATGAAACCTGTCTCAGAAGTTGCAGTGTACTCACGTGCGAACTGGTTCATGGTGATACCGTTCTGGTGGAAAGCCATCCAGAAGAAGATAACCACAGCGAACACGAGGCAAAGGCAAATGATTCTCTCCTTTGTCTGTGCTGGAGTCAACTGTTCCTCGACAACCTCTGTTGCGCCCTTTGCTGCAACCTTTGCGCGGTCAGCGTGAGCGAATGTGGTACGGAATGCATAGTAGATGATGATTGAGACAATCAATGAAACACAAGCTACAGCAAATGCGAAGTGGTAAGAATCGGCCTTGCTTACAGCATAATCGGCCTGCACCCATGCCATGATGCCAAGAGCAGCGGCTGCAGCAAACATTGAACCGATATTGATGGCCATGTAGAAGATACTGAAACCCTCGTCGCGCTTAGCCGAGTACTTGGGGTCGTCGTAGAGGTTACCCACGAGCACCTGGAGGTTACCCTTGAAAAGACCGGTACCAACGCAGATGAAGAGCAATGCCAATGCCATCACACCAAGTGCCACTGCGCCAGCGCCAAGAGGCAATGAGAGCAACAAGTAACCGAGGAACATGATAACGATACCGCTCGTCACCATCTTACCGAAACCAAACTTGTCGGCAAGCATACCACCGAAGAGGGGTACGAAGTAAACGATACCAAGGAACGCAGCCTGGATAGAGCTAGATGTTCCCATAGAAAAACCGAAATTGTCCTGCAAAAAGAACAGGAACACAGCCAACATGGTGTAGTAGCCGAAGCGCTCACCAGTGTTTGCAAGGGCGAGTGCCCAAAGACCTTTAGGATGTCCTTCAAACATAGAGATAGTGTGTTATTAGTTAATGAATATTTTACCAAATTCGCGCAAAGATACATATTTACAATGATATATCCAAATCTCATTCCCCAGCGAGGTGTGGCGATAGCGAAAAATAAAATTAATAAAATCAAAACATTGCAACTTCGAGCAAAAAACAGTAGCTTTGCACAACTCATAGGAACTTAAAAATTCACAAACTTAAAAACTTAAAAGCAATATGGCAAAGTTCAACAGAATCCTCCTCAAGCTTAGTGGCGAGAGCCTCATGGGCGAGCAGCGCTACGGCATTGACGAAAAGCGCTTGGGTGAATATGCAGCCCAGATTAAGGAAATCCACGACATGGGCGTACAAATTGGTATCGTCATCGGTGGTGGTAACATCTTCCGTGGCCTCACAGGTGCCGGCAAGGGGTTCGACCGCGTCAAGGGAGACCAGATGGGTATGCTCGCTACCGTTATCAACAGCCTCGCGCTCAGCTCAGCCCTCACCGCCATTGGCGTCAAGGCTCGCGTGCTCACCGCCATCCGCATGGAGCCTATCGGTGAGTTCTATACCAAGTGGAAAGCTATCGACTGCATGGAGGCTGGCGAGATAGTCATCCTCAGCGGTGGTACTGGCAATCCCTACTTCACTACCCACACCGGCTCATCGCTCCGCGGAATCGAGATTGAGGCCGACGTGATGCTCAAGGGCACCCGCGTCGACGGCATCTACACCGCCGACC
>JAZQZZ010000015.1:0-7708 GCA_045634305.1 Bacteroidaceae bacterium | reverse complement strand
AGAACAGGAAGAACCTTACCTACAGCCTTAGCAGCACCTGTTGAAGATGGGATGATGTTCTCGAGGATACCACGACCACCTCTCCAGTCTTTCTTAGAAGGACCGTCAACAGTCTTCTGAGTAGCTGTAGCAGCGTGTACTGTAGTCATCAAACCCTTAACGATACCGAACTTGTCGTTCAAAACCTTAGCGATAGGAGCCAAGCAGTTTGTTGTACAAGAAGCGTTAGAGATGATGTCCTGACCAGCGTATGTTGTGTGGTTAACACCGTACACGAACATAGGAGTGCTGTCCTTTGAAGGAGCTGACATGATAACCTTCTTTGCACCTGCGGTGATGTGCTTGCGAGCTGTCTCGTCTGTCAAGAAGAAACCTGTAGACTCAACAACAACCTCAGCACCTACCTCGTCCCACTTCAAGTTAGCAGGATCCATCTCAGCTGTCAAACGGATCTTGTTACCGTTAACTACCAAGTAGTTGCCTTCTACCTCGATTGTACCGTCGAACTGACCGTGTACAGAGTCGTAACGCAACATGTATGCCAAGTAATCAGCATCGAGAAGGTCGTTGATACCTACAACCTGAATGTCGTTAGCGAAGTTCTTCACTGCTGCACGGAACACCATACGGCCGATACGACCGAAACCGTTAATACCAAGTTTAATCATTTCTTTAAAATTTAATTAAAACGTTTATAATTAAAAAAAAATCTCAATTATCCCTTTATAAAGTGGATTTGCTCATCCACAATTGCAATATTCGGCAGCGCGGCACGATACCATAATCAACGCCGCAAGTACAAGAAAAAACACAATTTTCGCAGTTTTCATACTATTCCAGCCTAATATCATCAAAATTAACCATGCAATAGTGGTGCGTTTTGCAACGGGCGCCGCCTATCTTCGCAAAGTTTTACTGTGCAATAGTAGTGCCAGCGAGTGAAACGCAAACTTGTTTGGACGTTTTGCAACGAGCGCCGCCTACCTTCGCAAAGTTTTCACTTTGCAATGATAGTGCCAGCGAGTGAAACGCAAACTTGTTTGGACGTTTTGCAACGAGCGCCGCCTATCTTCGCACAGTTTTACTGTGCAAATTTAACAAATTGTTTTCACATATAAAACATCAAAAGCAGTTAAATAATAAAAGTTTTAATAAAAAATCCTTTTATTAGCCCTAATTGTGCACCATTCCAGTCCCCGACAAACGTTTTTTATGGCCTGATGTAGAGCTTACAACCGTTGACAATATAGAATCCAGGAACCGTCACACGCTCTATGCGGCGTCCATAGATGTCGTACACCACCCCGCGGTCATCATGTCCGGGCATTACATTCTGTCCAATTCCTGTATAGTCAAACTCGGCCCTTTCTATGGCAAACCTTGCTCCCATAGCCGACGCATCATCAACAAAGCCCAATTTCCGCGCAGTTGAGCCATGACGTCCCAACAGAAGCGATGTCTCATACACAGGCGTGTACAAACACTCTCCACCGTCGAGCACTGTTATATTCCACTCCGTCACACATCCGGGAGCATCCTTTTCTACACTCCACACGCGGCCTTCGCCGGCCTGCATAACCCCGTTCCACGCAGGATTTGTGCCAAGCACCTTGCCTTCGCCCAGTAGCGGACATATATAGTATTGCCCCACATTTGTTCCACGCACGAAGTACCATGCTTGGCCAAGGCGGTTGTCATGGGAATGGGCAAAAGCCACAAGGTTCAACGGTGCGGCATCGGCATCGAACATATTAGGCGTTGCCGATGTCTCATATTCAAGAGGAGAGTTACCCGCAACCGAGACAATGCGATAGGAGACAGGGGTGTCGACATCGGTAGTAAACTCAACAGGAAGGGGTGTTGCCAAAGCACGACGCAGTGTGTCGGCCATCAACCGTAGTTCGGCAGTGCATTTTTCAAGTTGCGTTGCAGCAGAGGTATTGGCAAGCGCATTATCGGCCTTGGCAAGAAGATCCTCTGCATCGTTGGCATACAGCGGGAGCCATGTACCTTCGGGGTCGGCCGTGTCAATCTTTGTAAGCCCGAACTCTGATAGGCAGAAGAAATATTGTCCGTTATACTGCAGATGCGTTGGAGGACACGTGTGTCCCTCGACAAAGCAATCCGACTCGGTCACCGTAAAGCGCAGATAGCGGTAGGCCTTTCCACACGATATGGTATCGGAAACAAAGTTCTCTTTAACACCCGTCTCTGACGCATCGCCTACACGCAACATTACATCCACAATGCATCCGTCAGTGTCGGCAATAGTGCCGCCGAAGTTGCTATTGTTGTCCCCCCTGGGGTCAATGCTGTTCCAGTCGACCTTGTAACGCATACGATAAATACCGGGTGTCGCAGGCGCGGTGAACGAAGGCGGATTGAGAGCATTGCGTCCATCGCCCGAGATATAGCTTCCAAGGCTGTTCAGACCGTTATCCTCGTTAGTCTCGCTTCCATAGAAAGAGTATGCGACAATATCACCACGCGTAATATCACCGTCCATATTTATATCAAAGCCATCCTTGTCGGTATCTATGTATATATAGCCATGCATCCAGCTCCAATTACCATCCGTCACAAACGATGCTGTCACCGTTTCGCCCGGGAGCACATTGAGCACCGTTGTTGCAGTCATGTCATTATACAAGCGGTCGGGATTTGCCAAATCAACCGTCTGCATGCCACATCCGGGACTATGGAGTTTTATAGACGCAATCCTGCGTTCTTTCTTCACGACATCGGCAAAGTTCGAGTTCAGCGAGTAGTCGGCATTGCTTCCCGCGCCATCACCGGCCAGTTCCTGCCTGCCGAGTGTAAGTATTGTCTCAAAACCTACGCCGTCGTTACTGCCGGAGACCACAAGACCCGTGGGCATTGCATGAGGCAGCCCCTCGCGCAACGAGTAGTTGAAACAGAAATCCGACACCGAGTTGCCGCCACCCATGTCTACCTGCAAGAAGTGCTGTTCTGCTACCGGTGTACCGGCCCAACGGCTGTGGAAATATGTTCCCGCAGAGCCATCAAGTAACGCCGGCAAGCCACCACCGTCCTTTGCAGCGCCACCGGCATTGTGTTCGGCATTCGATGATATATAATATGGTGCCGACCTGTCGGTACATTGCAACTGCAATCTCCCGGCAGTTGTATTGCCCTTGAGGATTGCATTCACTTCATTCATCACTGCAATCAATGCCATGCGGGCACCTTTGAGTTGTGTATCGTTACCCATGTCATACACTTTTTTCAAAGCAAGATAGTGTGTATAAAGCTCCGCGTACATGCTCACATACTCATTGTACGACGCATTACCCATAGCCTGTGCATTGCCCACTGAACGGCAAGCGGCAACAAGGATCTGCAACTCAACAAGACCTGCATATTTATCTGCAATGCCGCTCACCGACGCATTGCTGCCGAATGTAGCACCTGTCGAAATTTCCTCGACAAGCCACTTCACGCCCTGCAACATCACTTCCATGTCCAAACGGGCATCATCGGCATCGCTCAGAACTGCAAGCCTCATGTTCCAATGCGACGCATCGGCATCCTTGTTCCATCCAACGACATTCTTTGCAGCGTCGAGGTGCAGATAGTGCGACGCACCGCCAAGGACGACACTCCTGTCATCGCACAACTCAACACGGAACACACCGGCCGAAGAAGTCGACGACTCGCCCGCATAGACCTGACGGCTAGCAGCATTCAGCACTCCGATGTAGCGGTTGTTGCTGCGGCTCTTTATATAATATGAACCGGCATCGGAAGCTTTCTCGAACACCCATGATGCGACATCGCCATATGGCACAGTCTTTCCGTCAACCTCATTGTTGCTGCCAAGATACATGTAATATCCCTGATACATAACATTGTCGAGCATATACACAGCACCGTTGTTGATTCCAATGCGTGCCTTGTCACCAAGCTGCTCAAGTGCAGCAATCTCGGCAGTGAGTCTGTCGATATATTCCATATACTCCGACGCCACTCTCTTGTCGTGGACGGCAACAGCCTTGTCATACAGCAGCATCAGTCCTTGTATATATATGGGATTATAGTACCCCACTCGCTTGTATGATGAGTCCACGTATTTCTTTATCTCATTTACTTTATCAATCATAGATTTGAGCATCACCCTCTTGGCCTCGTCGCCGGCGGCTTCGCTCACATTCTTTGCCACGACTGCCGACTGGTCGGCACCAATGACCTTTATCTTGCATGCCCCGCTCTTTATGGCTTCCATGGTAGCGGCATCAACCTGCAGTTGAGTATCATTGTAGAAAGCATGCATGCTGCCCGACCATTCGAGCATCACGCCCACAGCGCCTTGCCCACCGGCCACCTTCACCACATTATCCGATTCCTGCACCCACACGAACTCACCGCTTGCGGGTACAGGGCTGATATAATCGGTATATTGTCCCATGCTGCCCGTGTTCAGCGCACTACCCGACCACTGCTTGCTGTGCGAAGGAAATTTCTTGCTCTTGACATCACCAATGCGGTCCTCAATGAAAAGAATGGAATAGTTCTTGCGGTAGCCATATCCTGCAACCTCGTTCTTGGCAGCATTGATATCATTCTGCAGGCTCACCACGTTGTAATTATAATAATCGGTTATTGCAGTTTTGGCAAAGGGCACAAAGAATCCCCATGCCTCGAAGAACGGTGTCAAGTCCTCACCTGCGGCACGGCAGGCATACTTGTAGAACTTCAACGACTCGCCCGAAGTGTATACATCGCCCACGTTCGACTCACGTATTGCCATCGGGTCGTTGCGCAGATACTCGAACAGTTTGGGATAGAAGTCCCTGTTACGGCCGGCCGCGTGATAGTAGAGCCACAATTGGTAGAACATTCTCATTCTTGAATCGGAGTCGCGGAAGTGCCATGCACTACCGTTGCGATGTGCAGCGCAGTTGTCGGCAATTGTACCGCCACGCGTATGGAAATAATCCTGATAGAAAATTGCGACATTGGAGAACAGATTGTTGCTGACCTCGGTTGTACCCACCATATTTATGGCATTCTGGTTAGAGTGTCCGAACTCGTGCGCGCACACCCAGATGTAGCTTGAGCGTTCCATGTCATCGCCACGTAACATGCCCTCGCCATGCGCGAACTGTATGCGGAACGGCATCTGGGTATATGCACCAATTGTCGGCAACGAATGCACGAGCTGTCGGTTGTTGAAGGAACGCGAGAAGTCCGATGTATATGTGTGCAGCCCCAGCGGGTCGGCAGCCATCTCTGCAGCCGATGAAACACCCATCACCATGTGTTGTGTGGCACCAACAAGGTCCCACATGTCGAGCGCGCGGTCAATGGACGAGGCGCTGTTGTTCCTGAACACCGTCTCCCAACTGGTACGGTAAACGAATTTGCCGCCAAGGACATCGTAATACTCCATGCCGAGTTTAGAGGCATTGTTGCTGAGTTCACTGTATATGGCAGCATCGTTCATGGAACGGTCATACATTCCGTTGATGTTGCCGCCCTCAATGTGAACCTCAATATCGGGATAGTTCGCCAATGGGTAGCTGCTGCTTTGGCTGTTAACGGCATAGATGAGATAGAGCATTGTTCTGTCGCCATAGAAAGGAACGACGTTCAGGCCTGTGGAAAGTTGCACGGGGTTGCTTCCTGCAATTGTTGTCAAATAATCTTTGCTGTCATGGTTCAACCCGACAAGGTATAGTGCAGAACCCTGGTTTATGTTGCCCTTTACCATTATATATAACATATTCATGTCGCCGGCATAGATACCGGTGGGGTTGTTCATGTTGGAGTATGCCCCAACCTTCACAACTTTGCTAATCTCCTCGGCAACCGAATGTGGTTCTATTGTCTGCACCCTGAAACGCTTTGCCGTTGCGCTTGTCCATGAGACACTGCTGTTGTCCTTGTTTGTCTCGGCCCAATTGCCGTTGCACACCTTTAGAGCCATGTCCTTGAGTTCGGCAGGCAGAGCCTGGTAGGCCGACGATGCAAGCAAAGCGCTCTGCGACTTGTAGGCACTGCGTAGCTCGGTGCAGAGATTGTCGGTAAACAAAGTATTCAGGTAACCCTGGAACTCATCCTTGCGGTTTGCCATGTTCTCGAAATCGGCCAATTTGTTCCACTGCGCCTGAACGTCGATGCCGGAGACAAGTTCAATGCTCCACAGCGAGGCATCGGCCGCTCCCATCCAGCTCACGCAGCTGCCCTCGGCGTTGCTATGCAGTTTGTCGTAGTAATAATCCGTGTTCCCGGTCTTTTTGTTCTCGGCACCGAGTGTGTAATATCCATCTCTGCTACACTCCCACAGGTCGGTAGTGAAATAGGTGCTCTCGCCATCGTGGTTCCCTGTGTAAGAGCCCGCGTTCTTCACTGTACCCCATGGAGTCGACGAGTTGTTGTTACCCTGCAGATAGCGACCGTTGCCCAGGTTGCGGAGCCTCACCTTGTAACCGATTGGAATAGCGTTGTAATAACGTTCCTCGACATACCACAGCTGCGAATAGTCGGCACTGTTGCGGTCGGTACAACTAACCAGCGAAGCATTGCTTGCCGCAGCCTTGCCGGTACTGCGGTTCACAAGTTGCACCACCGTGCCTTTAGAGAATTGTGCAAGCACCTGCTGTGGCATGCACAGCAATGATAGAAGGGATATAATCGTTATAAGGACAAAACATCGTTTCATATACATTACGGATTAAGTTGTAATCATAGGTTTCCATGCGCACACAGTCGCAAGAGAAAGAAATATATGCAAACTTAATAATTTTTCATGTTTTATCACACCTTTTAAACATTTTTTGTCTATCTTTGCACCAACAAACAAAACAACATTTTTTGTAAAGACTATGGGCTTTCTTCAGAATTTCAAAGCCTTCGCAATGAAGAGCAGCGTAATCGGTGCCACCACCGGTGAAGAAAGACAGCGCACATAAACGAGAGTGAAACCATGCGGTTTTCACTCTCATTTTTTATAAAATATTTGCATTGAGACTATTGTTGCAAAAGAGAAAAAAGAGTAATTTCGCAACATTGGAATAGTAAACAAAAACCAATTTAATACATTCAAGAATATGAAACAGGACATGATTGTAATCCTTGACCTCGGTAGTCACGAGAACACAGTGCTTGCACGCGCCATCCGCGCACTTGGCGTCTACAGCGAGATCTACCCACACGACATCACAGTCGATGAGCTCAAGGCTCTCCCAAATGTAAAAGGTATTATCATCAACGGTGGCCCCAACAACGTTATCGACGGTGTTGCCATCGATGTTAACCACGATATCTACAACGCAGGCTTCCCAGTCATGGCTGCCGGTCACGACAAGGCACTCTGCGATGTAAAGATTGCCGAAATCACCAGTGCCGTAGAGGCTGTGAAAGCAGCAGTTGAGGAGTTCGTTCTTGATACCTGCAAGGCCGAGAAGAACTGGAACATGACAAACTTCGTTAACGACCAGGTAGAGCTCATCCGCCGCCAGGTTGGTGACAAGAAAGTGTTGCTCGCCCTCTCAGGCGGTGTCGACAGTTCAGTTGTTGCAGCTTTGTTGATAAAGGCAATAGGAAAGCAGTTGGTTTGCGTACACGTTAACCATGGATTGATGCGTAAGGGCGAAAGTGAGCAGGTTGTAGAGGTATTCAGAAATCAGTTAGATGCTAACCTGATATATATTGATGCTACCGATAGATTTTTAGAAAAGCTTGCAGG
>JAZQZZ010000014.1:0-63346 GCA_045634305.1 Bacteroidaceae bacterium | reverse complement strand
AAACGATAAATTGCTTCGGACACAGCGGGCATAATGATACCACTGACATCAATTAATGCCGGTTCTGCACCCGTTACAATAATCGTGATAATTCCGCTATCGACATAATCCTTAAGTTGTTGTACCAAAGCTTCTACTTCTTCATCTGTAGCTTCGGCTTTGCCACCCAAAGTACCGTCAATAGTGGCAGTACCCACTTCGGTGTCTACTGTTATGTAGTCATCAATCTGTGCTGATGCTCCTATTGGCATCATAATTGCTATTAAAGCAAATAATAAAGTTTGTAGAGTTTTTTTCATAAAGTTAAGTTTAATATAGTTTTTGTTTTATAAATCTCACAAAAAACGCTACCGCCCGGCGCGTTAAAGCACCGCACGATAGCGTTCATGTTTTGTTATATTTTACTGTTGTTTTTAGGGGGGGGTAACTCGTTGGGTTACAATTACTTACGGATGTAACAAGGCTGGCGGCCGATGCGGCTGCCCTGGCTTTGCTGCTGTATGTTGATAATCGTTTGTCCATAAGAAGTTTACGCGTGCAAAAATAACTTTTCTTTGAAATTATATAAAGTTGTACCCCCTAATTTTTAACACTTGACAATCAATTATTTATTTTTAACTAAAAAATGTTTTGATTTTGGGATTCAACGGTGCCAAAGTTCTTAAAAAATATTACGCGGGAGAACTGTTTGAATTCTCCCGCGTAAGCTGTTGGTTGTCTTTTGTCTGCCATTCAATACTTATTCCTTTGTCAACAGCCAGCCGCCGGTTTGTGTGGCTTCGGTGTCAAGCGCATCGGCATTGGTGCTTGTCGCATTGACAACACCACCGTTGATGTTTATTGTCTGTGCCGACAATGCGTTGTCATATGCTTTGGCAATGACTGTGCCGTCGTTGATGGTTATGCTGCCGGCCTGGATGGCACAACTCTTCTTGTCGTCTTGAATCTCTATGTAATTCTTACCTGTTGTAAGCAGGGTGACGTTGCCGCTGTTTACAGTGATATTGTTGTCGCAGTTGATGGCTTTGGAGCCTTTGCCCTTGCATTCGATGGCAACCACGCTGTTTGCTATCTCAATATTGCCATTACTCTTTATGCCACCGGCAGATGTCTCGTCGCTTGATACTGTGCCGTTGACAAAGCCGGTGAGCTTGCCGCCGCTGATGGCAACGGTGCCGTCGCAGTTGATGATCTTTGAGCCGTTGCCACCAACGGTTGCCTCAATGATGCCGCCGCTCTGGTTGTAGTTGCGGGTGGTTTGTATTGCCGAGCTCTTTTCGCCGGTTGTGGTTAGTTTGATGTAACCTCCTTTGATGTAGGCATCGGGGATTACCGCGGGGTCGGGAACAGCCTCTTCATATTCTACCTTGATGGCTTCGCCGCCGGCTGTGATGTCGAGCTTGCCTGCCTCAATGGTTAGTGTTCCCTCTGTGCACTCGATGCCGTTGCTTGTGGCGTTGATGGTGATGGTGGGCGAATAGGCCTCGGCGCGGCCGATGATGAACTTCTCCTTTGTGCGGAAGCCGTCCTTGGCTGCCGATAGGATGTTGATGTTGCCGCCACGTACCATAATATAGTCGTCGCTGCAGATTGCATGGCCGCCATGGCTTGTTACGTTAAGCGTTCCTGTACCGTTGGTGTAGCCGTCAAAGATGAGCTGTCCTTCGCTGAAGAGTGTGCCCTTCTGGTCCTCTTCCTCGCCATTGCTGCCAATAACGGGTGCGCTGTATGTGGCACCATCGCAAAGGGTGTTGGTTGTACCGTTGACGATTGAGGCGTAGACGGTCTTGCCGCTCTGTATGTTGATGGCCGGGCCTGCGGGGTTGGTGAGGGTGATGCCGTTGAACAGCAGGCGGAACTTTTTCTCGCTGTAAATCTTGAGCGAGCCGTTGCTGCATGTACCCTTAACTTGGTAACCTATTTTACTGAGCGTTGAATTGATGACTATGTGGCCGCCGTTTATGGTGGCTGTGATACCGCTTGGCAGATTGCTGGTCTTTACGCCGGTCTCGCTGAATGTGATTGTGATGATGCGCGATGTGGAGTAGTTCTCGATGAAATCGCCATACTCGTCGGTAAGTTCGTCGGTGGGTACGGGTTGTGTTATCTCGTTGAAATTCTCCTTGTCGGCCGCATCAAATGCAACGGTGGGGTTGGTGTTGGGGATAAGCTCTGTGCCGCTGTTCGATGTGGGGGCAATGTTTGTTATCTTGCTTGTGGCAAACTGGCTTGCCATGCCGTCGCCCAACTCTATGCGTATGAGCTGTTGTGCCTTGTCGAAGGTCACGTCACCGGCTGTTTTTGTATCAATTGCCTGATATGTGCCGTTGGTGTTGTTTACATACAGCACCTGTGCGTGCGTGAAAGATGCTGCAAGCACCCCGATGATTAATAGTGCCTTTTTCATCTTTTAATTATTTTGGTTGTACGTCCGTTTGCTTTCACAATGTATATGCCTTGTGGCAGGCCGGCAATGCTTACTGCCTCGCCTTGGGTGTCGGTGCGCCTGGTGAGCAGCTGCGCGCCGGTGAGACTGTATATGGCAACCGTTGAACCTGCCTCGCAGTGGATGGCAATTTCGTCGGTAGAGAGGTATTCAACGAGGTTGCCGCTCTGTGTGTTTATGTCGGCTATTGAAGATGTTGCGCTGAAGTATATGCGCTCGATGTCGCCCATTGAGGCGCTGCTCTTTGTGCCGTCGGTCTGCTCAATGTTCACGGTGGTGCCGTCGAAGGTGATTTGCTTGAGATTCTCGAGCTGTACCACCCGGCTATTGCTGTCGGCCATCTCCACAACCATATGCTGCGCTGTTGCAGCAGTGGTCATGGCTATGAATGATATAAGAAATAGAAGTTTTTTCATTGTTGAGTTTTTTCTTAAAGGTCAATTGAATACTCGAAACCGATTGCGTGTCCGTTGGCCTCGCCATTGACGTCCTCAAAGAGATAATACAGAGATATCGAGTTGTCCTTGTTTATCTTGTAGCTTGCGCCAAGGCGGTAACGGAGCTTGTCGTAACCTTTCCACTCGTCGAGGCGGGTGTAGAGTTCGACCGATGCGAACGGGTTTATCTTGCAGTTGCGGATGTCATATTTGACATTGAGGCGCGAACGCAAGGTGAGGTTGTGCTTTGCATCCTTGAATTCCGGCTCTGTTGTTGCCAGCCATTCATTGTCCTCGGTTGACAGCAGCGGGTCCATGCCAAGGTCGTATCTGTACTTTGTCTCGTCGGTGGTTGCTGAACCGGTGTGTGTGTACTGCAAGCGCTCGCGCAAACCGAATTCAAAGCGCCCGACCTTGTACTCGCCGCTGATTGTTGCATAGACGCGGTTGCGTATTACCCAATAGTCGTTGTCGATGTTGTATTCGTTACCGGCAAAATTTCCCTCCTCGTCATATACGGGATCTTTAATGCTTGTCTCCTCGGGGTTGTGCTTGTAATGGAACTGGTATCCGACGTTTGACTTCAACCATTTGAGAATCTTGTACTCAAACTTTACGCCAATGGCGGCGCGTTCAATGTTGTTTACAAAGTCGTATGTGCGGAACTCGGCATCGCCTACAACCTTGAACTTCTTGTTGATTTTCTTTGATGCCTCAACGGTTGCCCAAATACCGAACTCGTCTTCTGTCGCCTGTGCGTCGGCATTGCATAGAGGGGCAAGCATGAACATTGCAATGAGCAATGCGAGTATGCCTTTATTCTTTAAGTTTGTATTCATCTGTAGGGGTTTTAAGGGTTGTGTCTACTGAATTGTTTGCCTCGTTGCTCTTGTAATACATCTTTACAATAGCAGCGTCCTTGAGGAGGTCGATGGCTCCTACCTCTACCTTTATCACCTTGAGGCCGGTGCGCTTCTCGAGGTCGGCAATGAGCTCCTCGCGCTTGTCGGGGGTGATGAGGTTTATGTTGTCGTATTTTATCACCTTGTACGAGTAGTGGCTGATGAGGAGCTTGCTCTCGCAAATTACTATTGTAATGATGAACAGAATGTTTATTATTATTACTTCGCCAATGCTCAACTCGCTGATGGTGAGGCCGTTGATGGCGCTCACGGCGATGATGGTGAACAGGTAGGTCATCTCGCGTATGGCAATCTGTTCGGTACGGTAACGGATGATGCTGAACATTGCAAAGAGACCGAGTGCGATGCCGGCCTTTAGCTTTACATCGCCTAGCACGTAGATGAGCATAAAGGTGCTTATTGCAATGAGTATGTAGGTGAAGAAGAACTCACCGCGCTTGCATTTGGGGTAGTAGAGCCAACGTACTATTATCATGATGGCTATGAGGTTGATGATGAATGCCAGCAACAGCTTTGTGACATGGTCGGTGTCGATGAAGTCGTCGCTTTGACGTTTCTGCTTTACCGATACTGCCATCTTCTCGGTCGGGTCTAATTCGTCGTCGTAGTCGATGAAAACATTGACGGCGTCGGCTTTCTCAATTTCTGATGCTACGGTGTTTACTGTGGCTGCGCCTGTTCCCGAAAGATTGGCAGTAGTGGCATCCTGTGCATGCACGAACATTGTCGAGCAAATGAGTAGTAGGGTAGTTAAAAGTCTCATTGTTATAGTTTTATCGTTTGTTTTCCATTTTGCTTATCATGGTGAGGCGTTCCTTGAAGTTGTTCCTCTTGAGCATGGCATTGGTGAGTGCGCTGCCAATGCAGTATTTGCTGAACCCTGAACGTTTTATGCGTACCTCCCGCAGTAGATCCAATGCCGGTGATGGCACATTGCCGTCGCGCTTGAGTTCTATGATGGCAACACGCTGCAATTGCTGTCGGCCGTCGCTCTTGAGGTGGTGGAAACGCAGGTTGAAATCGATGGTCAACCTTTCGGTCTTCTCGAAATTTACCAATGTTATGCGGTTGAACCAGTTTTCAATGACAGGCGAGATCTCGTCAATGGTGTACCATGCGTGTTTTGCCATGAAGGGGATGATGTTGTCATGCTCCTGTGGCACCGAGTCGTGCCCGCAGATGGATATGCGTTTCTTTTTGGTGCGGCCGTGGTTGTTCTTGTTCTTTATTTCGAAGAACGTGTCATTGCTGTCCATGTATGTGCGCACACGTATTTTCTCCCTTACCTGACGTCCGGCATGGTGTATGCTGTACATGTGGTAGTCTGCCGTGTCGAAATAGGTTGTGTGATAGCTTGCTATGCGTTTGCCGTCGATTTCCTGGATGTAGTATTTGCCCTGGACGGCAAGCAGGAATGAATGTAATTGCTCAAGAGTGGCCACAAATTTTGTGTCCGTCCTGTTCATGAGCTTTATGCCCGACATCTCTTTGAGTGTAATCGGGGGAAGCAGGAGTGTCTTTTCGGCGATATTCTCCATTCTTTTTACTTGAGCATAGTACTCTCTTTTACAAAAATAGATAAATTTATTTAATGTGCAAGCCGTTTTACTATGTTTTTGTAGTGTAAATAATTGGAAAAGCTCTCCGGCTACGTTAAAAAGGAAATATTTCTTTTGTATCTTGTGATGGAATATGTATCTTTATACTGATTGTTGAAATGTACTTTTTATGGAAAGCATAAACGTGAAGGAAATAATAGACTTCTATTATCCAAAGGACGATGAGTTGAAAAAGATTTACATTGTGCATGCGGAAAAGGTTACTTCGCTGGCGCTTGAAATGGCTCGCCGTCATCCCGAACTGGGCATTGACCTGCAGTTTGTGGAGGAGGCGGCAATGCTGCACGATCTGGGCATTTTCCTGACCGATGCACCACGTATATATTGCTATGGAACAGAGTCTTATCTCTGTCACGGTTATCTTGGCGCCGGGCTTTTGCGCTCGCGCGGATATGAGCGCCACGCAAGGGTGTGCGAACGCCATACGGGTGTGGGGCTTACAAAAGAGCAGATTTTGGAATCGGGCTGGAATCTGCCGGTAAAGGATTTTGTACCGGAGACAATAGAAGAGCAACTCGTATGTTTTGCCGACAAGTTCTACTCGAAGACAAAATTCCTTGAGACTGCACGTACCTTTGAACAGGTGGTGGAGAGCATGGCCAAGATATCGCCCCAGGCGGTTGAAAAGGTGAAGGAGTGGGCGAAAATGTTTATGTAAACATGCCTTCATGTGCCCTTGTGCACGCGCGCGTTTCTAATAACTATGTTTTTTTATCTTAAAAATAGAAAAACCTCCTTTTTATTTCGTATTTTTGCCCTTTGTTTTGAAACTTGGAGTAAATGAAGCATAGGGCAATTGTTTTTATGTTGACGATGGTGTTGCTGCTGGTCGCCTCTGCAGGGGTGTCGGCGGGCAATCTGTTGTTTGCTCCCAATGCTTTGACCTGCATGCAGGATGCTTTCATGGTGGACACTGCGGCTGTAGTTGCCGATTCGTTGAAGGCAAAGCCCAAAAAGGATGCCATTGATGCTCCGGTATATTATGAGAGTGCCGACTCCATGGTGTGGTCGACGAATGGTAATGCCTATCTTTATGGTAGCGGCAAGGTCGTGTATGACAAGATTGAACTGAGTGCCGACATCATCTCCATGAACATGGACAGTAGTGTGGTGCATGCTTTCGGACGTGCCGACTCGGCGGGCGTTGTAACCGGGCAGCCTATCTTTGTCGATGGCGGCACACCTTATGAGTCGGAGCGAATGAGCTATAACTTCAAGAGCCGCAAAGGTTTCATCAGCAACGTATATACGCAACAGGGCGATGGTTTCCTCATGGGTGGCAAGACAAAGAAGGATTCTACCGATGTCTTTTATTCGCAGGACGGTATGTACACCACCTGTGATGCCGAGCATCCGCACTTCTACATCAAATTGACCCGAGCAAAGGTGCGTCCAAAGAAGGATGTCGTGTCGGGACCGCTCTATCTGGTGGTAGAGGATGTGCCGCTGCCGCTGGCTCTGCCGTTCGGATATTTCCCTTTTACAAGCGAGTACTCTTCGGGAATAATAATGCCTACTTATGGCGATGAATTGGAGCGAGGCTTCTATTTGCGCGATGGTGGATACTATTTTGCCATAAGTGACAAGTTCGACCTGAAGCTGACTGGTGAGATATACACCAAGGGTTCGTGGGGTGTGGGTGCGGCATCTACGTATGCCAAGCGCTACAAGTTTTCGGGCAGTGTGAATTTCAGTTATCTTGTTACCAAAACGGGTGAAAAAGGACTGCCCGATTATTCTGTGGGAAAGAACTTCAGGATTGGATGGAATCACAGGCAGGATTCCAAGGCGCATCCCAACAGCAACTTCTCGGCAAGTGTGAACTTTTCCACTGCAAATTATGAGCGCTCGAACCTGTCGAGTCTCTATAATCCGGTACTCAGTTCGCAGAGCACGCGTACATCCAGTGTCAGCTATTCGCGCACGTTCCCGTCCATTGGTCTGACATTGTCGACATCGATGAACCTCTCGCAGAATGTGAGGGACTCCATCATCTCGTTGAACTTGCCAAGCTTAAACGTGTCATTGTCGAAGAAGTATCCTTTCAAGCGTAAGAAGCGTATGGGCGAGGAACGCTGGTATGAAAAGATTTCGCTCTCGTACAGCGGACAGTTCAACAACAGCATTTCGACAAAGGAGTATCTGATATTGAAGTCGAACATACTTACCGATTGGAGCAATGGAGTGAAACACAGCATTCCGATAAGTGCCACATTCCAGTTGTTTGACAATATAAACATTACGCCGAGCTTCAATTATACAGAACGTTGGTACTTCAAGAAAATCAATCAATCGTGGAATGAGGCTACCGGTAGTGTGGCGCGTGACACGGTGGGCGGTTTTCACAGAGTCTACAACTATAACCTTTCGCTCTCGGCAAACACCACGCTGTATGGTTTCTACAAACCTGCGCCTTTTATAAAGAACAGCCGCATACACACGGTGCGCCATGTGTTCAAGCCGTCGCTTTCGTTCAGCTTTGCACCTGATTTTGGCAATGAGAGGTATGGGTATTACGATACCTACGTATACACCGATGATGATGGCGAGGTGCGTACGGTGGAGTATTCTCCTTATCAGGGGGCAATGTATGGTGTGCCGTCAAAAGGACGTACCGGTAGTATTTCGTTGAATGTGAGCAATAATCTGGAGATGAAGTGGCGTACAAAAACCGATTCGCTCAAGAAAATAAGCCTTATTGATGAAATAGGCGGTTCGCTGTCCTATAACCTTGCTGCCAAGACAAAGCCGTGGAGTAACCTGTCGACGCGCTTGAGGTTGAAGCTGACAAAGAACTACACTTTCAACTTCAATGCTACATGGGCTACTTATGCCTATGAGTTCAACGACAAGGGACAGGTGATCGTAGGCGACAGGACTGAGTGGTCATATGGTCGTTTCGGCCGTTTCCAGGGTATGAGCCATAACTTGTCGTATACCTTGAACAACAATACTTACAAGAAGGTTATAGGGTGGTTCAAGACAAAATTCGGTGATGCCGAGGAGAGTGAGGGCGAAGAAGAGAGCAATGATATCCTGCAAAGCGAAACTCCGGTCAATGTGGAAAAGGGTGGCCGCAAGGCACAACAGGCCAAGAATGCCGATGTGGACGAGGATGGATATATGCCGTTCAAGCTGCCTTGGAGCGTTTCTCTATCCTATGGTATAACAATGGCAGAGGACCGCAGTGCCGAAATCAATTTGAGGAACATGCGCTATCCTTACAAGTTTACGCAGAACCTGAATATTTCGGGTAACATTGGTATTGCCGACAATTGGCGCATAAACTTTACTTCGGGTTATAACTTCGAGAACAAGAAACTGACGACAACAACGTTGAATATCTCCCGCGACTTGCATTGCTTTGAGATGTCTTGCGGTATTGTGCTTGCGCCTTATGTCTCTTATAACTTCAGTTTCCGTGCGACATCGCAGATGTTGGCCGATGCCCTGAAGATTGACAAACGAAGCAGCCGCAGCTCGAATGTACAGTGGTATAACGATTAATCCCGCTCAACAGCTTGCTGTGGAACGGGATTTTCTCTTCATTTTCATTTGTATCTCTGTTACCAGTTTATTTCGCTCAATCCTTGCTCTTTAAGGTATCTGTTGGCTGTGCTGAAATGGTGATTGCCGAAGAATCCCTGATAGGCCGACAATGGCGAGGGGTGTGGTGATGAGAGCACAAGGTGTCTGTTGCGGTCAATGAACGCGCCTTTCTTCTGTGCATAGCTTCCCCATAATATAAAAACTATGCCGCTGCGGCGCGATGCCAGTTCGCGTATGGCTGCATCGGTAAACTCCTCCCATCCGCGTTTCTGGTGTGAACCGGCCTGTGAGGCGCGCACTGTCAGTGTGGCGTTGAGCAACAGTACTCCCTGGTCGCTCCAACGGGTGAGGTCGCCATCCTGTGGAATGGGTGTGCCCAGGTCGCTCTGTATCTCCTTGAAGATGTTGAGCAACGACGGCGGGAAGGGGATGCCTTTGTTTACTGAGAAACAGAGCCCGTTGGCTTGTCCGGCTCCATGGTAAGGGTCTTGTCCGAGTATTACGACCTTTACCTTGTCAAAAGGACAATGGTCAAAAGCGTTGAAGATGAGTCTTGCCGGTGGATATATGGGTGTGCCGCCATTGTATTCATCCTTAACGAATTGTGTGAGCTTTGCGAAATAGTCTTTCTGGAACTCATTGGCAAGTACCTCTTTCCAGCTCTGTTCGATTTTTACGTCCATATATTATTATATAATAGGTATATTCATCTCCTTGCATCTGTTGCGCATCTCGTCGGGCCAGATGCTTGACTGTATTTCACCGATATGTGCTTTCTTCAACAGCAGCATGCAAAGACGTGACTGGCCTATACCGCCACCGATGCTGAGCGGCAACTCGCCATTGAGCATGCGGCGATGGAAGTAGAGTTCCTTGCGCTCCTCCTTGCCCGATTTCTTGAGCTGGTGCAATAGTGCGTCACGGTCTACGCGGATACCCATTGACGAGAGTTCCATTGCCTTGCCAAGGACGTCGCTCCAAATCATGAGGTCGCCGTTGAGTCCGTAGAAACCGTCTTCATTAGGGGTGCTGTAGTCGTCGTAGTCGGGTGCACGGTTGTCGTGTGGAATGCCGTCGCCAAGTTCGTTGCCAATACCTATGATGAACACGGCGCCGTGCTCCTTGGTGATTGCCTCCTCGCGCTCTTTGGGAGTGAGGGTGGGGTACTTTTGTCGGAGCTCCTCGCTGTGGATGAATGTGATTTTTTCGGGGAGTGAAGGTCTGAGCTGCGGGTAGCTCTCGCTCAGGGCAAACTCTGTGTGCAGGATTGCCGAGTAGATGTCGCAGACAATCTTCCGAAGGAAAGCTGCAGTGCGCTCTTGGGGACAGATGACACGTTCCCAGTCCCATTGGTCTACGTAGAGCGAGTGCAGATTGTCGAGTTCCTCGTGTGCACGGATGGCGTTCATATCGGTGTATATGCCATAGCCTTGTGCAATGTTGTACTCGGCAAGTGTCACGCGTTTCCATTTTGCAAGCGAGTGGACCACCTCGGCTACTGCGCCGCTCATGTCCTGGATAGGGAAGCTTACGGCGTTCTCGTAACCGTTGAGGTCGTCGTTCAAACCGGTTCCTTGTAGTACAAACAAGGGGGCTGTAACGCGGCGCAGACGTAGCGACGATGAGAGATTGAGCTGGAATGTCTCCTTAATCTGTTTAATGGCCAGTTCGGTCTGCTTCAGGTCGAGCAATGGTGCGTATTCTTGCGGTAATTGATACAGTTTCATTTTGTTTTTGACAAATTGTTTATGTTTTGTCTGTTTTGTTGTGGTTTTTGTTGTTATAGAATGTTTTTGCTTTCTTGATATTGGCAAAGATAGCTGTTTCGTTTTTAAAATGCTAACAAAAGATGTGAAACAATTTGCTTTTTTATCAATTGAGCAATTGTTTCTTTATAAATTATTGCTATCTTCGCACTCGCAATTGATTGATGGGCCCTGTAGCTTAGCTGAATAGAGCATTAGATTCCGGTTCTGAAGGTCGTGGGTTTGAATCCCACCGGGGTCACCGGTTGTAAAAAAAGAGAAATGATGCTGCGGCGTCATTTCTCTTTTTTGTTTTTATGCAGGAATTAGTATGCTCTTGCGAACAGTACGCGGCGTGCCGATGGCTTGCCCGTTACCATACATGTGCCCGGTGTCTCGTCCCAACCGAGTGGGATGCAACGTATTGTTGCCTTTGTGTCGTTCTTGATCTGCTCCTCGGTCTCGGGTGTGCCGTCCCAGTGTGCAAGGATGAAGCCGCCCTTCTCGATTTCGATCTTGAACTCCTCGTATGTGTCGACGGTGCGTGTGCAAGCCTCACGCATTGCGAGTGCCTTGCGGTGCAGGTTGGCCTGGATTTCATCAAGCAGCTCCTTGACATAGCCTGTGATGCCGTCGATTGAACGTGTCTCCTTCTCGAGTGTGTCGCGGCGCATGACTTCGATTGTGCCGTTCTCGATGTCGCGGGCACCAAGTACAAGGCGTACGGGAACACCCTTGAGTTCATACTCGGCGAACTTGAAGCCTGGGCGCTTGTTGTCGGCGTCGTCGAACTTAACGGTGATACCCAGCTTCTTGAGTTCTGCAATCATTGGGTCTACTGTCTCCTTGATTTTTGCAAGCTGCTCTTCGTTCTTGTAGATTGGAACAATGACAACCTGTATTGGTGCAAGTGCAGGTGGCAATACAAGACCGTTGTCGTCGGAGTGGGTCATGATGAGTGCACCCATCAGGCGGGTCGATACGCCCCATGATGTTGCCCAAACATATTCGAGGTTGTTGTTCTTGTCAACGAACTGTACGTTGAAGGCTTTTGCGAAGTTCTGTCCGAGGAAGTGTGATGTACCGCACTGCAATGCCTTGCCGTCCTGCATCATACCTTCGATGGTGTATGTGTCGAGTGCACCGGCAAAACGCTCGTTGGCCGATTTTACACCCATAACCACCGGCAACGCCATGTAGTTGTTTGCAAAGTCATTGTATACGTGGAGCATTGTCTGTGCCTCCTTCTCTGCCTCCTCGCGTGTTGCATGGGCGGTGTGTCCCTCCTGCCACAGGAATTCGGCTGTGCGCAGGAACAGGCGGGTACGCATCTCCCAACGCATTACATTAGCCCACTGGTTTACCATGATAGGAAGGTCGCGGTATGACTGTATCCAGTTCTTGTATGTACTCCAGATGATGGTCTCCGATGTGGGGCGTATGATCATCTCCTCCTCAAGTCTTGCTGCAGGGTCTACAACTACGCCGCTGCCGTCTTCGGCATTTTTCAGGCGGTAGTGTGTCACAACAGCGCACTCTTTTGCGAAGCCCTCTACGTGCTCGGCTTCGCGGCTGAGATATGATTTTGGAATCAACAGGGGAAAGTATGCGTTCACGTGTCCTGTCTCCTTGAACATGTCGTCAAGCGTACGCTGTATCTTTTCCCAGATGGCATAGCCGTAGGGCTTGATTACCATACATCCTCTGACTGCTGACTGCTCGGCAAGGTCTGCCTTGATTACCAGATCGTTATACCACTGCGAGTAGCTCTCGCTTCGCTTTGTAAGATTTTTTAATTCGGCCATATGATTTTATGTTTGTTCAATTCTTGATAATAATTGCAAAATTACGAAATATATTGATAAAATAACGAATTTGGCAGGGCCGTTTTTGCCTATATTTCAAATTATTGTCAATAAAACACGCGATGGTTGCTTGAAAAAGATATTTTTAGTTAACTTTGCCAAAGGATTGACAAATAATTTTAAATCTATTCAATATGAAATCAGTAAAGACTATCTGCGTAGTGCTTTGCACAGCGCTTATTTTTTCAAGTTGTACAGCATGGAGCAATCTTGCAAAGGGTACAACAATCGGTGCAGCCAGCGGTGCAGCCGGTGGTGCTCTCATCGGTGCTCTCATCGGTAAGTTCACAGGCAATACAGGTGTCGGTACAGCAGTGGGTGCCGCTGTCGGTACAGCAGTGGGTGCCGGTACAGGTGCTTTGATCGGTAAGAGAATGGACAATGCTGCCGAGGCTGCTGCACTTGTTGAGAATGCGACAGTTGAGACAATTACAGACGCGAACGACCTTACAGCCGTTAAGGTTACTTTCGACTCTGGTGTGCTTTTCGCTACAAACAAGCACGCTCTTAACAAGAAAGCTCAGGAGAACCTTACTGAGTTTGCTAAGGTCCTTGTAGAGTATAGCGATGCCGATGTTGTGGTATATGGTCACACAGACTCTACCGGTAATGATGCAATCAACAATCCTTTGTCGGTAAAACGTGCCGAGGCTGTGGCTAACTTCCTTTTGTCACAGGGTGTTGCGGAGTCACAGATAAAGAGCGTTGAGGGATTCGGTTCAACACAGCCTGTTGCTGACAATGCAACAGCCGAGGGTCGTGCCGAGAACCGTCGTGTAGAGATTTTCATGTATGCAAGCGCTCAGATGATTGAAGCTGCAAACAACGGTACATTGGAATAAATGACATGAGATAATTGCTGAAAGCGGCCTCGCAAGAGGTCGCTTTTTGTTTTTGGGAATAATTGGACTGTATATTAAAAATAATATTTACTTTTGCATCATAATTGGAATTATGCGCACGTTTGCCTTTGTGTGGGTTTTGACAAAGGATTAATGGCGTTAATTAGTGTAGTCAGTATGAAAAAGATGCTCTATTACATTGCGGTTGCCGTGTTGTTCCTGCTGAACAAGCTGCCGTTCTGTATTCTCTATCTTATATCGGATTTCTTCTATTTCCTGGTGTACTATGTCGTTCGCTACCGTCGCAGGGTGGTACGCGACAATCTAGTGAAGTCGTTCCCCGAAAAGGGGCTTAAGGAGATTGTGAAAATTGAGAAAAAATTCTACTCTTCGCTCTGTGACTGGTTTGTGGAGATGATAAAGTACTATGGCATGAGTGAAAAGGAGATACGCAAGAGGATGGTGATAACCGGTCTCGAGGATGCGCACCGCGTGGTGGCTGATGGACGATCATGTGTCTGTTACATGGGACATCTGTTCAATTGGGAGTATGTGACATCGATGCCTCTATATTTTGACGAAACCGACCTCGTCATCGGCGACATATACCATCCGCTTGAAAATATCTATTTTGACCGGCTGATGAAGAGAATGCGCAATCAGTTTGGTGCAGAGGCCATAACAATGGCAAACACGCTGCGACGTATTGTGCAGATTACAAAGGAGGGAAAGAAATTCCTGATAGGTTTTGTGGCCGACCAGGTCCCTACATGGGAATCCATACATCACTGGGTTGACTTTCTGCACCGTGACACTCCTGTCTTTACAGGAACGGAGAGAATTGCACGACGCACAGGTGCAGCATTGTTCTTTGTGAAGATGAAACGTGTGAAACGTGGGTATTATACGGCACACTTTCAGCTGTTCTCGGAAGATGCATCCAAAATGGCGGAATTTGAACCGACAAACCGTTATTATGAGTTGCTTGAAAAAGAGATAAAGGAGAATCCCGAATTGTGGTTGTGGACGCATAACCGCTGGAAAAGAACCCGCGCCGGATATGAGATGCGCATGAAACGGCGTGCCGAGGAGCGCGAACGTTTGCAACAGAATAAAGAGTGAGGCATGTGGCTTTGCCCGGGGAACTCTCGTTTTGTACATTAATCCATGTATTTCGTACATTGTGGCGGCTGATATTTTGCCGCTTCTAGCGTCTTGCATACATTTGTCCATGAAAAACCTGTTTGATTGAATGAAGAAACATCTGGTAATATCAACATCTGTCGATCTGGTGCGCATAGCGCCGGAGAGGATTGTGTATATTGCTGCCGATGGCAATTATTCGACACTTGTACAGGTGAATAATGAGGAGCGCATGCTCTCCTTCCAATTGGGGCAGATTGAAAAAATGATGTATGCCCAGCTGGGTGGTGATGGCAATGTGTTTATCCGCATAGGTAAAAGCTTGATTATAAACCGTTCATATATCAGTTACATTAATATCCCAAAACAGAAACTGATGCTTTCTGATGCAGCATCGTTCAGCCATACCGTCACTGCATCCAAAGAGGCTTTGAAGGAACTGAAGGAACTGATAGAAAAAGAGAACAATTAGTTATGAAGGAACTTGATGATATTCGGGACGACCAGATTCGTGTAATAGGCTCTGTTGTCGGGAGAAAGCCATTCTTGCGTAAAAGATGGGTTGTCGTCTCTCTGATTATGGCGTTCATGGCTCTTGTCCTTGTTGTTTTGTATTTGACAATATGGAGAGGGCGGGGCCTGGAAAATAAAGAAACAGAGATGCCGCATGAGGAATTTGAGCCTGCGTTTTTTGAACCTATTGACCCTGTTGTGGAAGAGCTGCCGATGGTGAATGCAAGCTTGGGCGCCAGGGTGGATTCTTTGGCTCAAGGTTATGTTGAGATAAAGGATACTTTAATAAACGACATTCCACTGAGAATATTCATTCCGCATAATGCTGAGATGTCATTGCATATCGGCAAGATGGACAAGAGTGACAAGTCGGTGATATACGCGGCACAGGCTGCCGATGTAAGAGCGGACAACGGCGGAATCGTAGGTGCTTTTGTGCTCAATGGTGAACCGCGTGCCTGGGGACTTTCAAAAAAAGGATATTGTGCTTCAATAAACGGAGTTGTGACCATTGGCGTTGCCGGGAATTCTCCGCTTTTTGAACAGGCTACAGAGCATGGCGGTTATTTCTTCCGTCAATACCCTTTGGTGAGTGACGGCTCTATTGTTGAGAATGAGCCTAAAGGAAAATCTATCCGAAGAGGAATATGTGACCGTGGAGGGGAGATTTTTATGGTAGAGACAGGGAGTGCTGAATCGTTCCACGACTTTTCGCAGGCATTGGTCGATTTGGGAGTTGACCAGGCGGTTTATCTAGTCGGTTCGTCGGCTTATGGATGGGCTGTCGATGAGGCCGGTGAGGTGTATGAATTCGGTGAAGACAATTATTACACGGGCAGACGTAAGATGCCTGAAAATACAAGTTATATAGTATGGCGAAGAAAATGAGACTTACAGGTCGTCAAAAACTGCAGATAGGCGTTGCGATACTTCTTTTATTGTGCTTCCTGAATCTTCCATATGGCTTTTATACCATTGTCAGGGTTGTTGCTGCAATAATTGGTGCATATTTTGCGATTGACTATTTTGTGAACGGCAAAAAAGAACTGGCATTAACGTTTGTTGTCATTGCTGTTCTGTTCCAACCATTTTACAAATTGTCTCTCGGAAGGGAGATTTGGTTGATTGTGGATGTAGCAGTTGCCATATTGCTGTTGGTGCTGGCATTGAAAAAGAGATGACAATGCCGTTGGTTTCAGCATGTGAAAATGTGACTGAATAACATTTCATACACTACGGATAACATTTCGTACAGTCGGGTAAAAAACTCTCGGCTGTACGATTTCTTTTTATGAAATTTGTGTCACTAAACAATAATGATATACAATGAAACTGTTGCTGAAAATCTTTATGCCCTTTCTCGCCTTTGCCGCATTGCAAGGATGCGGTCATCGTGTGGAGGAGCCTGCATGTGAGGCAGGACATGTAAACTCCATCTATCATTGGAAAACAGTCTTTGATTTGGATTCAGCCGAAACGGCATTCCTGCAGAAACATGATGTCAAGCGCATCTATTTGCGTATGTTCGATGTTGCGACTGAACACGATTTCCTCAATGACGCGACCGATGTCGTGCCGGTTGCTACAACAAGGTTTGTATCTCCTGTTCCGGACGGAGTGGAGATAGTGCCGGTTACATACATCACTTTGGATGCATTGAGGATGATGCTCGGTAGGGAGGAGGAATTTGCTTCGCTTATCGTTGAACGCATGTTGGCGATGTGTTCTTATAATGAATGTGGCGAAATAAAAGAGTTGCAGCTTGATTGTGACTGGACAAATACTACGAAGGAGAGTTATGGGGATTTATGTCGAGTGGTGAGGGACTTGTTGCATGCAAAAGGTGTCGCGCTAAGCATAACCGTGAGGCTGCATCAGTTGCGCGAGGCTCCTCCACCAGCCGATAGCGGTGTGCTCATGCTTTATAACACGGGTGCATTGAAATGTCCGGAAACTCAAAATTCAATCCTGAACTATGATGATGTTGAGGCGTATGTGAAACCTGTAGAGTATCCTATGCCATTGGATTATGCATATCCCACCTTTGGATGGGGTGTGAAGTTTGCAGGTAACAGGTTCGTGTCGATTGTGTCATATGACAGCGATGAAATGGCTGATGATGAGCATATCCGCTATGAGAGACCGCACATTTACACGATACTTGGGGTGAAGGAACTTGTCGAGAAGAATATCGGCAAGCCTGCAAAGGGTAATATACTCTACCATCTTGATTATTCACAATTCAAACATTATACAGACGATGAAATCGCTCAGATATTTTCTTTTTGAGATTGTTTTGTTTATTGTTGCCAATGACGCGGTTGCCTGTGGCCCGCAATGGTATACGCCCGGTGGATATCATATGTACAGGATATGCAACCCTCAACCGGAATCGGTGGAGGATGAGTATTCGCAGAATGTGGGGCGGAATTGCAGAGAGTGGCAGGGGTTGACATCGGAAGATATTCCGCTTGACGATATATACCGGGCTGTCTACAAGATGACAATGGAAGAACTTCAAGCCATTGCAGACAATCGCTCGGCCTCGTACGACAACAGATTCATTGAGTGGATTACAAAAAAGGATACGGAAATACTTGATTTCCTGCTCCTTGCAAAGACCAACGAGTATATACGTCTGAAACTGAACTCACGCTGGTATTATCCGTCCATGCAGACCGGTGCGGCAATGACAATCGAAGAAGTCGCTGCAAAGGCATTGTCGCAGACCGATGCAAGGTTGAGGGACAGATATCTGTTACAAGCTGTGAGGGCTCTGTTCTCAATGTCAAGGTTCGATGAGTGTATTGCGCTGTGGGAGAACGAAGCATGCCGTTTGCCCGATGATAACCTGATGCGACAGATGATTCTGCCTTATATCGCAGGTGCTGAATACCGTGTAAACAGCTCGGAAAAGGCTTTGGAGTATTTTGCACGCTTGGGAGATGTGAACTCCATGCTTTATTGTCTTGGAAGAGATGGGGAACAGATGTCTAAGATAGAATCCCTTGCGCTGGTATGCAGATATGCACCGGACAGTGAATATGTATTGGAGACATTGCAGTCCTATATAAGGACTCTTGAACCTGATGGCGAGCTTTATGGCTCATTGAACAGGTGGCATGAAGAGAAAATTATTCGCGAGGCACCTCAGATAATATCACTGTGCTTGGATATGGGTTGTGACAGCAGGAACAGTAATCCAGCGATGTGGTACTATACAGCTGCTTTTGTGTATGACCTTACTGGTGATTTGTCAAGCGCAGCAAAGATGTTGGAGAGGGCTGAGAGAAGCAACTCCTCCGATTTTATAGATGAGTCGATAAAGGTGTTCAGGATATATCTTGATGCGAAACTGCAATCTTACAATCCTGCTTATGAAAACAAGTTGTTCGCTCAACTGAAGTGGCTCGACTCTAAAATCTGCGACAATTTGACCGATGATGTACGTGACGAGACTGCTGCAGGATACAGGCTTGCCGCTGGGCTGAGTTTCTACTATTGGAACGACATGATGCGCAGAATATTGCTTGCCGAGGTGTGCCCAAGAATGATAAAGGCCGGAAAGACGACAAGGGCATTGCAGCTTGCGAACATGGCAGACAATTGGTTGCTGAAGCTTGTCGACAGGCAGGACGGTGGTTACCATAATCCCGGAAATGTATATACAATGCTGTCATACAGATATTCACCGGAGAATTTCAATGAGTATGATTACAGTAACCATTTTTTCGAAATGATTGACAGTCTGGGCGTTGATGTGGCTGTAGGCTATGTCCGTAATGTTGAGAATCCGCAAACGGAATTCGACCGTTTTCTCAATTCACGTGGTTACACCGGCTGTGATTATTTGAATGATATTCTGGGAACCCAATATCTGCGTAATATGCGTTATGCCGAGGCACTAGAGTATTTTGGACGGATTTCCGACGCGTATAAAAACCACCATAACCTTTATCTTGAATATGACCCGTTCTGTGCCGAAAAGAGAACTGTCGGCATAAAAACTGATTTCAAATACGACTTTGCACGTGAAATGTATTCTCTGGAACAGGGTATTGCCGTGGCTGGGAATCCTGACCGCAAGGGACGTCTTATGATAAAATATGCTATTGGAATAAAGAATTCGTTCGATTTCTGTTGGCCTCTTACCCAATATTATTGTGGAACGGCATATTATTCGCAAGTCTGTCAAAAGAGGGACTGGACTACGGATGAACATACCGAAACAGCAAGCCGTAGAGTCGAGGATTTGCTGGAAACTGCTTTCGGGCTTTTTGCTGATGACGAGGTGGCTGCCGAAATGCATTATAAACTGTATAACTTCAAGACTGTTGCCACGAAATTCCCTGATACAAAAATGGGGATGTCTGTAAAGGGTGCCTGTGATAATCTATGTGATTATAATCCATTGTCACAAAGGTACTCAAATTTTAATGGATATTCTTGGTGGTAGGATTAAAAACGGAGCCTGAATACTCTTATGCCTGTATGACGCTTGTTCCTTGCAAGGTATTCGCGCAGCGGGAGCGTCTCCTTGATGACTTCTCCTTTGCTGCTTGATGCATGTAGCAGGCATAGTGTCTCGTCGTAGTAATAGGCAAACCCCATGTGGGTTACATCAAGTCCGGGGATAGATGTTGTAATAGCAATGATGTCCCCGGCTTTGATATTCTCATCTCCTTTGTATTCAAGTTCTTCTTTAGGGATGTAGCTTACTTCAATGCCACGGTAGGGCATTTCCTGCAGTTCAATCTCCTTTACAAATTCGGGATTTTCGGTGAGCATGGGGTAGCTGTCGGGGTGTGTGCTCATGAATTTGAGCTCCAGCAGTTGCTCCCTATTGCTGATATATGGTGTGACGTCTTCTATTATTCCTGTTTTTGCACTGTCTGTTATCCACCAACTGATATAGTGCAGACGGCTTGTGTAGCCTCTGTTTCTGCCGTTTCGGTAGCGTATGGTCTCCAGGTTGTAACATACATCGGTGAACTTGCGGCTGCCTTCATCGGCTGTTTTGGCAATGGCAAGTACAAGTTCCACAAATGTGGTGCAGTCGAGCTGTGTGCAACTGATGAATAGCGGCTCTTCAAGGCCCTGTTCCAAGGTGCCGCCTACATATTTCTCTCCAATGAATTCGTTTGCGATAGCAATGATGCGTTCTCCTGCATCGCTTTCTGCGTTTGAACGTAGCAGGATGTTTTCAATCCTTATGCTGTCGGCGCTTGTATATATAACCTCTTGTGGCATTGCCGCAATGGGTAGAAGTGCCAATATTATAGTTGCAAATATATTTTTCATGGTACTGTATTGTCATAAATTGTGTGAATATACGAAAATATTCTTTTTAATTGATTATCTTCGCCTGATAAAATAGCAATAGATGTTCAAACGTATAATCACCATACTTTCCCTTTTTGTGACGCTCGCTGCCAATGCGCAGTTCTCGCGCTCTTTTGTGCCGGCGGTGCGCACAACCCGAATTTTGCTGAATGGTGAATGGGGCAAGGTGCCTGTAATGCAGTTGGGAGGTGATGATGTGCTTGACTTCTCGTTTGATGAGATGTCACATGTTTATCATCGTTATATCTATCGAATTGTGCATTGCAATGCCGATTGGTCACAGTCCGATCTTATGGAAATCGATTATCTTGAAGGATTCAAAGATGTACTCATAGAGGATTGGGAGAACTCCATCAATACAAACCAATTGTATACACATTATCGATTCTCCTTGCCGAATGAAGATGTTACGTTGAAGGCATCAGGCAATTATCGTGTCGAGGTGTATGACGACGAGGCGGAATCAGAAACTCCTGTGGCATCGTTTGAATTTTCAGTAGTCGAGCCGTTGGTGTCGTTCGAGGCATGGGTCAGTGGAGATACGGATACTTCTTTTAACGAAGGGGAACAACAGCTCTCTTTTGCCGTGCATTATCCATCCTTTGTGGCTTCGCCGGCAAGTGAACTTAAAGCGGTTGTGTACCAGAATGGTCGTAGAGACAATGCTGTCAGCGGTATTGTTCCCACATATATCACCGGTGACAAGGTAGAATACGTGCATAACGGAAAACTTATTTTCGATGCCGGCAACGAGTATCGCCGCTTTGAAATCACTGACCCGAATGCTCCGGGCGAAGGGGTTGAGGATGTCGTATATGACGGCAGCCTTTATAATGCAGTGTTGTATATGGATAAGCCGCGTCTTTCGCGCTCGAATTATCGTGATGAAAATGGACGCTTCTTCGTGAATACTCTCGAAGGGTTCGGAACTGCGATTGAGGCCGATTATGTCAATGTGCATTTTGCTCTTGAAGTACCTTATCGTGCCGATGGCGACTTCTATCTGCTCGGTGATTTCTGCGGGAATGGTTTCACTGCCATGAACAGGCTCAACTACGATACGGAGGACGGTTACTACTATACGTTCCTGCCACTTAAGATGGGGCTTTACAATTACTGCTATGTCTGGCTTCCTGCAGGTTCGGACAAGGCTGTAAATGTGCCTGCCGAAGGCAACTTCTACAATACAGGGAATGAGTATCTGATATATATGTATTATCGTGGATTTGCCGATAGATATGACCGTTTGCTTGGTGTGCACAGTGTGGACTACAGAGCGGATTGATTGATGACATGATAGCATAAACAACAAGCGGCTCTTTAAAGGGCC
Source organism: Bacteroidaceae bacterium (assembly GCA_045634305.1). Taxonomy (GTDB): domain Bacteria; phylum Bacteroidota; class Bacteroidia; order Bacteroidales; family Bacteroidaceae; genus HGM04593. The sequence goes on along the minus strand of JAZQZZ010000014.1, from coordinate 41,591 downwards.
GCTTGTTGTTTATGTAGTCTTTATAATTTGTCAATTATCCGTTGTATGGTGTTCCATATTCCTTTCTTTTCAATGTGCAGCATTTTTGCTATGCTGTTGAAAATTTTCAAAGCTCTTGTTTTATGTTCTATTTGGCGTTTGGCAAACCAATAGAATACAAATGTTGTCAACAGACTGGAGGCGATAACAATGTAAAGCTGTGTCTCGATTGATGCCCCCATTCTGTAGGAAACGAACCATGCTGCCACAATAAGGAAATTCAACGTCAGGATGGAAATGGTTGTTCCTATATGCGAGAATCCCAAATCGATGAACATGTGGTGCAGGTGTGTCTTGTCGGGGTGGAATGGCGATTTCTTGTTGAGAATGCGGGTTGACATTACACGAAGGGTGTCAAAGACCGGAATCGACAACACTGCAAGTGTGAATGGGATAAGTCCCATACCCTTGGCTGCAAGCATGCTGCAACCGGAATTCGCACCAAGAATGTTCATTACGAACATTGCCATCATGGTGCCGATTACCAATGTTCCGCCATCACCAATGAACATCTTTGTGCTTTGGCCGAATACATTGTGCAGGAAGAATGGTATAATGGCTCCCGCTGCCGAAAGGGCTAGCGTGGTCATTACCTGGTTTCCGGTCGTGTGGAAGAATATTGCAAAAAGAACCGATGACATGAAGCAGAAACCCGAAGACAAGCCGTTCACGCCATCAATGAGATTGATAGCATTGATAATACCTACCGAGGCGAATATGGTGAGCGCATAGGCTGCCCATTGTGGAATGGTCGATACACCCCACAAACCCCAGAAACAGTTTATTGATGAGTTGCTCGCGTACATGAGCCATGCAATGACAATGATTTCAATGGCAAAGCGTATTGTTGGTGACAAATTGATGATGTCATCAATGGTACCTATGTACAGCATCACCAGCATGGCCGAAATCAACATGAAAGTATGTGCGCTGCTGAACATTGCCTGTGAACTGCATAGACCTATGGCTATACCGAAGAATACGGCAATTCCACCCATTACCGGAACCGGATTGCGTTGCAGCTTTCTGGCGTCGGGATTGTCCACAAGGTTCTTAAGAATCGCGATCTTGAGAATTTTGGGGTGCATCCATAATGTTCCTATGAATGAGAGCAGTATCGGAAGCAATATGTGTTGGATGTTAGACATGAATTACAATTTTATATTTAACTGTCACATGTTTCTGCAAATATAGCTATTTTGTTTTTAACCATCGTGCTTTTGTGCATGAAATTTATAAAGTTTTCCAAAAATGGATATGGCAGAATGATATGACAGCGCAATTTCAATAAAATGCTTCTATAGTTGTGCGGTTCAATGTTTTTTAATTAAATTTGCAATTGTTTTACCGTGTTGTATAACAAAACAATATAGGTTATTGTTGAATATTATTAGCAGAAGGTTATGACAAATAACAACCACATAGTAATTATGGCCGGAGGTGTCGGGAGCCGTTTTTGGCCAATGAGTACAGCTGACTGCCCCAAACAGTTCATTGATGTGTTGGGTTGTGGCAAGTCGTTGCTGCAGCTCACAGTTGATCGTTTCGTGGGGATTTGTCCAATGGAGAACATCTGGGTGCTTACATCGGAGAAATATGCTCCGATGGTAAAACAACAGTTGCCTATGATATTGGAGGAGAATATACTCAAAGAGCCTTGTCGCCGTAATACGGCACCGTGTATCGCATATGCGGCATGGAAAATAAAGAAACGTTTCCCCAATGCGAATATGGTTGTTTCTCCCAGCGACCATTTTGTAGCCGATGTGCAGGAATTCAGACGTGTGATAACCTCTTCACTCAATTTCGTTGCCGATTCGGATGCTATACTCACATTGGGTATAAAACCGACTCGTCCCGAGACCGGTTTCGGATATATCGAGGCTGTATTGGGTGCGGCATCGTTGGCCAACAAGGAGGTCTTTCGTGTGGATTCTTTCAAGGAAAAACCGTCTTTGGATGTTGCACAGGCATATATTGCCAAAAATAATTTCTATTGGAACTCGGGAATATTCATCTGGAATGTCTCTACAATTGTCAACGCGTTTAGGATTTATCAGTCGCCGATAGCATCGGTCTTTGAATCGCTATTGCCATATTATTATACGCCCGAGGAACAGGAACAGGTCAATGCCCGGTTCCCCGACTGCCGTAGCATTTCGGTGGACTATGCAATAATGGAACGCGCCGACGAGATTTTTGTATTCCCGGCCAACTTCGGGTGGAGCGACCTGGGAACATGGATGTCTTTGTACTGCAATGTGCCGAAGGATGTCAATGGTAATGCCGCTTTGGGTGGCGATGTCAGGTTTGCCGATTCGCACAATTGTGTAGTGAACACCAGGGGGTTGAAAAATGTGGTTGTTGTCGGCGTCAATGATTGTATCATTGCCGAGAATGAAGGAAATCTGCTTGTGTGCAAAATGTCAGAGGAAAATAGGATAAAGGAGTTCTCGGAAGAGAAATAGTCCGTTGAGGTGCATGTATACGAATGAAAAGAGCAATGCTGTCAATTTGCATTGCTCTTTTTCTGTCTGATAGCGTTGACGAATTCCGTAGGGCTGATGTTTGCGTCGTATGATATGTCGAACAGCTCGAAGAGTATGTTTGAACGTCCGTCCAGTGCACCTTCTATGGCCTGTAGGGCTTGCTCTTCATTGTTCATGAACCAATGTATGTGGGCCAGATATGCATCGATGTCTGCCTTGTCATAGCTGAGGTCGCGGCAATAGTTGAGGACTCTCTTTGCTAATTCCGGGTGATTGTGGCTTGCCAGATGCACTCCGAGTCTGTACAGAGTCTCCTCGGTGCTCCATTCCTTGGTTTCAATGATGTTCATCTCGTCAAAGGTGAGGTTCTCCTTGTCACGCAGTTCGTACAGATGGCTTCCGGTGAGTACAAGCTGTTTCATGTTGTCGGGATGCATGAGCAGCGCCATTGACATGGCGTCGTCTGCTACCGACTTTTCGCCCATAATGTCAAGCAACATAGCTTTGTTTATCCTTGAAAGCATCATCGCTATGGTGCCTTCCCTGGCATTGTTGATGGCTATGTCAAAGGCATTGACGGCATCTTCGAATGCTCCTTCGTGATAGTGACACAAACCGATATAGAATATTGGTGTGACAGTGCTGCTGTATTTCTTTGCAAGTGCTCCGAAGAGTTCCTTTGCCTTTCTGTAGTCACGCAGGTAGTAATAGCAATAGGCCTGCATCATGTGGGCATACTCAATATCTTCATTTATGGCACTTTCGTATTCGAAGCATTCGAGGCTCTTGCCGTATTTCCTGACCATATAATATATATGTCCCAACTGTTCCCAATAGAATGTTGAGTAGGAGTTGTTGTCGAGCAATTCGTTGTATATCTTTACGGCTTCGTTGATACGTTGCAACTCTATGAGGCACTCGGCTTTTACTTCGTAGAGGCTGATTTGCTGCGGCGCTGCCTTGATGGCTGTTTCGCAGATGTCAAGGGCATCGAGTGCAAAACCGCAGTCGAGCATAATCTCGAGTCCTTCGTATATGCTCTCCTGTCCGGGTACGGATTTCTGCAACATCTCAATAGCAATGTCGTGTGCCTGTTTGAAGTTTCTGAGTGCGACCATGATTTCCGCTTTTATGGTGAGCATCTCGATCTCATCCACAAATTTCAGCTCATTGAACAGCATGAGTGCTTTTTCAGGCTCTCCGTTGTAAAGCAGCAGCTTTATACCCATCTTTATGTTCTCGGGTGCAGTGGGGTGCAGGCGTCTTGCTGTGTCAAGCACGGCAGCGGCATCCTCGCTCTTGTCAACCGACAGATAGTACGACAACAGGTCCACGAACTCGTCTATGCCAAAATATGAGCCTATGCCCAGTTGTAGGGATTTCTCATATTTGGCAAGCAGTTCGCGGAATTCGGGTGATTCGAAATATCCTTTGTCGTAATTCATCGCTTAAAATTCTTTATTTACCCTTGAGCTTGTTCCAGGTGTCCTTGAGTGAAACAGTGCGGTTGAAGATGAGGTTCTCGGCTGTTGACGCAGGGTCAATGTTAAAGTAACCGATACGCTGGAATTGCAGGTAATCAAGCGGCTTGCGCTCGGCAAGATATTTCTCTACCTTGCAATCCTTGAGTACCTTGAGCGAGTCGGGGTTAATCATCTCCTTCATTGCTGTAAGGGCGTCACAGTTCTTTGCTTCACGTATTGCTGCCATCTCGTCGCGTGGGTTCTCTGCGCTCCACAGACGGTCGTAGAGACGTACCTCTGCGTTGAGGCAGTGGCGTCGGCTCACCCAGTGGATTGTGCTCTTTACCTTGCGGTTTGCATCGGCCTCGCCGGTCTTTGTCTGCGGAATGTATTCACATAGAACCTCTGTTACGTTTCCGTTCTCGTCCTTGTTGCAGCCTGTGCAAAGAACGATGTATGCATTCTTCAGACGTACTTCACGTCCCGGAGTGAGACGGAAATAGTTCTTTGGCGCATCCTCCATGAAGTCGTCGCGCTCAATCCAAAGCTCGCGGCAGAATTCGATGGTATGTGTGCCGTCCTCGGGGCGCTCGGGGTTGTTGATTGCTGTCAGTTCCTCAACCTGCTCCTCGGGGTAGTTGGTTATTGTGAGCTTTACCGGGTTGATTACTGCCGAAACACGTGTGGCGCGGCTGTTCAAATCCTCGCGCACAGCGCTCTCAAGCAATGCAAAATCGTTGAGGGCATCGTATGTCGTATAGCCGATTTTGTCAACAAAGTTCCTGATTGATTCCGGTGAGTAACCGCGGCGGCGGAAACCACATAGTGTCGGCATGCGTGGGTCGTCCCAACCATTTACCAATCCCTCCTTCACCAGAATAAGCAGGTTACGCTTGCTCATGAGGGTGTAGTTGAGGTTGAGCTTGTTGAACTCGTACTGGCGTGGACGGTTGTCATCGAGGTCCTTGCCATCCTTTACCCAATCGACGAACAGGTCGTAGAGCGGACGGTGAGGCACGAACTCCAATGTACACAAAGAGTGTGTCACACCTTCGAAGTAGTCGCTTTGGCCGTGTGCGAAGTCATACATGGGGTATGCCTTCCACTTTTCGCCGGTACGGTGGTGTGCAGCTTTTACCACACGGTAGATGATCGGGTCGCGGAAGTGCATGTTGGGGCTTGCCATGTCAATTTTGGCGCGCAACACCATCTTTCCCTCCTCTATCTCGCCGGTGTTCATCTTCTGGAACAGTTCGAGGCTCTCCTCTATGGGGCGGTCGCGGTATGGGCTGTTTGTTCCCGGCTGTGTCGGTGTGCCCTTCTGCTCGGCAATCTGCTCGGCTGTCTGCTCATCGATGTATGCCTTACCCTCTTTGATGAGCTTGATGGCGAAGTCCCAAAGTTGGTCGAAGTAGTCAGATGCATAATATACGTTTGCCCAGTCAAAACCAAGCCATTTGATATCTTCCATAATCGCGTCTACGTACTCTACATCTTCCTTTGTAGGGTTGGTGTCGTCAAAACGCAGGTTGCAGATGCCACCATATTTCTGTGCCATGCCGAAGTCCATGCATATTGCCTTGGCATGGCCAATGTGCAGGTATCCGTTGGGTTCGGGCGGGAAACGTGTCTGTACCTTGCTTCCGTTCTTGCCTTTCTCTAGGTCGTTTACAATTATCTGTTCGATAAAACTGATGCTCTTTTTCTCGCTCTTTTCAGTTTCGTTGATTTCTGCCATTTTTATCTTGTTTTTAATGATTATAACCCTCTTTTGTGAAATCTATGATTTCAATCTACAAAAATAAATCTTTTTTTTCTTTAAAACAAACCATTGGCGCGGTTTGGGCTGGAAAAACTTCAGCCGGCTATGATTGCCGGCTGAGTGAAATGTAATATCCGAGTTTGTAGATTTTGAATTTAAGTAGCGATGGGGATTTTCCAAGTAGGTTTTTTCTTAGGCGCTTTCTGTTGCATTTCCAATATCCCATAAACAATCCGACAAGGTGGTAACGGTTCAACTTGTCAACTGTACGGAGCAGTGGGGTGTCACCGATTTTGCCTTTTATCTCGGAAAGGGTTGCAAGCGCCAGTTCTGTCTTTTCAAGAAAAACGTCGTTCTTTTCCAATCCGCTATGCAACAGCCTGTTTTCAATGTGTAGTATCTCAACTCCCCTTTTTTCAAGCTCTTTCCCAAAAAGCACGTCCTCGTATCCATATCGTGTGATTGATGTGTCAAATAAAATTGAACTGAAAAGTTCTTTGTCAATGGCGAAGTTGAATGATGTGAAACGGTCGTATGGAGCCTTGTTGCGTGTACGTGCGTCGCGCGTCTTGTCGGCCTCTTTCTCATATCTGTAGCGCAATGTGTACTCTTTGTCCGGGAGCTCGTCTGCATGGTATAGGCCGCCGCAGACAATTTTACTCTTTTTGAGCGCATCGGCATACACCTTTAGGAAATCCTTTTTCTCCACGACTGCGTCACAGTCCATGAATATGAGGCTTCTATATCTGGCTTCTGATGCCAGCAAGTTTCTTATTGCTGCACGCCCGATGTTGATATCTTTTACTATTCTTCGACAGTTTGTCAGTTCGTCTGCCACAGCGTTCATGTGCAACATGCTGCTGTCTGTACCGTCCTCGGCGATGATGATTTCGTACGGGCAATCCAATGCTTCGCCTTGCTTGTGGAGTTCCTTTATGAGTTTGCTGCAGTCGAAATTTTTGACGGGGATTAAAACTGATAACATATTGTCTTGTGGTTTCAGGTGTTGCAAAGATATAAAACTTGCCCCAATATTCACAATGAGTGTGAGAATGATTGTTGTAATATGAATATATTTTATTATCTTCGCAGAACAATAGAAGAATCTATAAACATAAAATATATATCTATGAAGAGTGACATCCAAATTGCTCATGAAACCAAACTTGAGCGTATTGAAAATGTGGCAGCCCAGATTGGTATTGATGCCAACGACCTTGAACATTATGGTAAATACATCGCCAAATTGCCTTTGAACCTCATTGGCAAGCAGAAGGGTAAACTCATCCTTGTTACAGCCATCACTGCAACAAAAGCCGGTATCGGTAAAACAACCGTTTCAATCGGTCTGGCTTTGGGTCTTAACAAAATTGGCAAGAAGGCTGTGGTTGCTCTTCGTGAGCCATCACTCGGTCCTTGTTTCGGTATGAAGGGTGGTGCTGCCGGCGGCGGTTATGCACAGGTTCTTCCAATGGAAAAGATCAATCTCCACTTTACAGGTGATTTCCATGCCATTACATCGGCTCATAATATGATTTCTGCACTGCTCGACAATTATCTCTATCAGCATGCAAAGGATGGTTTCGGTCTCAAGGAGATTCTATGGCGTCGTGTGCTTGATGTGAACGACCGTTCATTGCGTCAGATAATCACAGGCGTGGGACCTGCTACAAACGGTATCGTAGAGCAGGCCGGCTTCGATATCACTCCGGCGTCGGAACTTATGGCAATCCTTTGCCTTGCAAGTGACGAGAACGATTTGCGTCGCCGCATTGAGAACATCATGCTCGGTTACACATACGCAGGTGAGCCTTTCACTGTTAAGGACCTTGGTGTTGCCGGTGCAATCATGGTGTTGCTGAAGGATGCCATACAGCCAAACCTTGTGCAGACAACAGAGAACACTCCTGCAATCATTCACGGTGGTCCATTCGCCAATATCGCTCATGGCTGTAACTCACAGCTCGCAACAAAGATGGCATTGGCACACAGTGAGTACACAATTACCGAGGCCGGTTTCGGCGCCGATTTGGGTGCAGAAAAGTTCTACAACATTCTTTGCCGCAAGAGCGGCCTGCAGCCCGATGCAACAGTTATCGTTGCTACAGCACAGGGCTTGAAGATGCATGGTGGTGTCGAGCTTGACAAAATCAAGGAACCCGATTTGGAGGGTCTTCGCAACGGTCTTGCAAACCTCGACCGCCACGTTGCCAATCTCCGTTCATTCGGACAGTCTGTCATTGTGGTGTTCAACCGCTTTGCAACCGATACCGACGAGGAGATGGCGTTGCTCCGCAACCACTGCGAGCAGGAACTCGGTTTGCCATTCGTAATCAACAACGCATTTGCCCAGGGTGGTGAGGGTGCTGTTGAAATGGCTCAGATTGTTGTTGATACCATCGAGAACAATCCTTCTAAGGCTTTGGAATTTACATACGACGATGAGGACAGTGTGCAGACAAAGATTGAGAAGGTGGCGAAGAAAATCTATGGTGCAGCTTCTGTTACATTTGCGAAACCTGCGCTTGAGCGTATCAAACTTGCCGAGAAGTATGGCCTTGCAAAGTGTCCTGTATGTATTGCAAAGACCCAGTTCTCATTCAGTGCCGATGCTACCAAGTATGGTGCTGTCAAGGATTTTAACTTGCAGATTCGCGATGTAGTGCTCAATGCCGGTGCCGAGATGATTGTTGCCATTGCCGGTGATATCATCCGTATGCCGGGCTTGCCAAGGGTTCCACAGGCAAACAATATTGACTTTGTGGATGGCGAAATTGTTGGCTTGAGCTAATAACGGAAATGACTGAAAAGCGTAACATCATCTTTTTATTCAATCCTTGATAAATTAAAGAGTGGCCAATTGATTGGTCACTCTCTTACTTGAATTTAATTAGTTATGGCACAACCATTGGCGGAGCGTTTACGCCCTACCTCGTTCGATAATTATGTCGGTCAGCAGCATCTTGTTGGAGAAGGTGCTGTGCTTCGTCGTATGATTGATTCGGGCAGGATACTCTCGTTCATAATGTGGGGTCCTCCAGGGACGGGCAAGACGACTATTGCCCGCATAATTGCCAATACGCTCAACCGGCCGTTCTATACACTCAATGCTGTTTCTGCAGGTGTCAAAGAGGTGCGCGAGGTTATTGACAAGGCAAAGAGCTCGCCGCTTTTCTCGCGTGGCAGTGCTATTCTTTTCATTGATGAGATTCACCGTTTCAGCAAGTCGCAACAGGATTCGCTTTTGAGTGCTGTAGAGACCGGTGTCGTGACTCTGATTGGTGCTACAACTGAGAATCCTTCGTTTGAAGTCATCCGTCCGTTGCTTTCCCGTTGTCAGCTCTATGTGCTCAAGTCATTGGAACAAGACGACCTGATGCAGTTGCTCAACTATGCGATAACCACTGACAATATACTGAAGGAGCGTGGCGTTGATTTACGTGAAACTGCGGCTATTATGCGTTATAGCGGTGGCGATGCACGCAAACTCTTGAATATCCTTGAACTTGTGGTTGAGAGCGACCCCGAGTCGCCCGTGGTGATTACCGATGAAAAGGTGAAACAGTGCTTGCAGCAGAATCCTGCTGCATATGACAAGGATGGTGAGATGCACTATGATATTATCTCGGCATTCATAAAATCTATACGTGGCAGTGACCCCGATGCAGCGCTATATTGGATGGCGCGCATGATTGAGGGTGGCGAAGATCCCGCATTCATTGCACGCCGCATTGTGATATCTGCTTCCGAGGACATCGGTCTTGCCAACCCCAATGCTCTGTTGCTTGCCAATGCAGCATTCGACGCTGTTACAAAAATCGGCTGGCCCGAGGGGCGCATCCCGCTTGCTCAGGCTGTGGTGTATCTTGCAACATCGCCAAAGAGCAATTCGGCATATATGGGTATAAACAAGGCGATGCAGACGGTGCGTGAGACCGGTAACTTGCCGGTGCCGTTGCATTTGCGTAATGCTCCGACAAAACTTATGGCAGAGCTTGGTTATGCCGATGGTTATAAATACTCCCACGACTATCCAGGGCACTTTGCCAAACAGCAGTTCCTGCCCGATGGCGGCGAGTCCTTCTCGTTCTGGATACCGCAGGATAATCCTGTCGAGGCCAAGGCCAAGGCGTGGATGCAGCAGTGTTGGGGAAGTGAGAAACCATTCAGCAAATGATTGGAAACGGATATAACGATTGAAGGGATGCGCTGTAGCGCATCCCTTCAATCGTTATTATAAGAGTGTTCTTGTGCTTATTTGCTGCTCTTGAAATATGAACCTAGTGAGAGCAACCATGCAACGACAATACTCACCACCATGCCTATTGCTCCAAAGAGCAGGAAGTTGGCGTCGGTGTATTCGCTCATCCAGAACACGACAATCTCGCCGGCTACAAAACCTGCAAGCGCGGCATAGCCCTTGACGCGTTTCATGAACACGGCAATAAAGAACAGACCACCCAAACCGCTGGTGAGCAATCCTAATGCCTCGTTGAAGAAATCGAGGAAAGACTGTATGTTCCACGTTGCCATGAACAGTGCAAGTGCCAGGCCTACAATACCGCTTACTACTGACGCCCAACGTGCCACGACTACGGTCTGTGAGTCGGTTGTGGATGGACGGAAACGTTTCCAGAAGTCGATAGAGAAGGCTGTTGCCACGCTGTTGATGTTACTTGAGATGGTGCTCATGGTCGCTGCAAAGATTGCAGCAATGAGTGCTCCGGCAACTCCCGCTGGCATCTGGCTCATCATGAAGAATGGGAATATGGCATCAGACTGCCCCATGGTAATGTCAAGTTCTGCAGGGTGTGTCTTGTAGAATGTGTAGAGTCCGGTACCGATCATGTAGAAGGCAACGGAAACGAACACGCTCATTACGCCGTTTACAAGAATACCGCGTCCGGCCGATTTCTCATCGGGGGTTGTGAGGTAGCGCTGGATGACAGTCTGGTCCGATGTGTATGAAATGAGGTTGTTGGCAAGTCCTCCGAGTATGATTACCCACCATGTAGCCTGTGACCAGGAGTTACTCCAATCAAAGAGTTGCAGTTTGTCGTTCTCCAAAGCAATATTGATGCAACCGCTTATTCCACCCTCGGTGCCCATGGCCAGATATACCACGGCAAATATGGCTCCGAATACAAGTATCAGACCCTGCACTACATCACCCCAAATAACCGCTTCAACACCACCCATGGTACAATAGATGATTGTTACCAGTCCCATGAGTACTATGCATAGGTATATGTCGATGCCGGTCACGGCTGTGAGCGCCAATGACGGTAAGTAGAGCACGATGGCCATGCGTACAATCATGAATACGCAGAACAGTGTCGATGCCAACATTCGTGTGAAGAGGTTGAAACGTTGTTCAAGTATTTCGTATGCACTGGTGACATTGAGCTTGCGGAAATATGGGAGGTAGTATTTTATCACAGGGAAGCTTATAAGCAGAATCATCCACAGCATGGGATAATAGGTCCAGTTTGTGGTGTAGGCCTTTGCCGGGATGGTCATGTATGTGATTGCCGAGAGCATGGTAGCATAGATACTTATGCCGGCTGCCCACCAGGGGATGCGGCCACCGCCCTTGAAGAAGTCCTCGGCGCCGTTCTCCTTGCGCATGAAGTAGAATCCCATTGCCAACATAGCGACAAGGTATAGTGCAAGTACGCTCCAGTTGAGCCAGCCGAAACTCTTTTCATTGCTTACCTCAATGTGTGTCACGTCGGCACTGCGCACTCCCGGCATCAGTTCACCTCCGCTGTAGCTCCAACCTTTGCCACCGGCTTCAGGAGTGAGACATGCACCTGCGCGGGCAAGCAGGCTGTCGCCCGGCAAAATGCCCCAAGAGTCGGTAACGGTGTGGTAGGTGAGGACATCCTCACGGAAGTTGTACCACTTGGGTGCATGACGCAGGTACATGCTGTCCTGTCTGCCTTCAATGGCACTCTTGAAGATGTCGTAGTCGACACCGCCAATGAACAGCACGTGGCTGTATCCCACAGGCGCGCATGTGCTGCCAACAACAGCCTGTATCTGCTGTTTGCGTTGGCCGTTGGTAGTGTTGTCTATCCATGCCATTGCCGATGAGGTTCGTTGCCATTGTGTGGGTGCGACATTACCCTTCTTCAACTTGGCAATAGGAATGTATATGCCGTCGGTATGTACGGTCGCTTCCATTTTTTCGGTTTTTGGCTGGTAACCGCCAAAGACAAAAAGCGCATGACCGTTTGCAGTGTTCTGCACTGCAACGCAGGGCTGTAGACGGCACTCATCGGGCAACTCGGCAACCTTGTTCCAAGCTCCGTTTTTACTTTCCACCTTTCCGCTTTCCGCTTTCACCTTTCCGCTGGAAAAGGGTAGTGCATATATATTCTTGTTTGGTGTGCCATTGCTCTGTCCGCCGGCTACCCAAATCATTCCATCGTAGTATGTGGCTGCAAAGTTATCCAAGCCAATCGGCAAAGAGGCAATGGGGGTTGATGTGCCGTCGTCCGCGTTGATGAATGTGCATCCGCATAGCGATGATGTGGAATCCATGCCGCCAATATACACAACACCATCGGGTACATGTACGCTGGCACCATAGGCCTGGGGATAGTATACTTTCTCTCCGCCGTCAGCGCAGGGTACATCGGGGAAGTTGCATCCTCCGTAGGTTGACAGGCTGCCGTTTATCCAACTGGCGTAATGGCCCGACACGGCCTTGTCCAGTGGCTGTGCCGGTGATACGGAAACCTTGTTCTGCGCAATGCCAAGCATTGAACAGAAGAGAAGGAGTGATAATATTATATGTCTTTTCATAAAGTGCATCATTTTGTCAGTTCCTTGCAAAGGTCGTACGACTTTATCATCATTCTTGGAATGTGGAATGGCCCTTTGAAGATGTTGCCCTTTGCCGGCTGTGCCACCGTGCCGTCGCGGTGCAGGTAGCCATACCACTCACCGCACTCAGCATCGGGGAAGTGGGCGTATGTCCATTCGCTTATCTGCTTATGCCAGATTAGGTACTTGTCGTCACCTGTTGCTTCGTATGCATAGAGTGTTGCAATGATAGCCTCGGTCTGTGGCCACCAGAACTTCATGTCCTGTGAATAGTCCTGTGGCGGCAGGTTTCGGCAGTCGCGGAAATTGATGATACCGCCATACTGCTTGTCCCAGCCCCATTCCCATGACCAGTCGAGGATTTGCAGTGCCTGTGCAGTGAGTTCCTTGTCCCAACCGCGGTACTTTGCTTCTTCGAGCAGGAACCATGCTGTTTCAATGCAGTGGCCGGGGTTGATGAGGCGGCCGTTGATGGTGTCAATGAATTCTCCGTTGGGGCCAACTGTTTCAAGCAATGCCTCGAATTCGGGCTTCATGAAATCCTTGAGCGATGCAATTGATTCGTCAATCTGGCGGTCGAGTACAGGGTCGCTGATTACGTTGCGTATGCGTGATGCAGTGTTGATCAGAATCATTACCAGCGAGTGACCCTTTGCCTGCAGTGATGGCAAGTACTTGGGTTCCATATAGCCCGGTGTGGCAACGAATTTGCGTATATCCTTGAACAGATTCAAAGCCTTTTCGGCATATGTCATGTCACCGCTTGCCTTTGCATATTCGGCCATTGCGATGGCTGCAAAGCTCTCCGAGAATACGTAGCGGCGCTTGCGCAGGGGTGTTCCGTCGGCCATCACCTCGAAGTACATGCGGCCATCGGTATCAAAGCAGTGGGCCTCAATGAAGTCGATGGTGCTCTTGGCTGCTGCAAGCCACTCGGGGTTCTTCTCTATTGTGTTGTATGCAAAACTGCATACAAAAGCGAAACGGCCCTGGAACCACACCGATTTTGTTGTATCAATGAGTGAACCGTCGCGGTCTACGCATGTGTATACACCGCCGTTCACACGGTCGAGTCCGTTCTTCAGCCAGAAAGGCATAATATCGTTTACAAGGTCGTCACGGTACTTCTGTGACCAACCGTTCAAATATTCATTCCAATTCATAGTGTTGATGGTTTGTTGTATTCAGGTGTCATTCTGAACGATAGTGAAGAATCTACACACTCTATGAAACATAGATGCTTCGCTTTGCTCGGCATGACAATGTCGTTTATGTAGGGGTTGGGCTGCTGCCCTGTATAAAATGTTTAGAACTTATTGCAACGCTCGAAGAAGTTGATTGCCTCCAGTTCTTTGCGCATGGCAGCCTCCTCTTCGTCGGTCATGTTCTGGAAAGGAGTGCGGTTCTTGCCAAGGTCAAGACCGATGAGTTTCATGATGCGCTTGCCGCCCACAATGTTGCCGCGGTAGTGGCAGATGACATTGATGACCTCCTGTGAGAAGTTCTGCAGTTCGCGTGCCTTCTCAAGGTCGCCGGCATTCCATGCATCTATAATACCTGCGAGGTTGCAACCGTTGTAGTTGGTTGTGCCGCCTATGCCGCCCTGTGCACCACCCATTGCAAGGCAAGGGAGGATTGTTTCATCCTGTCCGTGGAGCATGTCGAACTTGCCGTTCTTGTAGAGACGGCACTGATTGTACTCGTACAGGCTCTCGAATGTATATTTGATACCTGCGAAGTTGGGGATGCGGCCGTCTACAGCCTCAAGGAACTTCACCATTGGAAGGAATGCACCGTTGAATGCGGGGATATGGTAGAAATAGAATGGCAATTCCGGAGCAGCCGATGCAATCTCCTCGCAATACTTTACAAGTTCTTCTACGCGGCCAACCTTGGGAAATGGAGGCGCCATGGCACCGATACCGAACACGCCCATCTTCTGCGCATGTTCTGCCATTCTGCGGCTCGACTTCACACAAGTGCTGCCCACATGGACTATAATTTTGAAGCCTTCGGGTGCTGCAGCCACCCAAGCCTCGGTGAGCTTGATGCGCTCCTCCTCGGTGAGCATGTAACCCTCACCCGATGAACCGTTGATGAAAACACCCTTCATGCCGTTCTTTGCAAGCATCTGTGCATATGCAGGGATTGGTTCATAATTCACTTCGCCGTTCTCATAAAATGGAGTAAACGGAGCATCAATCAAGCCGATAATCTTTTCCATAATCTATATGTTTGTAAGTTAATGCTTTTTGGTACGTGTGAACGGGCACACGTATACTAATCTACAAAAAAAAGAAAAAATATCTGAAACAGCAAATTTGTGTCTTAAAATGTTAACTGATACACGTTGCTTTATTATCTTCGCATGTAAAAGGTCCGATGATGGAAATTAAACCTATAGCATATTACCATTCGAAACAGACAACAAAGTTCGGCGTGCCACGTCAGAGTGGACTTGTTCCGGAACTTCTAGGACGCATTCTATTTGAACCCGAATATTGCAATGCCGAAGCTGTGCGTGGCATTGAGGGATTCGATTATCTGTGGCTCATCTGGGAGTTCTCGCTCAATGGCAAGAAAGAGAGCGAGTGGTCGCCGCTTGTGCGTCCGCCGCTGCTTGGCGGCAATGAGTATATGGGGGTGTTTGCCACACGTTCGCCCTTCCGTCCGAACCCGTTGGGGCTATCGTCGGTGCGTCTGATAGGTGTGGAAAGCAATGGCGCTTCTCTTGCGCTTGTCGTTGCCGGCGCCGATCTTGTCGACGGTACTCCGATTTATGATATAAAGCCTTATGTGGAGTATGCCGATGCGCACGTTGGAGTGCGCAGCGGTTTTGTTGATGAGAAACGTTGGCAAAAGGTGGAGGTGTGCTTTCCCGAAGAGTTGCGTGCTTGTTTTTGTAATGAGGATTTTGTCGCTCTATGCAAGCTGCTTGAACTCGATCCGCGCCCGCAATATCATAATGATCCCGAAAGGGTGTATGGAATGCCGTTTGCCGGGCATGATGTGAGGTTCAGAGTATCTTGCGAAGGTGTCCTTGAGGTGCTTGAAATAAAGGATATATGACAAATGGCGGCTCGGTTTGAGCCGCCATTTGTCATATAATATTTAGAAACCGAACAGCAATCCTGCTGACATGGGCTTGAACCCGGGACCGAAGTCGCTGTTGAGTACATTGCAGGGGGAGTATTTGAAATACAATCCCACGAAACGGAAATTCAGTTCTGCTTTGAAATCCACTGTCACCGGTGCGATATTGATATCTTTCAGTTTTTCCTTGACCAACTCTCCTTCAAGTGCAAAGCGTGTTTTTATCCTGCCTCTGGTATTGAAACTGACTACAGGTCCGATCTTCATATTTACATATCGGTTGAAGTTGTATCCGTACATGAACGACAATGTAAGGCTAAGTGTCCTCAGTCGTGAGTATGTAATGTCTGCACCATCGGGGAAACTTGTTACAAAGGTGTTGTCGCCATCCTTTACCCATCTTTGGTCAAGCATCTTATAGTTGCGCCAATCAAGACCGAAGGTGAGTCCAACGAATGAGTTACGTGTAGTTCTGTACTCAAATCCAGCTATTCGGTCAAGCATGTATTCAAATGAGCCATTGCTGAATGAGAGGTTGACGCCTTCGCCCTGGCCGGTTGCACCGATTACACCAAAGCCGAATGTCGGGTCAATGATGAAACGCCCACGTTTTTGTGTGCCCTGTAATGAACTTTCTTTTTTGACAAATGGAATGGTGAAATCCCAACTAGTGTCGGTCTCTTTGTAAATGGATTTTGTGTTGTCTTCGCTCTGGGTAATGAAATAGGCGTATTCGGCACCATCATTCTCGCCGGAGATGTTGATGGTTGTCGTTCCGTTCTCTTTCTTTACCGTGACCTTTTCTGGAGAAATAAAGACTTTTGTGTCGCCGTTTTCAACAATGGAACCTTTTTTCTCATTCCCGTTCTGCGCTGTGCCTGTCAGCGATATTGCAAGCATCAGGGCTGTTAGAAATACCTTTTTCATAAATGTTATGTTTTTTTGTTATTTGTTGCTCCAATATACGAGTGTAGTGCCGATGTAATACATTACAATAAGCCTGTTCTCTGTTTTGTCAACTGCCGTCACTGCTAATCTGCCTACCTTGTTATAGTCGTATACCCTGTGGTCATATTTCATTATGAAATCATAGTCATGCATACCTATGCTTTTTGACATTCTTCGATATTTGCCGCATCCCTTTTTCCAAAGGTAGAGGCTCCATCCTGTTCCGAACCGTGTTTTGGGAACAAGTCTTGAGATTGTTTTACGCAGTTTCTTCACCCCCTTGGTCGTATAGCATTTCCAAATGATGATACTGTTGCCATCAATCTCTTCCAAAGACTTTTCAAGTTCTTTAGGGTTGTTGCTTTTAGTCAGCATCTCGTTTTTATAGACAGACTCCTTAATACAGTTGATATATTCTTGTCCGGTTTCTGTGTCAAGGCTTGCGAAATCAATCTGTATGATGTCGGCCCTCTTAATCCCTTTGTCAACGACCTTGCCCAATCGTCCGCCCAATTGCGGATAAGCAACTGCTGCAATAACCCAAAGCAGCATTGATAATATGATTCTTTTCATCAGCGGAACATTTTTTTGAGTTCTTCAAGGGTGGGGTATCCCTCCATGTATACAATGGTAACCTCGTCGGGTTCGTCGTCACGCAGGGAACTGTTGCGGTAGAATATGTAACGGTATTTGCCATCCAGGGGCTTGAACTGGTAAAAGCCGTAGTATAGCTTACCGTTGATGTAGCCGCATTCCTTGTCAATAGCCTCCTTGCTGTCGTTTTCGACCAGGTTCTCAAGTTCGTCGAACCATTGTGTCTTGGTGGTTGTGACACTCTTGAAGAGTTTGAGATTGTACTTCTTCAGACTCTTACCCTCAATGACAACTGCACTGAATGCATATTTCGCCCTCTTTGTACCTTCGAAAAGTGGTGCAATCTCCATATTCTTCTGTGCATTGGCAAGAGTTGCCATAAAGCATATTGTTAGTATAAATAGCATCCGTTTCATATCCTGTGGTATTATTTGATTCTTAACATTGCTCCCAGTTGCTCCTCGACGATGTTGTCGCTTGTGTTGCTCATCTTGTTCATTGTTGCAAGCATGTTCTGCATTACAAACTCCTCGTCGGTGTATTCTTCCCCGTCGATATATGCATAATATATCTCTTCGCTCTCCGTGTAATGTTGTCCTATTGATGTCCCAATGATTGCAATGGCTGCTGCACAGGCTGCAATAGAGGCCCATTGTATAGCCTTGTCAATGGTGCGTCTATTTAGGGATTTTTCCTTCCTGGCAACACTCCTGCCGGTATGTAAGTAGCCCATTACGGCCTTTATCTCATTGAATGCAGGGTCTTTTGCAGCGTTGCTTGCAAGGAAGTGTAGTAGCTCTTTTTCCTCCTCATCGGTGGCTTGTGCGTCGAAATATCTCTCACTCATGGCGAGCCAATATTCCATATCCTTGTTTTTCTTCTCATTCTTCATAAGCGGCCTCCTTTCTGTAGCATTCTCTGATTTTGTTCCTAGCCCTTGACAGATTCATCCTCACTGCGCTCTCTGTCATGTTCTGCCGTTTGGCGATTTCTTCTATGCTGTAACCTTCAATGTCCTTTTGTTCGACGATTTTCCTTTGCAGTTCTGTCAGTTCGTTGTCAATTATCGCTTTAACCCTTTTGTATGTCTCTTCTCGTTCCTTGTATGTTGTTCCGCTGTCAATGGTGTCATGCTCTTCGTCAAGTGGGATGGTGGGGAGTACCCGTTTCCTTGTCCTGTCAATACATATGTTACGTATCGTCATGCCGGTTAGTGCTTCAGCCTTGGCTTCGTCATTGATGCTGTCGCGCCGCGGCCAAAGCTTGCAGAATGCATCCTGCAATGCGTCGGCAGCATCTTCTTCGCTTGGAAGTATTGCCAATGCCATCGCCAGAAATTTTTTCCGCAATTTGGTGAATACCGTTGTCAGTGTCTTGTCGCTCATTCTATCTCTCTCTATTATGTAAACGAAAGATGTTGCGAAATGTAACAACTTTTTTTTATTTTTTTCTTTTAATGACCCGCTTTTTCAAGAAAAGGTCATTAAAAGAAAAAACCCTGTCGCAAATTGCGACAGGGTTTGGAACATATGTACGGGTTGGGGATTACATATGCTCGTATACTTTGTTCTCAACCTCGTAGGTCTCGCCGATTGTATTCTGAATGAGCTGACCGATTACGTTAGGGTTGTTGTAGAAGTCAAGTGACTGAATGTAATTAGACTCTTCATCAGCATTGAACTCGGCATTCTTTGCCTCCTTTGAGAGTACCTTTACTACGTAAACAGCATTGTTACCTTTGATTGGAGCACTCACTTCGCCTGCCTGCATGTTGGCAACAGCAGCGCTGATAACCAATTCGTCGGCATTGATTGACTGCACTGATGTAGCCTTCTTGTACTCAACATGGTCGGTTGTGCTGAACTTGACGTTCTCGTTGGCCTTGAGGTCGTCAATGCTCTTGCCCTTCAACTCGGCGGCAATGAGGTCGCCCTTCTTGTCGTTGATGAGCTGGAACTTGATGTTCTCCTTAACCTTGTCGAGAGCAACATATCCCTTAGGAGTGATTTCCTTGATTGCAGCAACGATGAAGAACTTCTTGCTGCCTGACATGTACTCGTGGATATTTGAGATGTCACCTACATTTCTGCCACTGAGAACCCATCTCAAGAGCTCTCTTGTTCCAGGCTTGTTGGCGATGTTCATGCTGTTTGAGTTGATTGAGTTTGCTGTCTCAAGACGGTATTGTGTTGAGAGGGTGTTCTTCTGCAAATCCTCAATGCTCTTGCAAGATGTAACCAACTGGCTGAGGCTGTTGTACTCCTTATTATATGTATCTGCGCTTACTGGGATGTTGCGCTCGATGATAAGTGCGTCGTATGCCTCAACTTCGCCCTTCTTCTCCATTACCTGGAAAATGAGTTTTGCATTCGGACCGAACTCTATTACGTCATATTCATTTACCTTTGCTGTGTAAACCTGGTTCTGCGCCCCGGGGGTTGGAATGAAGCCTATGGTTGTCACAAAGTTCTTGGTTTTGAACTCAACGGTATCAGCGCTGTAGTTCTCGGCAATCTTGTCGAAATCGGCCTTGTTGTTCAAAGCGTTGAGCAAACTGTCAACAGTTGCATTAAGAATTGCTGTTGAATCGCTCTGGACTGCAATGGCACGCAACTTGATAGTATCGGGAACCAAAGCCTTTCTTACATTCATCACAAGGTTCATTGTGTTGTCGTTTCTGTCCTCGAATGGTGCGGCAACCTCGCCTACATTGTTCTGCAGAACGTGGAACTTGTGGTTCTCCTTGAACTTGTTTACGTAGGTCTGACCTTCGCTGTCGATTGTGATTGCATCGATTGTCCACAAGAAACCATCGTAAGGACACTCTGTTGAAGAGTAGAGTGCAATGTCGTTGATATCAGCATTCTCCTCCTTCAAAGAGGCTGTATATCTGTCGAAATCGGCGCGTACAGCGTTGATGTCGTCGGCTGTTGGTCTGATCTCCTTGTTGATGTAGTTGATGTCGTACAGGTCAACAGGCAACTTGAAGTAGTTCTCCTTGTTGGCGTTGTAGAAATCTTCGATATCCTTGTCGCTTACTTCAACTTTGTCATCAGCGAAATTGCTGTATGGGTAGGCTGCAATCTCAACGCTGTATGTGTTGTTGCTGAGGTTGAAGTTGCTCTGTGCAACGGCCTGGTTTGGAGTAGCCGAGCAGAATGCGTAGATGTTCATCAACTTGCGGCTGATGATGTCGCAAGTTATGCTTGTCTCAATGAACTTCCAAGCGTCGTGGAGCATTGCCAGTTCCTCTGGCATTGAACCGTTCTCGTCGTAGTTCTTGTATTCTGCATTGATTTCGTTGATGAACTCAACATTGAATGCGCCTGTCTGTGTTGAGAAGGCCTGCGGCAAGCGGCCTGTGTACTGCTGAGCAATGCCACCCCAGTTTGTGCTGAGGATGTAGCTGAGCTCCTCGGGAGTTGCTGTGAGACCTGCCTGTGCTGCCTGTGCTGTCAATGACTTGTAGTTTGTAAGGGTGTTCCATGCCATCTGTGTAACCTCCTCCAATGCGCTCTCATCGAGGTTTGCACCGCCATTGAGCAATGTGTAAGCCTGCTCGCACTGATTGCGGAATTCATAGAAATCGATAGCTTTGATTTCCTCGCCATTGATTGTTCCAACGATAGCCTCTTCAGGGCCTTTCTGGAAAAGTTTTACAATGTCTCCTGCAATGAACGCGAAAAGCGCGATGCCGACGAAGGCAATAAGCAGTGAGCCCTTGTTACGTAGCTTTTGTAGTGTAGCCATAATTAAATATTATTTTTAGTTTATTAATTTTTTTGTGTATAACACGGCAAAGTTACTAAAATGCTTTGAATTATTGTACAAAAAGTTAACTAAATAATGGGCAAAAATCGCCTTTTTTGACGAATTCTGCCCATTATTCTCTAAAAGCGCCATAGCCGTGGCTATGCTTTATGTCATTTATCTCACCAATGTAAGTTTTACCAACTCTATTTTTGTGCTGTGCTGCTTGATGGGACGTATCCTATACTTGCCTATGTTTATCACTTCATTGAGCTGCGGGAAACGCTGGTGATGTGCCAGAATGAATCCTCCAAGTGTCTGGTATTCGTCCGACTCGGGTATCTCAAGGTCAAAGAGCTCGTTTATGCGTTCAATTTCAAGACGGCCCGAAAGTATATACTCGTTGTTGCCTAGTGACTTTGCAACAAGGTTCTGGTTGTCGTGCTCGTCCTCAATTTCACCGATAATCTCCTCGACAAGGTCCTCCAGTGAAACAATACCCGATGTGCCGCCGAATTCATCGACAACCACGGCCAACGATTTCTTCTGTTGCATGAGTGTACGCATGAGCTTTTGTGCCGACAAAGTCTCGGGAACAATAGGCATCTTGCATATTTTCTGTTGCCATTTCTTGGTCAGACGGAATAGCTCGGATGAGTGTATGTAGCCAATGATATCGTCAATATTATCTTTGTAGACCACAATTTTGGAGTGTCCGGATTCTATGAAAACCGATTTCAGTTCTTCGAGTGGGGTGTTGTATTCAACAGCGTCGATCTCTGTGCGCGGAACAAGGCAGTCCCTTACTTTGATGTTGGAGAAATCAAGTGCGTTCTGGAATATTCTCACGTCGTTGTCTATGGCCTCTTCGTCTCCAGCGTTCTCAATAGATGAGAGGATGAGGTTGTTCAACTCTGTCTTTGAGAATGTGGTGTCGTGTGTCTCGTCTTTGATTTTTGTGCCAGTGAGGCGCAGCAGAAGCGTTGAGCAGAAGGTTGTGAAACGCGACAACGGGTACAGCAGGATGTAGATAGGGTAGGTGATGAGCGCAAAACGTTTCAACGAACGGTTGGGGTTTATGCGGAAAATCGCCTTAGGGATGAATTCTCCTGTGAAAATGATGACAATTGTTGAAATGATTGTCTCAAGCAACAGCTTCAACGATTCTGTTCCTTCCAGACCCTTAAGGACGGTGCTGCCCAGCAGTTGTGCCATGAGCATACCATAGATGACTATGGATATGTTGTTGCCGACAAGGAGGCTGGAGATGAAATTGTTGCTGTTGGAGTAGAATTTGTTTATTACATACGATGTTATGGAACGGTTGTTCTGGTCAATACCAAGCAACAGTCTGTTCGATGACACGAAGGCTATTTCCATTCCCGAAAAAAGAGCCGAGAACAGAATTACAATTGCAATTGCAAGCAGTAATATCAGTGTCAACATATATTATTGATCGACGGTGTAAATTCCTTTTGTGTTTCTAATTTGCCACACCGAAAGGTCCTGATTCGATGAGAATCCTACACCTTCGGTAATCTGGTCTTCCTGCTCAACCCTGATGTATGCATCTGAGTATATGAGTTCTTCGTTCTGGTCCCAGTATAGTAGGTCTGTGTAAAAATGCTGGCTCTTAGGATTGGTGATGTTCACGTTGCCAATAAGTTTCCACAATTTAAGCTCGTTGAAGTAGAATGCCGTATCGCATTTGATGGTGGTTTCGGTGTTCATGAGCGTGTCGAACCTTTCAAGTTGCAGGCCTTTCTCGAAAGCCCAATATGGTGGCTGTCGTTTGCTGTAGACGAACCATTCGTCGGCATCTATCTTGTAACGGATGTGTCCCGAGTCGCTGATGATTGTGCTGACTCCATATGTGCTCATTATTGCCAACGAGTCAGGGTGTTCGAATGATGGTACTGTTTCGCGTTTGCTTTCCTTGCAAGATATATGTAAAATCAGTACAACAACCGCCATAATGGCAGTTGTTGTACAATGTATGATGTGGCTTATATTAGCGGATGGTTGTTGTCTCATTGATCCAACCGCCGATTGTTACCTTTTCGCCGTTCTTGTAACCCTTCATGAAGAGCTCCTCGCTTGAAGGGGTATATTTCTTGTATGCGGCGATGAGCTTGTCTGCCTCACGCTTCACTGATGGGTCAACGCTCTTTGCACGCTCCAGACGGTCAATACACAAGTAATATGTACAGTTGTTGAGCGTGTTGTCGTCGCTCCATGTCGGTGTAGCCGCGTAACATCTTGCAATGAGGATGTGTGGGGCACCATACTTTGAGTTGAGGGCAAGAGCCTTCTGTGCATATGAACGTGCCTTGCCGTACTTGCTGAGGTTGTAGTAGATATCGGCAACCTTATAGCAGAGCTCAGCCTTGTTGGTCACACTGGTCTCAAGTTCGATTGCGCGGTCAAAGTACTCCATGGCCTTGTCGATATCACCTTTCTTGAAGTAGCGGTATCCACAACCCATTGCAGCCTTTGATGTCGGATTGGGGTCAATCTCAAATGCATATTCCGATGCTGCAAGGTATGCATCCTGATTTGTACATCTTAGCATGGCCATAACTGTGATGACCTTGTTAAGGTACTCGATGTTCTCCTTGTTCTCTTCGATAAGTGGTGCATAGATTCTGTCCAGATCCTCGCATGATGCTGCACCGCTGTTGATGAAGTATGCATCAATGTTTGTCTTTGCAACGCGTGATGCGTCAATCATCTTGCTGTACTTGCCGGCGTTGATGCTGTCCTTGGGGTCGCCCTCGGCCTGGTATTTCTGCTCGCACTCCTCAATCTTGTCGTGGTACTTGTCAAGTACCTCAACAATGTAAACCGATGCATTGAGGTAGTCCTCGATGATCTGCTCACCATGGCTGGGATCGTTCTTGTACTTTAGTCCTGAATACTTCATGAAAAGTTCGGTTACTACGTACTCGGACTGTCCCTGCTCGAGTGCAACAGACTTTGCAAGCATGTCATATATCTCCTCAACGGGTGCGTCCTTGCGGTACTTGAGAAGGTCAATAACCTTCTTGCCAAGAATCTGACCCTCAGACAATCTGGTCTTTGTGATTTCCTGAAGCAAGTCAAGATACTTGATCTCTTGGTCATAAATAGACATGAGCTCGTTGATATACTCTTCCTTCTTCTGTGGGTCTGCCTCATTCTTGATGAGACCTGCAAGGATTTTGATACCATTGGTGTATGTGTCGACACGTGCAACGGGGAATTCTTCGAAAAGAACCTTCCAAGCGTCGTATGCAACCTTGAAATCCTGGTTCTTTACGTTTGTATTCATGATACTGATGTTGCTTCTGCATCGTACACTGTCCTCGCCCTGACCGAAACGGTAGGGATTGCTAACGCCATTCTGGGCGTTGGCTGCAATTGCAATAAATGCAATAAATGCTAAAAATAGTTTTTTCATCTTTTATCGTTTTTATCTTGTTTATCTTACTCTTAACTTCATGAACCAACTTTCGTTGAAGGTGATACCTATATTTATTCTCAAGTAGTTCTCGGTAATAAGTCCTGCCGAACGTGGTCTCAGATGGATGAATTGTCCCGAAACGTGTAACGTGCCGTGGCTGTAATTGTTATTGTTGTTGTAGAACGGTACAGATATACCCGCGCTGATACCATATTCATCGCATCCCGTCTTTCCGCCAATCTTGGTGTATGGCTGTGCATAGTGTATACCGGCTCTATAACTCATCATTTTGAATAGATTCTTTGATAGCTGGTTGGGAGAATATTCGGCTCCTAATGAGATTTTACTCCTGTCACAGCCGGTACTCATTCTGTCGGTGTTGTTGCCGCCTGCCTGATCAAAGAACGTCGATGTTCCCCACTGCTCGTATGTGTAGTCGGCGCCGACGGTCCATTGGTCGTCATACCTGTAGGCAAAACCTCCGCCATAGGTGTGGGGGAGCTTGAAACCGCAAGGTATTGTTGTTTCTTGTGTGGCGTCCGATGTCCTGGTCGTCAGTGTCGCTTTTGCATTCAGATCGTGCCCCAAAGAGTAGGTGGCTCCAAGTGTCAGGTGATGCTTGGTTGCCAACTTTGCCATGAATTGCACACCGAAGTCAACTTTGTAGTTTTTGATTGTGGCGTTGTATACCTTTGAACGGTTGGTGCTGTTTGGGAACTCCGATACAACCTGATGTGTTATGTCACCATAAATATATGACCCCATTACACCGGCTGCAAACCAGGAGAATGGCTTCCAGCCAAGTCCCAGATAAGGCTGGTAAAGCCCCCCCGTGCCGCTGTATGTTTCGCTGTGCACCTCATTTGTGCCTTGTGACGATGTAGTGCTGAACGAGTACCCTACATTGGAATAGGGCAGGAAACCTGCAGACATGCCCAATCCTTTACACAGACGGAACTGCATGGCCACATAGTCAAAACTTGCATTCTTGGCATTTATGCGCTTGTTGCCCTCCTTGAAGTTTACGTTCTGCATTGAGAAACCCGCTTCAAAAAGCATTGTCAGCGTGTCGGCTGTTGAAAATGATGCCGGGTTCTTTATGTTTACAAAACGATGGCTGCGCAGTGCATATCCCAATCCGCCCATCTGCCTGTTTGTACCCAGGCTCTGGTCCGAGAGAATGCCCACTCCGTAGCGTGAGTATGGGGAGTTGATTCCATTGTCGGCCGATGCGCCGATAACGGAAAGCATTATCAAAAGTATTGCAATTATCTTTTTATCTATTGCCATAATCAAGTAATATTCTATTCAGTCCTTTGGCGACTAAATATTTGTCTGCAAAGATGCAATTTTTTATGCGATTTTTCAAAGGTTTTTCGTCTCCGCCAGTTAAAAAAACCAAAACGTCGCAATATTTTTGTTTAAATTCGTTAATATAGCCGTCAATCTCGTGACATATGCCATTGATTACTCCGCTACGGATGGCTGTTTCGGTGTCAAATCCGATGGTCGGTATCTCTCCATCTTTTTCCACCATGGGTAGGCGCGAAGTGTATTCATGCAGTGCTCTAAGGCGCATCTTTATGCCGGGGGCGATGTTGCCGCCATTATATTTGCCGTCTTTGCCGATGAAGTCAATGGTGATGGCGCTTCCGGCGTCTATTACCAGAATATTGCGTCCTGGTGCCTCGTTCCATGCTCCCACAGCCGCAGCAATCCTGTCGCTGCCCAATGTGTCGGGTGTCCTGTAGTTTATTTCAAGTGGCAATTGCATGCTGTTGTCGAAACGTATTACAGGGCATTGAAGGTTTGATATTCCGGTCAACAGTTCGGGACTGTCGGCAATAACGGATGATACGATGACCTTCTCAATATCGTACAGGCTGTTCCATTCGTCTAAAATGTCGAATGATGTGTTGCTCTTCCTCGTGTGGAGAATCATCTGTTCTCCATTGAAAAGAAAAAACTTGGCACTGTTGTTCCCTATGTCAATAATGAGATTCAAGACCGTGGCTGTTAAATTGTTTGCAAAGATACAGTAAATAATTCAATTTATTAAATAAAATCTTTTCAAGATATTGCATTGGGTATGCAAATATGTGCTTTAATGTCTGATTGTAATATTTTGTCCGTGTATCGCTATAAAAACAATACAAGCTTCGTATTTCTCGCTCGTTTGTGGCTATCTTTGATATGAAATCGAAGATATTCTGCACTCGCTTTGAAAAATACTGAAACAAGCTTCGTATTTCTCGCTCGTTTGTGGCTATCTTTGATATGAAATCGAAGATATTCTGCACTCGCTTTGAAAAATACTGAAGCATTGCTTCGTATTTCTCGCTCGTTTGTGGCTATCTTTGCAAAAGATTGAAATATAATTATAATTATGAATATTATCAGACGTATATTGTTGTCATGCTTGTTGTGCCTGTCGCTTGTAGGTGCTGTGCGCGCGCAGGTTAGGGTGAGTGTGCTCACCTGTTCGCCAGGTGACGAGGCGTATGCTTTGTATGGTCACACTGCATTGCGTTACCGTGATACGGTAAATGATATTGATGTCGTTTTCAATTATGGGTGTTTCGATTTCAGTACCCCGAACTTCGGGTGGCGCTTTGTGCTTGGCGAGACCGATTATATGGTTGGCTGTACTGCATTCGGGAACTTTCTTCCTGAATACGAATTCCGCGGCTCGGCTGTGGTGGAACAGGTGATTGATTTTAGTGACGACGAGGCACGTGGGTTATTGAAAGAGTTGCTGTGGAATATCAAACCCGAGAACAGGACATACCGCTACCGTTATCTCGATAACAATTGCACCACAAGGGTGCGCGATAGACTGCTTGAAGCACTTGCGCCGGGTTGCAACGTTGTGTACAAAGATAGTGTGGCTGTGGACAAGAGTTACCGGGATGCGCTGAATTTGCCATCAATGGAACATCCTTGGTATACGTTCGGAATAAACCTGTTGCTTGGTGCCGGCGTGGACGAACCTCTAACGCGCGAGACAGCGCAGTTCCTTCCGCTTGATTTCATGAATGCACTCAATGAGATGACGATTGTTGCGGCTGATGGAACAAAACGTAAGATGGTTGCCGAGACAAACGTTCTGCTTGCCGAGAACAAAGAGCCTGCGGAACGCAACAATTTTACTCCATTCAATGCATCGCTGCTTCTGCTGCTTGCTACATTCGTTGTCATGTTGTGCGAACTGCGCAAAGGCAAGACTTATTGGGGGTTGGATGTGGTGTTGATGCTTACGCAGGGACTTGCCGGTGCTTTGTTGCTGTTCATGGCGCTATTCTCCGAGCATCCTGCAGTCGATGTCAACTGGCTTATTGTCTTGCTCAACCCGTTGGCGCTTATTCTTTTACCATTTTATATACGTGGCATAAGAAAGCATACTCCAATGAAGATTGCATGGGTGCAGGTTCTGCTGGTAATACTGTTTCTGTTTACGGCAATCATTGGATTGCAGGTGTATCCGGCACCTGTATATTTCTGCGCAATAGCTCTGCTTGTGCGTTCATTGTTCCACATTTACAAAGATAAGATATGCGATTTAAATATTGTTTGATTGCGTTGCTGTGTTGTGCCCAGTTGCTCTTTGCCCAGCAACGTAACACAGCTCCCAGGCTCTATGTGAGTATTGTCGTTGACCAGTTGAGAACCGATTTCCTCTATGAATTCGAAGAACTATATTGCGACGGAGGCTTCAAACGTCTGATGTCGGGCGCTAAAGTTTACGAAAACGTCTATTATGCCTTTGACAACATCGACAGGGCTACAGCCATAGCCACTCTTTCGACCGGAACAAACCCATATGTGAGCGGTATTGTTGCAGAGCGTTGGCTCGACCGCAAGTCGTTGCGAGTAGTCAATTGTGTCGAGGACAAGAACTGCAAAGGTGTATATTCCAACGAGGCACTGTCGCCCTCATCGTTGAAATCCATAACCATTACCGATGAAATCAAACGCTCTACACGTGGCAATGCTATAGTGTGCTCAATTGCCCCTGATGGTGATGCTGCTGTGCTTGCAGGAGGCCATGCTGCCGACGTGGTGTTGTGGAAGAACAACATGGCAGGTTATTGGAGCAGTTCGTCCTACTATGGTCTTTATCCCTCCTGGGCGGCCGATATGAACAAGGAGATACAGGGTAAGCCACGCAAGTGGACACCGTTGTTCCGCACAAGTGAGTATAATAATTTTGGCGAGAAGGCACCATCTGCATTCTCATACTCTTTTGATGGAAAGAAGAATGTCATTGCCTACAAGACAACCGCCTGCATGAATGATGAGATAAATGAGATGGCCTTTGCGTTTTTTGAGAACACCGAGGTCGGCAAGGACGATATTCTCGATTGCCTTGCCCTGACATATTATGCCGGCAATTACGATGGTGCACCGATGTCGCACCGCCCGATTGAGGTGCAGGACATTTATGCACGCCTTGACAGGAATCTTGCTTCCTTGTTTGACGAACTTGACAAGCGCTACGGACTTGAGAATGTTGTTGTATCTTTATCTTCTACCGGTTATGTTATGGAGAGCGGTGATGAGAACAGCAACTACCGTCTTCCTTCGGGTACATTGTACTCGGAGCGTGTGCAGGCTTTGTTGAATGTCTATTTGAGCGCCAAGTTCGGTAAGGGTGATTACATAGAGGGTGTTTATGGTACACAATTGTTCCTGGATAATAAGTTGATAGAGAGAATGGAACTTGACAAGATGGCGGTTGTAGCACAGGCTGTAGAGTTTCTTAAATCACTCGATGGTGTAGAGGATGTCTTTACTATATACCGCCTTGGCGGTATGTTGAGCCCCGAACTGCAGTTGGCCAAAAACGGTTACAATCCTGTAGGTTCGGGAGATTTGTGGCTGCGTCTTATGCCGGGATGGAGATTGGTGGAGGAAGAACTTCTCGTATCGCGTCAAGTATTCCGTTCGCCTGTTATGTTTCCGGTTATGATATATGGTGCCGGGGTAGAGCACGTGGTTGTGGATAAATTGACCCCCGCCAATATTCTGGCGACAGAAATGGCGCGTGTTCTGCGTGTGCGTCGTCCTAATGACAACTGCCTGAGGGTCTTTGAATGACAATCAAATAAAATAACATGAAAGGTCTGCAAGCAACGCTTGCAGACCTTTCATGTTATTTATTGTTATCAGTCAGTTACTCAATAGTACTGCTCGATATTCCAAACAAATGCTCTCAAACCCAGCATCTCGGCGCTCTGGTCGACATTCTTCAGTGCTTCCAGAAGTTTGCCCACAATTGCATCGTCAACCATTGTGATGATACCTGAGTTCATTGATGCCCAGGCGTGTGTTCCGTAGTGTGGCTCACCTGTTTTGCTGCCACGTCCCTGCAATTGCTCGATGAATGAGAAGCCACGGCAGTTGAGACGGTCGAGTGTGCTTACCACGGCGTCCTTATGTGCTTGGTCAAATGCTATAAATACACCTTTCATATATCTTTTCTGTTTTTGGTACCGGGGTGGTGTTCCCACCCCGGATATTGTTGAATATTATTTTTTTGCGTTGATGAGCATCTCTTCGCTCTTGTGCTCGTTCCAGTACTGCTCAAGTGCGCGCTGCTCTTTGTGCTTCCTGCGGTTGCGCTTGATACCGTTGCTGCCGAAGATACAGTACATTACCGGTGTGTATACCAAGGTCATGATTGTTGAGATTGTGAGACCACCGATAACGGCAACGCCAAGCGGACGCCACATCTCGGAACCCACACCCTGACTTGTTGCCAATGGCACCATACCCAGAATTGTGGTGAGGGTTGTCATGAGGATAGGACGCAAACGGCTGCGGGCAGCACGTACCGTAGCGGGAATGATACCCAAACCGCGTTCGCGCAACAGCATGGTGTAGTCAATGAGTACGATACCGTTCTTAACTACAATACCGATGAGCATGATGGCACCAAGTATTGACATGATGTTCATTGTGGTGCCTGTGAGGTAGAGAGCTATCAACACACCGCTCAATGCAAACGGCACAGAGAACATGATAATGAACGGATAGGTGAGTGACTCGAACTGTGCTGCCATTACAATGAATACAAGAACTATAATGAGCAGTGCAAGTACTCCCATCTCGGCATTTGACTCCATCTGGTCCTCGTATGAGCCGGCAATCTGTATTGAATAACCGCTAGGGACAGTCATCTCGTCAACAATTCCCATACCATAAGCTACACCATCACTGAGTGCTGCACCGGCTGCCATAACGGCATCAACCTTTACAATACGTTCGCGGTCCTTACGCTCGATGGTTGGGGGCAATTCGCGCTGAACAACCTTACCTACATCCTTGACGCGCACCTTGGTTCCATTGTTTGAGTACAGGACTACATTTTCAATGTCGGCAAGGCTTGTACGGCTTTCGGGCTCAAAACGCACCTTTACGTCATACTCGTCACCATCCTCGCGGAAATATGTGGCAAGAGCACCATTGTATCTGTTGCGCAGGAATGTTGCAGCTGTGCTCAGGTTCAGGCCATGCATTGCAAGTTTCTCGCGGTCGAAGTCAACCTGATACTCGGGCTGGTAATCGCTGCGGCTTATGTTTACCTGTGAAATCAGAGGCGATTTCTCAAGGTTGCGTGCAAGCTCTCTTGACAGGCTGTCTGTTACGGCAAAGTCATAACCATAAATCTCGAAAGTGGCTGCAACCTGTCCACCCATGCCGCCACCACCTGACTGCAGGTTGAAACGTGCAATCTCGGGGAATTTGTTCTTTATGTCGGCACGCATCTGGTCGCAGATTACAGAGAGACCCAATTCGCGCTCGGTAAGTGGAACGAACGAGAAGTTGAACTTTATGATGTGCGAGCCATTGGCGCTCATTGATGCGAATGCGTTGTCCTCGTCGGCCTGGCCAACGGTGAAGTTGCAAGCCTTCATATCCTCGCCGTAGCGCTCCATCCACATGTTGGTAAGCTTGAGGGCAATCTCTTCGGCTCTCTCTACACGTGTTCCGATGGGGAGCTCCAGTGTTGCCGATGCTCTGGCGCTATCCTGTGAGGGGAAGAATTCGCTCTTGATGCTTGGGAAAGTGAACAGGCTGGCAATGAATAGCGAGAAGCAGGCAATAAGTACTGTCCAACGGTGACGTACTGCCCAATTGATTCGTTTTGCATACCAGTTGTCGAGCTTGTCAAGCGCACGTCCTATCGGGGTGTAGAAAATCTTGAAGAATTTGCTCTGCTTTTTCTGTAGTTTAAGCATCTGTGAGCACATCATAGGGATAAGCGACAAAGCCGCGATTGTTGATACAATCATGATGATACACATCATCCAACCCAACTGCTTGAACAATACACCGGCCATACCGTTAATCATTGTCAACGGGAAGAACACTGCAAGCATTGTGAGGGTTGAGGCTACAACCGAGATTGCCACCTCGTTTGTTCCGTGTACGGCAGCACTCTTTGGACTTGAACCGCGCTCAATGTGTGTGGTGATATTCTCAAGCACCACAATGGCATCGTCCACAACGTTACCGATGGCGATACTCAAACAAGAGAGTGAAATGATGTTGAGTGAACCGTCTGAAACAAGCAGATAGATGAATGAAGCAATGAGTGAGAATGGGATGGTTATACCGATAATCACAGTTGCTCTCCATCGTCCAAGGAAGATGAATACCACCACCATCACGAATATCAATGCATATGCAATGGTTTCGGCGAGTGTTCTTACAGTCATCTTGATGTTGTCCGAAGAGTCCATGATGACGCCGATTTCAACATCCGATGGCAGGCGCTTCTGCAGTTCGGGCAGTTTCTCATATATCGAGTTGATAATCTCCACCGAGTTTCCGCCGGTCTGCTTCTGGATGATAATCATGGCACCGCTCTGGCCGTCAGTGAATGTCTTCTGTGCACGCTCTTCTGTGCCATCGACAAGGCGTGCGATATCCTTGAGATAGATGTTCGCACCGTTGTATGAACCAACAACAATGTCCAGCATCTCTTTAGGGCTTTTGAATTCACCCTCTACGCGCAATGCATAGGTGTTGTTACCTATGTCAAAGTTACCTCCGGGGATGTTTCTGTTCTCGGCACCGATTGCAGAACTTACAGCCTCAACGGTTATGTTGTAGGCCTCCATCTTCTCGGGGTTCATGTAGATGTTGATTTCGCGCTTTGGAGCACCCGAGATAGAGACTGTACCCACACCGTCAATGCGCGCAAGCGGGTTGGCGATGTTGTCGTCAAGAATCTTGTACAGTGCAGGCATGCTCTCCTGTGCTTTGGCCGAGAGCATCATGATTGGCATCATGTCTGCCGAGAACTTGAAGATGATAGGGGTGCTGATTTCGTCGGGCAATGCCGATGATATCATGTCGAGCTTGTCGCGGACATCGTTAGTCAAGTCATCAATGTCATATCCGTATTCGAATTCGAGTGTGATGATTGAGATGTTCTCGCGTGAATTTGATGTGATGTGCTTGAGGTGTTCCACTGAGTTCAGTGTGTTCTCAAGCGGGCGTGTCACGTTGTTCTCAATGTCGGATGCACTCGCGCCGGAATAGCTTGTGATAACCATCATGGTGTTGGTTTCGATATCCGGCATAAGGTCTATTGGCAGCTTCGAGAATGAGAAGATACCGAATATTACAACCGCAATAAAGCATAGTGCAGTCATAATAGGCCTTTTTACAGCACTTTCATATAAACTCATATTGTCTTGTTTTAATATGTTTCTTATTCAATTACTTCAACTTCAATGCCGTTTGCGAGGCTCTCCTTTCCTGCAACTACAACCAATGAACCTGGCGCAATACCCGAAAGAACCTCATAGCAGTTGCCCATGCGACGGCCAAGTTCTACCTTGTTGTTGGTTACCTTGCCATTTTCGTATGTGTATACATAGTAGTCACCGCTACCGGCCTGCTTGATTACAGCCTGGTCAGGAACAACCACGTGGTCCTTTGTTCCGAAGTTTACGACAGCCTTGCCATACATTCCCGGGCGTATCTTCAAATCCTTGTTTACCACAGAAATCTCAACAGGGAATGTGTGCGATGCTGCAGAAATAGTGGGGTAGATGATGTCGATGTTGCCCTTGAACTCCTCGTCGCCATATGCCTCGAATTTGAGTGTCACGTCGAGGTCCTTGTTTGTCTTTGCATAGTACAGCTCGCTGACGTTGATTTTCATCTTCACCGGAGAGATCTGCTCGACAACAAGTACGGGCTGGCCGCTGTACATGTCACCGTCGTCGTAGTTGCGTGCCGAAATGACACCGTCTATTGGGCTTACGAGTACGGTGTTCTCGTGACGGCTGTCTATTGTCTTGCGTGTTACATCAAGTTGTGTCTTTGCATTCTCATAGTCGGCTTTTGCCACACCGCCTACTTTGTACAGCTCCTCGATGCGCTCAAAGTCTCTTTTCTGGAACTCGTATTGGAGATTGAGCTTGTCAAGGTCTTTGGCGTCGAGCTGAACAAGTTTCTCGCCCTTCTTTACATTGTCGCCAACCTCAACGAATATCTTTTCGATTCTCAAAGGAGAATTGGGGATGATGCTGTTCTTTACCTTAGCTTCAACAGTTGTCGAGTACTCCTCGAGCTGTGGAACGGCTTCGGTTGTGACTTTTGCCACTTTAACCACAGGTTTAGCCTCAATCTTTACCTCTGCAACCTGCTCGGTTTTGCCGCAAGAGCACAAAACCGCCAATGCTGCCATAGCAATGAATTTCAAATTCTTTTTCATAGGTCTGTATTTTTTTATTTATTCTATTCCAAGTACTTTGTTCAAATCGGATTTTGCAACCAAATAGTCGTATATCGTGTTGTTGTATGACAATCTTGTATTTGTGAGTGACACCTGTGAGTTTGTAAGTTCAAGAATGGTGCCTTTGCCCACGTCGTAACGTTTCTGGCTTATATCCAAACCTTTCTGTGCGAGTTCAACCGCAGCCTTGTTGCTCTGCAACTGCTCGGCGCTTGCAGCCATATTGTCGATGTAGCTCTGTGCCTGCATGTTGAGCATGCGCTCAGTGTTTATTCTTGTCTCGGCAAGCTGGTACTGCTGTATCTTGTTAGTCTTCAGGCTTGTGAAGTTGCTTGCCTTGTAGATGGGGATGCTGAGTGATAGGGTAAGGGATGCTGCATCGCTCCAATTGTATTTTGCTATGTTCCAGTTTGTGTTTGAAATTGACTGGTATTGATAGCTTCCCACAAGGGCAAGGGTGGGTTGGAATGATGTCTGCAATGTCTTCAGCTGTTTGTGAAGCAACTCTCCCTGGAGGTCAATCTGCTTCAATGATGAGTTGTTGCTCAAGTCAATCTCGGTGTTCAATGCATTTGCCATCTCGTCCTCGTAGTTCTTGAGGTTGTCGTTTATGACAAATTTTACATCTGCAGTAATTCCCATGAGCACCTTAAGCTGCAACTGTGCCAACTCGACACCATTCTTTCCGCTCACAACTGATGGCCATGCGTTGTTCTTCTGTACCTCGGCGCTGATTTTGTCATATTCGCTGACGCGTCCCTGCTCGTACATCTTGTTTACGATGTCGAAATTCGCTTCTGCAAGCTTGTAGTTCTCAAGCAGCACCTCGTATGAATCCTGTGCAAGCATCAACTGGTAGTATGCTTTGGTAACTTGATTGATAAGATCTATTTTTGAGCCTCGACTCTTCTCTACAGCAAGCTGAAGGTCGCTCTTTGTTATGTTCATTGCCTGATAAACCGCTGGGGCATAAAGTGGAATTGCTACCTGCAGACCGGCATTCCATGTGTTTGAGTTGTCTTTACCCATTTTGATTTCCATGGTCTGGCCACTCATGTCCATCTTCATGGAAGCAACCTGGATGTTGTATTGGATTGCACCGTCAAGGCTTACCTGTGGCAAAAGGTTCTGCCATGCCTCGCTTTTTGAAACCTCTTTCAGTTCAATGTCTTTCTCGGCAACCTTCATTGTAGGGTTGTCGCTCAATGCAAGCTCAATGGCTTTGTCGAGCGTAATCTGCATTGTCGGAGTGTTCTCCTGTGCATTTGCTGTCACGGAGATTGCTGTCAGCAATGCAACAATTGTCATTAATCGCATCTTCATCTTCATAACTATTCTATTATTGTTTCGTTTCTTTTTAAGTATTCTTCTATAATCTGTTGCCCTTTAGGCGTTGATATTCCTCTCAAGTAAAAAAGAATCAGTTTTCTGCCAAGTTCATCGGGCGTGTAATCACAGAGTTCGCTGTGCCCTTTCTGCATCTTTACCTCAATGATTGTGGTAAGATCGCGTTTGAGGATGAATGTAAAGATGTTGAAGTCGGCATCTTCGCGGAAAAGTCCCTGCTGTCGGCCCATCTCCATCCATGCGCGGAATTTCTTTGTATTCAGTTCCTCCTTCTCTTGTTTCTCCTTGCATATTTCGGGATATTTGTTCAGTTCGGAGAAGAATTTGCTGTTCACCTTCTTCAGTAGCTTGAAATGTAGGTTGTAGAGTTTAAGGATTATTTCGAGAATGTGCGAGGAACTGCGTATAATCTCTTTTCCTCTTTCGCGCATCATCTCGTTTTGCAATTTCAGTACTTCGTGCAGCAAATGCTCTTTGTCGTTAAACAATTCGTAAATAGTGCGTTTTGATATGGAAAGTCTGGCAGCAATGTCATCCATCTTCACATCCTTTATCCCATGCTCAATGAAAAGCTCGTGCGCCGTTTCTACAATCAGGCTATGTATCTCCTTTTTTGTGTTGTTTTCCTTCACTTCCTGTCCTTAAATTATTTCACCGTGCAAAGATACTGCGAAAACTTTGTTGCAGCAAAAAGTTTTCCCGCAAATTACGGAAATTTTTCAATATTTAACCTTTTGGCAGTTGTGGCTAGAAAATTCGTCGCGATAATGGACAGTTTGCCCGCCAAAATGACATTTGGCGGGCAAACGTGAAGGTTTTATGGATTTATGTTCTCTTTTTGGAAATATGTTTTCAAGGCATCAATATACTCTTCAAATGCTTTTAGCCCGGCGGGCGTAATTCTGCATATCGTGTGTGGTTTCTTTCCCCTGAAACATTTTTCAACTGTTATGTACCCGGCTATTGAGAGTTTGTCAATCTGTACACTCAGATTGCCGGCTGTGGCAGCTGTCGTCTCCCGGAGGTAAACGAAGTCTGCCTCTTCGCAGTTGACCAGTACGGACATCACTGCCAGACGAAGTTCGGAGTGTAGTAGTGGGTCGAGTTTCTTGAACATCCTGTTATTTCGCTTTTTTATTCATTACATATCCCGGGATAATCAGATTAAGGATAGCGGCTACTCCAAACAACAATGCAACATCCCATCTCTCTACAAAGAAAATGGCGATTGTGCAGCCTATTCCTGTAATCAATCCGCCGGCTGTAATGTATTTATTCTTCAATACTATCCCTGTCATAGTTGCCGCAAATCCCAATAGCACAGCAGTGATATATCCGCTGAACTCCGGTTTGATGAATGCGAATGCAGTGGCAAGCAATGTTGCAAATATACCATATACAATCCATATATTGCCCAACATGTTGCTTATAAATGTGGTAGTTGTCTCTTTTTTCTTACTCTTAGACCTGATTAGTGACAACGGCCACCCAACGACGGGTATGCCGAACCATAGGAAATTCCAGTTTGCGTTATTTGTCTCTTTCAGTGTGAACCATATGAGCACAGAGAATACTAATACAATGTATCCCCATGTAACCAGTGGGCTCCCGGCATTCTTTTCAAAATCTCTTCTGCTTTTTGCAATTACTTCGCTGATGATCTGCAGACTCTTCTCGGGTGTCATGTTGTTTGTTTCCATAAATCAAAGTTTTTTTGGTTGTTTTGTTTCTGGGCTTACCGCGCGCTTTACCCTTTTTTAATCTTATATTAAATATACTGCAAATGTAAACAAGTTTATAAAATAAACCAAATTTACAGAGTGTTTTTTTATTAAACATGATTTTTTCGTCAAATATAGGTGTTGGAAGATAGCAATTATTTATAACAAATGCTGGTGACCAGTTAGAGATAAATACCAGCTAAATCAAAAGAATCGGGAACTTTTAAAGTACCCGATTCTTTTGATTGCTTTATGTGTTTAAAAAGTCTATAATGCTTTTGCCATATTTTTAATAATGCAGTAGTGTCAGTTTTTCAGAACTGGTAACCGACAGCCAGATAAAGCGGCATATAGGCGTACCAAGGTCCCCTCGCAATATCTGCTCCGATTTTTGCTTTAAGCAGATGGTTATTCTTTAACATGAATCTCTTACCAAAAGCTAAACCGGCTTGGACACATAAACCTTCGGGGTGGAGCTGTCCCATACCTAAGCCAAGTCTCATTTCTGCAAAGAATGGTGCAGGTCTACGTGAGAAATTGAGTTGAAGGTCGGCATACAACGGAATATACGTACCGGTTTGCCATGGTCCATACTCCTTATAATGATAATTTCCGTCCTTATCTGTCCATGCAGAAGAAGATTTTCCAATATAATTGAAATGAACATCGAAACCAAAACCGACTCCCAAGAATACTATCGGGTTAAATTGCCTTCCGTATATAGCTTCTATACCAGCTCCCAAAGGTGCGATATATCTTCCTGAAAGCATCCATTGATTGTATTTTTCGAATGATGATTTTTGAACATTTTGCGCTTCGGCAGTTGTGAAAAGAGCCATAAAGGCAACGCACAGAAACAAGAACTTTTTCATATCCTAAAATTTAAAGTAATAGTCCAATATTCGTTACGCAAATGTAGTACAATTCACGAAATTACCCCCCCCCTGATTTGTTAATTCTTGTTAAAATGTTGTTCTAAACATTTTGGCAAATTTCAGTTTCCGTTATTGACAAGCCTCGCTCATCGCAACCCGCCCGGCGTGAATTTTATCCACGCTACGTGCGACCTGTTGCTGCTCGGCTTGTCGATACTTTTCTCAAAAAAGTTACTCTTCAAGTAATTTTTGTTGTTGAATTGACAAACCTCGCTTATTTTAACTCGCTCGGTTTGTCTATCCATTTCTTGAAAAAATTATTCCTCAAGTAATTTTTGTTGTTGCATTGACAAACCTCGCTTATTTTAACTCGCTCGGTTTGTCTATCCATTTCTTGAAAAAATTATTCCTCTAATAATTTTTTCAAGAAAGAATTCATCTCTTCATCAAAGCCTTCAAGAAGGTCTGTGCTGAGGATGAGCGTGTCGTCGTCTATGATAAGCAGGTCTACGATAGATTGTCCATCATCATCGGTGAGCACAAACGAGTAGGGCTTTACGATGTTGAGGCTGTCGAATGCTCCATCGCGGTGCATTTTTGTGAGCATACTCTGCAACTCCTTTTCATAAACAGCTTCGTCGTGCTCGCCCTCCCATTCTTTAATATGTACGCGCGCGAGGGTGTTGTCATCATCGTCATAGATGGTGAGTTCGCCATTCTCTCCGTTTATCTTCAAATGAAAATCGGTGACATTGCTCTCTTCCGCAGAAATATATCTGTTCACCATCCTGGTGATTTCGCTCTGCAGCATCTCTTGTGTTTCTCTGCTTAATGACATATCCTTTAGCTTTTAAATGTTCTTGCCATGGCAGTTCTTGAACTTCTTGCCGCTGCCGCATGGACATGGGTCGTTGCGGCCAACGGTTTTTTCAACGCGCACAGGCTCGCGTTTAACGTTCTCGCGAGTGTCGTGCTGTGCTGCAGCCTGTTGGTTGCGGTCGTTCAGGTCTACCTTTGTCTCATTGTACTTCTGCTGTGGTCTGTTGCGGCTTGGGTCTAGAGCAACCTTTACGTTTGTCTGCTCTTTCTCCTGCACCGGAATCTGTCCGCGCATAAGTATCGACGCTGTCTGGTCGTTGATTTTTCCCACCATGTTGTCGAACAGTGTCACCGACTCGAGCTTAAAAATCAAAAGCGGGTCTTTCTGCTCGTAGCTTGCGTTCTGTACCGAGTGCTTCAACTCGTCGAGGTCGCGGAGATTCTCCTTCCATGCGTTGTCGATGGTGTGCAACAGAATTGACTTCTCGAAGCATTTGATAACCTCCTTGCCTTGTGACTCGTATGCAGCCTTTACATTTACAGGAATTTGGTATACGTGACGTCCATCGGTGACAGGAATGTAGATATTCTTGTCATGCATTTCGGGGTGTTCTTTGTATACGAAGTTGATGAACGGCAGAGCAATCTCGGCCATGCGCTCTGTGCGCTGCTTGAATGTTTCCATTGCAGCCTCGAATATGAGCTCGGCCTTCTGCTCGGGATCCATCTTGTCGAATTTCGCCTCGTCTGTTATCGGCATCTCTATTGAGAACTGACGCAGTGTCTCCATCTTTGCATCCTCGAAGGTATAGTTCTCGGCAATGTTGCAGCAACGGTCCCACAGCATGTTTACGATGTCCATGCCAATGCGTTCGCCGATCAGTGCGTGGCGACGTTTTGTGTACACCACTGTACGCTGCTTGTTCATCACGTCATCATATTCGAGCAAGCGCTTGCGGATACCGAAGTTGTTCTCCTCGACCTTCTTTTGTGCACGCTCGATTGATTTTGATATCATAGAGTGCTCAATCATTTCGCCATCCTTGAAGCCAAGACGGTCGAGAGTTTTTGATATGCGCTCCGAACCGAACAGACGCATGAGGTTGTCCTCGAGCGATACAAAGAATACTGATGAACCCGGGTCGCCCTGACGTCCTGCACGACCGCGCAACTGGCGGTCTACGCGGCGCGATTCGTGGCGCTCGGTACCGATGATTGCCAAACCGCCGGCATCCTTCACCTCCTGACTCAACTTGATGTCGGTACCACGACCGGCCATGTTGGTGGCGATGGTAACGGTGCCTGAAAGACCGGCCTTTGCAACAATGTCGGCCTCCTTCTGGTGCAACTTGGCATTGAGCACGTGGTGAGGAATTTTGCGTATTGTGAGCAAACGGCTGAGCAACTCTGATATTTCAACCGATGTTGTACCTACAAGTACCGGGCGGCCTGCTTTTACAAGCATTTCAACCTCCTCGATAACAGCGTTGTATTTTTCGCGCTTTGTCTTGTAGATGCGGTCGTTCATGTCCTTGCGCGCAATGGGGCGGTTGGTTGGGATAACCACTACATCAAGCTTGTAGATATCCCAAAATTCGCCAGCCTCGGTCTCGGCTGTACCGGTCATACCCGACAGCTTGTGATACATGCGGAAATAGTTCTGCAGTGTGATTGTCGCGAATGTCTGTGTCGCAGCCTCCACCTTCACGCGTTCCTTGGCTTCGATTGCCTGGTGCAGACCGTCTGAATAGCGGCGTCCTTCCATTATACGGCCTGTCTGCTCGTCGACAATCTTCACCTGTCCGTCCTCTGATACCACATACTCCACATCGCGGTCGAACATTGTGTATGCCTTGAGCAACTGGTTGATGGTGTGTATGCGCTCCGACTTGATTGAGAAGTTCGTGAGCATCTCCTCCTTCTTTGCAATCTTCTCCTCGCTCGACAATGTACTGTCGTTCTCAAGCAGTGAAAGTTCCGATGCAATGTCGGGCAACACAAAGAATTCGTGGTCTGTGAGGTTGCCTGTCAGCAGTTCGATACCCTTGTCTGTGAGATCGGCAGAGTTGCGTTTCTCGTCAATCACAAAGAACAGTGGCTCGATGGCTTCGGGCATGCGTTTGTTGTTCTGCTCAAGGTATATCTCTTCTGTCTTCAAAAGGCC
The DNA here is from genome assembly GCA_045634305.1 of Bacteroidaceae bacterium. GTDB lineage: Bacteria > Bacteroidota > Bacteroidia > Bacteroidales > Bacteroidaceae > HGM04593. The sequence continues at coordinate 500 of JAZQZZ010000014.1, read as the reverse complement.
TGTCTTTACACCCGGCTCGCTGAGTAGCTTGATGAGTGCCTTGTTCTTTGGAAGCGCCTTGTGGCTGCGGAACAATGAGAGGTAACCTTCGTTGACCTCCTCCTTGTTGTCCGAGTATATCTTCTTTCTTGCCTCTGCAAGCAGTTCTGTAGCAAGTTTCTTCTGTGCCTCAACCAGGCGCTCCACCAATGGACGGTACTCCTCGAACATCTGGTCGGCGCTGCGTGGAACTGGACCCGAGATGATGAGCGGTGTACGTGCGTCGTCAATGAGCACCGAGTCGACCTCGTCGACAATTGCGTAGTTGTGCATGCGCTGCACAAGCTCGCTGGGCTGGCTGGCCATATTGTCGCGCAGATAGTCGAAACCGAATTCGTTGTTTGTACCGAAGGTGATGTCGGCAAGGTAAGCTTTGCGACGTGCATCAGAGTTAGGCTGGTGCTTGTCTATGCAGTCTACACTCAGTCCGTGGAACATATAAAGGGGGCCCATCCACTCCG
>JAZQZZ010000013.1:0-30016 GCA_045634305.1 Bacteroidaceae bacterium | reverse complement strand
ATACGAACAAGGATTACCTTCTCGCCATCCTCGTGCCACTTCTCTGCGTCATCAGCGAAGAATACGATGCGGCCTGTAGCTGCACCAGGAGATGCTGGAAGACCGTTTGCGATAACCTTAGCCTTTGCAAGAGCTGCTGTGTCGAATACAGGGTGGAGAAGCTCGTTGAGTTTCTCTGGCTCCATGCGCTTCAAAACTGTCTTGTCATCGATGATACCGTCACGGTAGAGGTCCATTGCGATTTTAACCATCGCAGCACCTGTACGCTTACCGTTACGTGTCTGCAAGAACCACATTTTGCCCTCCTGAACGGTGAACTCCATGTCTTGCATATCTTTGTAGTGGTCCTCAAGGCGAGTCTGGATAGCGTCAAGTTCCTTATAGATTTCAGGCATAGCCTCTTCCATTGAAGGATACTTTGAAGCACGCTCCTCCTCGCTGATGTTCTGCAATGCAGCCCAACGCTGTGAACCGATCTTTGTAATCTGCTGTGGTGTGCGGATACCTGCTACCACGTCCTCACCCTGTGCGTTGATAAGGTACTCGCCATTGAAGAGGTTCTCACCTGTTGCTGCGTCACGAGAGAAGCATACACCGGTTGCAGAAGTCTCACCCATGTTACCGAATACCATTGCCTGTACTGAAACGGCTGTACCCCACTCATCAGGAATTTTCTCCATGCGACGATAAAGGATAGCGCGCTCGTTGTTCCAAGACTCGAACACTGCGCAAACAGCACCCCACAACTGCTCGTAAGCGTCTGTTGGGAAGTCCTTGCCGGTCTGAGCCTTAACGGCTGCCTTGAACTTAGCAACGAGGTCCTTCAAAGCCTCTACGCTGAGGTCCTTGTCAAGAACAACACCCTGCTCCTCCTTAACCTTCTCGATGATAGCCTCGAATGGATCAATCTCCTCCTTGCTTGTTGGCTTCATGCCAAGAACAACGTCACCGTACATCTGTACGAAACGGCGGTAAGAGTCCCAAGCGAATTTCTCGTTGCCGGTCTTCTTTGCAAGACCCTCTACAACGATGTCGTTAAGACCAAGGTTGAGGATTGTGTCCATCATACCTGGCATTGAAGCACGGGCACCTGAACGAACTGAAACCAACAATGGGTTGGTTGGGTCGCCGAATGTAGAGTTCATCAAGTTCTCGATGTTCTTTACTGCGGCCTGAACCTCTGCCTTGAGAAGTTCAATTACCTTTTCTCTGCCAAGACTGTAGTACTCGCCACAAACCTCGGTTGTGATGGTGAAACCCGGAGGTACTGGAATGCCGATAAGGTTCATCTCGGCAAGGTTGGCACCTTTACCTCCCAACAAGTTTCTCATTGACGCATTACCTTCAGCAAGGCCATTACCAAAGGTATAGACTCTTTTGTCTGCCATAAATTTTTGAGTTTATTGTTTGTTGATAAATAAAAAATGTTTAGCTAATCACATGCTGGGCACTGCACTTGAAAATACATGCTCAACTAATTTGCAAATATAACAAAAATGTTTTTACCACGAAATTTATAAGCGGAAATATATTATAATAAACTAAAAATTTTAAGTTCGATTGTTAAAAATGGCTTTTATAGTGATTTTTGCTCTATCTTTGCAACGGATTTTATAGTTTGCAGGACTATGCACCCGTCTGCGGTGTTCCTGCTTTTCTTGATTGGAAATTTATATACTATATAATGGCAAGGAAAAAGAAAGAGCTCCCGCTGCTTGAGCGGATCGAGATTACCGGCGTTGCAGCTGAGGGTAAGGCCCTCGCCCGTGTCAACGACCTGGTTGTTTTTGTGCCTTTTGTGGTGCCCGGTGATGTTGTCGATTTGCAGGTGAAACGCAAAAAACACAGTTATGCCGAGGCTGAGGCTGTGAAGTTTTATGAATATTCGCCCGAGCGCGATGTGCCTTTCTGTAAGCACTATGGTGTCTGCGGCGGCTGTAAATGGCAGTGCCTTGCCTATGAACATCAGCTCAAGTATAAGCATAAGCAGGTGGTCGATGCGCTCACACGCATCGGTAAGGTCGAGTTGCCCGAGGTTATGCCCATCCTTGGCTCTGAACAGACCCGTGAGTACCGCAATAAGCTGGAGTTTACTTTCAGCAACAAACGCTGGCTTACATGGGATGAAGTTGAAGCCGGAACAAAGTACGACAATATGAACGCTCTAGGTTTCCACATACCCGGAGCTTTTGATAAAGTACTCGATATTGAAGAGTGCGCTCTTATGCAGGGATTGAATAATCGTCTGCGCAATGGAATCAGGGAATTTGCCATCAGGGAGAATATCCCGTTCTATGATTTGCGTTCTCACTCGGGTGTGCTGCGCAGCATGATGTTGCGCACCTCGACGACAGGTGAAGTAATGCTTCTTCTTCAGGCTAGGGTGGAGAGCGACAGTGATAAGATTCAGCTTGAAAAAACTTTACAATACGTTGCTGACTCCTTCCCTGAGGTTACTTCTCTGCTCTATGTAATCAATAACAAATGCAACGATACCTTCGGCGATCTCGAGGTTGTCACTTATAAAGGTACCGATGTTATATATGAAGAGATGGAGGGTTTGCGCTTCAAGGTGGGTCCAAAGTCGTTCTACCAGACAAACAGTAAGCAGGCCTATAATCTTTATAAGGTGGCGCGTGATTTTGCGGCGCTCACAGGTAACGAGGTAGTCTACGACCTTTACACCGGTACCGGAACAATCGCCAACTTCGTTGCCCGCAATGCCAAGAAAGTTGTTGGTGTTGAGTATGTCGAGGATGCCATCATTGATGCGCGCATCAATGCCCAACTCAACGGCTTCGACAACCTTACATTCTTTGCCGGTGACATGAAGGATATTCTTACCCGCGATTTCATCAGCGAACATGGAATGCCCGATGTCATCATTACCGATCCTCCACGTGCCGGTATGCATAACGATGTCATTGATACAATTCTCTTTGCTGCTCCAAAGCGTATTGTCTATGTGAGCTGTAACCCTGCAACCCAGGCTCGCGATCTTCAGTTACTCGATGCAGATTACAGGGTGACCGCCGTGCAGCCGGTTGATATGTTTCCGCATACACACCATGTCGAGAATGTTGTTTTGCTTGAACGTCGTGATGTCAAATAATTAAAACATAAAATAATATGCAACGCAAAATAAAAAGTCTGCTCACGTTTAAGGTTGTGGAGCCGGCACAACTCATCGCATTCATCATGGAAAAGATGCATGGTATGAGCCGTAATAGAGCCAAAGCTTTAATCAGTAATAGGGTAGTCCTTGTAAATAATACAATTACTACCCATCCACTTGCTGAACTTAAGCCAGGTGATATAGTGCAACTCGACCGTTCAAAACATAAGAAATCGTTCCACTGCAAGGAACTGGATATTGTTTTCGAGGATCCGTACTTGTTTATCATAGACAAACATCCCGGTTTGCTCTCTATGAGCAACAATTCGCGTCAACAGACAGTACAGACAGTGCTCAACCGCTACCTTGAAAAAGGCGGTGGCCGCAACACTTCGCATCTTGTCCATCGCCTCGACCGCGATACCTCAGGTCTTATGGTGTATGCCAAGGATGTGCAGACCCAACAGTCGCTCATCAATGGCTGGCAACAGCTTGTAACCGACCGCCGTTACCTTGCTTTGGTGAAAGGCGAGTTTGAGCAGACGCGTGGTCGCATTCAGTCATGGCTTACCGAGGATAAAAAGTTTATAACACATTCAAGCCCAGTTGATAATGGTGGTAAATATGCTGTGACACATTATAATGTTTTGGCTTCGTCAAATGGCTATTCGCTTGTTGAGTGCGAACTCGAAACAGGTCGTAAGAACCAGATTCGTGTCCATATGGCTCAGCTTGGCCATCCGGTTGTCGGCGACCGTAAGTATGGCAGCGACGAGGATCCCATGCATCGTCTTGGACTGCACGCATACATGCTTTGTTTCACCCATCCCGTCACAGGCAAGCACATGCGTTTTGAAACACCCGTTCCCTTCTGTTTCGAGAAACTCTTGGGCGGCGAGTAAAGACAATGTGATAATATGGCTGTCGACCCCAATGCTTTGATAAAGGTCTGCAGCCATATTGTTTTTTTGATGATCTTGAACTTTGGTTACGTGAAACGCCTTTTGCTTCTTCTCTTTTCTTTGATGATGTTTCCGCAGTTTGCCCTTGCGCAATCGGCGGGCGGTGGCAGCGCTGTGCTCACAGCGCCACGCACCTATCGTAAAATGTCGGGCGATTCCATTCGCTTGCGTGCAAGTGTGGCTGCCAAAATGGAGAAACAGACCGATAAGGTGTTTGTGAAAATTGTGGATGCCAACCAGCGTGCACGAAAAAAGACAGCGCGCGAATTGGCGCGCAAATACAGACTTGGCGACCGTATTATAGTACGTGGCGACAGCGGCCGCGATGTAAGGAGCGTTGCCAATGCATTGGTTAAAAAACTTTACATAAAGCCGGAAGGAATTATAAAAACTTATGATGGTGGAGCTTTGTTCGATGGTGAACTCTACAATGCTCTCCTGCGTTTTCAAAAAGATAAGGGATTGCCGGTAAACGGCAAGGTTACAACGGAGGTTGTCAAGGAACTGAGGAAAAGGAAATAATGAGGTATTCACTTCAAATTCCCAGCCGTTATTTTTTTTGATTATTGGAGATAAGTATTGGCTCACATGCAAACTCTGGGAGGGTTGACTAAAAAGGCTCTTTTGTCGTTACGTTTGTCTTCGAAATCCTCATTTACTTCAAGTAAACCGCGGTATTTGGAGCCTTCAGCCTAAAAATAGCTCTTTTAATTCGAACCTCATCCATTGTTGGTGAATTGGGCTTTCCCGGGTGCGGTGCAGTAACCTTCACCTCTTCATTGAAATGTATGCTCCTTTTATTCTTTTTTATGATGAATGAAGATAGAGCGTTGTCTTTGAGAAATCGCGCTCCTTCAGGCTTTCTGTGGGTATCATGAAGTTGATGCATCCGCAGTCAAAGAAACGTAGCTGCCATCTGTCGTCCTCGTCAACCTGTAACAGCGAGATAAGGCCTTCGTTCTCGTTCTCATAACCTTCGGTCATTGCCGGCATTCCCAGCAGTTTTATGCCGAATTCCTCCTCGTTCTCCGTGCCCTCAAAAGTAATTTTCTCGGCCTCCATCACGGCTGATGAACCATCCTCCCAGTAGCACTCGTGTGTGAATAGCTCGTCACACTCTTCGCTGTATATCACTTTGAACGCATTTTCCTCCCATTCTCCCATTCCAGCGCATGGCGCGTTCATGTCGCCCAGGAAATAGTCCATGTCGGCAAAGAACCACAACATTCCTTTGTGTGGTAGCAAACCGTTCTTGTCGAGCCCGGCAATCTCGTCAAGGCGAATCTGGCATACGAATGTCAACAGTTCCTCCGTGTCCTCATCCGGGTTATTCTCGCACTCCCTGCAAGGCCATTGGATCTCTTTTGGCAGGTCGGGGAAACCCCACCAATGGCTCCTTTTGTAAAGATTCTCGCTTGTCGGTTCTGTTATTATTCTTATAGCCATGATAGATTTGTTTTTATTGTATGGTCAAATGTAATAACAAAAGTGCAAAAACTGTTGAATTTACGTTGTTGTTTTTTCAACAGTGATATTTTTCTATTGTCAATGTGGAATGGGACTGTCGTTGCCGGTATTCTGCCGATTTTCTATGTCTCTCTTTATTTGCACAACTTTGAGAGTGCATTAATCTCCTTTACGTTAACCACGTGCTTGTTATGACCATATTCCACGCAGTTTATCATAGCCTTTGCTACCTCTTCAATGGTGTTGGAGAATCCCGGTATCCAAGTGAAGAGCCAATGGTATTTCCCCCAACCCTGCAACCGTTTCTGCCCTTTGTATGGTTTCATTCCGGCAGGGCGGAAACCATACGCGGCCTTGAATGGCAACTCGCGTAGGTCACGCTCTGTTTTTGCTTTTGTCTGCGACCAGAACTGTAGGGATTTTTCGTTTGTGCCGGCTCCGCTGACGTATATGAAAACGAACTCGCGTGTTGCTCCTATGGCTTTTGCAAAGTGCATGGTTATGTCATATGAGAGATGGTAGTAATCTTTGCGAGACATTCCGATGTTGCTCTTGCCGGCGCAGAAAAAACAGGCGTCATAACCTTGTAGCTGTGGGGCGTTGGGCGGCAATGTCATGAAATCTTCAACAATATGCTCCTTAAGCTTGGGGTGCGAAATTCCGCACGGGCGACGGCTCACGCTCAACACCTTTTCAATTTCGGGCCTGTCAAGGCATGCAAGCAACACGCCTTCACCGACAAATCCGGTAGCTCCTGTAAGTATTATCTTCATGTTTGCCTGATAAAAAGCTGCAAAAATATTGCTGTTTTCCAGTCCTTGTCCCGGTCTTACAAATGCTCAGCAGTGATTCATCTCCTGTAAATCCCGCAGAAGTCAAGTATTATCTTGCTGTCGTCCCAAGGAAGGGTTTTGAATTGGTTGTGAGCAGTGAGCATTACAGCAATGTCGGCTCTGTCGAAGGCTTCCTGGTACGGGGTGAGCTTGAACTGTTTGTTCTCTTCTACATTCGGCTCTACAATGAGAATGTCGGCGTTGTTGCAAATCTGCAATACTTTGCCTACGATGTTCTTTGCAGGCGATTCACGTAAGTCGTCGATATTTGGTTTGAACGCCAGGCCCATCATGGCAACAACCGGCTTGCGGCCGTTCTTCAACTCAAACTCGAGCATTGTGCTTTTTACCTTCTCCGCACACCATGAACTCTTATAGTTGTTTATGCTACGTGCTGTGGCAATTATGCGGCTTTCGTCAGGGTAGTTCGATGTTATGAAGTATGGGTCAACGGCAATACAGTGTCCGCCTACGCCGCAGCCCGGCTGCAGGATGTTCACGCGAGGGTGCTTGTTGGCGAGCTCTATCAGTTCCCAGACGTTGATGCCGGCCTTGTCACAGATGAGCGAAAGCTCATTGGCAAATGCAATCTGCACGTCGCGGCTGCTGTTCTCTGTTAGTTTGCACATCTCGGCTGTGCGGCTGTTGGTCTTGTGTAGCTCGCCCTTTACGAACTGCGAGTAGAACTCGATGGCTTTGTCTGTGCTCCTGGCAGTGAGGCCGCCAATCACGCGGTCGTTGTGTATAAGTTCGTATATTACGTTGCCCGGGAGTACTCGTTCGGGGCAGTATGCGATGTGAATTTTGTCTTTAAGCTCGGGTCGCTCGGCAAATATTATGTCGGCCATCATTTCGGTAGTGCCGATTGGTGATGTCGATTCGATGACATACAGGTCGCCTTCTTTGAGCAATGGGAGCACGGCGCGTGTTGCTGCTTCAACGTACGAAACGTCGGGTTCGTGGTCGCCCTTGAACGGAGTGGGTACTACCATGAAGTAGGCGTCGCACTTCTGTGGGGTGGTGTAGGCCTTGAACTTGCCTGCTGCAATAACTTCCTGCAGCATCTCCTCCATGCCCGGTTCTATGATGTGGAGCTTGCCTTGGTTGGTAACTTCGACTACTTTGGGGTTTATGTCGACACCAACAACGTCAATACCGTGCTTTGCTGCTATGATTGCTGTTGGAAGGCCAATGTAGCCGAGTCCCATAAAACATGCTTTCATAAATGTTTTATATTAATGTTATTGTTTGTTTTCTTTTCTATCTTTAGTGGACACGGTTGCCGTGTTCCTACATTATTTACTCTCTTAATGTGTCTACAATTCTGCCACATGCCAGGCCGTCGCCGTAAGGGTTTACGGCCTTACTCATTGTATCGTAGTGTGTCTGGTCGTCAAGCAGTGCCGATACCTCATTCATGATTTTGTTGTAGTTGGTACCGACAAGTTTTACAGTCCCTGCCTCCAGTGCCTCAGGGCGCTCCGTTGTGTCGCGCATTACAAGCACGGGCTTGCCAAGTCCGGGCGCCTCCTCCTGTATGCCACCGCTGTCAGTGAGTACAATCGTACTCTTTTCCATCAGGTATACGAATGAAAGATATTCAAGAGGTTCGATGAAGAACATGTTGCCCAAATTGTTCAGATTCTCGCCGAATACCTCGTGAATTGGTTTACGCACGTTGGGGTTGAGGTGCATTGGGTATACAAAATCCACATCAGGGTATTTCTGGGTAAGGTCCTTGATGGCGGTGCACATGTTGATGAAACCGTCGCCGAAATTCTCGCGGCGGTGGCCAGTAATCAGTATCAGTTTCTTGCCGCTGTCGAGGCGCGTGACGTCATACCCCGCCATTTCCAAAGCGCTTTGCAACTTGTCGTTGAGCGCCTTGTCGTCCTTTATCTTGTTTACAACCCAGTAGAGAGCATCAATGACAGTGTTGCCGGTAACGGTTATGCTCTCTTCAGCTACAGCCTCGCGCAAAAGGTTGGCTTTGCTAAGCGGAGTCGGAGCAAAGTTGTATGTCGCAATGCGTCCTGTTATCTGGCGGTTCATCTCCTCGGGCCATGGGCTATAAATGTTGTGCGTACGAAGGCCTGCTTCTATATGTCCTACCGGAATCTGCTGGTAAAAGGCTGCAAGTGCAGCAGTGGTGCTTGTGGTAGTGTCGCCATGTACAAGGACAATGTCGGGCTGTGCCTCCTTTAGTACATCGCGCATGCCTGTGAGCACGCGTGCTGTTATGTCGTAGAGATCCTGTCCCTGTTTCATGATGTTCAGATCATAGTCGGGGACTATCTCGAACAACTGCAGAACCTGATCGAGCATTTGACGATGCTGGCCGGTTACGCACACAATGGTCTTGAATGATTCCGGGCTTTTCTGGAACTCCTTGACCAAAGGAGCCATTTTAATGGCTTCGGGGCGAGTGCCGAACACGAGCATGATTTTTTTCATAATATGGTGTAGGTTTTCTTTTTTTACTTGTTGCTTTGTGCCTAATGTGCAAAAGTAATAATATAACCGTTAACAAACAATTATAAACAGGAAAGTTTTGTGTGAAAAAATGCAGAACCCCTCCCTGTACGGTATCTTTTGCTTTGTTGTTGGCTTTGGTCGTGCTGTAAAATTTTCCGGCTCGAATATTTTTATATGGTTTCATTGTTTTGAGTATTATTTGCATACTCAATTCCTCTATTTTGGAAAAAAAGTGCTATTTTCGCAAAATAATGGCACAAGCAATTAAAGACAGATGATTGATAAAACGGTTTTCAAGGATAAAAAGGCGGTATATTACACACTTGGTTGCAAACTGAACTTCTCGGAAACGGCAACTATTGAACGTCAGCTGCAGGAGGCGGGCATACGCACTGCAAAGCGTGGAGAGGTAGCCGATGTTTGCGTTGTGAACAGTTGTGCGGTTACGCAAGAGGCCGAGAAAAAGTGCCGCCAGGTAATCCATAAACTGGTACGTCAGCACCCGGGTGCCTTTGTGGTGGTTACAGGTTGCTATGCGCAACTGTCGGCTGAGAAACTTGCCCGGGAGCCCGGAGTAGGCGTTGTGCTTGGAATAGACAAGAAGGGCGATGTGCTCGACTACATAATAAAGAATATTGAAAACGCCAATTGTGGTGAGTGGTTTGTGCAACCCACTAAGGATGTGCGCAACTTTGTGCATTCATGTTCACGTGGCGACCGCACCCGCTATTTTCTCAAGGTGCAGGATGGATGTGACTACTTCTGTACATATTGCACCATTCCTTTTGCACGTGGACGTAGTCGTAATCCGCAGATTTCAGAACTTGTGGAGCAGGCGCAAAAGGCGGCAGCCGAGGGTGGTGCCGAGGTGGTGATTACCGGTGTCAACATCGGCGATTTCGGCAAGTCGACAGGCGAGTCGTTCTTTTCGCTTGTAAAAGCGCTCGATGGCGTCGATGGCGTGTCGCGCTATAGAATTTCATCCATTGAACCAAACTTGCTTACTGATGAGATAATCGATTACGTTGCGCAGTCGCGTGCATTCATGCCGCATTTCCACATTCCGCTGCAGGCGGGTAGTGACGAGGTGCTCAAACTCATGCACCGTCGTTACGACACAACGTTGTTTGCCTCCAAAATAGCAAAGGTAAAAGAGGCTATGCCCGATGCATTCATTGGTGTGGATGTTATCGTGGGTACACGTGGCGAGAGTGAGGAACTCTTTGAAAAGGCTTACGAATTCATCAAGGGGCTCGATATATCGCAGTTGCATGTGTTCAGCTACTCCGAGCGTCCGGGTACGCAGGCCCTGAAACTTGGCGGTGCTGTGACGCCTGCCGAGAAGCATCGCCGCAGCCAGTTGCTCATTGCATTGAGCGAGGAAAAACGCCTTGCCTTTTATGAGAAATATTGTGGTAAGGAGGCAGTCGTGCTCTTTGAAAAACCTCGTTCAGGTATGCCTATGGGCGGTTTTACAGCAAACTACATACGCGTGGAGACTGCTGCCGATTCTGCATTGGTCAACCGTCTTGTGCGTGTGCGCCTTGGTGGTTTTAACGAGGACAAGTCGGCTTTGACGGTCAACGAGATAATAGAAGTCATCGACAAATGAAAGTAGCTGTAGTCATATTGAATTACAACGGGGCATCAATGCTTGCCAAATTCCTGCCTTTGGTGATAGAGTATTCGCCGGGTGCTGAGATTGTGGTGGCCGACAATGCCTCTACCGATGACTCTGCCGCTGTGCTTGCAGCCGGTTTTCCGTCGGTGCGCGTGGTTCAATTGGACAGGAACTATGGCTTTGCCGATGGCTATAACAAGGCTTTGGAACGGGTTGATGCAGAATACTGCCTGCTCCTCAACTCCGATGTCGAGGTTACGCAGGGGTGGCTTGAACCAATGCTCTCGTTCATGGAGAATAATCCCAAAGCAGTGGCTTGCCAGCCAAAGATTCTTGCATACAACAATAAGACACAATTTGAATATGCCGGTGCGGCAGGCGGTTTCATTGACCGCTATGGCTATCCCTATTGCCGCGGTCGTCTTTTTGACACCGTTGAGGTGGATAATGGGCAGTACAACGATGTGTGCCGTGTGTTCTGGGCTACCGGCGCTGCTATGATGGTGCGCAGTGATGCATTCCGCAAAGCAGGTGGTTTTGACGGTCGTTTTTTTGCGCACATGGAGGAGATTGACCTATGTTGGCGTATGTTGGCGCGTGGTGGCGAAATATATGTAGTACCGCAGAGTATGGTGTACCATGTGGGTGGTGCCACGCTAAAGAAAAGCAACCCACGCAAGACATTCCTTAATTTCCGCAACAACCTGTTGATGCTATACAAGAACCTGTCTGTTGGTGAACTGCGCGGGGTGATGCGTGTACGTGCGTTGCTTGATTATGTGGCTGCGCTTAAATTCCTGCTCACAGGTGCTTGGGGCGATTTCAAGGCTGTGCTGCGTGCACGCCGTGAATACAAGCGCATGCGTTCAGGGTACAAATGCGTGAGGGAACAGAACCTTGCTATGGCGGTTGTTCCTGAAATAAAGGAACGCTCATGTTTTTTGTTGCTGTGGCAATATTATCTTAAAGGTAAAAAATATTTTTCGCAACTTGGTTAATAATATATGGAGGCTGCATTATATCTCTTGCCCGTGACTTTGGGCGATACACCACTAGGCAATGTGTTGCCACAATATAACAGTGAAATCATAGCGGGTATACGCCACTTTATTGTGGAGGATGTGCGCTCGGCACGCCGTTTCCTGCGTAAGGTCGATTCGGCTTTCGATATCGACGGCTCGCAGTTCTTTGAACTGAACAAGCATACATCGCCCCAGGATGTGGCGGGCTATCTGCGTCCGTTGCACGACGGCAAGCCGATGGGTGTGATATCCGAGGCCGGTTGCCCCGCGGTTGCCGACCCTGGTGCCGATGTGGTTGCCATTGCACAACGCAAGGGCTTGAAGGTTGTTCCGCTTGTGGGTCCGTCGAGCATCATCCTGTCGGTCATGGCATCGGGCTTCAATGGCCAGAGCTTTGCTTTCAACGGCTATCTGCCTGTGAAACCCGACGAGCGTATAAAGGCTTTGCGAAAGTTGGAGCAGCGTATATATAACGAGGACCAGACACAACTTTTCATTGAGACGCCATACCGCAACGGCAAGATGGTTGAGGATATACTTGCAACCTGTCGTCCACAGACAAAGTTGTGCATTGCAGCGAACCTCACCTGCGAGGGCGAGTATGCCAAGACACGCACCGTGAAGGAATGGAAGGGAAAGGTGCCCGATTTGTCGAAGATACCGTGTATATTCTTGCTGTATAAATAGGAAGAATAAAAAGAGAATAAAGGGTATTGGTTTTAGAAAAATATTTTATCTTTGCAATGCCGTAATTTACGGCAAGACATATTGATTGTTCTTATTTTACCGCGAAACTACCACTTTAAGTAAAGATGAACAAAACACACACAGAAGAACTTACACCATAAGGTGTAGGCTCTTATTAGCGTGTGTGTGGGCTGTGGTAGGCCTAGCGGTAAACTATTTGAGTCTGCACCTTTTTTTGTGCCCTCTCAAATGCAGATTGTTTGATTTAATTGTTTACCACAAATACTACCACTATGAAAACAAGAACAATCAAGGCTGTTCTATTCTTTATTACAGCCGTACTGTTGCAATCGTGCGTATCACTGCCACACTACTATCAAGTCTATGATGTCGAGGCAGAGGAAATGAAAAGTGACAACAACATCGTACTCTTCAGCAACGATGATTGCGACATCGCTTATGACCTTTGGGGTGAAGCCGGGAATATGGGCTTCTTCTTCAGGAATAACACCGAGTATGACATCTTCATTGACTTGGCTCGTTCATTCTTCATACGCAACGGCATAGCCTATGACTATTTTGCAGATACAGAATACACGCAAAGCGTTACTGCATTGTCGGGTGCATCGGCAAGCCTCTCCGCATCATACACACAGCTTTGGTACGAACTGCCTATGTGGACTCCTACCGTAGTTACGCGAGGGGCACAAATCTCGAAAAGCGGTTCTGTTGGCACAACAAACAGTATCACCACAAGAGAGTCGAGATACATCTGTATCCCGGCGAAGTCGGCAAAGTTCATCGCAGGTTTCAATATTTCTGATTATGTATATATCGACTGTGGCAACTCCAAACTGAACAGACCTAAACGCGAATCGGAGCATATCACATACACCAAGAATGAAAGCCCCCTGGTATTCCGTAACAGGCTCTGCTATTTTGTGGGCGACTCCGAGGTTGGCATTTCGATTGACAACTCTTTTTGGGTGTCGGGCTTTACAAACTGCAATGGTCGTGAGTTTTATATTGAGAGCATGGAGTCCGACTGTCTCAATGGTTCAATTATCAAGAAAGTACAGACTTCGAAATATAGATCGGCAACAAGGTTCTTCAACGAGTATAAATCCCAAAAGTATTCGCATCCTTTCCGGTTGTGGTAATCGGTGCGCAGAGGTAATAAAAAACTCCTGCAGCTTGAACATCAGATTTTTCTTGCAGTGCATCAAAAAACTTGCAGAATTCATTTGCCAAACAGAAAATCCCGCTCGCTTACCCGTAGTTTTCACCTTTAATCGCACTTCGTGCGCTTGAAACTGCTTTTGCTCGGCAAAGTAAAAGTAAACTATTCCTTTGCTCTCGCTTACCCGCAGTTTTCCGCTTTCACCTTTCACCTTTCCGCTTCAATATCTCCTGCAGTTTGAACATCTCGTCGCGGTATTGTGCTGCTTCAATGAACTCCATCTTCTCGGCAGCCTTCTCCATCAAGCGGCGTGTACGTTCTATACTCTTCTCTAATTGCTCAACGCTCATGTATTCGACAATTGGGTCGCATGCAATTGCCATGGCTGTGTCATCTGTCTCATAAGACCTGATTGTCTTACCGCCCTCGTTGCCCTTTTTGTCAAATACCAGTGCATTGGAAATCTCTTTCTTTATCTGTGTAGGCGTGATTCCGTGTTCTTCGTTGTAACGCATCTGTTTCTCTCTGCGGCGCTTTGTCTCGTCAATGGTGCGCTGCATACTGCCGGTTATCCTGTCGGCATAGAAAATCACAAGTCCGTTTACGTTGCGGGCTGCACGGCCTGCAGTCTGTGTCAGTGAACGGTGGTCGCGCAGGAAACCCTCGTTGTCGGCATTCAGTACGGCAACAAGCGACACCTCGGGCAGGTCGAGGCCCTCGCGTAACAAGTTCACTCCAATGAGTACGTCGTATAGGCCTTCACGCAGGTCGGTCATTATCTGTATGCGGTCCAGGGTGTCGACATCGCTGTGTATGAAGTTACAACGTACCCCGTGCTTCTGCAGATATTCGCAAAGTTCCTCGGCCATTTTTTTTGTAAAAGTGGTAGCCAACACGCGCTCGTCACGTTTAACGCGTATATCTATCTCCTGCATAAGGTCATCGACCTGGTTCTCAAGTGGCCGCACCTCTATTACCGGGTCGAGCAATCCGGTGGGGCGTATGAGCTGTTCCACAATGATACCCTCACTTCTGTCAAGTTCATAGTCGGCCGGTGTGGCACTTACATATATTGTCTGCGGGGTCAGTTTTTCGAATTCCTCGAACTTGAGCGGGCGGTTGTCAAAAGCCGCGGGCAGGCGGAACCCGAACTCCACGAGGTTCTTCTTGCGGGCACGGTCGCCACCGTACATCGCATGTATTTGCGGAACGCTTACGTGGCTCTCGTCAATGATGAGCAGAAAATCGTCGGGGAAAAAATCGAGCAGACAGTATGGGCGTGTGCCGGCTTCGCGGCCGTCGAAATAGCGCGAGTAGTTCTCGATGCCCGAGCAGTGCCCAAGCTCGCGCAACATCTCAATGTCGTAGGTTACGCGCTCGTGCAGGCGTTTTGCCTCGAGTGGTTTGCCTATTTCTCGGAAGTACTCTTCGCGTTCGGCAAGGTCGGTCTCTATCTGTGCTATTGCGCGTTCTGTGCTCTCTTTGGTTGTCATGAACAGGTTGGCGGGGTAAATTCTGTAGTCGTCGAAATTGGCGACGCGCACGCCTGTTACACTGTCAATCTCCTCAATGCTGTCAATGTCATCGTCCCAAAAGGTGATGCGCAGTACATGGTCGCTGTAGGCAAGGCTAACCTCTACGGTGTCGCCTTTTACACGGAAGTTACCGCGCGAGAGTGCTGCATCATTGCGTGTGTAGAGGCTACCGACGAGTTTGCGCAGGAATACGTTACGGTCGAGTTTCTGTCCCACATGTATTTCAATGACGTTGTTGTAGAAGTCGCTGGGGTTTCCCATACCATATATGCACGATACGGAGGAGATGACAACGACATCCTTGCGGCCCGACAGGAGTGCCGATGTGGCTGCGAGTCTCAGTTTGTCAATCTCGTCGTTGATTGCAAGGTCCTTTTCAATGTATGTGTCGCTCGAGGGTATGTATGCCTCGGGTTGGTAATAGTCGTAATATGAAACGTAGTACTCTACTGCATTGTTGGGGAAGAAACCCTTGAACTCATTGTAAAGCTGCGCTGCCAGGGTCTTGTTATGGCTCAGAATCAGGGTGGGGCGGTTTATCTCCTTTATGACATTTGCCATTGTAAATGTCTTTCCCGAACCTGTGACACCAAGCAATGTCTGCGCAGGGATACCGCTCTTTATTCCCTCAACAAGTTGTGCAATAGCCTCGGGCTGGTCGCCCATGGGGACGTATTCGGATGCAAGCTGGAATTTCATATTCTCTCTCTCTGAAAAGTTGAACCACAAATATAAGTATTTTCTTTGTTACATACAAGTATGGGGTGGTTGAGGTTGTTGTATTGCCGGTATTCTTGTCAGCAAATAAAAAACTGTCGATTTGTATAATTCCGACAATTTGTTTATCTTTGATAAATTTATTAATATGCTTCGGAAAATATTAAAAATAACTGTAATATGAAAAAACTGCTTTATGCTTTAGTGTTTGCATTGCCTCTGTGTGCTGCAGCTGACAATCCGCCTCTTATGGGCTGGAGTTCGTGGAATACCTATGGCTTCCAAATCAATGATTCTGTAATTCAGGCACAGGCCGATGCTATGGTTGAGCTTGGTTTCAAGGAGTGTGGTTACGACCACATAAACATTGACGACGGTTTCTTTGGCGGTCGTGATGCCGAGGGCAATCTGCTCATTCACCCCGAGCGTTTCCCCAATGGTTTGCGCGGTCTTGTGGATTATATTCATGGCAAGGGCTTGAAGGCCGGTATCTATTCCGATGCAGGCCGTAACACCTGTGCCTCGTATTGGGGTGAACCAAAGGATGAGATTGGCCGTGGCGTGGGTCTTTATGGTCACGATGCCGCCGATTTCGACCTCTATTTCAACCCTGACAAGCTCAACTTCGATTTTATAAAGATTGACTATTGCGGTGCTGATGCGGGTAACAACGATGAGGGGCTAGACCTTGACGTGGAGCAGCGCTACAAGGAAATTGCTGCGGCAATAAAGGCAGTCGGTCGCGACGATATCACCTGGAACATCTGCCGTTGGGCATTCCCCGGTACATGGGCATGCGAGATTGCCGATTCATGGCGCACAACCGAGGATATATATCTTGGTTGGGAGTCTGTAAAGAGCATTATCAATCAGAGCCTCTACCTGTCGGCGTATACAAGCTATGGCCGTTACAACGACATGGACATGCTTGAGGTTGGCCGCGGACTAACCGAGGAGGAGGACAAGACACACTTTGGTATGTGGTGTATAATGAGCTCACCGTTGCTCATCGGCTGCGATATGAACGATATAAAGGGTAATGCGCTTGAGCTGATGCAGAATAAAGAACTTATTGCACTCAACCAGAATACTCTTGGCTTGCAGGCTTATGTTGTGAAACGCGAGAATGGTGCATATATACTTGTAAAGGATGTCGAGGAGAAATACGGCACAAAACGTGCGGTGGCTTTCTATAATCCCACAAATGCGTCTGTTGATATGAGCATTGCTTTCTCGCAGCTTGACCTTGCGGGAAATGTCAAGGTTCGCGACCTTTTCGAGAAAAAGGACAAAGGTGTGTACGAGGGCTCATATTCGGTAACCATTCCTGCTCATGGAACAAGGATATACAAACTCGAGGCCGATGAGCGCCTTGAACGCAAGGTGTACGAGGCCGAGACAGCTTGGCTCACCGACTATCAGGAAATCAAGAACAACGAGTTCTATGGCACTGCTGTCTATTCCGAGAAGAACGGTTGCTCGGGCGGTGTGGCTGTGGGCTGGCTCGGTAACCGTGACAGCAACGATTTGCAGTGGCGTAATGTATATAGCAAGGAGGGTGGTGAGTACACCCTGCGCGTTTATTTTGTGACAGGCGATGACCGCACAATGAAACTTAGCGTCAATGGCGGTGAAGCGATTGTCTATACAGGCAATTCAGGAGGCTGGGGCACTGTCGGTTCGGCCGAGTTTGATGTCGTGCTCGAAAAGGGCGAGAATGTGGTGCGCCTTTTCAATGAGAGCGGATATATGGGCGACATTGACAAGATGGAGCTTGTGAATAAGAATGCTCCTGCTGTTACTGAGGATTATCCTATTGTCTTTGACAAGAGTCAGGGATACACTCACGGCAGCCGTCGCCTGAACAGCGTTTCGCTCGGCAGCCAGACATTGCAGTTGCCTACACCGTTGAAAGTATATAGCAAAATTGATAACCCTACATTCCATGCAAAGGCCGGAGAAACAGTCAATCCTTCTTTTGGCTTTACTGGAACATGGATGAACGGCTTTGTATATGTTGACCGCGGGCAGGACGGTGCTTTCGAGGCAAAATTGAATGCTGACGGTTCAATTCCTGCGGGTAGCGATATCATGGCTTTCTCATACGCAGAACCATCATTGGGCTCGGGCACCGGCTATAATAGCAAAGGTGAGAGGGTTTCAAATACCAATGTTCTCAATCCGCCTGCTTTCACTGTTCCTGCCGACATGGCTCCGGGTTTCTACCGTATGCGTTACAAGGTGGATTGGGCTTCAATAGACCCGGCCGGACGTTCTGAGGATGGAAATGGTATTTTGCAGAACGGTGGTGCGGTATGTGATGTCGTGCTTAATGTATATAACGAACAGTGTACGCTTGAGGTAGTTGCCGAGAATGGTGCGCTGTTTGCTGCCGATGGCTCAGCTTTGCCTACAACTGTAAAATTCGGTGAGCCTCTTGTGCTTACAGTAAATCCAAATGATGGCTATGTACTTGATGCTGTCAAGGTGCTTCATGGTTACAACTTCGATGGTAAGGCTGTTCTGCATGGTGTGACGCAGTATAGTGAGGATGTTATCCCGGGAACACTGGTAAAGGACGGTAAGGTGACAATTCCGGCAGAATATGTCGATGGCGATGTTGTACTTACTGCATCTTTTGTAAAGGCCGGAAATGGCCAGGGTGGCGATGGCTATGCGCTCTCGTTCGATAAGGACGCAGCGGCCAGCAATGTGGTGAATACCATAATTATAAACGGAAACTCGTTCGATATTGCAGGTAAGGCGTATTATGATTTTACTTTATCGCCTGTGGCAATGTATGGTACAAGGGTATTGGATGTAGCGTTTGCTACTGCGCCGGCAAAGAATACTTATCTGTATATCGACCTCAATAATGACGGACGCTTTACCGCATTGTTGGGTGGTGATGGCAATCCGGCTTTGTCGAGCGAACTTGTGGCGATGGACGGTGAACTCACATATGATATTCCGGCAGTACTGCCCGACGGTGTCTATCGTGTACGTGTGAAGGTTGACACAGATAATATCAACTCCGATGGCTCGGAAAATATAGTTGCCGATGGTGGTTACATTGCCGATTTCCTGCTCAATGTCGTGACCGAGAATAAAGCATTGTCATTGAATACGGTTGACGGAAGCATTGACGGCGAAAACTATACCGCATTGCCAATGGTTGTTGCTCCCGGCAGTGGTTTTACAGCGGTGCTGCGCGGTATGCCCGGTTTTATATGTAAGGAACTTGTTGTTCGTCACGGTCATAATATCTATAGCGAGCAAATGATAAACGGTAACGCTCAGTGGCACGAGGATGTGATTCCTGTTGTTGACGGCAAGGCTACTGTCGGCGATTTGTTGGTTGACGGCGATGTTGCGCTCTACGCCGAATTTGTGCCACAGGAGGGTAGTGAGTGGCAACTTGTTTTCAGTGACGAATTCAATGCCGAGGATATGTCGCAGCCTGTCGATGAAAAGTGGATGCGTTGCCAGCGTTACGGTGCAACGTGGAACCGATGGCTCAGTGATAGCAAGGAGGTGATTTATCTGCAAGGCGGCGACCTTGTTGCGCGTGCAATACCTAACCCCGACATGGCGAGCGATCCGATCCCAATGATTACCGGTGGTATAAAGAGCAACAAACGCTTCGGCTTTACATATGGTTACGTTGAGGCGCGCATCAAGTCCAATCCATGGACAGGTAACTTCCCTGCATTCTGGATGATGCCCGAGGACCAGAGCGCCGGATGGCCCGATTGTGGCGAGATTGACATTTGGGAGACAATAGACTCGCAGGAGCGCTCATGGCACACCGTACACAGTAACTGGACATACGACCTTGGAAATACAAACAATCCGAAATCAAGTTTCAATGTCGCTACGTCTCACGACCGCTACCATACTTATGGCCTTAAATGGGATGCTACGACACTTGTATGGTATGTTGATGGCAAGGAAGTCGGACGTTATACAAAGTCTGCCAACCAGTCTCAGCTCAACCAGGGACAGTGGCCGTTTGACAAACATTTCCATCTGATACTCAATCAGAGTGTGGGCAACAATGCTTGGGCTGCCGACGCTGATGTGACACATACCTATGAGACGCGCTTCGACTGGGTACGTGTATATCAGACACCTGACATGGAGAATACAGACGGCACTGTGGGTGTGGTGTCGGTGAGCGATGACGCCGATGTTGAAGTATCGGTTATAGACGGTGGAGTGCAGGTGAATGTCTCTCTACCCGGTGATGTAACAGTTTATGATGTAGCAGGGCGTAAGGTTGCAGGAGCTCATGTCAACGGCACTCATTGTTTTATCTTGCCATGCGGTGTGTATCTGGTAGAGGGTGTGAAGGTTATTGTCAATTGATGGTGGCGGGCTTTTGATGAGACTTTCATTTTAGCGCCCGGCATTACATTGTTATGTTTCATCCGGTATGGAAAAAATAACATGCCGGATGAAACTTGTTTTTTCTTTTGTAAGTACTTTTTTTCGATATTTTAATTTTTGATAACGAATAATGAACTTCTTATGGTTGGATTTTCTATCAAAATACACTATCTTTGCAAAAATTTTGATAAATACGTTTAGTGTGCATTGTTGTGTACACTTTGAGTTGGTTGTTGGAAATGAAACGGGCAGTATATATACTTCTTTTGTGTGTCGTGACGTTGAGTTCTTGTGATACCTATAATAAGGTTTACAAGACCAATGACTATGATTACAGGTATGAAACCGCTAAGGCGTATTACCTTGAGGGAAAATATACCAAGGCTTCGGAACTGCTTGAGTCTATGGTTACAATGCTCAAAGGCGGCGACAAGGCCGAGGAGTCATTGGTGCTGTTGGCAAGGTGCTATTACGAGTCTAAGGACTACGAGACTGCATCGCAGTATTTCAAGGTGCACTATTCTAACTATCCACGCGGCGAGTATGCCGAGTATACACGTTTCTATTCAGGCAAATCGCTCTTCATGGGTATTCCCGAACCGGAACTTGACCAGTCGAATACATATGCTGCCATAAATGAGTTGCAGCTGTTTATGGAATATTATCCTCACAGCAGCTATAACGGCGAGGCGCAGGATATGATAATGAAGATGCACGATGTACTTGTAAAGAAGATGTATCTTTCGGCTAAGCTATATTATGATTTGGGTGACCTTGCATATATCGGCAACAACTATCAGGCTTGTATAGTCACAGCACAGAATGCATTGGAGGATTATCCTTATACGAATCTGCGTGAGGATTTGTCAATGCTTATACTGCGCGCCAAATACCAGATGGCGCACAAAAGTGTGGAGAGCAAGAAAATTGAACGCTACCGCAATACAATTGATGAGTATTATGCGTTCAAGACTGAGTTCCCCGATAGTGAGTATATCAAAGAAGCCGATAAATATTATAAGGAGGCCATCAAGTTTGTAAAGACAATGGAATAACAATATAATAATTGAATAATAAAATGGATTACAAGAAAACAAACGCTCCAACAAACACTGTCACACGCAATATGGCAGATTTTGTACACGAAACAGGTAATGTATATGAGTCTGTTGCAATCATCGGCAAGCGCTCGAACCAGATTGCTGCCGAGATGAAGGAGGAGTTGCTCAAGAAGTTGAATGAGTTCTCTTCGTCAACCGATAACCTTGAGGAGCAGTTCGAGAACCACGAGCAGATTGAAATCTCACGTTATTTCGAGAGACTTCCAAAGCCGACACTCATTGCAGCACAGGAGTTCCTTGAGGACAAGATTTACTTCCGAGATCCTGCAAAGGAGGTTGAGACAGAGGAGGCTTGAGAAACCGGTTGAATTTCCTATAGTTCGTAGAATATGAAATTCCGTTTCTATCAGTTGATGTATGTGGCATCACTGGTGTTGACAATTCTTGCGCTTATTGCTCCTGTAGTTAGTTTTACAGAGCCCGACGGTGCAGTGTCGGAGATGACTAATTTCAAGTATACAGCTGCTGACGGCGAGGTTTCAAGGTCGGTAATTGCGCTTGGAATTATACTGATTTTCACAGCGGTTGTAAACCTTTTTGGCCTTGTCGTTTCGCTGTTCAATAACTTTGAATTGCAGAAAAGGGTTACAATACTTACAATGCTGCTGTTTGCCGGTTACTATATCCTGTTCTTTGTTTATACGCTTGTTCTTTCAAACGATACATCAATGGCAATTGGAGTTCCAATGCTCTATCCGTTCATTGCGTTGACATTGAATCTTATAGCATTCCTTTTGCTCCGCCGTTGCGAGGCAAAGATAATTGCAAAGGCACTCGGTTTCCGTTTGAGAGACTGATGACAAGATTTCCAATAAACAACAAATCCGCGCCCTTTAAGAGCGCGGATTTGTTGTTTATGTGTGTTTACTTCTAAACGTATGGAAGAGGATTTTAAAAAACAATATTACGGGTTCTCGTACGGTAGATTTGATATTGATGCTGAAATTTGGCAATCCGGGCAGACTGTGGCATTGTTGCCAAAAAAAATAAGCGCCCGAAGGCGCTTATTCAATAACGGTATTTGATTAGACCAAAATTCTACATCAATTAATCTCCAACTCATCAATAAATATGAATGCCGGGTAGCCTACTGCTGGATGCCAAGCAGGCATATCGCGGTCCGAGAGTGCCTTTATTTTTACATAGCGTGCCTTTGTTGGTTCAAATTCGGCCTTATGTTCGTATATCTTGTTCTCGTCCTCGGCTGTAAGGTCGGGGTATTCCTCGTCAAATAGGATTGTGTAGTTCTCGCCGTCGTTTGAGGCCGATACGGTCAATCCCAGGAGGTCGAACACCCAGTCGCCCTTGTCAACGCTTGTGTTGAACGATACGCGAGAAATCTCCTCCTCCTTCTTCAGGTCAATCACAGCCTCAAGATCGGTGAGGCAGAATCCCAACCAACGTCCTGTACGGTAGTTCGGTGTGCCCTTCAAACCGTCGACAAGTGTAATGGCGCCCTTGAAAGTGTAATTTTCGTGAATGGGTTGCAAAAGGGTAATTGGTTTTGCTGTTGCCTTGCTGAAATAGAACTGCTCTGTGAGTGTCCTTGTCGCACCACGCTCTCCAATACCCTTTGCCTTCAATGTGCAGGCTTCGGTAATCTCAATTGGGGCTGTGTAGAGAGTTGATTCTGTTGTCGGTTCGCTTCCGTCGAGAGTGTAGTAGATTGGTGTGTCGTCAATCACCTTCAGTGTTGCTGTTATTACACCGCGCTCCGTGTCTGTTCCGAACTCAGGCTCGATGTCAAGGATGTGCTTTGCATAGTTGTAACCGTATACCTCATAGAGTTTGAGAAGAGGCATCAGGCGCTGCTTGAAGTCATTGAAATCCTTTTTCTCGGGCTTGCACCACTGTACCTCGCAGAGCGCTGCCATACGTGGCAACTCCATGTACTCTACATGGCTGAATGTGGGTACATACTCGCTCCACAGGTTGGCCTGCACGCCAATGATATGTTTTTGTTCCTCGGGAGTGAGTGACTCGTCCATCGGCTCAAAACTATATACCTTTTCTACAGGAACATAACCACCGATAGCCAGAGGCTCTTCGTCGGTGTATGTTGTCTGGTAGTAGTCGAAGTACATGAAGCTTGTTGGTGACATGATGCAGTCGTGTCCCTGCTTTGCAGCCTCAATTCCGCCCTCAATTCCGCGCCATGAATGAACGGTGGCGTTTGGAGCAAGTCCTCCCTCGAGAATCTCGTCCCAACCGATAATCTGACGGCCTTTGCTGTTAAGGTACTTCTCGGCATGGTTGATTACGAAGCTCTGCAAGTACATCTCAGCGCTGTGCTTATCGTCATCCTTGAGACCAAGCGCCTTGATGCGTGCCTGACATTTAGGGCATTGTTCCCACTGTGTTTTGGGGCACTCGTCACCACCGACATGGATATACTCCGATGGGAACACCTCTACAATCTCGTCCAGAACATCCTCGATGAACTTCAATGTCGCATCGTTGCCCGCGCAAAGAACGTTGTCAGACACACCCCACATTTTCCAAACCTCGTAAGGACCTCCTGTGCAACCGTATTCGGGATATGCTGCAAGGGCAGCCTGCATGTGTCCCGGGAGGTCAATCTCCGGGATAACGGTTATGTGACGCTCTGCTGCATAGGCAATAATCTCGCGGCAATCCTCCTGTGTGTAGAAGAATGGACCATAGTGTTGTCCGTCATACTCGCCACTGTTGCGTCCGATGACTGTTTCATCTCGCTCGGCTGCTACGGTTGTGAGCTTAGGGTATTTCTTTATCTCGATACGCCAACCCTGGTCGTCGGTCAGATGCCAGTGAAAACGGTTCATATTATGCATTGCAAGCATGTCGATGAAACGCTTTATTGAGTCCTTTGTAAAGAAGTGGCGCGAAACATCGAGGTGTGCACCACGGTAGGAGAAACGTGGGTAGTCGGTGATTTTTACTGCCGGCAACTCTACTTTTTTGCATGCTGTGACTGGCAATGACTTGCGCAA
This sequence comes from Bacteroidaceae bacterium, assembly GCA_045634305.1. GTDB lineage: Bacteria > Bacteroidota > Bacteroidia > Bacteroidales > Bacteroidaceae > HGM04593. Next base: position 5,920 of record JAZQZZ010000013.1, on the reverse strand, counting down.
TGTCTGTATTCCATAGAACACTCCGGCCGGTGATCTACCGATAATCTCAACCCGCTCTTTTGAAACAGTAAGGCTGTAGCCCTCTTCGTTTTCGGTTACATTGTCAATAGCGAGGTTGATGGCGTTGTTTTGATTAACCTCGCTTTCGGCAATCTTCAACTCGAGGCCTGTGCTCTCCTTGATGTACTCGGCAAGCAGTTGGGCGTTTCGTTTCATGGTTTCATCGCCGTTATAAGCGATGACCGTGTTTCCGCTCATTTCAAAGCCGCCATCTTCTGTCATGGTTATTTCTTGGGGCAGTGGGACAACATTGTAGTCTGCACTCCCCGTAATAGCAACCTTGTTGCACGCAGTAAGGCAACAACAAGTCACCAGTAATGATAAAACAATTCTTTTCATATTATGTGATTTATTTTGTTTTTACAAACTTATATATTTTTTACGAGAAAATTAAAGCTGTTTCATTTTAATTTCCGTATCTTCGCGCAAATTAATTGAAAACTATATTACTATGAAACGGGACAGACACATTTTCCAACTTATAGAGACAGAATATCGCCGCCAGCTCAAGGGTATTGAACTCATCGCATCCGAGAATTTCGTGAGCAATGAGGTTATGCAGGCTATGGGCTCGGTGCTTACAAACAAATATGCCGAAGGCTAGCCCGGCAAGCGTTACTATGGTGGCTGCCAGGTTGTAGACATTGTTGAGGAGATTGCACGCGAACGCCTCAAGGAGCTCTACGATGCTGAGTGGGTGAACGTTCAGCCACACTCTGGCGCCCAGGCCAATGCAGCAGTGTTCCTTGCCGTCCTTAACCCCGGCGACAAGTTCATGGGTTTGAATCTTGCTCATGGCGGTCACCTTTCACACGGTTCGGCAGTGAACACATCAGGCTTGATATACACTCCTGTAGAGTACAACCTCAACCCCGAGACAGGCCGTGTCGACTATGACAAGATGGAGGAGACTGCCCTTCGCGAGAAACCAAAGATGATTATCGGTGGCGGTTCGGCCTACTCACGCGAGTGGGACTACAAGCGCATGCGCGAGATTGCCGACAAGGTTGGCGCTATCCTCATGGTTGATATGGCACACCCTGCAGGTCTCATCGCAGCCGGCTTGCTCGACAACCCTGTAAAATATGCCCATATCGTGACATCTACAACCCACAAGACTTTGCGTGGTCCACGTGGCGGTGTAATTATTCTTGGCAAGGACTTCCCCAACCCATGGGGCAAGACAACTCCAAAGGGTGAGATCAAGATGATGTCGCAGCTCCTCGACTCGGCAGTGTTCCCCGGTATCCAGGGTGGTCCGTTGGAGCATGTCATCGCAGCCAAGGCTGTCGCTTTCGGCGAGGCTCAGCAGCCCGAATTCAAGGAGTATCAGGCACAGGTGAAACTGAATGCGGCAGTGCTTGCACAGGAACTCATGGACCGTGGCTTCGGTATTGTTTCGGGCGGAACCGATAACCATTCAATGCTTGTTGACCTCCGTGGCAAGTACCCCGATTTGACAGGTAAGCTCGCCGAGAAGGCACTTGTTGCAGCCGACATCACTGCCAACAAGAACATGGTGCCGTTCGACAGCCGCAGCGCGTTCCAGACTTCGGGTATACGTCTTGGTACACCTGCCATCACCACACGTGGCGTGAAGGAGGATATGATGCCTTTCATCGCCGAGATGATTGAGACCGTGCTCAGCGCCCCCGAGGACGAGAAGGTAATCGCTGCCGTGCGTGCAAAGGTCAATGAGACAATGGAGGAGTTTCCATTGTTTGCGTATTGATTATTAAGAATCTCAATTATAAATGGTTGCTTCGCTGTTATGGCGTGGCAACCATTTGTTTGTTTTATCGAAAGTTTACTCTGAAATTTTGTTAAATCAAATTTAATGGTGATATTTGTATTGTTATAGTAACAGTAAATCCGTCATGTGTGTCAATTCATTGAATAGTAAAACTGTGTACAAAAAGGCTGCCGAGAATTTGGCGGTCTTGGATTTTTGTATAAACACACACACACACACACACACACACACACACACAATTTTCCCTATACTATAAAATAACGACAGGCCGGCAGGCTGTCGCCAATAAAGCTGTAAGTCGCAATCACCATTGCGGCTCAATACAGCATACCCTTTACTCAAAGCAAAACTATTAACTCATTAAATAAAAACTATTATGAAACACATTAAACATCTATTTGCAGTGTGCTTGTTGCTTTTGGTTGCAACAACTGCAACAGCACAATCACAGAGTGACAACACCCAAACAAAGGCTGTTTCAGCCACAAAAGCCGATGTCAATGGCGACGGCGTAGTAAACGAGGCCGATATTGAAGAGATTCTTGCTATTATGCAACAGGAAAATGGTACTAAGTATTACTGGTATGCAGGTTGGACAGAACCTACTGCGGAAAATATTGCGGAAATTATTAATGAGGAATATCCAACAGTAGGTGGTTCAACAACAAATAATAAGGCAGGTAAAACAGCAACTTCTATAAGTGGTGTAACAATGGATTATACAAAGAACACATTGTATAATTCTGCTGCTAAAATAAACTATTATGTAGTTGTTCCAAATGGACAGAGCATTTATGATGTATTAGGAACAAATGTTGTAAGTAGTCAATTTACAAGTCATTCAACCTTTACAAATCATACAGTTTATAAATCAACAGCAACTTCTAGAAATATTAATGCAATAATAATCAGATAAAAATATTATTACCAATAATATGGGAAGTTTTAAAGATAAAGATACCAATATTCTATTTTCAGATGTCACAGTTGGTACAGCATTAGGTGGGAAATAATGGTAATTTTAGTGATGCCGCAACAGATGGTGTTGAAACATTTGTAAATGCAGTCGAAATTGACTGGAATGGCGCACAATTAGGGGATAAAGAAATCAATACAACTGGTGAATTATTGTCACATTAATTTTGCCAATGGTTTGCGAATAAAAATAATTTCGCAGAGTTTGATGAAACAAAACTAATTGCTATGAAGGATTTAATTAAAAAATATCTTGATAAGGGCTTTGGCTCAATGAATAAGAACGCTTTCGAGGTATTTATCTTCAATGAAATAATGAAGAATCCTTATGAAATATTGGAGATAGATTCTGAAATCAAATTGAGCAATTATGACATAAGCCTTAAATTGAAAATTCCTGAAACGAAAGTAAAACGTTTGGCTTATGAGGCGGATTTGGCTTACGGAGGCGAAAATCGTGAGGCTGAATGTCGTAAAAAGTTATTGCAGGCTATTGAAAAAGTGAAATTCAAATGCGATAAAAAGGAAAATACAAAGGTGTCTTTTGTAATTGAAGAGTTTTCGGTTCGTAAATACTTGGAACATAAACTTAAACAGAAAGGAACTTTTATTGATTTTGCAACAAATAATGAGGTGGTTATTGTCAGCATTGAAGATTTCTCGGAGTTGATAAAAGATTTATATTCACGAGAAGAACAAAAGGCAATTTGTAAAAAACTTAAAAAAGCAAGTACTGCGAATTTTAAAGATGTATTGACGGAGATATTGAATTCTGTTGCAAAGAAAGAGGTTGGCAATGTAATAGCTTTGTCTAGTAAATACTTGATAGGTAAAGCGGAAGAAATGATAAAAGAAAAAAATAATTAAAAACAAACAAAGATATGAAAACAAAGATTTTTGCTCTTTTTGCAGCTATGATGTTGCTCGTAGGCACAACTGCGATGGCGCAGAGTGATAACACATCCACAACAGTAACCGAAATAAAAGGCGATGTAAACAACGATGGCGTTGTTGATGTTGCCGACATTGCTGCTGTAATTGCAGTTATGCACGAACAGGGAACTGTTGCTCCGCAGTATTACTGGTATGTTGGTAAAACAAAACCAACAACATCAACAAATCCGGAATCTGAAAAGGCAACAGCAGATAATACAATGGGATGGCATTTAGTTGGTGCATCATTTAATGCAGACGATTATCATTCAGGAAATATGTTGCATAAAGGAGGTGGTGCAGGTACAATCAACATAGATCCTGATTATAACGATGTTGAGTACTATATTGCATTACCGGTTGGAATTGGAATTTATGATGGTTTTGGAAATGACATTACGTCAAAATATACATTAGTTAGTTCATCAATAACAATTGCAGGTGCAAAGTATAATGTATATTCTGATTTCAATTCAGAATTTGGCTTCCATATATATTAATCAATTTATAAAATGGCAACATTAAATCAAAACGGAATAGATTTCAATAATATATCATTTACTAATTATGTGCCTGTTGAGGCGGTTGTTAGTGGAGAGTCCGCAAGTAAAATTGCTGCAGGTAAAGGTAGTTATGTAACGAATGCGGTAACAATCGACTGGAATGGGGCACAACTTGGAACAACAACAATCAATACAACTGGTAAATTATTGTCATATTAATTTTGCCATTTTTAACAACAATGAATCTTTTACCTTTTTCAGAAACAAATCAACGAATAAAAATAAACAATAATATGAAACAAAGAATACTAAGTACAATATTTGTACTCATGGCCTTTGTGGGAATAACCCGTTCGCAAACGCTCAGCGTTGAGCCTTTGTCTTTGCCTGCGTGTGCAGAGGGTGAGATTGTTGTCGGCCTAAACGGTGCAACAACAATGACCGCACTGCAGTTCTGCATAAACATACCCGATGGCTATGAACTGAACTCACAGGGCGAAGGCTTTGGCGCAGTGCTTGGCAATGCCACACGTGGCAGCCACACCGTTAATGTGCAACAGGTGGGCGAGAGGAGCTACCTGGTGGTGGTTTACAGTATGCACCTCAATACATTCGCTAATGGCGAACTTGTAAAAATCCCCGTAGTGGCAAGCGGAGAGGCCGGCACAGCAACCGGCAGCCTGTACAATATAAGAATGGCTAATAAAGATGCCGAAAGTTTTGAATATAGCAGTGTGACATACACCACAGAGGTAAAATCACCAGCACTTGCTGTAGAACCTGTAACAGTAGAACCCGGCGAGGCAACTGCACTTGAGGTGAAAATCTCCAACGCAACAGCAATGACAGCATTGCAGTTCAACTTGTCATTGCCAAGCGGAATAACCCTTACCGACGATGGCGAGGCGTGTGGAATAGAGTATAAAAATGTTATTAGCGGTCACAAGATGAGCGTTCTGCCACTTGCGAGCGGCGACTACCTTGTAGTGCTATACAATATCTATCGCTATCCTTTCAAAGACGGCGCACTGCTTACAATCCCTGTTACAGCAGGCGAGAATGGTGGAACAGTGAGCGGCAGCCTGTACAATGTTAGAATGTCGACAGCCGATGCAGCGAGCTACAAATGCGAAGACGCATCGTTCAAAGTAACGGTGAATGCTCCTGAAACAGGCATAGAGGAAGTGAAAGGTGAAAACGGAGAGGTGAAAGCTGTTTACGACTTGCAAGGCCGCAAGGTTGAGAACCCAACAACGGGTATCTACATTATCAATGGCAAAAAGGTGCTGGTAAAGTAATAGAGTTCTTTTCTATGATATTGTTCCCTGCGCAAACAGCGTGGGGAATAATGTTTCTAACAGGGGGAAAAGGATGACACGCTGTGATGTCATTTCGAAGGAACGTGAGTGACTGAGAAATCTAAAAAGGAGATCCCTCGTCGCTTTGCTCTGTCGGGATGACATTATTGGGTCAATATCTATATTATTGCTTAAAAAATAGATTCTTCCTATCGTCAGAATGACAAATTCGCGAATATTAGGATCTTTGGCTCAACTACAATATTATTACCTATTATAAATAAGGATTGTACTCACGCTATTTGTGGTGCCGTACTAAAGCTCCTCCACTCTTTGAGGGGAGGTGGTCGTAGACCGGAGGGGAGAAAATACTGTGTTTCACGAAACCGAATGCATTT
>JAZQZZ010000012.1:0-40304 GCA_045634305.1 Bacteroidaceae bacterium | reverse complement strand
ATATGGAAAAAATCAAGAATTTTCTATTCAAAGAGCCACGATTGCCCATGGCATATTCCGTAATGCTTCTTGCCGCACGAATAGTATTCGGCGCAATGTTCATGAGTCATGCCGTAAGTAAATGGATCAGTTTCAACGAGGCAACAGAGAATTTCCCCGACCCGTTAGGTATGGGCAGTACACTCTCGTTCTGGCTTGTCATATTCGCCGAAGTAGCATGTTCGTTCGGTTTCATTCTCGGTGCATTGTTCAGGCTTTGCGTTATCCCCATGATATTCACCATGTGCATAGCCGTATTCGTGATACACTCCGGCGACCTGCTGGCAGCCAAGGAATTGTCGCTCATGTACCTCACAATCTTTGTATTGCTCTACATCACCGGACCCGGAAGATACTCCATAGACGGTATTTTCAAAAGGATGTATTTTGCATCAAAATAAGAACAGGAGAGCCGCATGCGGCTCTCCTGTCATGTTCAGTTTCCTCATTTCAACCCTTCAAGAATCTTCTTGAGCACCACCGTTGCCGATATTTCACGATTGGCAGCCTCGGGAATCACCAAAGAGCGTTCGCTCTCAATGACATCATCGGTAACAATCATATTACGCCTTACCGGCAGGCAATGCATAAAATAAGCATTATCGGTAACAGCCATCTGACGCTCACTCACTGTCCAGTCGCGGTCAGTTGAAAGCACCTTGCCGTAGTTATCACCGGTATATGCCGCCCAATTCTTGGCATACACGAAGTCGGCACCTTCGAAAGCCTTCATCTGGTCATATTCAACGCGCGCGTTGCCAACAAAAGCAGGGTCCAGTTCATACCCTTTGGGATGTGTAATCACAAAATCATAATCGGCAGCATTCATCCATTCGGCAAAAGAGTTTGGTACAGCCTGCGGTAAAGCCTTTGGATGCGGTGCCCATGTAAGCACAACCTTTGGACGCTCTTTTGTCTTATGCTCCTCAATGGTTATAAGATCGGCAAAGCTCTGCAAAGGATGACGTGTTGCAGCCTCCATCGAAAAAACCGGACGACCCGAGTATTTAATGAACTGGTTAAGAATCACCTCGTTGTAGTCATCGGCCTTGTTCTCGAAACGTGCAAATGAACGCACACCAATGACATCGCAATAGCTACCCATCACCGGTATCGCTTCAAGAATATGTTCAGGCTTGTCACCATCCATTATCACGCCGCGTTCGGTCTCAAGTTTCCATGCTCCCTGATTGATATCAAGTACAATCACATTCATGCCAAGATTCAACGCAGCCTTTTGGGTGCTTAACCTTGTACGCAGACTCGAATTGAAGAACACCATCATCAATGTCCTGTTCTTTCCCAATTCGCTATATTTATAACGGTCGGCCTTTATCTCAAAAGCCTCATCAAGTGCCTTCTTAAGGTCACCGATATCATTTACCGATGTAAAGTTTCTCATTTTTATAATAGGTAAAATTCATTTTACGCTTTTCTCACTCTCCGGCATTTCCTCAAGCACGTTCTCCTTTTCCACCATAACATCTACAGCATCCTCAGCTTCATCCCCTTTACGTTTCTTATCCTTTTTCTTTCCCCACCATTTCCAGCGGTCAAACTCAAGAAGAATAGAAGTTCCAACGCCCTGTGTGGTGAGATCGGTCTTTGAGAAATAGCGGTCGTTAGTCTTGCTGTAGGCCTTGATATTCCAATTGTATTTTGGGTTCAACAGCCACAGCAACTCAAAATCACCAATAAAGTTGCGGTTGGCAATAGGATTCTCACGATAACCCAGGTTACCGTTTATCTGCAGGCGGTTGTCGAGCAGGCGGCCACGGAGCATACCCTCGACCTCCATACTGTTCCATCCACGCTCACTGGTGGATATGTTACCCGAGATATCCCAGTTGCCATCATTGATAATCTTGCCTAGCATATTGTTCAACTGACCGGATATAGTATTTGATATAAGTGACTCCACAGCAGACGACGTGTTTACATCACCGGCCTGCGCGTTGTTGGTATCAAACGTATAGAATTTGCCCACACCCAAAAGGTACACAAACTGCATGTTCTTCTGGTCGGGTGTACTTGCGACACTGGCAAGCAGTTCACGTTCCTCCTCACTGCCTTCGGGCAGTTCAAGGTCAAAGGCCAGGTCGGGTGAGGATAGTTTTCCCGTTACATTCATCACACAATTGACCTTCACGGTCTTTCTCTTGGCAATCTCGGTTGTAAGATCGCTGAGCGATGCCGACGGCACAAGATACTTCGCCTTCAGGTTCATTTCGGCATGATATGGATCGCCGTTGAACGCCAGCGTTCCACCTTTGGCAATTTCAAACACCTTGGGGAATATATCCTGAATAGTAAACTTCAACGTTCCGCGCGTCAGGCTCATATGACCTTTCATGCTGAATCCGGTCTTGTCATCATATATGGCATTTATCGGACCGTTACCATAAAGGGTAATGTAGTCATCGGTCTGCCTGTTGGTATACACCTTCACTTCAAGAGCGTCATTGACATCAAGCATAAAGTCCAACGTCATCTTGCTTGCCGTCTTGCTGTAAGCATCCTTGACCACCGGTTTCTGTTCAACCAACAACTCCTTTTTGTTGCGCTTGCCGTTGTCAGTGAATGTAACGAAACTGTTGTCACGCGCACCGCTTGATTCATTCGAGTTGTACACAAAACGCGAACCGGGCATACTCTTCGCGTTCACCTTAAGCAGGAAACCCTTGCCGTCGCTCTTAATCAAAGCATCACCTGTGGCAAACACTGTTCCATAGAACGGCAATGAACCGAAATCGTCGGTGTCATATGCAAGCATATCCTCGACATTGATATTGAAGTTACATGTCCATTGTCCCATGTTCTTGTGTGTCAACGGTCCATTCAGTGTACCACGGTTTCCGTACCTGTCATACAATCTTGCATTGTTGAATGCGATTGTACCTTTAGAGAAGTAAAGCGAATCACCCGTAAAGTAATACCTTGTATTGTTGGCATTGACCTTTGCCGAGCAGAACAGCGCCACTGCGCCTTCCAGGTCTACCGAACGCCACTGGCCATGCAAATGCACCTTTCCACTCCCTGTACCGTCCAGATCCGAGAGGAATGCTCCCAGTTTCTTGTTCATGAACGCAGCATTGAGGTTGTTTGCATCAATCTTCAATGTTATGGTATCATTTGCCTGCGACAGGAATCCCTTCACTGTCGACAATTCGTTTCCGCTGTTGTATATGCCGGCATCAAGCACAATGCTCTTGGAGTCATTCTCCCACCCCACATACACATCACCCTTGCCCATCACGGCACCGTCAATGCTGAAGTTGCTCACATCCAATCGTCCACCGGCATTCGGTGCCGACAACAAACCGGTCAGATGAGCCGTACCGCTTGCTTTGCCACCAAAGTCGAGCAGGCGGAATTTTATCAGGTCAAAAACCGTTGCAACATCCACTTTGTCCAAATACGCATTCAGGCTGTCACTCTGCTCCTTGCCTATGACACCCTCAATCTTCAATTCCTGATTGTCACTTGAGAGTCCGATATTCTCCACATACAGTTTGTCAATCTTACCCGACACGGTACCCTCGTTTATGTGCCACACCTTATTCTTGTGTATCACACTGTCATTGTGGATTCGTGCCATGAGTTCAAGTTCGCGTTCGGCATTCCTGCTGAGTGCTGCATCCAGACGCAGCATGCCCATCATCACATCATCACTCTTGAAATTATTCCAATTGACAATACCTTTAATTTCATCCGATGCGATATTGGTATTGACTCTCACAACAATATCATCTTTCTGATTATTGTAGTCGAAATCCTTAACTTTCCTCATCAAAGGTTTCTGGAACTGCATGTTGATATCAAGTCCTTCTCCTCCGGTCTTTCCTGTTATCGTCAACGAACGCACCAGGCTGCCACTGAAATCAATCTTGTTGACAGACGCATCTATTGTGAATATGTTCTCACGCTCATTGAACACGCCCCTCACACTCGAGGGTTCAAGAACCGTAACAGGCAGGTTCAGCACCTTGGTCAACGGTCTGCTGTCGGTAATCGCCAGATCGTAATAAAAATCGTTCACGAACGACTGGGCATCGTCACTATGCTCAATATCCAGCACAGGCAGATTCGATTTAAGAATGGCTGCCAGGCTATTGAATATACCCTTGAAGTCAAAGTCGCCATACATGCTGGCACTTGCAAAATCCGATGTCACCACAAACAATCTGTCATCGCCCGCCTTGTTGTCGCTCACGTAGAAGTTGCGCACAAAAGTAGTATCGTCGCCATTGACCAACGAAAGGTTGTCAACTTTTGCATTCACAATGGTCTTGCCGGCACCATAATCAATGAATTCGCCATTCAAATCGAACACAAACTCCTGCTTGTACTCATCACTCAACAGGTTGAGTTCGGCCGGAGAGAACTTCTCCGTCTTTAACGTAAGTTTCAGTTTCCTCTCCTCGGCAGCATTGAATCTTGCAGAGAGTTGCATTTTGGCGTTCGGGTCGTCGGTCTGCACCTTTGCCGTCACGACATCGGCAGCATAGCGGCCGTTGAAACCAATGGGCGCATATGTATAGTCATTGAATACAAGATTGGTGATGTTGCCACTAACATCGGCATAACCATCCTTATCCTTCAATTTACCCGAAGCCTCGACATTGATGTCACACCCCTGCAGCTTGTCCACACCGGTGAGTGCCTCAAGTTTCAAATCTTCACCGTTAACCGCCAGGGTATACGCACCGTCAGCAGCCATTGCACCATTGACAGCGAGCACACCGCTCAGGCAATCCACAGCCAGTTCGCCGGTAATCTCTTCTTTATTGAACAACACATCGCCATTGGCCGACACGTTTCCCAATTTGCCGGCAATATCATAATCCAAAGAATCAATCCCTGCCAATGCAACAAGCATTTTCACAGTTCTGTCATCCGCAAAGCACTCTTCAAGCGCCACATGACCGCATGCCTGATCCACAAAAGGCAACAACAGTTCAACATCGGCCTTTGCACCAAAACTATTGTCCACGGCACGCGCCGCAACCATCAAGGCAATGCTGTCCTTGCAGTAGAAACCATCCACGCTGAATGCCAATGACGGCATATCCATTTGCGGCAACTCCACAAACGGCGCCACCTCGTCAAAGAGGAAACAACCGCTTTCCACGCATCCTTCCAAGGTGATATTGTTCCATGCACTGTCGGCACGCAGTTCAACCCTGTCGGCTGTCACTTTGCTGAACGGAGTCCTCAACTCCATATTTTCCACACCAAGTGTATTACCCGCCTTGTTGAAATTCATTCTGAGCCTTTCAAGTTCAAGACCACACCTTTCTTTTCCGCTGACGGAACGCACAAGGAGTTCAATCTCGTCACCAACCATCTTCTTGAGCGAGAGGTTGCATGCAAGGTCGGTCACACAGATATGGTCGGCATCGAACCCCGTGCTGTCCGGCAGCACGCTGTGTACATCATACGAGAACACACCATCATATACCAGCAACTGGTTGATGCGCAAATCAATATCAGATTTCTCCTGTTTCTTGTCGCCGTTGATTATATCCAATAGAAACTGTACATTCAGTACATCCTCGGGTGTGGCACGGCTCAGCATTATCCTGGGAGCGGCAAACACCAACGTATTCACCCTCACCTCGCCATCCAGCAGTTTCTTTGTCTGCAGATAGGCACGCGCTTCATCGGCGTGCACCATGGTATCGCCAGCAAGGTCAAACAGAGTAACATTCTTCAGGCGAACGTCATTCAGGCCACGCACTTCCAGTTCCTCCACATCAAGCGGAATTCCATATTTTTCACTTATCTCGGACGACACATACGAAGCAAGACGAAGCTTGACAGCGTCGAGCCTCATTGACATGAGCAGCAGAAAGAGCAGAAGCGCTATGACCGCCACACCACCTGATATGTATTTCAGTACCTTTATGGCAAAATCCTTATTTTTGTTAAAAATAGAGCGCGCGACACGCATCGCGCGAAAGTTGACGCGAATATACTCATTTTACACGATTATAGAGCATTTTTGTCCCATTATTTTGTTAACTTTGCAACCATAATTTCAAGAACTCATACAAATGTATACATTCATCACTGAAAATCTCGATGCAATAGGAACACTCGCGACTTTAATATTCACAATGGTCTTCTTCATATCGGGTAAAATCCGTTCCGATATTGTCGCATTATGTGCATTGGCACTGCTTGTCATCATGGGCATTCTGGAGCCGACATCAAAAGAAGCCTTCTCCGGATTCTCAAGCACTGCCGTCATTATGATGGTGGGCCTTTTTGTCGTAGGTGGAGCCATATTCCAGACCGGTCTTGCAAAGATGATAAGTTCCAAGCTCATGCGCCTTGCCGGCAATAGCGAGACACGTCTTTTCGTCCTGGTAATGGCTGTCACATCATTGATGGGTGCATTTGTGAGCAACACCGGTACCGTAGCCATAATGATACCTATCGTGGTGAGCATGGCCATGAGCGCCAAGATGAACCCCAGCCGCCTGCTCATGCCATTGGCTTTTGCAAGCAGCATGAGCGGTATGATGACCCTCATCGGTACCCCGCCCAACCTTATCATCAACGAAGAACTCATCAGCAAAGGACACGAAGGACTCGGATTCTTCACTTTCCTTCCGGTAGGTCTCATCTGTATCTTTGTCGGAACACTCATACTGCTCCCCTTGAGCAAGAAATACCTTTCAAAGCCAGGTTCCCTGAGCAGCAAGAGTGCAAGCAGCGCCAAGTCACTCAAAGAATTGGTTAAAGAGTATGGAATATCAAACAGCCTGCACAAAGTACAGGTCAACGCCGACTCACTCGCAGCCGGCAAAATGATCGGTGAACTGAACATCAGAAATGTATATGGTCTGAACATTATCGAGGTGCGCCACATGGAAAAGGGACAGCGCAATTTCCTCACCAAATCTATCATACAGCAGGCTGCCGACTCCGACACCATGCTCCGCGCCGACGACATCCTCTACATCTCGGGAGCCGAAGAGCTTGTAAAGAAATTCATGGCCGACTACAACCTCGAGTACATCACCGACAACGAAGCGAACAAACTCGATTTCTATGATATCGGTGTTGCCGAAATCGTGCTCATGCCATCATCAACCGTAATAAACAAGAGCATAAAGGAGGTCCAGTTCCGCACCAGATACAATGTCAGCGTCCTTGGTATATGCCGCAAGGGAGAATACATCCTGCAGGGACTTGCAAACGAAATAATACACACCGGCGACGTACTGCTTGTACAAGGAACCTGGAGCAACATTGCAAACCTTGAAAAGGAGACCAATGAATGGATTGTCATGGGACGTCCGCTCGAAGAGGCTGCAAAAGTGACATTGGACTACAAGGCACCTATCGCAGCAGTGATAATGATAGCCATGATTGCAGCAATGGCATTCAACATAGTAGAACCAGTTACAGCCGTGGTCATTGCCGGACTGCTCACCGTACTCACCGGATGTTTCCGCAATGTCGAGGCAGCCTACAAAACCATAAACTGGGAGAGCATCATGCTCATCGCCGCCATGATTCCGTTGTCCATTGCACTGGAGAAGACAGGAATCTCAAACTGGGTAGCATCAACGATGGAGAAATCACTCGGCGGTTTCCACCCCACTGTAATGCTTGCAGCTATATACTTTGCAACATCACTGCTCACAATGTTCATCAGCAACACCGCCACAGCCGTGCTCATGGCTCCCATTGCAATGCAATGTGCCACAAGCATTGGCGTCAGCCCTGTTCCAATGCTGTTTGCAGTGACATTGGGAGCAAGCCTCTGCTTTGCATCGCCATTTTCAACACCGCCCAACGCATTGGTAAAACCGGCAGGACAGTACACCTTCTCCGACTACATCAAGGTAGGTTTGCCATTGCAAATAATCCTGGGCATTGTAATGGTACTCGTATTGCCCCTGTTGTTCCCTTTCTAAATATAAAAAACTGACATAATTGCTTGTTTTCGACAAATTATAAGTAATTTTGTCAGCAAAACAGAAAGACATGAATTTAGCCGACGTACAGAAAGCAAAACAGCAGTTCGGCATCATAGGTAACGACCCCGCACTGCTGCGCGCAATAGATACAGCCATTCAGGTAGCACACACCGACCTCTCGGTACTCATCACTGGAGAGAGCGGCGTAGGTAAGGAGTTTTTCCCGAAGATTGTACACACCAACAGTGTGCGCAAGCATGGGAAGTACATTGCCGTAAACTGCGGTGCAATACCCGAAGGCACCATTGATTCCGAACTCTTCGGACACGTCAAGGGAGCATTCACCGGCGCCGTCAACGAGCGTAAAGGTTATTTCAGCGAGGCCGATGGCGGCACAATCTTCCTCGACGAGGTTGCCGAACTGCCATTGTCCACACAGGCGCGTCTGTTGCGCGTGCTCGAGAACGGCGAGTTCATCAGGGTAGGTTCGTCCGATGTAGAGAAGACCAATGTGCGCATTGTCTGCGCCACCAACGTGAACCTAACCGAAGCCATTGCCGACGGCCGTTTCAGGGAAGACCTCTACTACCGCCTCAGCACCGTCCCCATCAACATCCCGCCGCTCCGCAAACGTGGCGAAGACGTGGTACTGCTGTTCAAGAAATTCACAATGGACTTTGCCACAAAGTACAATGTCCCCAAGATACAACTCAGCGACAGCGCCAAGAGAGCCATCATGGAATACTCATGGCCGGGCAACATCCGTCAGCTCAAGAACATAGCCGAGCAGATTTCAATCCTCGAGCTGAACCGCGAGATTGACGCCACCGTCCTTGCCAACTACCTGCCCAAGGAGCAGAAGAACAACCTGCCCACATTTGCCGGGCACAAGAACGACAGCAAGACATTCGAGAGCGAACGCGAAATCCTTTACAGCGTGCTCTTCGACATGCGCCGCGACATCACCGAACTCAAGAAACAGATTGAAATCCTCCGCACCTCGCAAGAGAGCCAAAGCACACAGACGCCTTACTACACCGAGGCCGGCGAACTACCGGTTGTACAGCACAAGATACAACCCTCATACCAGATACAACCCTCACAGGCACATTATGAACCAATGGAAAACGTTGTAGAGGAGTATATCGAGGAAACCCTGTCACTCGACGATGTGGAGAAGAAGACCATACTGCAAGCACTTGAAAGGAACAAAGGCAAGCGCCGCCACGCAGCAAAAGAACTGAACATCTCGGAGCGCACGCTCTACCGTAAAATAAAGGAATATGGCATTGAATAAGACACTGCGCAGAGTCACATTTGCAGCATCACTGCTGCTGGCCGTCATCATTGCCGGCTGCACGGTAAGCTACAAGTTCACCGGTGCGTCAATAGACTACACCAAAGTAAAGACAATATCGCTCGAGACATTCCAGAACCGCGCGGCCTACCAGTGGGGTCCCATGGCAACCATGTTCAACGAAAAGCTGAACGACATATTCGTGCAGCAGACAAAGCTGCAGCAGGTTGCACGCGGCGGCGACATGCAGTTTGCCGGCGAAATCACGGCCTACGACCAGTACAACAAATCCATTTCGTCCGACGGCTACTCATCTTTGGTACAGCTGAAGATGACCGTCAACGTACGTTTCACCAACAACACCAACCACGACGAGGATTTCGAGCGCCAGTTCAGTGCTACACGCGACTTCGACGCCACACAATCACTCGACTCGGTACAGGAAGAACTTGTGGGACAGATGATTGACGAAATTGTAGAGGCAATATTCAATGCAGCAGTAGCCAACTGGTAACAATGGAAAACCTCGCCACATACATATCACACCCCGAGAGGCTCAACCGCGACACCCTCTACGAGCTACGCCTTATAGTGGGCAAACATCCCTATTTCGACGTGGCACGTCTGCTCATGCTCAAGAACCTCTACCTGCTGCACGACATCGAGTTCGGCAAGGAGATGCGCAAAGCAGCCATCTACCTCAAAAGCCGCTGGCCAATCTTTGAACTCATGGCCGGTTACGGCACAGCCCCGACAATGGAGGATGCACCAAACGACATAGCTGTCGACAGGACAATGGAACTCATTGATGCATTCCTCGACACTCTGCCCCAGGAGACCCTCTCGCTCGAGGCCGAGGGAGCCGCAGCCGTGGACTATGTATCGGTATACCTTAAAAATGAGCAGACAAGCGCGGAGGAAATCCCCGAGTTGCGCGGTCAGGATCTAATAGACAGTTTCCTCGCCGGCGAGAACGAGAGAATCACCCTCGACCTCAACCCGGCTCCCGAATCCGCCAAGGAAGAACTCCCCGAAGAAACGAACGGTGAAACATCGTTCTTTACAGAAACTTTGGCAAATATTTACATCAAGCAAGGCAAATATAGCAAAGCACTTGAAATTATTAAACGATTATATTTGGAATATCCGAATAAAAATCGTTACTTTGCAGACCAAATAAGATTTTTAGAAATTATAATAAAACATACAAAAAAAGAATAATATGTTTACATTCTTTGTACTACTGATTGTTTTGGCCTCAATTTTGATGTGCCTCATCGTACTCATCCAGAACTCAAAAGGCGGTGGCCTTGCATCAGGTTTCGCATCATCGAACCAGATTATGGGTGTTAGAAAGACTACCGATTTCTTGGAGAAAGCTACTTGGACTATTGCAGTCCTCATGGTTTTGTTCAGCATCTTCTCGGCACATGCTCTCTCATCAGAGAAGGCAAGCCAGCAGGTTGTTGACGCATCTTACACCGATGCAACAGCCAACGATGTTCCCGAGGCTGCAGCTCCAGCATTCCCGGTTGAGGAATAATACGGCAAAGCAACAATCGAACGAAAAATAGGATATAGAGGATATGGCCATATCCTCTATATTTTTGTGTGGCCTTTTTAGTGAGGAAGGGGGAAATTCCCTACCACTATTAGGATAACCCCCTGCAACGATTAGGAATAATCAATTGCAGGGGGATTTTTGTGCCCATATCTTTGCATCAGAAACAAACGAGACAAGTTTCATAAAAACAGGTTTAACATTTAAAATTGAAAGCTATGAAAAAGATGATGATTTTAGCAGTGATGATGAGCATGATGCTTATGCCTGCACAGATGATGGCAAAGAACGACAAGAACGCCAAGCCAAAGATTGAAAACAGAGTAGATAACAAAAAAGACAAGGACAAAAAAGACGACAAATACAAAAAGGACGACAAGAAAGACAAGTACAAAGACAACAAGAATGATAAGTACAAAGACAACAAGAAAAACGACAGGAAGAACAAGAAACAGCCAAAACCGATAATCGTCAAAAAACAGAAGCCCAAACCGGTAATTGTAAAAAAGCCAAAGCCCCGCCCCAATCCACAAGTCAATGTAAAGGTTGTCAACGAAGTGAATCCGGTAAATGCAGTGGCAGCAGTAGTAGGCCTGGCAGCACTGGTAGCATTGGTAGCAAACTAAACGACCAAGAATTCATATAACAACATTTAAACAGAAAAGACTGACCATTTAAATTTACAGTTATGAAAAAGATGATGTTTATTGCAGTGATGATGAGCGTGATGCTCATGCCTGCACAGATGATGGCAAAGAACAACAACAGGGATTTTGCAAAGCCCAGAGTAGAAAAAAGAATGGACAACAAGCGCGATTTCAAGGTTTCAAAGAGGAATAAAAGGGACGACAGGTATGCCAAAGCAAAGCCATATGACAAGAAGTTCAGAAAGAACAAGCCGGCCAGAAAACCAAAACATATGGCAAGGATGAGAAGAGCTCCAAGACCCAAGCCAATGCCATGCCCGGCATACTACCCGGTTCCACGCCCAAGACCGGTACCACGCCCCGTTCACTATCATAATCACTGCTGTACGAATGATGTAATGGAAACAGCGGCAACAATCGTTGGAATAGCGGCTCTGGCATCACTGATTGCCGACTGACAAAGTAGTACGGATAATAATAATGAAATTGTAAACACTCCAAAAAAGACGCACTACTTTTCATACTTAAAACATAAAAGATGGTGGCTCCAAGACCTTGGAGCCACCATCATAGTTTAGGGGTTAAATAAAAAGAACTGTTTAAAATCTATAAAGTCCCTTTCATCTTACCGGCAACATGTATGCGCTATCATTCAAGTGTCGAGAAATCGATATCAGGAGCCACGGTTGTGTTTCCTTCGCGGTCGAAATAGGTTCTCGACTCCACGAATTCGTCAAAGAAACCACCCATGGAAAGGAAGAAACAATCACCCTCCACACCGCCTTTATAGTCAAGACGCATCTCCTCGGCACCGGTTGTATCACATGTGAAATGTGCTTTCGATACAGGACACCAACGGCCATCGGTGGTACGTGCCCACTGGTTGGTATAATAAGCCTTGCGGTTGATATAACCCATCACAGGATTGAAATTCTCAAGGAAAGAATGTGCACCGGTATACCATGTCGATGTCATAGGACGACGGAAAGAGGCAATGAGCATCCACTCCTCCTTGTTATTGTCAAAGAAATAGGCTGTGTAGACGGTATTGCCATTGCCGTCGGGTCTCACACCCATCAGAAAACGGCAACGCTCGCCGGCTTTCCAATCATAGTGAATATAACTCTGTCCACCCGAACCTTCATTTCCAAAATCTTTGATTATGGTATTCTCACCCTTCTTGACAAGTGTCACGCGCAATGAATCGGGGATATCGGCCGGATTATCGGTCTCATAAGGACTCCACACAGAAAAGAGCACCCTTCTTTGGTGAGGAGTGTTATTCTGCATTCCAAAATATCCCTGACCGAATCCGCATGCCATGTAATAACTGCTGGGTATGTCACCCTCCTCGGGCACAATCACCTCGTTGTAGAACCACTCGACATCCTCCTTGGGAAGAACATAACCCAAGTGCACCGATGGGCCGCGACGTCCAAAATGAGTACTGAAATTCGGTGTTACATATGAAATATCCTGCATCTTGCCACCAACAATGACAGCAGCCACCGAACCGAAGTCCTCACCCTCATTAATCTTCAGTCCACGAATATCCATTTTAACGTAGCCCGGAGTTTTCACCTTGAAAGTTCCCAGTTCAACACGCTCCAAATTATCGCTGTCGAGTGTAACCTTCTTTTTCTTGCCCAACAGAGAAACCTCAATGCGTGATTTTCCCTTTGCCTGCAATGCAATATCCACTTTACCACACTCATTAGCTCTGAAGTAGAAACTTATTACAGTTTCCTTGTCAACCCAGTTACGTACAGCATTGCCCTGCTCATCAATATACGCCGACTTACCCGATGTAATGTAAGCATTACCGGCAAGGTTAATGACACTCTCATTTTGTGCTACAGCAGGCAACAACCCCCAAATAGCCACCAGCAAAGATGCAAACTTCAAAAAACTTTTAGCTTTCATCATGAATTATATTAAATTGGTTTTAAAATATTCTTTTACAAAAATAACTACAAACAAGTGAAAATACATTAAACCCGCCTGAATATTTCTCAACGGACACAATATATTTTCAATGTCACATCAAAATATAGGCAGTGCAGACAACATATCAAAAGAGGAAAGTAAGCACGCTTACTTTCCTCTTTTGTGATTCCGAAGCGATTCGAACGCTTGACCCACGCCTTAGAAGGGCGTTGCTCTATCCAGCTGAGCTACGGAACCTACCTATTTAAACAAAAGGGCATTACCCATTTGCGACTGCAAAGATAGTGCGTTTATTTCGTTGTGCCAAAGATTTTACTCTTTTTTTTGACTGCAGCCCGTAATAAGCAACAAACACACCTCACATAATACACTTTTATTGAGTGTTTGTGGATTACTGCCTAGATTCCATTGACTCGTTTTGCTTTATCGCAACCCGCGGGGCGTGACTACTCCACGCTGCCCGCGACCTTTTGCTGCAAAACTCGCGATAGGTCAATTTGTGGATTACTGCCACAAATTACCCCATTTTCAATGCGTGCTTTAACGAGGCCCGCGCGGTGTGACTGACACCACACTACGCGCGACCTACCTCTACACGCATTAAAGGAGCCACTCTGTGTCTCCACTTCGTTCGTGGGGCACCTATAACTAAACAGTAGGAGCGCTTTAAAAGCGCTCCTACTGTTTAGTTCCACAAATTACCCCACTCACCGCGACTACTGCCACCGAGCTGGTTGTTAGGATTTGAGGTATCTACTGTTTTACCACCATTCATCTGCAATGAAACGGCAAGCATTGTCTCCGCTTCAACGTTTACCTCTACCATAAGAGGTGATACATAAGCCTTCTTCATATATCGTTATTGTTTTTAATTGTTTTTAGTTTTAAGAATACCCTTGCGCGTACAATGTCATCCCGACAGAGCGCAGCGACGAGGGATCTCTTTTTCTTGGGACAGAAGAACAAAAGAACAAAAGAACAAAGCGAATTCAACAAAGTTAAAAGGACACTTCACATTATAATCGCGAAACCCGAGCAACATCCTTGTTGCAAATGCACCTGAGTGCATTTTTTAAACAAAGTTTATGCGACTGCATGCAAACCTGTTTGTATGCAGTACACATAAATTTGTTTTACTTTCGGTTTTGCGCCATAGGACTTATGTTCTTATGTACTTATGTCTAAAATTAATTCTTACTTAACAAGCACCTTTTTGCCGTTTACAATGTAAATACCGGGTGCTGTAATCTCCTCAACGCGACGGCCGGTGAGGTCGTAGATAGCTTTAACCTCGTTCTCAACCTCTACATTCTCAATTGCGGTAGTGCCGTCCTCGAAGCGGAAGCTGTAATTTGCAGCGTTCTGTGCGCCTTCAACATACAAGTATGCCTTGTGGCTGTTGTTCTGGAAACGGTTGTTATTGAATTTATCCTTATAGAAACCAACCACACCATCAACCAAGCCAAGTGCATAGTATGTACCGGTTACAGCGGTGTAGTATGTTGCAGCAGCAGAACCGCGAAGAGCGTTACCCGCGATAGCCTCAACATCCTCTGTGATTGCAAAGCCATAAGTACCCGCGTTCTCAGCACAAAGGACTACACCTGTGTTTGCAGGGATAACCTCCAATGCCTCGCTCAATGTAGCCCACTCACCGTTGATTGTCACTGTATGGGCAGTTATGCCCTCAGGAACTTCAACAGCTACAGGAGCATAGAATGTTGCATATTTAGCAGCAGTGATTGTTACAGGGAGTGAAGTTACCTTTTCGATAGTCCATGAGTGAGTTGTATTTGCGTGATCACCTTCACTAGAGCATCTGTCGGCACGATTACCGCTGTTATCGTGCAACCAGTTGTTTGCGTTGCTCAACAGTTTGAATTTACCTTGTGTTGCAGATACATATACAGACCATGTGTTGCCCATTGTATTCACGTTTGCAAGCGTACGTGTTTCATTAATGTATCTTCCTGTAGCGTAGTTCAAGAAGCCGTTATTGTCATCATAATAGAAGATTGCACCGGCAGGGTTGCAATCTGCCTCCGCTTTCATTGACATCTGACCGTCATTTCCCCAAGTTGCTGATGCATCAATATAGTTACCTGAGTGACCCTTCAAACGGAAATAACCGATTTCACGAACAGCAACAAGTTTCTCTATTTTTGCAAGAACATCATCGGCAACATTGCCAACAACCTCTATCTTGTGGTTGCTACCACCGTCGTTGAGAGTTCCCCAACCACCTGTCCATGAGATACATCCGTCACCGTACGATGTAGAGTGGTTAACAACGGCGGCATTGTTTGTAGAGAACATAATTGGATATTGAAGATTGCTTGAAACCTTGAAAGTCAACTTTTTACCAACAGGACTCGCGGCAAAAGGAACAGATGCATTATTTGAAGCCTGCACGCCCATAAACATACCCTTACCAATGTTGTAGAGGTAATAGTTACCGTTCTCTGACTGATAAACTGCCCACTGGAAGTTTGCATCCTCCTTGCTACCTGTCAAATTGTGGCTTGTCTTTGCTGTAGAGATAACATTATTGTTACCATCCTTTGCACCCATCCAACCACGCTCTGTTACGAATGTATAGATTTTGCCATTCTCAAATGCTGAAGCATCGGCAACATATTCACGATTAACAACCTGAATATCGTACAAGTTACTATAAGTATCACTCAAAGCTTGAGTATTTCCCCAAGCATCAAAAACACCATTGCTTTTCATAACAACAAGTGCACCATCGCTAGTACCATTACTGCGCTTGCCAACAAAGAAAAATGTCTGAGTTTCCGAAATTACAGCACCCGCATTTATTGTCCAATCGCAATAAGTAGCATTATATTCATTAAGAACACCTTTATCACTGTTATATCCGTTGCCTTTACCGCGCCAAATCAAATACAATTCCTTTTCTCTATTATAAAAACTATATTTGTTGTTTGCTCTCTTTTCGCAAAAGAACTTTGCAGCACCACCAAGTTCCTCGGCAGAAGAGGTGCTCAATGCCAATTCATTACTTTCATTAATGTAAAGGGTGTACTTTGTTGTACCATCCTTTTGAATGTTGGTAAAAGTAACCTCGCTACCTGCAAAATAACCGGCAGGCACCTGCGCCATTGCGCCCACTGCGAGGAACAAAGACACGAAAAATAGAGTAATTTTTCTCATTTTTTATTGATTAAATTATTAAGTAAATTCTTAAAATTAAGCACTTTTCGTAAAGTTTTGCAAAGTTAATAACAAGGTCCCGTTTTACCCCCCCCGAAATGTTAAAAGATATTAAATATAGCATTATTTTCAACACAAAAAAGGAAGTCATACCGCTGCGTGAAAAGCTGTTCCATGGAGCAAGCGACGTTGTGGCACAGCAATGCGCCGCGCACTTGTTTTATTCGCTATCTTTTTGTACATTCGCGGCAAAGAAAGCACTTAAATCATAAGGATTATGAAATTACTTGAAGGAAAGACAGCCCTGGTTACAGGAGCGACAAGAGGTATAGGCCGCGCAATTGCGGTGAAATTTGCACAGGAGGGCGCTAACGTGGCATTCACATATCGCCAAATAAACAGCAATGCCGAGGAGTTGATAAAGGAGATTGAGGCGCTTGGCGTGAAGTGCAAGGGTTATGCAGCCGACGCAGCCGACTATGCAGCGACAGAGGCTGTTGTAAAGGATGTAGCAGCCGACTTTGGACGCATTGACATTTTGGTGAACAATGCCGGAATAACAAAGGACGGCCTTATACTGCGAATGAGCGAGGAGCAGTGGGATGCGGTGATAACCACGAACCTTAAATCGGCATTCAACTTCACGCGTGCCGTTGTTCCTGTGATGGCAAAGCAGCGTTGTGGCAGCATCATAAACATGTCGTCAGTGGTTGGCGAGAACGGCAATGCCGGACAATGCAACTATGCAGCGTCGAAAGCAGGCCTCATAGGTCTTGCAAAATCAATTGCCAAGGAGATGGGACCACGCGGAATACGATGCAACTGCATTGCTCCGGGATTCATAGTGACGGACATGACTGCTGCAATATCCGAGGAGATGCGCGCCGAGTGGGCAAATACCATTCCTTTACGCCGCGCCGGCACACCCGAGGATGTGGCAAACGTTGCGGTGTTCCTTGCAAGCGACATGTCGGGCTATGTAAGCGGCCAGGTAATAAATTGCTGCGGCGCAATGAGTTGCTGATTACTAGCAGGCGAGTTTATAGTTCATGCGGACAGATGTATTCAGCATTTGTCCGCTTTTTTCGTCATTGTTGAAAACAAAACGGTATATTTATCTGTTATATATTTATCTGTTATATATATAACATTGTGTATAATATTATTTACAGCGTAGCACAAGTGTGCAAAACAAATAACATTGTCCTGAGATTAGCACAAGCTGTATTTACTTCAAATCCAATCAGTTGTGGAATATTAATCACGCAAAAAAGTTTGATACAAAAATTTAACATTTTACTTTTGCAAAAATTTTACAGCATAACAGCAACAAACACAACACTATACTAACACTATACTATATATGATTCACATCGGTAACATTATCAAAAAACAGTTCGATGCACAAGGAGGTTCTGTGTCATGGTTTGCGAAACAACTATGCTGTGACAGAACCAACATTTACAGCATTTTCAAACGCGAGAGTATTGACACCGGCTTGCTTGAAAAAATTTCAATAATCCTTAAACACGACTTTTTCAAGTACTACAGCCAGGACATCAACATCGCTGAGAAATAATCAAAATTCAAAGATACACAAGAAAGGTGGGGTGAGCTGTTAATTCACCGCCCTGCCCTGAGGGAAACGGTAATCTCTGCCCGGTTCCCTCTTTTTTTTTACACCTTTATGCAAAAGAGCCAAAAGGCATTCTGACTGATACGGTTATTACATCTGCAAAATAAAAGGACGAGGGTTGAAGTACCCTCGCCCATAGGATATACCAATCCTCACAACTCCGTACATTATCTGTAACGCAAGAACTCGCAATAATACTCGCCATCCCTAAGTATCATCCTGTCGCCACGGATGCTCATGCTGAAAGAGCATAAATCGTCCGAGAAATTGGACCTGAGTTTAAGCTGTCCATAGCTGATATAATATGTACCTGCATCAACCTCGTAGATATACTCTCCGTAGATATTCTCATAGATATAACGATAGGTCCAACGGCCGGCAGGGTCGAAATCATAGACTTCCTCCTCGAACACATTGGCATCTTCATAAATCCAGCTCCATGAGCCGACAATCTCGTCCTCAAGGTACAGGTCGTTGGCATCGCACGATGTAAAAAGAAGCGACAGCGCGGCAACAACCGGCAAACAGTATTTCCTTAACATGTTTTTCATAGCATATATATGTATTGAACTATGCGCAAAGTAAAGAAAAAAAGATTAAAAAAACAACAACTACCGTGTTACGTATTTTCCCTCATACAGAAAGAGCGTTGCTGCATTAATGCCGCAACGCTCTTTTATAATAAATAATGTAACTTCTATTACATCATGCCACCCATGCCGCCCATACCGGGAGCACCCATTGGCATTTCGGGCTTGTCTTCCTTCTTCTCTACAATGACACACTCTGTTGTGAGGAACATGCCTGCTATTGAAGCGGCATTCTCAAGTGCAACACGTGTCACCTTGGCAGGGTCAACAACACCGGCAGCAAAGAGGTTCTCATAGACATCGGCACGGGCATTGTAACCGAAGTCGCCCTTACCCTCGCGTACCTTCTGAACAACGACTGCGCCTTCCTTGCCGGCATTGGCAACAATCTGGCGGAGTGGCTCTTCAATGGCACGTTTTACGATTGCAACACCAGTCTTCTCGTCCTCGTTGTATGTTTCAATACCCTCGAGCGAGTCGATTGAACGGATGTAGGCAACACCACCACCTGGAACGATACCCTCCTCAATTGCAGCGCGTGTAGCGCAGAGTGCATCGTCAACGCGGTCCTTCTTCTCCTTCATCTCAACCTCGGAAGCAGCACCTACATAGAGAACAGCAACGCCACCTGCCAACTTGCCAAGACGCTCCTGGAGCTTCTCCTTGTCGTAATCGCTCTTTGTTGCTGCAATCTGAGCCTTGATCTGTGCCACGCGTGCATCGATAGCCTCCTTGTTGCCGTTACCGTCGACAATTGTTGTGTTATCCTTGCTTACGGTAACCTTGCCACAAGTACCAAGCATCTCAAGTGTAGCCTGCTCAAGCTTGATACCCTTCTCCTCGCTGATTACGATACCGCCTGTGAGTGTTGCAATATCCTCGAGCATATCCTTGCGACGGTCGCCGAAGCCCGGTGCCTTAACTGCACAAATCTTCAACTGTGTGCGCAAGCGGTTTACAACCAATGTGGTGAGCGCCTCGCTCTCGACATCCTCGGCAATGATGAGCAGAGGACGGCCTGTCTGTACTGCAGGCTCCAGAATGGGGAGCATATCCTTGAGGTTGGTAATCTTCTTGTCATAGATGAGGATGAACGGGTTCTCCATCTGGCACTCCATCTTCTCGGTATCGGTGATGAAGTAAGCCGAGAGGTAACCGCGGTCGAACTGCATACCCTCTACAACACCGATTGTGGTGTCGCGACTTTTTGCCTCCTCAATGGTGATTACACCATCCTTTGACACCTTGCGCATTGCGTCGGCGATGAGCTTACCAATCTCGGCATCGTTGTTGGCCGAGATTGAGGCAACCTGTTCAATCTTGTCGTAGTCGTTACCGACCTCCTCACTCTGCTCCTTGATTGAAGCGACAACCTTTGTCACGGCCTTGTCGATACCGCGTTTCAAATCCATTGGGTTTGCACCCGCCGTAACGTTGCGCAAGCCCTCGGTGATGATTGCCTGTGCAAGCAATGTTGCGGTTGTTGTGCCGTCACCAGCGTCGTCGTTGGTCTTTGCCGCAACCGACTTCACAAGCTGTGCGCCGGTGTTCATGTAAGCATCGGCAAGTTCTATCTCCTTGGCTACCGACACACCGTCCTTTGTGATGTGTGGAGCACCGAATTTCTTTTCAATGATTACATTGCGGCCTTTGGGACCGAGTGTAACCTTCACTGCATTAGCAAGTTCGTCGACGCCCTTCTTCAACTGGTCGCGGGCATCCATATTGAACAAAATTTCCTTTGCCATAATATTTATAAACTACTTGAAGTTCTACAATTAATATCTTATTACAAAAATGTACTTTGTCATTTTTCGGGTAAAGCCCTCAACAAAACGTCTGAGCAAAGCGAAGAATCTATATTCTACACTGTTTTGAGATTCTTCACTACGTTCAGAATGACAGCGCCATTCGAGCAATGATTATTTATCCGATTTTCGCAAGCACGTCGCTCTGGCGCATGATGAGATACTTCACACCTTCGAATTCAACCTCGGTTCCTGTATATTTGCCATAGAGAACCTGGTCGCCGACAGCAATTTCCATTGCCTCGTCCTTTGTTCCATTACCAACGGCTACAACCTTACCCTGTAGGGGTTTCTCTTTCGCAGTATCGGGGATGATGATACCGCCGATAGTCTTCTCTTCTGCAGGCTGAGGCAAAATGAGCACTCTGTCTGCCAATGGTTTGATGTTCATAAGTCTTATTGTTTTTTATTATTGTATTATTTATGATTGGAGTGCTTAAGGTGGAAACTGCACGGAATTCAACCATTCTGCTACCACATTTCACATTTCCGCTTTCACTAAAGATTATATAACCAAAACCGTGCCAAATTGTTCGCGGAACAGGCGATGTGACAATTTGGCAGACAACGCGTCAGGCATTCATCACAAGCCATGTGGTATATGCCACATAGCCGGCAACAAGCAATGCACCCTCAAAGCGTGTAATCACCGCCTTGCCACCAAAACGCGCCACAATATATATGAGCAACGATGATGCGAGGAGTACATAGTAGTCTACACAGCTGAAACCGTCGAGGGCAATAGGTGTGATAGTGGCACTGATGCCAAGAATAAAGAATATGTTAAGGATGTTGCTGCCGAGCACGTTGCCGAGCGCAATGCCTACGTTACCCTTGCGAGCCGCATTGACTGAGACTGCAAGTTCGGGCAACGAGCTGCCGGCCGAAACAATGGTTATACCGATTACAGCCTCGGAAAGCCCGAGCACACGTGCAATTTCGGTAGCGCCATCGACAAATATGTTACCGCCAAAGATGAGCGCAGCAAGGCCTGCAACGATAAAGAGTATCACCTTACCCACAGAAAGCACCTCACCCGGTTCTTCATCACCGGCATCGTTGGTAATTGAGAATGTATAGCGCACGAATATTGCAAGGAAACAGAGCAACAGCATACCGCCGTAGCGTGTTATCATCTCGCCCGGAGCACCGCCCACAAGCATGCTGCCCGACACAAGTACAAGTGCTATCGATGCCAACAGATTGAAAGGAATTTCGCGTGTAAGCATCTTGGGATTGAACTTTATGGGGCACAGAAGAGCCGCAACACCAAGAATAAACATTCCATTGAAAATGTTGCTGCCTATAATGTTTCCGAGCGCAAGACCGGAGCTGCCTTTAATTGCCGAGCCGGTACTGATTACAAGTTCGGGCAACGATGTGCCAATGGCAACGATTGTAAGACCTATGAGCAGTTCGCTCATGTTGAAACGGCGCGCGAGGGCCGATGCGCCCTTGGTGAGCCAATCGGCTCCAAGAATAACGAGTACAATACCCGCAACAAAAGAAATTATCGACAATATCATATTATATATATTTTTCGCATTTCACACATCTTGCAAAGATACGATATTCGGCAATTGCAGCAAATAGAGAAGTTGATTTTATTGAAATGTTAGAAAAAAATCATATAATTGCAGCCTATAAACGAATTCCATGAGAAAGAGAATAGAGACAACGACACGAAAACTGAAGCTGTTATACAAGGATAGGGAGATTGGAGGCAACCTACTCCTGTGGTCGTTCATTAAATTCCTCACAGGCCCCGACAAGGTGAAGCAGGCTGCTGCAGCACTAACCTACCACACACTCTTTGCCCTGGTGCCGGTGATGGCTATGATGATTGCCGTGGCAAACTTCATGGGCTATGGCGAGGCTTTCAAGGAAAAGGTTGAGGTTCTTTTCGTGGGGCAAGAGAACATTGCCAACGAACTTTTGAAGTTTGTTGACATGTACCTGGGCAACACCGACACCAACTACCTGTTCGGTGCCATTGTGGGATTGGCATTCCTGCTCTACTCGGTCTTTTCAATATTCCAGACTATTGACGTATCGTTCAACTCGCTATGGGAACTGAAAGAACATAGCCTTAAAAAGCAGATAAAGGTGTTCCTTCTTGTCCTGCTAATACCTTTCGTGAGCATTGTACTGCTTGCAATATGGATGAGCATATCATCGTTCTTCGAGGGGAAAGGTTTTTTCCACGAAGTGAATATCTTCGTGCTCACTACCTGCATATACATTGCTGTGCTGTTCGTTGCATACAAGTTTATCCCAAACACCAAGGTAGACATACGCCACGCAGCCATTTCTGCAACATTCTGCGGTATAGTCTTTGCCATAATGCAATATTCGGGTTCACTGATTCTGGGACTCTTCAGCAATTACAAGAACATTTACGGCAACCTTGCAAGCCTGATGATATTCATACTGTGGATATATTTCTCGTGGACAATATGCCTTTCAGGCTCTAGATGGAACTACCTGCTGCAGGAGGGGAACAGGCTAGATGCCGAAAACAAGTTCAAGCGCCTGAGCCACAACTACCGCAAGTTCCTGACAATGCTCACTATTGCAAAATGTAAGGAGACGATTGGACAGAGCGAGAGCAAGGCATTCACAATCAAGGAGATTGCAAGTGAGATGAATGCGGCTTATGATATTTCGGTGCACACGGCAACAAAAATCCTGTACACGATGGAACGCAAGGGAATAATCGTGGGTGACAGCAACGATTCATATACCCTGAACGATGAATACGCACAGAAAGACGAAACTGAATTGATTGATATTCTTGACCATGCCGGCAACAACGATGAAAGCGAAATTGAGCCTAACCTGAGCGAGAAGGAAAAGGAGCTGTGGCATAGAATCAACGGCAAGGAATGAGATGGCCGTTGACCAGAATTGCTGATTTCCGGTATCCATCTCATATCGACCGCATGGGAGATGTATCAAATTATTGCTTTGCACCCCCCACAATTGGAATAACATAAAAGTGATATTCCATCGGGAGAAAAAATAAATCGCAATTTATTTTGTTCTCCTCCATACGTGCCTTATCTTTGCAAACAGATTTCAATTACGGGGTGCCTTAATATTATGGGCTGAGATCATACCCAAGAACCTGATCCGGATAATGCCGGCGTAGGAAGAAAAAAAATGAAAAGTGAAAACTCGTTCAAGCGAGTAAAAACCAAGTTTACTTGAGTTTTACAACGAGCGCAGCCGAGTATCAAGCACACAAGGTGTGGTTAAAGGGAAGTTCAAGCGAGTAAAAACCAAGTTTACTTGAGTTTTTACAACGAGCGCAGCCGAGTTTCAAGCACACAAAGTGTGGTTAAAGGAAAGAGCGTAAATTTACCGTTTTCCCGCTTCAGTTTTCATTTAAAGGAAAAATCCCCATTTTCCGTTTAACCACGGAGCTTGGAGGGTTTTATTTTTTTATCCCCATGCTCCACAAAAATTGAAATTGCAATGAAAAAAAGGACATTGCGTTGCTGCCTTATATTGGCAGCACTACCCTCTTTGCTACAGGCACAAGAGGCAGTGAGTGACAGCCTGCACAATCATCTGCAGGAAGTGGAGATAACAGCGACACGTGCAACGGAGCTGACACCTATTGCACACACCAACATCGGGAAAGAGAAGTTGTCGAAGATGAATACGGGAGTAGACTTCCCCTATCTTGTGGCAGCTACACCAAGTGTAGTGACGACAAGCGATGCCGGTGCGGGTATTGGCTACACAAGCCTTCGCATACGCGGCACAGACGGCACACGAATCAACGTGACGGCAAACGGCATTCCCGTAAACGACGCCGAGAGCCACAACGTCTTTTGGGTGAACATGCCCGACATAGCCTCATCGGTAAAGGATATACAGATTCAGCGCGGCGCGGGAACATCGACCAACGGTGCCGGCTCATTCGGAGCAAGCATAAACCTGAGGACAGACAAATTCAACACACAGCCATATGCCGGCATCAGCGGCTCATACGGTTCGTTCAACACCCACAAGGCAACCATCGGCGCGGGAACGGGTATAATGCACGACCATTGGGCGTTTGACATGCGCCTGTCGAGCATTGGCAGTGACGGTTACATTGAACGTGCCGCCACAAAGTTGCAATCGTTCTACCTGCAAGGGGCATATTACGGCAACAGCACAAGCGTGCGCCTGATTGCCTTTGGCGGCAAGGAGCAGACATACCACGCATGGAACTATGCCACAAAAGAGGAGATGGAGCAGTACGGTCGCCGTCACAACAGCTGCGGATACATGTTCACCGACAGCACCGGTACCGATCATTATTACGACGACCAGACCGACAACTACACGCAGACAAACCTGCAACTGCTCTTTGACCACGATTTCACCAACAGTTTGAGACTTAACGTTGGTCTTCACTATACCAAGGGCGACGGTTACTACCAGGAGTACAAGAGCGGCCGCAAGTTCAAGGAGTATGCCTTGCCGACAATCATCATTGATGGTGAAGAGATAAAGAAGAGCGACCTCGTGCGCAAGAAGGCAATGGACAATCATTTTGGCGGTGCAGTGTTTGCCCTGACATACAAGAACGACAAGGTGACAGCCACTGCAGGCGGTGGAGCCAACCGTTACTATGGCGACCACTTCGGCCATGTGCTCTGGGTGAAGAATTACACAGGCAACCTTGTGCCAAACCATGAGTACTACCGCAACAATGGCACAAAGGACGATGCCAACATATACCTGAAAGCTGAATACCGGCCAATTGAGTGCCTGAACATCTATGCCGACGCACAGTACCGCCACATCGGCTACCGCATTGACGGCAACAACGACAAATGGAACGATGCCACCGACAGCCACCAGAAGCTTGCAATAGATGAGAAGTTCAACTTCTTCAACCCCAAGGCGGGCATTTCATATTTGCCGAACAGCAACAACAGGCTCTATGCATCGGTGGGCGTGGCACACAAAGAGCCGACACGCAACAACTACACAGACGGCAAGCTGAACGAGCGCCCTGTTGCCGAGCGTCTCATTGACTACGAAGCAGGATACGCCTACAGCAGCAGACTGTTCACAGCTGGAGCAAACGTCTACTTCATGGACTACAAGGACCAGTTGGTGCTCACAGGCGAACTTAACGAGATTGGCGAGCCGCTTGCAGCAAACATCCCCAAAAGCTACCGCGCGGGCATTGAGCTCACCGCCGGATTACAGTTGCCTTGCGGCTTCGAATGGAATGCAAACGCCACATTCAGCCACAACAGGATAAAGGATTTCACTGAGGTGCTTTACGACGACAACACATACGAGAAATGGGAAATACACCACAACGACACACCGCTTTCATTCTCGCCCGCGATAATTGCAAACAACACCTTCTCATATGAATGGCGCGGCATTGAGGCTGCATTGCAGTCGCAATATGTGAGCAAGCAGTACATGAGCAACTACGGCATAGAGGAGCATGTACTCGATGCCTATTTTGTAACAAACCTGCGCCTGGCCTACTCGTTCAAGCTCAAGGGAGTGAAAAAGATTACCGTGGGAGCAACGGTATACAACCTGTTCAACGAGGAGTATGAGAACAACGGCTATGCCGGCAGCGGATATTACACCGACGCCGACGGCACACGCCACCGTTACAACTACGCCGGCTATGCAGCCCAGGCAGGAATAAATGCTATTGGAAGTATTAATATTGAACTGTAAACAAGCCTAATAACTTCATAATAAGAGATATTTCCCATACGGTCGATATGACAAAATCCGCGTTATATTCATAATTTGCCATTCTATATTTGCAATGTCATTGGCTCGTTCATTTCTCAGCGACCCGCACGGCATGATTCTCATCCATGCTTCGTGCGACCAGCCGCTAATGAACTCGCCGATAACAAAAATTTGCAATGTCATTGGCTCGTTCATTTCTTAGCGACCCGCACGGCATGATTTTAATCCATGCTTCGTGCGACCAGCCGCTAATGAACTCGCCGATAACAAAACTTAGTTTTGTCATTCCGACAGAGCGTAGCGACGAGGAATCTCTATAAACACGAAGTAAATTATAAATACAAATGGATCAACTACTCGAGATATTAGGAGTAATAACAGGTATCGTCTACCTGTGGCTGGAGTACAAGGCAAGCATATACCTGTGGATTGCAGGAATAATAATGCCGGCGATATACATTTTTGTATACTACAACGCAGGGCTGTATGCCGACTTTGGAATAAACATATACTACCTTGTCATTGCCTTGTATGGTTGGGTGGCGTGGAAAACAGGTTTCACTCTCTTTGGTGGCAGGAAACCCAAGAAGGAGCTGCACATAAGCCACACACCGCGCACGGCATGGATAAAGGCTTGTGTTGCTTTCGTTGCAGCGCTGTTGCTAATAGCATATGTGCTCATTAACCACACCGACAGCACTGTTCCCTGGAGCGATTCGTTCACCACGGCGCTGAGCATTGTGGGAATGTGGATGCTCGCACGAAAATACATTGAGCAATGGTGGGTGTGGTGCGTGGTCGACGTGGCATGCAGTGCACTCTACGTATACAAAGGATTGCATTTTACGGCCGTACTCTATGCCGTTTATGCAATTATATCTATCTTTGGATACTTCAAATGGAAAAAATTGATGCTGAATGAAGAAGAATGTATTTGATGCTGCCATAGTTGCAGGAGGCGAGTTCCCCACAGCCTCGCAGCCTTTGGAGGTGCTGCAGAGCACACCGTTCGTTGTATGTTGCGACGGTGCTGCCGACAGTTACATTGCCACAGGCCGCGTGCCCGACGCCATTGTTGGTGACGGCGACTCCATAAGCGCCGCGAACCGCGAGAAGTTCGCGCACCAGCTACACATTGTCACCGAACAGGAGACAAACGACCAGACAAAGGCCGTGCGTTTTCTGCAGGAAAAGGGCAAGAACAGCATTGCAATCATAGGCGCAACAGGCAAGCGCGAGGACCACACCATTGGCAACATAAGCCTGTTGATTGAATATGCCCGTGCAGGATGCAATGTACGTTCCTTTACCGACCATGGGGTGTTCATCCCCTGTAACGGCACCACCACACACAAGTGCCGTAAAGGGCAGCAAGTGTCGATTTTCAGCATCACGGCAAAGGAATTGAGCGCCGAAGGGCTGCTCTACCCCATTTACGACTTCGACAACTGGTGGCAGGGGACACTCAACGAGTGCACCGGTGACGAGTTCACCATAAATGCCAAAGGAGAGTATCTGCTGTTCATTAACTATTAATTCCCGGAAACAGAGAAAATATTAAACGAATGACATCCCGAATTCGGGATGTCATTCGTTTAATCAATAGAGAATTCTTTTATTGTCTAACCAACACCTTTCTGCCATTTACAATGTAAATGCCGGGAGTTGCGACAGCCTTGACACTGCGGCCCGTGAGGTCATAAATTCCATCTTTAACATTTTCCTTTTCACCTTTCACCTCGGCAATTCCAGTGTCAACATCAACGACATCAATACGGAAAAGGTTACTGTAGTTGGAACTGTAGCCCTCGGAAGCGGACCAGGCATCGAAAACACCTGATGCCATAACTATCAAAGAGCCGTCTGCCCCGTTTGCTCTTTTGCTAACAAGGTAGTATCTGTCGGCAACAGAACCGGGATTGATGCTCCAGTCGCAATAGGTTGCATTGTACGCTGCAAGAGTACCGCTATTGTTGTTGTAGCCGTAGTTGCCACCGGCGCGCCAAATCATATAAAGCTGCGCCGCCTCATTAAAAAAACTGTACTTGCCACTCGCCTCCTTCTTGCAAGAGAATTGCGCAGCCGCTCCAAGCTCTTCGACCGATGATGTGCTCAAATCAAGTACATTATTATTGATATACAACACGCGCTCTGTGCCATTCTGCTGAACATTGGTAAAGGTGAGCACCTTGCCATCCCACTTGTCGGCAGGAGTATCGCCGGCAAGTATTGAATAGATATTGTCAATCTCGGCGGTTGTGGGTTCGGCACTCAATGCCTCGAGTGCAGTTTCCAAGCGAGCCTTTAAATCGGCTGAAGCATCGGCTGCTACAGCAGTGAAATACTCCTTCAGGAATGATGCACGGTTGACATCGCGTTTAACGCTGTATGCGCCGTTTGTGATATATTCAAGGTCATATGCAACGTAGATATTGTCGAAACCGTCGAAGTTGTGCTGTCCCTCGCCATTGGGGAAGCTTGTAGAGACAGGGTTATTGCGACGGCCGAAGCCTGTGAGTGTCTCCTCGTAGATGAAACCTATGCGGTCATCGGCCTGAAGGTCCATTGAACTGTATGCCGATGAGGTGTTGCTCACCTGGAAGAAACCGTTCCAATCATTTGCAAAGTTCGCAACGGTGTTGAGGTCTGTAACATCAGTGAGTTCCTTGTAGAAGATACCCACATTCGTGCGGCCACCGCCTGTAGGCAATGACTGGAGGGCAAGATACATCTCCTTGCCGTCGCTGTTGCGCTGCACGGGAACAACAAGAATCTCGCCATTTGTAGAATTACCGCCTGGGGTCAATCCGGAACCTGCAAAGGTACTCTTTACATCGGTGTCCCAACTACCCTCTCCAGTGAGAGTGTTGCTGTATGTATAGATATTGTATATGCGGCCACCGCCTACACGGCTCGAAAGGATAACACGACCGTCGGGCATCTCCTCGCACTTTGGCTCGTCACCGCCGGGGGCAGGGAGTGCATTGGCACCTCCAAGGGCGTGCCATGTGCGGCCAAAGTCATCGGAGTAGACAACGCGGTTACCGTTGGGGCGTGCGCACATGGCAGCATACAAGCGGTAGTATTTGTCTTTCTTTACAATGCGACTCTGAAAAACCTTTCCACCACCGACAAATGCAGACTGGACGACATTGCCGGCATCGTAAAGGCTGTATATATCCTCGGTGACATTGACGGGCTCCTCCCAAGTCTCGCCGTTGTCCTTGCTGTGGATTGTGGCAATCATATTGGGGTTCTGGCGTGTGGTGTTGCCGTTGCCATATACGGTACAACCTGCAACTGCAATTATGAGCACCTCGTTACTTGTACGGTCGGCAACAATGGCGGGGTCACCGAATGCTGTATCGAAATAGTTCACGGTAGCAGATGTGCGGCCTGTACCTACTGCAACATCAATCATGTCGCTCCATGTAGCGCCATGATCATCACTTGTGCGGCAAACAACGTCAACCTGACCGTAACCGGGGTCGGTACCGCAGACAAGACGCGCTGCAGCTGTTATAAGACGACCATTGCTTGCTGTTGAGATACCGGGGATGCGGTATGGAGGTATAACTCCATCGCCTTTGCTGGTATTGTACAAATCCTGTTTTTGGGGTGATTCAAGAGTCTGGATATTTGTCACCTTGATGGTATTTCCCTCAATATTGACATCGGCGCCCTTGAGCACATTGCCGACGATGCCTATAGACAACTCGGCAGCGTCAATGTCTGATGATGTGATAAAGAAACCGCCATTGAAGGCATATCCGCCATCGTATGTAACATAAACGTCGGCATTACCCTCGACAACAACATCATATACGTTCATGCCTTCCATGTCTACCGGTTCAAAACGCCATTGGTTGTCGTCAGCTTCGGGATGTCCCTCCCAGGTCGTGATAAAATCGATACCACCAACCTTGAAGTTCGCACCACCGTTGGTGCAGTTGAGTGCCTCTGTGAAATAATAGTATCGGAACTCGCCGACATCCGTAGTTGAACCCACAGTAAGTTCCGTATATGAACCCGCGATTGAGCTACCCCAATTTGCACCGGCAACAACAGGGTTACCGTCACCGTTCTTGATGCCAAGTTTGTTGTTATCCTTTACTGTGATGTGCCATATACCATTATTGGTATTCACCATTGAATTTGACTGAAGAGTAAACTTCATACTGTTACCGTTGAGCAATGCATCGTTATAGAGATGCTCGGCACGTGAAGTTGCCTTGCCCACCAGATGGTAGTATCCGGTAACGACATCCTTTGCCACGGGCACTTCAACCTCAAGGCCATTTAGGAAATCCTCGAGATCATTGACCATAGCAGCGCAATCCTCGCCGGCAACGGAGCCTGAGAAACTACCCAAGAGCGCGTTCAGGACTGCCAGTTTCTCGCTATCATTCTTGTACTCCTCGCGCAGAATCTGAATTTTCTCATATTGGTGTATGCCCTCGATAAGACGCTCGAAACGCACACTTGAGCGGTTGCCTGGATAGTAGCAGTAGGTATCGCCCGAACCGAACTTGCGGAAACGGCTGTCGGTGAGCGGATGCTCGTCCCAATTACACCACGCCCAGTGCAGATAGCCGTCGAGGTTCATCTTTGCCGCATAGATTGGCAGGTAAGCAGCCTCGGCAGGAAGTGAATTGGTATAGATGTTTGGTTCGCTGTTAGCACAACTGGTGTAGAATGTGGTAATACGGTTCTTCGACTTGCGGTCGGCAAGCTGCGCAGCCGTAAAGTAATGCTCCTGACCAAGCTGTACACACTTGTCGTGCAGGATATTGCAGAGCGAGCTGTGATAGTTTCCGGCAAGGGCCATCTTGAACCCAAGGGCATTGGCAATCTCATAAGCCTTGAGCATTGCAGCCTCGCCACGCTCGTCAACGGCTATGACAGTCTTCTCAAACCAGCCCTTCTGCTGCAAATGAGCCTTGAAGGCAGTGAGGAAGTTGGTCCACAGTTCGCGGTATTCGGTTGAAGAATATGTTGTAGCGAGTGTCTTGTAGCTACCGGAAGCCTCATCGAAATAGCGGAAGCTCATGTCCCATGGCAACATGCTGAAGCAGTTGATTTGCTTTGTAATGCCATACTCGGCACAGAGTTCAACATATCTGTCGAAAACAGTATAGTCATAAGCCCATGTACCATTGCTCTTCTTGGTTGTCTGCACCATAGGGTCAAAGAGGTCGTGTGTCTGCTCGCCCCATGGCTCATAGAAGAGAATTGCGCTGACAACACGCTGACCGGCACGACCAAGTGCCTGCAGATAGGGACGCAGCGCCTCGTAGTGTTCCTCGCTCCAGCGCTCAACGCCATAGTAGCGGCTGATGGCATATGGCTGTTGCCAGAAGTCGAGATGGAATTTCTGCTCTTCGACAGTTGGCAACGAGTGAGAGTTTACATTGACTGTAAGTGCAAGGCTCTTTACCACATTACCGTTTGCATCGACAACCTCAAGGGCTGTTGTATATTCACCGGCCTCAATGCCGCGGGGAACCTCAAGAGTACACCACACAGGACGTGTCTCCATTGCGGGGACTGCATGCGGTTTGTCCTGGTCAATGACATCGGCTACCAGCCACTGCGGCAGTGTCATCGGGTGGTTGCCGCATGATACATAGTCGTCGGTGATGACATAGTTCACAAAACGCGCTTCACCACCTTTGATACCTGTAGCCTTACCATCCTTCTGCCATTCTGTCATGCGCACCGAAAGCACACCCTGGTCGCTCTTGCTGTAGAGTACAGCCTGAATGTTTGCACGCTCGCCTTTCCAAGCGTGGATGGCAGCCTCGTTTTTTTGTGTAACCTGTGGAACTTCGTGGAGTTTATAGTGAACATCGCGTGATGCCCATGCAGCATTCAGACCATCGGGCAAGGCATTCCATGCAGCCTCATCGGGAACTGTACCTACACGGGGTTCGGAATAATCGTCAATGGGATAGGCATTCTGTTCATCCTCGGATGCGACACCTGAGATCTTGAGTGTGACATCAATTATTGAGCCACCGTCACTGATAAAATTGGCATACGAGCCTGTCGGGTCTATGCTGTTCCACTGGATAGCATAACGCATGCGGTAGGTTGCACCAACTTCAAGCCCCTCGGGAACACGGAATGAGCCGGGAGCAAGGACATCGCCGCTACCCTGGTAGAGACCGGCACTGTTCCAGCCATTGTCGCCATTACCGTTGTGGCTGTAAAGCGACCAGCACATGAGTTCGTTGCCTTCGCCTTTTATATAAGGGCCTTCACCGGTTACATTCACATCGAACTGCTTGTTGCTGTTCCAATCGACAAAAACATAGCCGTGCATCCATGCACCGTTGATGGTGATCAGAGGAGTGATTGTCTCGCCGCTCTTCACCTCAAAGACTGTCGATGTCCTGTCGAAATATGCAGCACAGCGGGGTGCGCTTGCAATATTGTCGAGCACTTGCTGGTCACCGCGCACATTTGCGACACCTACCGCCTTGGGATAATGCGTTGCGTGCGTGACATTGACATCGGCACCATGCTTTACATAGTAGTCGCCTTGTGCACTCGCGCTCATGCTGATGAACATAGCCGACAAAGCCGAAAGAAGGATTGATTTCAATTTCATAGATTTTAAGTTTAATATTGTATTTCAGTAACAAATGTATAATAATATTATGCAAATTAAATAAAACTATCAACAGTAAACAACTAAAGAGCGTTGTTTTTTCCCACGCTAGAATATGGGGGGGGGTAAAATATTGATACACAACATGATAACGTGTGTAAATTTTAAACAAACAGTTTGGATTCGAATGTCACAGGCTCTTTGTCTATAGGGTGTACGAACGTGATGCACGAAGCATGGAGCATTAGCCTTTCATTCAATGTACCATAAAGGGCATCGCCCACTATGGGACAATCGAGCCCATCTTTGTGGGCCGCATGGACGCGCAACTGGTGCGTGCGGCCTGTAATGGGTTCAAAGCAGACAATCGCACATTGGCGACCATTGCGCTCGACCGTACCGACAACCTTGTAACGGGTCACTGCAGGCTTGCCATTGGCATAATCGACCTTCTGGCGTGGACGATTGTCGTAATCGGCGGCCAATGGCAGTTCTATGATTCCCTCGTTGCTTTGAGGTACACCGTCGAGCAGAGCTGTGTACTGTTTCATGACCTCGCGGGCTGCAAACTGCCGTTGCAGTTCCTTATAGATTTCCATTGACTTTGCAGCCACCAGTAGCCCCGATGTAGCCATATCAAGCCTATGCACAACAAAAAGTTCATTGCTGCGCAGATACTCTTCGCGCAACCATTGCTGAACCGATGTGCTGCCCATAATCCCCGGCACGGAAAGCACACCCGACGGTTTGTCGACCACAACTATATGTTCATCTTCGAAAACTATTTTTATATTGCTTATATCGCCACCTTTTTCGAGCGCATTCTCCTCGACATCGAGTCCCTGCAACATATAACCAAGAATCGGTTCGCACTTACTTTTGCAAGCACCGTAGAAACAACCGTCGCGACGCACCTCGCCCTGCGGTGATGCACCCACCCAGAATTCAGCTACCGCGATGGGTGTCAAGGAATTGAGATAAGCATATTGCAGAAGTTTGGGTGCTGCACACTCCCCCGCTCCACCCGGCGGAATGATACCCGAATATTCGGCAAAAATATCTAGCAGGCTTTTTTCCTTGCCATTGGCATTAAGTACCTTAAACTGTTCGAAGAGCCAACGTTGCAGTGCTGCTGAACGGCGCTTGCGTTCATCTTTCATTGCCGCAACTGAATGCTTGAACGGAGCAAGAGCCGCCTCGCTCTCGGCAATCTGCTGTTGCCACCTTGCAGTGGCGCGTTTGAGCTCGGCTTTCTGAAACTGACTTTCGCGCACCAATGCAGCCTCCTCTTCGGCCGTGAGGGTTCCAACAGCGCGCAACTCATTGCGGCGCTGCTTACTGCTGTGCATGGCTTCGCGCATGACAGAGAGCTGCAGTTCCATTTCATGCTTCAAATAACTGACAGCCGTTACCGCCGCATTATATTCATCGCCGGATTCAGTCTCTTTAATTTTTCTGTTCAAAGCAGATATTTCACTCTCTTCTTTCTTGAAATAACCGTCCGGGGACTGCAAATCGAACACCGGCGGAACAAAGCCAGCCACGTTGTTGCTGCCTGCAAGAAGCCCCGAAAAGGCCGCGAGGTATCCAAGAAAGCCGCGACCGTCGCGCACCACAAGAACACCGAACATTTTCCCCTTAGAGGCATCGGCGACAACAGCGCTGTCCTGAGCAAGCATGGCGCGTACCTCGTCGGCAGCCATCACACAAAGCGCATGGGGCGAATAGTAAAAAGGGTTGTTGAAGCGCTGTGGCGCTTCAACAACCGATATATCCTGTTTAAAACGATGCAGCGAAGTCATCAATTACGGTACATTACATCCTTCTGCTCATCAAAGCCATTGCTGAACTCATTGTCCTCAATGGTCACGTTTGTCACCTTTTCGAGCAAGAAACGGTGTTTATTCCAGTGGAACGGCTTGAAATCGTTGTTCTGCACCACCTTGTTGCCACGGAAGACAAGGCCGTCGAGCGATTTTGCATAGACAATAGGAGCGTCGAAAGTTTCAAAAACATTATTCTCTATTACAACGCCCTTGCCGTTACCACCGTGGAAATATTTTGTCTGCGATGCAAGGTCGGGTATTTCAGGGTAGATAGAAATTATACCGTTTGTAAACTGGAACATACTTGTGAGAGCATTGACAAAGCGGTTGTTACGGATAACGACATCGCGGCATGCACCGGTCTCGAACCAGCCGTTACAATCGCCACAAAGCAGGATTGCAGTACCCGATGTGTGGTCGAAAAGGTTATTCTCGACAAGTGTGCTCTTGGGCGTACTGAACAACGCTCCACGGGCACGGTTGTTGCGGATTGTATTGCCGGCGAAATATACCTCGGGGGTCCACTCCAGATTCTCGATGCCATAGTTACCGTTGGCTATATCGGCCGGCAAGGCTTTCTCGAACTTGATTTTAAACTCCTTAGTGCCGTCGAGTTGGAAATTCAATTCATAATCGGGAGACATACAACCATCAGCTATTTCTTTGTTATAAGGTTTAATCTCCACAACGCGGTTACCCTCGGTGATTTCCATCACGTCGGAACGTACGAACTGCACGCTGTCGCCCGCGCCACCCCAATAGAAGCCATAGGCTTGACCATGCATGTAGCGACCAACGGCCGTATAATCATCAATGCGTTCAACGACACGCAGATAGGTTCCGTGCACATTGATGGCATCGTCCATCATTCCCTCGTAGAAGCCATTGACAGATACTATCTTACCTTTGCAGCCCGAGAAGTGTGTAGCATCGGCCTGAGTAGTAAAGTAACGTTCGTTATCACGCAACGACACGCGGAAACCGTCGAGTGTGATATTCTCGCTCATCTGGGCAAGCAAGCCCATACCCTCGGCATAGAACACCCTGGAGTTCAACAGGCTTGTATTCTTGCATTCAGCAACAAAAATACCGGGTGTGGGACGTGCGTACGAACGCATGGCTATCACACTGCCGGGTACAAGGCGTGCATCGTTCCATGGTGCACGAATTACGCGAGGTTCAATTTCCTCGACGCCCGATGTGCCGACACCGATATCGCTTGTGGTATATATGATATGCTTTGTATCACCTTCAAAGGCTATGCCCCATCCGGGAACGATCTCCCAATTGCTGCCATAAACGACAAGGCGTCCATTGTCGATACGGTAGTTCACGTATGGTGCAATGCGGTATGTTATATATCCGTCAGCATTCTCAAGCACCTCTACCTGAGTAATCTGTGGCACGCGCGTATCTACTGCAATACCGTCCAACGTACAATTTTCGCAGCCTACCATGGCCACCGGCAACATACGGCCATTCATCATAAAGTTGACATATTCGCTGCCGCTATGCGTGGGGCGGTTTTTGAGAGTGAAATTCTTCATTCCCTCAAGCGCAATTGCCACACACTTGGGGTTGTCCTGGTCGTGATTCGAGACATAGTATTCACGCACAAGGGCACTGTCGGGGTAGAAATCGTACTCGCCGCAGTCAACGACCAACTCGGCCTTAACCTCACCCTTGCACTCGGATTTGATGACCTCGAAAGCCTTTACGAACTCTTGTGTCATATCCTCACCGGTGCCCGGCACAATACCGAAATCACGTGCGTAATAGACCTTACTACCACCGCCACACGATGCCAAAAGAAACATCAACAATGGCAAAACTGCAAAAAATATCTTTTTCATAGCAAATCATTTTTCGCGAAGATAGGAGTTTTTAATTTAAATATGGCAGTTTTTGACCAAAACATGCCAAATATTGCCATCGTTGATGCTTTGGCACGGTTTTTGCAAGAGTATGAATGAGAAACGCGAAATTAAATACGCAATATATAAGGAGAGTTTAACAAATTATCATTATCTTTGCAAGTAATAGCGCGCTACCAAAGCGCAAGGTAAAGAATAAAAAAATACATCATATGGGTTTTAACGAATTTATAAGCAAGATTTTTGGAAACAAGGCGAGCCGCGACATGAAGGAGATTCAGCCTTGGGTCGAGAAAGTCAAGGCCGCATATCCTGCGATTTCGGCTTTGAGCAACGATGGTCTACGTGAAGCTTCGGCTGCGCTCAAGGCCAAGATACAAGGTACAGTAACCGAGGAGCGTGCAAAGATTGAAGCACTGAAGGCAAGCATTGAAGAGACTGAACTCGAAAAACGAGAAACTATATTCGCGCAAATTGACAAACTGGAGAAAGAGGTTCTTGAGAAGCTTGACAAAGCTCTTGACGAGGCACTCCCCGAGGCTTTTGCAATTGTAAAGGACAGCGCACGCCGCTTTGCCGAGAACGAAGAGGTTATTGTTACAGCAACCGAGGCCGACCGCGAGTTCGCAGCGAAGTTCGACTTTGTGACAATTGACGGCGACAAGGCCATCTACCGCAACCATTGGCAGGCAGGCGGCAACGACACCGTTTGGAACATGGTACACTACGACGTACAGCTGTTCGGTGG
Organism: Bacteroidaceae bacterium; assembly: GCA_045634305.1. Lineage (GTDB taxonomy): Bacteria > Bacteroidota > Bacteroidia > Bacteroidales > Bacteroidaceae > HGM04593. Next base: position 2,877 of record JAZQZZ010000012.1, on the reverse strand, counting down.
CGTTGTATTGCACAAAGGCAAGATTGCCGAGATGGCGACAGGTGAAGGAAAGACCCTGGTAGCGACATTGCCTGTTTTCCTGAATGCCCTCACCGGCAACGGTGTACATGTGGTTACAGTCAACGACTATCTGGCAAAGCGTGACTCGGAGTGGATGGGGCCTCTCTACATGTTCCATGGCCTGACCGTCGACTGCATCGACAAGCACCGCCCCAACTCGGACGAGCGCCGTAAGGCATACCTGGCCGACATTACATTCGGTACAAACAACGAGTTCGGTTTCGACTACTTGCGCGACAACATGGCAACACAGCCAAGCGACCTTGTACAGCGCATGCACAACTATGCTATTGTCGACGAGGTAGACTCGGTGCTCATTGACGACGCCCGTACACCGCTTATCATCTCAGGACCCGTTCCCAAGAAGAGCGACCAGCTGTTCGACGAGCTGCGCCCCCTCGTGGAGCGTCTCGTAGAGGCACAGAAGCGCCTCGCCACACAGCTCCTTGCCGACGCCAAGCGACTCGTATACTCTGAGAAGCAGGAGGAGGTAGAGGCAGGTTTCCTGTCCCTCTTCCGCAGCCATAAGGCGTTGCCCAAGAACAAGCCCCTGATCAAGTTCCTCAGCGAGCCCGGCATCAAGACCGGTATGCTCAAGACCGAGGCCATCTATATGGAGCAGAACAACCGCCGCATGCCCGAGGCTACCGACGTGCTCTACTTCGTCATCGACGAGAAGATGAACAGCGTAGACCTCACCGACAAGGGTATCGAGCTCATCACCGGCAATGCTTCCGACCCCACGCTCTTCGTATTGCCCGACATCGCATCGGAGATGTCGGCCCTCGAAGGTAGCGGACTCGAAGGGGAGGAGCTGCTGCAGAAGAAGGACGAGCTCTTCACCAACTATGCCGTCAAGAGCGAGCGCGTGCACACCATCAACCAGCTGCTCAAGGCCTACACCATGTTCGAGAAGAACACCGAGTATATCGTGACCGAAGCGGGCGAGGTGAAGATCGTCGACGAGCAGACCGGCCGTATCATGGAGGGTCGCCGCTACAGCGACGGCTTGCACCAGGCCATCGAGGCCAAGGAGCGCGTGAAGGTGGAGGCAGCATCGCAGACCTTTGCCACCATCACCCTGCAGAACTACTTCCGCATGTACCATAAGCTGTCGGGTATGACCGGTACGGCCGAGACCGAGGCAGGCGAGTTGTGGGACATCTACAAGCTCGACGTGGTGGTGATCCCCACCAACCGCCCCATCGCACGTAACGACATGCACGACCGCATCTACAAGACCCACCGCGGGAGGTACAATGCTGTCATCGCCGAGGTGGAGAAGATGGTGGCCGAGGGACGCCCCGTGCTCGTGGGTACCACATCGGTAGAGATCAGTGAGCTGCTCAGCCGTATGCTCACCATACGCAAGATACCCCACAACGTGCTCAACGCCAAGCTCCACCAGAAGGAGGCCGACATCGTGGCTCAGGCAGGACAGAAGGGCACCGTGACCATCGCCACCAACATGGCGGGTCGTGGTACCGATATCAAGCTCACCGACGAGGTGAAGGCCGCCGGCGGTCTGGCCATCATCGGCACCGACCGTCACGAGAGCCGTCGTGTAGACCGCCAGCTGCGTGGTCGTGCCGGCCGTCAGGGCGACGTGGGTTCATCCGTCTTCTTCGTATCATTGGAGGACAACCTCATGCGCCTCTTCGCTGCCGACCGCATCTCACAGGTGATGGACCGCCTGGGCTTCCAGGAGGGCGAGATGCTGGAGCACAAGATGATCTCCAAGAGCATCGAGAATGCCCAGAAGAAGGTCGAGGAGAACCACTTCGGCACCCGTAAGCACCTGCTCGAATATGACGATGTGATGAACAAGCAGCGCACCGTCATCTACACCAAGCGCCGCCACGCCCTCATGGGCGAGCGCATTGGCATGGACCTTGCCAACATGATCTGGGACCGCTGCGAGCGCATCCTCGACCTGGGCGACTATGAAGGCGTCCGCATGGAGCTCTTCCGCGTGCTCGCCCTCGAGTGCCCCTTCACCGAACAGGAATACACCGGCAAGAAGGCCGACGAGCTTGTGGAGCTCACCTTCGAGGCCGCCATGGCAGGCTTCAAGGCCAAGATGGAGCGCCTGGCACAGATCGCCAACCCCGTCATCCGTCAGGTCTACGAGCGTGAGGCAGGCCGCTTCGAGCGCATCCTCGTGCCCATCACCGACGGCAAGCGCGTCTATCAGATACCCGTCGACCTCAAGGCCGCCTACGAGAGCGACAGCCGCGAGGTGGTCAAAGCCTTCGAGAAGGCCATCATGCTGCACGTCATTGACGAGGCATGGAAGGAGAACCTGCGCGAGCTCGACGGGCTGAAGCAGTCGGTGCGCAACGCCAGCTACGAACAGAAAGACCCCTTGCTCATCTACAAGCTTGAGTCGGTGAACCTCTTCGACGCCATGGTCAACAAGATCAACGACAAGACCCTCTCGATCCTCATGCGCGGACAGATTCCCATGCGCGAGCCCGACGAGGTGCGCCAGGCACCCATCGAGACCCGCGCACAGCGCCGCCAGCAGTACCAGGAGAACAAGGCCGAGCTCACCGACCGCAACCAGCAGGCTGCCGCACAGAACGACACCCGTGCCCAGCGCCGCGAGCCCGTACGCGCCGAGCACACCGTAGGCCGCAACGACCCCTGCCCCTGCGGCTCTGGCAAGAAGTTCAAGAACTGCCACGGTAAGGGACTTTAATAGTTAGTAATTAGGTATGAGGAGTTAGGAGTTCAGCGCTGCGATGTGACCATCCGGCAGGCAGCTTCTAACTCTTTTTTCATCCCTAAACTCGGCACAGCTAAGTTTTTTTAGGA
>JAZQZZ010000011.1:0-11249 GCA_045634305.1 Bacteroidaceae bacterium | reverse complement strand
AAAGAACGGCCGTCAGACATTGTCTGATTTCGCTTCGGGTTATCTCTATTTCGGTCTTCACCGTACATCTACGGGATGGGTGTTCCGTGAGTGGGCTCCTAATGCAAAGAAGATTGTACTGATTGGAGACTTCTCCAACTGGGAAGAACTACCCCAGTATGAACTGAAACCACTTGCAGGTGGCGTGTGGGAACGCAAAATGCCGTTGAAGGCCATGTCCCACGGACAGCACTACAAGATGAAGGTCTATTGGGACGGCGGTTGCGGTGAACGTATTCCGGCCTGGGTGAGAAGAGTGGTGCAGGACGACGCTACCAAGATATTCAGTGCTCAGGTGTGGGCACCCGAGCAGGAGTATGTGTTCAAGAACAACAAATTCAAGCCAAAGCGTAATCCGCTGCTCATATACGAGTGCCACATAGGTATGGCACAGGAGGAGGAAAAGGTGGGCACATACCGCGAGTTCCGCGAAAAGGTGTTGCCACGTGTTGCTGCCGACGGCTACAACTGCATACAGATTATGGCAATACAGGAGCATCCATATTACGGCAGCTTTGGCTATCATGTGTCAAACTTTTTTGCCGCTTCGTCACGTTTCGGAACCCCTGAGGAACTCAAAGAACTAATTGATGCTGCTCACGGAATGGGTATTGCCGTTATTATGGACCTTGTTCACTCACATGCAGTGAAGAACGAGAACGAAGGTCTTGGCCTGCTCGACGGCGACCCGGCACAGTACTTCTACGGCGATGACAAGCGCGTTCACAGTGCCTGGGATTCACTCTGTTTCGACTATGGTAAGAACGAAGTCGTGCACTTCCTGCTCTCGAACTGTAAATACTGGCTCGAGGAGTTCAAGTTGCACGGTTGCCGTTTTGATGGTGTGACATCGATGATATACTACAGCCATGGTTTGGGTGAGGCTTTCTGCAGCTATGCCGACTATTTCAATGCAGGCCAGAACGGAGATGCTATCTGTTATCTCACGCTAGCCAATAAACTGATCCATGAACTCAATCCAAAGGCGATAACCATTGCCGAGGAAGTATCGGGTATGCCTGGTCTTGCAGCACCCATTGAGGATGGAGGTTACGGCTTCAATTACCGCATGGCGATGAATATCCCCGATTTCTGGATTAAGATAATCAAGGAGCGGAAAGACGAGGATTGGAAACCATCTGAAATATTCTGGGAACTCACCAACCGTCGTAAGGACGAGAAAACCATCTCATATGCCGAGAGTCACGACCAGGCACTTGTAGGTGACAAGACAATCATCTTCCGCCTTGTCGATGCCGATATGTACTGGCACTTCAATCGTGGCGATGAGACATACATGGTTTCACGTGGTATCGCTCTTCACAAGATGATACGCCTCATGACGCTCTCTACCATCAATGGAGGTTATCTCAACTTCATGGGTAACGAGTTCGGTCATCCCGAGTGGATTGACTTCCCTCGCGAGGGTAACGGTTGGAGCCATAAGTATGCCCGCCGTCAGTGGAGTCTTGTCGACAACCCTGCTTATAATTACACCCTGCTTGGCGAGTTTGACAAGGCAATGGTAGACCTCATTGGCAACGAACGTAATTTCCAGAACCGTCCTGTGCAGGAAATTTGGCACAACGATGGCGACCAGATTCTCGCTTTCTCGCGCAAGGATTTGATATTTGTCTTCAATTTCAGCCCTAACCGTTCGTTCACAGATTATGGTTTGCTGGTGCCGGAAGGTTCATATTCTATAGTACTGAATACCGATTCTGAGCGTTTCGGTGGCAATGCGCTTGTTGACGAGACGCAGACGCACTTCACGCAATACGATAAGCTTCACGCACGTCGCAAGAAAGGCTGGCTCTTGCTCTATTTGCCCGCTCGTACGGCTTTGGTACTGAAAAAGAATAAGGAATGAGAGATAGCGGAGAAAAACGTATGCAAAGAGTTGTGGCAACAGTGTGTGCCACACTCTTTGCTGTTTTTGCCTTTCTGTTTGTGGCGGTGTTTCAGGCGCCGTTGCTCGAGGCCTTTTATAACGAGGTGGCAACCGGAAAACTCGATTATAACCCATGGCTCGTAGGTGGAGTGGTGTCGGCGTTGCTCACTGTGCTTGCTTTGTGGCTTAATCGTTTTGCTGCATTACGTCGTGAGTGGACCGCACTTGCATATCTGCCTTCAGCTCTGATTCTTGCCTTTATCACAGACATTGACCGCAGTCTGTACATCGGAGGAACTTTTTCCTATTCATGGATATACATATTCGTGTCGGCACTTGTCGTCTATGCCTTTGTTGCCTTTATTCTTCGCCGCATCCTGTTCGAGAAAATAAAGGATATGACAATGACCACCAACAGAGTTTTATGGCGCAATTTGCTGCTCATGGTGCTTTTGTTCTGCCTTGTAGGAACTCTTTCCAACAGCGAGGAAAATTTCAAGCGCGAAACGCGGCTGATTGCGTATTATAATAACGGTGATGTGGCAAAGGCTCTGGGCGTGGGAAAAGAGTCGCTCAATGCATCGCGTGAGCTCACAGCAATGCGTGCATACATACTTGCCGGTGAAGGCAAACTGGGAGAGCACGCCTTCGAGTATCCTCAACTCTATGCCTCGGAAGGGTTATTGCCACATATGCAACGCACATCACCTCTTGTGCCCGATAGTATCTATTCTTTGATAGGAGCAACGCCTTTGGATGGCGAGTCTGCAACGGTGTTCTTTTCACGTGTCGCGTTGGCCGATTCGGCAACCACAGCAGCAAAGGAGTATTACCTTACCTCGTTGCTTCTGGAGAAAAAGCTAATAGAATTCAAGGATGAGCTGCTTGCGATGTATGGCTTTGATGCTTTAGACAGCTTGCCAAAACATTATCGCGAAGCCCTGATGCTTTATTCCGATGTTTCCGGTTCCAATGAGTTTCAGATAAATGATATCGCAATGCGAGACAATCTGGCCAAGCTACGTGCTGTAGAGGCTGAACATAGCGATCCCTTCATCCGTGGCAATTATGTCCGCCGTTATTTTGGTCGTACCTATTGGTGGTATTTTTTATATTCAAACTGAAAAAACAGCATTCACGAGTGCTTGCTTGCAGTATAAAAACCCGTGATTGCAGAAAAGTTTTCATTTTTTCTTCAATTATTTGTGAAATAATTTTGACACATTGAAAAACTGATTTATATTTGCATAGCTCTCGTAAGGAGAGTAATGATAGTATAGTTTTTTCTTAGTTGTTTAGTAAATGTTGGGAGTACCTCTTTGTGAAAAGGGGTACTTCTTTTTTTGAAAAGAAGTACCCCTTTCGCTAAAGCATGCAGCAAAAGGTCAAGCGTAGCATAGCCGCAGGTTATGCCGCTTGGGTTGCGATTAGCGTGCTTTGGCAAAAGCACATTACCTTTTTTGAAAAGAAGTGCCCCTTTAGACGAACTAGTAGGGGCAGACCGGTGGGTCTGCCCGGAATTAGTTCCATTGACTTTTGTGTAACCCAAATTGCTAAACCGATTGACAATAGTGGTAATCCCTTTATTTCTTGAGTGTGAACTCAAACTTCAAACCACCGCCATCGCGGTTACAGACGTTGATGCTACCGCCGTGGAACTGCACGGCGTGCTTTACAATTGCAAGGCCAAGACCGGTACCGCCCATTTGACGTGAGCGCCCCTTATCAACGCGGTAGAATCTCTCGAACAAGCGCGGCAACTGTTTCTCCTCGACGCCACAACCGTCATCCTCAAAACAGATTTTACACAGACTCCCGTTGTTCTCAACCAATGAAATGTAGATATTCTTGCCGCCTGAATAGGCAATTGCATTCTCTGTAAGGTTGCGGAATATTGACCCGATGAGCGACGTATTGCCATCGACAACCACCTGCTCGTTAAAATCGGTGTGCAGTGTAAAACGCTCATCTTCGGGCATAATCTCCAGTTCTGTGGCAATATCGTCAATGATGTTGTTTATATCTACAGGCTCCTTGCCAATCAGTTGACTGCCATCTTCCATGCGTGTTATGAGCGATACATCGCCGAGCAAACGACGAAGACGCTCATTGTTTGTATAGCATCTTTCAATAAGTTCCTGACGCTTTTCTTCGCTTAGATTAATACCCGAAAGCAGTGTCTCAAGGCACACCTGAATGGATGCTACCGGGGTCTTTAGCTCATGGTTTATGTTATTGGTGAGTTGTCGCTTTATGCGTATTTTCTCCTGTTCCTCGCGCAATGTCGCTTCGTGGGCGATATCCCTGTCTTTTATGGTCTGCTGCCATTGGGCATATAATTGCACGATATGGTTGGAGATAGACCCAAGTTCATCATTAGGGAACGGCTCTTCTTCGTCAAATGATTCTCCTTTTTCAGCCTTTGCTGCAAAGCGGTTCAATCGTTCAATGTTCTTTCCCAATCTTCGTGTGGCAAAATAGGCAATCACACTCATTGCAAGGCTTATTGACATCATTGTTCCCAAGAAAGTCCAGTCGGTCTTCAATAACTCCTTCAGTGCGTCCGATTGCGGTATTGCAGTGCGCACAACAAACTCCTTACCGCGTGTTGCCGAATAGAAATATTCCCGTCCGTCACTGGCAGAGAGTCGTTCAATGTTGTATCCTTGCCCTTTTTTCAGCGCATCGGCCACCTCGGGACGTTGGCTATGATTGTCGAGCGAATCGATAGTGAGCATGTTGTCATAGATGACTGTACCATTGAGTGAGATTATTGATATGCGCAAATCCTCAAATGGTAACGCGTGGGTCTCGACATACTCTTCGAATGATGGTGCATTTTCAATAGTCTGCAATAGAGTAGTGTTGTACAATTGCAGTTGTGCATTCAGAAAGTCCGATTTGTATTGCTTTTCTCTTGTGTACTGGAAATAAATGAAACATAATATTATGCTCCAGAAAAATGCAAGCAACATCAGGAACAGTCGCTTATGATACGATAGTCTAATCACGGAAACCATAACCGAAACCTGAACGTGTTACAATATATGAACCGTATGCGCCAATCTTGGAACGCAGACGGGTAATGTTTACGTCAATGGTGCGGTCGAGCACCACAACCTCATCGCTCCATACACGGCTCAGAATCTGTTCGCGCGAGAGAATCTTGCCACGATGCGAAATAAGATAGGCCAACAGCTCAAACTCCTTGCGGGCAAGCTTTATCTCTTCACCATCCACAATGCAACGCTTGAACTCCAGGTCAAGTTGCAGTCCCTCGACCTGCAGCATGTTCGGCTTTTCGCTTGTCGCGCTGTTGCCTTTGTGTCCTGCAGTGCGGCGCAGTACGCTCTTCACTCGTGCTATAACGTTTCGCACGGTGTATGGCTTCATAATATAGTCATCGGCACCAATGTTCAGCCCCATGACCATGTCGTCCTCACTATCACGCGCGGTGCAGAATATGATGGGCACGTCAGCTGTCGTAACATCGGCTTTCATCATCTTCGCCATTTTTATGCCACTTATTTCCCCCATCATTATATCAAGGAGTATTAGCGAATACGACTTTAAATCATAGGTCAACGCCTGCTCGGCACTGAAGGCGATGTCCACGTCGTAACCTTCGTTTTCAAGGTTAAGCTTGAGAACTTCGCACAAAGTCTCCTCGTCATCTACAATCAATATGCGTTCTGTTACCATATACTTATATGTATTATCCTGTTGCAAAAATAGGGAGAAAAACCGAACTAGTGATTACCATAACTGATATTTAATAAAAATGTAACATTTCTCACTGTAACAACCTTTCAACCACTTCTTAACCTTAATGTAACATTTATGAAACCTCACGTCCATACTTTTGCCATCGAAAAAGCAAAAGGGCAACAAATGCTATTGCGAGAGAAGGCATGCATCTCAAGCATCGGTATATGTTCTCTGTAAAATTCAAGAAAACAATTTAAATGACTATGAAAACAAAATTCATTTTGGCAGGCGTTTTGGCCTGCATTGGTTTGACAACTCAGGCACAGGATGCTAAACCGGAAGAACCTAAAGGTAAAGCAATCGTTCAGGTGTTCGGTAATTTGAATGCAGGTTTCAGTGGTGGTGATGCGAGTGTCGGGTTTGATCTGGAACGAAGCTACATCGGTTACGAGTATAAGCTTAGTCAAGGTCTTTCTGTAAAAGGAGTAATGGACATCGGCAAGTCCAACGATGTCAGCGACTATCAACGTATTGCATACATCAAGAATGCAATGGTGTCGTGGAAAACAGGAAATCTGACATTGAACGGAGGTCTTATCTCAACCACTCAATTCAATTTCCAAGAGAAGTTCTGGGGATACCGTTATATAATGAAATCTTTCCAGGATATGTATAAATTCGGTAATAGTGCCGACTTGGGTATTTCTGCCTCATACAAATTCGCCGACTGGTTATCGACCGATGCTATAATCGTTAATGGCGAAGGCTACAAGAAGATACAGAAGGGTAACGGTTTTAACTATGGTCTGGGTGCAACATTGACACCTGTCAAAGGCTTTCAGATACGTTTGTATGGCGGCTTTAACGACAGTGGCGAAAGCGGCAAGGCCGGGGTGGTGAACATGGCGGGTTTCATTGGCTATAAGCACGAGAATTTTACTCTTGGTGCAGAGTATAATCATATGCTCAATGCCACCGGCAAGGTGGGGTATGACCAATTCGGTTATTCGGTATTCGGCTCGGTGAATTTGCCAAAGAATGTGTCGCTTTATGCACGTTTCGATGATTTGTACTCAAAGGATAATTGGAACATTGCAAAAGACGAGCAGGCTGCTATTGTCGGTGCACAGTTCAAACTTGGAAAGTATGTCAAGATTGCCCCAAACTTCAGAATGAACATACCAAAAGTGGATGGTGCTGAAAATAAGTACTCTGCATACGTAAGTTGTTACTTCGGATTGTAAAATAAATAATGTTTAAAATTCAGGATTATTATGAAAAAGATTTTTTCGTCAATTATGACATTGGCAGTTGCCTTTGCTTTTACAGCTTGTGGCGGTAATTCAAACGATGGTGACCGTAAGGCTCAGGAACTTTCGGGAGCAGGTGCAACATTCCCCCTTCCTTTCTACAATGTGGTGTTTGAGAATTTCTCTCAGATAAATGGCGATGTGGTGGCATACGGTGGTATCGGTTCGGGCGGTGGTGTCCGCAACCTGCGCGACAAGATTGTGGATTTTGCGGGTAGCGATGCTTTCCTTACAGACAAAGAGATGGCAGCTATGGCTCCCGTTGTTCATGTCCCGACATGTATGGGTGCCGTGGTGGTAGCCTACAATTTGGATGGCGTAAAGGACCTGAAACTTACAGGTGATGTTGTTGCTGATATCTTCGCCGGCAATATCAAAATGTGGAACGATGAGCGCTTGGCGGCACTCAACCCCGGAGTCAATCTTCCCGCAGAAGCAATAATTCCTGTATACCGTTCAGACGGCTCGGGTACAACCTTTGTGTTCACTGACTACTTGACAAAGGTAAGCCCTATGTGGAAAGAAAAATTCGGTGCAGGAAAGTCTGTCAATTTCCCTTCGGGACAGGCTGCAAAGGGTAATCCCGGTGTGGCCGGTGTCATCAAGCAGACCAAGAACTCCATCGGTTATGTGGGCTCGGAGTATGCATTTGCGCAGAAGATACCATACGCAAAAATCCGTAATCAGCGTGGTGAATTTGTTGAACCTAATGCTAATTCTATCTCTGCTGCCGCTTCAGGCGAGATTCCGGCCGACACTCGTTGCTCGATTACCAATGCCGATGCAGCAGGTGCATATCCAATCTCAACATTTACCTGGATGATTGTCTACAAGGAGCACAACTACTCCGGCCGCAGTAAAGAACAGGCAATGGCGACACTCGACCTCTTGAAATACATCCTTTCTGACGAGGCTCAGAACATTACCTCCGAGGTACACTATGCACCGCTTCCTGCCAAGGCTAAGGAACTGAGCATGACAAATTTGAAGACCGTTACATTTGACGGTGTAGCAATATTGCAATAACAGAAATCTATGAATGACAAGATTTATAAAGTTATATTATTCATAGCTGCACTGATAATGCCTATAGTGTGCGGGGGCGTTGTTTACGCCCTCGTCACTGACGCCTATGAGGCGTTTGAGCATTTCGGATTCTTCAAGTTCCTCACCTCTTCGGAGTGGAGCTATACCGAAGGCTCAGAACAGTACGGAGCGTTGCCTTTCATTACGGGTACACTGATGACAACTCTGCTGGCGCTTATATTCTGTATTCCTTTCTCCTTGCCCGTGGCTCTGTTTGTGGGCGAATATTTCAAGGGAACAAAGGTGGCGGCAGTGCTTAGTACCGTAACAGACTTATTGGCGGGTATCCCCTCAATCATTTACGGCTTGTGGGGGTTCTACACGCTGCGTCCAATCATTATGGCTCTCAATATCTCGCCACAAGGCTCTGGCGTTTTGACAGCTTCGTTAGTCTTGGCGATTATGATTATCCCTTATGCAGCATCTCTTAGTGCCGAGTTTATCAAGATGGTGCCGAACGATTTGAAGGAAGGAGCATATAGTCTTGGCGCGACCCGTGCCGAGGTGGTGCGTAAGGTGGTTTTCCCCGTTGCAGGTTCGGGAATCTTCTCATCCTACATTCTGGCTATTGGTCGTGCATTGGGTGAGACAATGACCGTAACGATGCTTATAGGAAATACTAACAATATTCCCGACTCGATTACCTCTACGGGTAATTCGATGGCATCCATTATTGCTAATCAGTTTGGTGAAGCAGATGGATTGAGACTCTCTTCTTTGATTGCAATAGGTCTTATCCTGTTCCTGATAACCGCGCTTATCAATATGGTAGGTAAGATTATGATTAAACGTGCAAGAATTGTGTAATATGAATAGATTAAGACTAAAAAAACGCCTGGCAAAGGATAAAATTATGCTATGGGGTGTATGCCTTCTTGCTGCTCTCACAGCTGTGCCGTTGCTTGCCATATTGGGCGAAGTGCTATTGCGTGGTTATGATCAACTGTCGTGGTCATTCTTTACAGAACCTACCCCTACGGCTTACAAGGCGATGAAGGCTATCGAGGCCGGAGAACCCATACCGGGTGGTATTGCAAATGGTATTGTAGGTACAATGATTATGCTGGGTATGGCTGTCGTTGTTGCAGTCCCTGCGGGTATTTTATGTGGTGCATTTCTGGCAGAGAACCCCAAGAACCGTTTTGCCCAGGTTGTAAGCTACCTTACCGACTTGCTGCAAGGTACACCGTCGGTCATTATCGGTATCATAACCTACATTTGGGTAGTCGTGCCGATGAAAGGTTATTCGGCAATAGCCGGCAGTGTGGCGCTTTGTATTATGATGCTTCCGCTTATCATCCGTTCCACCGAGGAGACACTTAAAATCCTCCCTGCATCGCTCAAAGAGGCTGGATTGGCGTTGGGTGGCAACAAGGCAAGGGTAATGATGAAGGTGCAGTTGCCCGCGGCCTTCGGGGGCATCTTTACAGGTGTATTGCTTGCCATATCGCGCGTGATCGGCGAAACGGCTCCGCTGATGTTTACTGCCCTTGGATGTTCGCTCATACGCTTCTCCATCGACAAGCCTATTTCGGCAGTTCCATTGTTGATTTGGGAGTTCTTCAACGATCCAAATCTACAAGAGCTTATTTGGGGTGCATCCCTCTTCCTCTTGTTGTTTGTACTTACATTGAACTTATTATCAAAATATCTTGCAAAAAAATGGAATCAGTAAAACCTATACTTGAATTTAAGAAGACTTGCGTATCATACACCAAGCAAACAATGGCCGTAAAATATGTGTCGGCGGTTATTGAACGAAATACCATCACGGCTATCATGGGTCCTTCCGGGTGTGGTAAGTCAACGCTCTTGCGTGCTGTGAACCTCATGCATAATCTCTATCCCAACATCCGCGTTGACGGTGAAATATTGCTTAATGGTGAAAATATCCTTGCGATGGAGCCAATCGATGTCCGCCGCCGTGTGGGTATGGTATTCCAGCGTCCTGCACCGTTCCCCACAATGAGTATCTACGACAACGTGCTGTCCGGATTTGCATTGAACGGCATTAAACTATCCAAAGCGGAGAAGGATGCTACAGTAGAGCGCTGCCTGCGTAGCGTAGCCCTTTGGGATGAGGTTAAGGATGTACTCAACAAGAAAGGTACTTTCCTTTCGGGTGGTCAGCAGCAGCGATTGTGTATTGCCCGCGCTTTGGCAATGAAACCCGATGTGCTGTTGATGGACGAGCCGACATCGGCACTTGACCCCATTGCGACAAAGCATATAGAAGAGTTGCTGTTGGAGTTGCAGAAAGAGGTTACAATTCTTATAGTTACTCACAACATGGGACAGGCAAAACGTATATCGTCAAAATCGATGTTTATGTATCTCGGCGAGCTGGTTGAATATGGCGACACCGAAACAATGTTCTCTAATCCATCGGATGAACGGACCAAAGCCTATTTGACAGGCAAGATGGGGTAATCATTCCCATCTTTAACCGATAGATAACATGGATGTAATATTTTTGAAACATATTCGATGTTATTTTGTACCCGGAAATTTATAATAAATCTATGGGTATATTACAACTATTTACACTGTTGGGAGCATTGGGAATGTTCCTCTATGGTATGAACCTTATGAGCTCGGGCCTGCAGAAGGCAGCGGGTGACAGGTTGCGTGGTTTTCTTTCGGCAATGACATCCAATCCTTTCAAAGGTGTCATGACAGGTCTGGGAGTGACATCTGTTATACAATCTTCATCTGCAACGACGGTGATGGTCGTAAGTTTTGTCAATGCCGGATTGCTTACTTTGGTACAGGCAATAGGTGTCATAATGGGAGCAAATATCGGTACAACCGTTACCGCATGGATGGTGTCGTGGCTTGGGTTCAAGGCCGATATTTCAATCCTTGCCGTGCCATTGATGCTGTTCGGATTCCTTTTCTCAAATTCAAAGAAGGACAAACGCAAAAGTGTCGGTGAACTCATAGTTGGTTTCAGCCTTCTCTTCCTTGGTCTTTCGTTCATGAAGGAATCTGTGCCCGATTTGCGTCAGACACCCGAGGTGCTTGAGTTTGTCACCGCATGGTCGGCTCATGGCTTTGGTTCGGTGTTGCTGTTCCTGGCATTCGGCACTGTGCTGACACTTGTACTGCAGTCATCATCGGCAACAATGGCCATAACACTCATCATGCTCAGCATGGGATGGATTCCGTTCGACATGGCCTGTGCAATGGTTCTTGGTGAGAATATCGGTACCACA
>JAZQZZ010000010.1:0-17042 GCA_045634305.1 Bacteroidaceae bacterium | reverse complement strand
TATCACCGGCGAGAAGATGGAGCTTGACGGTTACAAGACTCTTGTTGCTGAAAATGTTTACACATACAACCACCAGAAGAAGAACATGCTCTGTACAATGGTAGCATTGTCACAGGACAACGCTGAGGCTGGTCACGAGATTGCTATGCAGATTGCTGCTTCTGCACCTCTTGCACTCACAAGCGAGGATCTTGATCCTGCTTTGATTGCTAAGGAGCGCGTTGTTGCTGAGGAGAAGGCTCGTGAGGAGGGTAAGCCTGAGGCTATGATCGCTCGCATCGCTGACGGTCGTATCCAGAAGTACTACAAGGAGGTTTGCTTGCTCCAGCAGGGCTACTGCCAGAACGAGAAGATTTCTGTTGCTGAGTTCTTGAAGGGCTTCGACAAGGAGCTCACAGCTACAGGCTTCGAGCGTTTCACACTCCGTGCTGAGTAATTGAAACTTATATAAAAATGGCAAGCGGTTCACTTTGAGTGAACCGCTTGTTTTTTTTGAGGGTGAAGGATGGGCGAAAAGGCAGAATGCCGAAGTGTAAATGTATATAAATCAACAGCATCCACATCACAAGATGTGGATGCTGTTGATTTATGTTGTGCAGAGAGTTTTAAATCTTCTTGTAGGTGCTGATTGTGTAGTCAACTCCACTCTCTGTTTCAATGGGGTTGTTTGTCTTGATTTTCAATGTGCTGTTTGTTAGTTTTTCAATCTCCAACTTGGCACCTACGCCGTATGCTCCGATGACGATATCATCGTCTTCCACGAAATAGGGGAGAGGTATGGCTGTAGATGCTTCGTTTGAGGTGATTGCAACTGTACTTTCGGTGAAAGTATATTTCTGCCATTCGCCTTCCTGTGGCTCTGTGGTCTTTGTGTCACCATTCTCGTAATATACGGTTGTTGACTTGAGTTCCCATGTTCCTACAAGGTTGTTGGCACTCTTTTCTACTTCACAGCTTGTGAATGTGGTTACAGCAATGAATGCTGCTGCAATGAATGATGTGATTTTTTTCATGTTGTGTTTAAGTTTAGTGATTGAATGTTTTGTTAATTATTTACTACAAAATTAGCAATATTGCCGTTCTGAAACTTATAAAATTTGTAAAATAATATATGATGAGTGTGAATATATGTTAATGCCTAGTGTTGCGCTTTTTGTGTGACAATATTGATATAGCTGCGATGTATCTTCTCATTTCTCTTTTGTGTTTCAGGGATATTTTACTATTTTAGCAAAAGAATACCTATTTCAACAATGAGACTTAAATTTATTCTATTGATATTCATGCTCTTGCCGCTGCAGTTTATGGCGCAGGAATGTGTGCAGACGCGTTCGTCGGTTCATGCAATCCCCGGTGATGATGTGCTGCGTTTCTATCGCTTGGCGATACCTGTTACGAGGAGTGCCTTTGAGGAGGATTTCGGCAGCGATTACAGTGTTGTCATCGATTTTTGGCGCGAGTGTGAGGAGTATGTCAACAATCTTTTTGTGCCAGTGGGTTTTTGTTTTGATGTTATTGAAGATGAGAATCTTGTAATGCACGAAAGGAATCTCATTGATGAGAATTTCTATAATGCGCCGAGCTTCGGAACGGAACTTGTGGATGAGGTTATAGGTTCTGCTGCATATGACATG
The DNA here is from genome assembly GCA_045634305.1 of Bacteroidaceae bacterium. GTDB lineage: Bacteria > Bacteroidota > Bacteroidia > Bacteroidales > Bacteroidaceae > HGM04593. The sequence continues at coordinate 15,408 of JAZQZZ010000010.1, read as the reverse complement.
GCTATGTGGGTTACTCACCGTCCGGCAGATAGCGAGAACACGGGACTGTCGGTGCAGTATGGTGCTTATTCGCACATGACAAAAGGCAGTGGATATGCTATGCCTGATTGTTGGGTTGTTGCACACGAGATTGGCCACTTGCTTGGGGCTGACCATACTCCTGCGGGTGAGGGCAGCCTTATGGACCAGATTGGTGGATATCTTTCCTATCCTTCGATAAAGATGATACGCGAGGGTTGTCTCGCGCGCAACAGTGCGTATTACAGTGATGAGCAGCGAACATCTCTGGTAGGCAGCAATGCGGGTGGTAACTATGTGTATGGTGTAAAGGTGGGTGGTTCGGCGCCATGTTTTGTAGCTGCGCAGATGCGGGATACGTACAGGATTCCCCGGGGCGGCTGTCTGGCAGTTGAGCTTTTTGCAGAGGATGGCGATGGTGATGCGCTGCGTTATATGGCTATTGGCAGTGACATTGAGGCTTTGGCGTCATTGCCGCCGCAGATGAGTAATGTGATTGATTACCGCCCTCGCTATTCGGCCGATATGTTTTATCCCGAGTATTTCTACTCTGTTCAAGGAACGGATATTCCGGCATTGTCTCCCGGTAAGTATGGCATCAGTTTTATTGTGTTTGATTGCCCGCGTGATTGCAGTCTTGAGGCAATGAAGGCACAACCGTTCTATTGCAACTATGCAGTTTGGGATGCGGTTGTCGAGGTTGTTTCCGGCACTGATTTTACAGCGTCGTTGTCGCCGGCAAAGGATATCTACACCGCCTGTGAAGGTGTAACGGTGAAGTGGGGTGTCAACAACAGCTATTTCACTGCCGACAGCCGCGTGCGCATTACAATGTCGGCAAACTATGGCGAGACATTCGATTATGTGCTTGCCGAGTCGGTGCCTGCAACAGACGGCTGCTGTACTATTGTGTTGCCCAATGTCAATGTGGGTGCGGTTGATGTTGATTTTGTTACAGCAATACGCTCAATGCGTGGCGGTATAATCAAGGTCGAGGAGATTGGCGGTGTTGCATATACACTCACAACACTTTCTCCCGAAAACGGTGGTGGCTTCAACATCACCGGCGCAACAGGCGTTGAGGATGTGAAAAGGGAAAGCGGAAATGTGAAAACTGAAAACGGAGAGGTGAAAACTGTTTACGATTTGCAGGGTAGAAAAGTAGACACTCCAAGTAAAAGCATATATATCATCAATGGCAAAAAGGTTATTATAAAGTAAAATCGTAGATGGTTTTCCGCCGAAAGTTCCAATAATCTTGTGTCGGGTAAAATAATTATGCTCCGCAGACATTTTGTTTGCGAAGCATAATTGTTTTTGAATACCTTTTACTCAAACGACAGTTCCAGTTGCTTTGGTTCTTCGCCAAGGAGGTTGAATGACATTCTGTGATAGGGTGTTGTGCCATGTTCGCGGATGGCGGCGCGGTGCTTGGCTGTGGGGTAGCCTTTGTTGCTCTGCCAGTCGTACATGGGGTACTCCCGGGCCAGGCGCATCATGTAGTCGTCGCGGTATGTCTTTGCAAGGATTGATGCGGCGGCAATGCTCATGTATGTTGCGTCGCCTTTTACAACGGTGTTATGTGTAAGGCCGGGGTAGGGGGTGAACTTGTTGCCGTCGATGAGCAGGTGTTGTGGGCGGGTCTTAAGGCCGTCGACAGCGCGGTGCATGGCAAGGATTGATGCACGCAGGATGTTGATTTTGTCAATCTCGGCGGCGGTGACAATGCCTACAGCCCATGCAACGGCCTCGCGCTCTATGATTTCGCGCAGTTGGTAGCGTTGTGACTCGGTAAGCTGTTTCGAGTCGTTAAGCAATTCGTTGCTGAAGTCGGGCGGCAGTATTACTGCCGCTGCATATACGTCGCCTGCAAGGCAACCACGGCCGGCTTCGTCGCACCCGGCTTCAATTACTCCTTCAGTCTGGTAGGGTTTCAGCATCAGGCAAACATTTTTATGGCTCTTTCGATGCCTTTTATGAGTGTATCCACCTCCTCTTTTGTGTTGTATGCGGCAAACGATGCACGTACGGTGCCGGGGATGCCTAGTGCCTCAATGAGTGGCTGGGCACAATGGTGGCCGGTGCGTATTGCAATGCCAAGGTGGTCAAGGATTGTGCCCATGTCGGCGGGGTGGATGTCACCAACAAGGAACGAGATTGCCGAGCTGTCGGGGCTACCGAATATGCGCATTCCGGGCAGTTGCTTCAACTGCTCAAGGGCGTATCGAGTGAGGCTGTGCTCGTGGGCCGCGATGTTGTCAATGCCAACACCTTCTACCCATTCGAGTGCCCTGCCAAGTGCTATGGCACCGATGTAGTCGGGTGTGCCGGCCTCGAACTTGTATGGCAGTTCGTTGTATGTTGTCTTTTCAAAGCGCACGGTCTTTATCATCTCGCCGCCGCCGTGGTAGGAGCGCATCTCGTTCAGCCACTTCTCCTTGCCATAGAGCACGCCTATGCCTGTTGGGGCATATACCTTGTGTCCGCTGAAGGCGAAGAAGTCGGCATCTAGTTCCTGTACGTCAACCTTTATGTGCGGGGTGCTCTGTGCTCCGTCAATGAGCACTGGAACACCGTGGCAGTGGGCAATGTCAATGATTTCCTTTACCGGGTTGGTGACGCCAAGTACATTCGATACATGGGTGACGCTCACAAGACGTGTGTGCTCATTGATGAGCTGTTTGTATGCCTCGATGTCGAGCGTGCAGTTGTCATTCATGGGGATGACACGCAACGTAATGCCTATGCGGTCGCGCAACATCTGCCAGGGGACAATGTTGCTGTGGTGTTCCATTGTGGAGATGATGACCTCGTCGCCAGCCTTCAGGAATGTGCCGCCGAAGGATGATGCCACAAGGTTTATGCTCTCGGTGGTGCCGCGTGTGAAGATGACTTCGTGGCTGTGCTTTGCACCGATGAAACGACGCACGGTCTCGCGTGCATTCTCCATTGCAGTGGTGCAAACCTGTGACAGGTGGTGCACACCGCGGTGAACATTGGCATTGGTGGTGCAGTAGAGTTCACTGATGGTGTCGATGACACAGCGCGGCTTCTGTGTGGTGGCCGCGTTGTCCAGGTACACCAACGGTTTGCCGTGCACTGTCTGCTCCAGAATGGGGAATTGCTCTCGTATGTCGTCTATGTTGTACATTGCAGTGTTTTTTTTTGCCATTGTTTAAGTTCCTTCACCAGTGCTCAGGATGACAAAAACAGGGTTTTCCCAAAAAAGGCTTGCTTTTATTTACACAGGTTGCAGCCTTTGCATTTGCCAAGCTCTCCGCGGAAACGCTTCTCAATGAGAATGTGCAGGCGTTCCTTTAGGGGGGCAATGTCGATGTTCTCAATTACTTCGCCGGCAAATGCGTACATTAGCAGGTGGCGTGCCTCGTCGGCCGGGATACCGCGTTGTTGCATGTAGAAGAGCGCACTCTCGTCCAACTGTCCCACGGTTGAACCGTGGCTGCACTTTACGTCGTCGGCATAGATTTCCAGCTGTGGCTGTGCATACATGTGTGCGCATGTCGTGAGGCACAGGTTACGGTTGGTCTGTTGCGAAACGGTGCGTTGTGCGTCGGGGTGTATGAGCATCTTGCCGGCAAAGACACCAGTCGATGATTCATCGAGTATATATTTGTAGAGCTCGCTGCTGATGCAGTCGGGCACACGGTGCTCGACGAGCGTGTGGTTGTCAATGTGTTGTGTCTTGTCGCCTATTGCAAGTCCGTTTATGCTTGTATCTGCTCCGCGGCCACAAAGCGCAACGCTTGCACTGTTGCGTGTAAAGCCGTTGGTCAGGGTTACGCAACAATGGTTAAAGTGGCTGTCGGCCTGCTGGTCCACAAAGAGCGATGCTATACGGGTGTTGCTGTTTGCTGTCTCCTCAATGTCGTAGATGTTGAGCGAAGCACCTGCTCCTACGAATACCTCGGTGACGAGTGTCGATAGCGATGGTTTCTCATGTGACGAGTGGTCGCACAATAGGATGTTTGCCTTGCTGTTCTCTTCAAGTATAACGAGGATGCGGCGGTTGAGCAACATCTCTACGTTTGCCTGGATGAGCGATACAATCTGTATTGTCTCCTCGACAATGGTGTTACGCGGGACATAGAGTACCACACCGTCCTGTGCGAACATTGTGTTGAACTGCGCTATGCTGTCGCCCTCGGCTGCAAGGCTATTATAATATTTTTCAAGCAGGGTGGGGTTGCTTTTGGCTATTGTGTTGAGACTACCTAGGATTACTCCCTCGGGCAATTCCCGGCTGTGGCCTTCGGCGGGGATGTAGCTGTCGTTGACAATATACACCCTGTGCGATTTAAGGTTGGGGACATCGCAATGGAAGATGGTGCCGGCATTGACACCTGCCTCGGCACGCTTAAGGTTCATTCCATAGTCGATACCGAACAGCTTGGCTATGGGTGTGTTGAGCCATGCCTCCTCCTTGCGGGTGGGGAAGCCGGCAGCCTTGAAACGCTCAAAAGCATCCTGACGCCTACTGTTGAGCAGTGGTGCGCAGGTGCTGTCTATGAGTTCCCTGTTCTGCCCGAACAAATCTATGTATTCCTGTTCGTTACCCATCATTGGTTCTCGTTTTTAATCCAGTCATATCCGCGTTCCTCGAGCTCCTGAACAAGTTCGGGGCCGGCTGTCATTACGATGCGGCCGTTGTAGAGCACGTGAACAATGTCGGGCTTGATGTAGTCGAGCAGTCTCTGGTAGTGGGTGATGACGATGCTGGATGTGTCGGGGCGCTTCAGCTTGTTCACACCTTCGGCAACAATGCGCAGTGCATCGATATCGAGTCCCGAGTCGGTCTCGTCGAGGATACTCAATGTGGGCTCAAGCATTGCCATCTGGAAGATTTCGTTACGTTTCTTCTCGCCGCCGCTGAAACCTTCATTCACCGAACGGTTGGCGAGTTTGCTGTCGAGGTTCACAAGCGCACGCTTCTCGCGCATGAGTTTCAGGAAGTCTCCCGCACTCATGGGCTCTTGCTTCAGGTATTCGCGTTTTGCGTTGACGGCTGCGCGCATGAAGTTGGTGATGCTCACACCGGGAATCTCCACAGGATACTGGAACGAGAGGAAAAGTCCCTCGTGGCTGCGGTCCTCGGGAGATAGTTCGAGCAGATTCTTGCCTTTATAAATGACCTCTCCCTCGGTAACGGTATAAGCAGGGTGTCCTACAAGCACGTTGCTCAGTGTGCTCTTGCCTGAGCCGTTGGGACCCATTATGGCATGCACCTCGCCAGCCTTGATGGTGAGGTTTATTCCTTTAAGTATCTCTTTGCCATCTATGGTGGCATGAAGGTTCTTTATTTCAAGTAAATTTTCCATAATACTCTTGTGATTTGTCATCCTACTGCTCCTTCGAGCGATACGCTCAGCAACTTCTGTGCTTCGACGGCAAACTCCATGGGGAGTTTGTTGAGCACCTCGCGTGCGTAGCCGTTGACAATGAGGCCGATAGCCTCCTCTGTGCCTATGCCTCGTTGGTTGCAGTAGAAGAGCTGGTCTTCGGAGATTTTTGATGTCGTAGCCTCGTGCTCTACAATGGCGCTGTTGTTGTGTATGTCCATGTAGGGGAAGGTGTGTGCACCACACTTGTCGCCCAGCAGCAACGAGTCGCACTGACTATAGTTGCGGGCACCGTCGGCGTTCTTGCTCACACGAACGAGTCCACGGTATGAATTCTGGCTCTTGCCCGCGGAGATTCCTTTGCTGATGATGGTGCTCCTGGTGTTCTTTCCAAGATGAATCATCTTTGTGCCGGTGTCGGCCTGCTGATAGTTGTTGGTGAGTGCTACAGAGTAGAACTCGCCCTGTGAATTGTCGCCACGCAGAATGCAACTGGGGTACTTCCAGGTGATGGCCGAACCGGTTTCAACCTGTGTCCACGACAATTTGCTGTTATTGCCACGGCAGTCGCCACGCTTGGTGACGAAATTGTATACGCCGCCCTTGCCCTCGGCGTCGCCGGGGTACCAGTTCTGTACGGTGCTGTATTTAACTTCGGCATTCTCGTTCACCACAATCTCAACAATAGCGGCGTGCAACTGATTCTCGTCGCGCATGGGGGCTGTACAACCCTCTAGGTACGAGACGTAGCTGTCGTCATCGGCAATGATGAGTGTGCGCTCGAATTGTCCTGTATTTGCCGCGTTGATGCGGAAATAAGTCGATAATTCGCGCGGACAGCGCACTCCCTTGGGAATGTAAACAAAAGAACCGTCGCTGAACACGGCTGTGTTGAGCGCTGCAAAGAAATTGTCGCGGTAGTTGATTACCGTGCCAAGATATTTGCGCACCAGTTCGGGGTGCTCCTGTATGGCCTCGCCCATAGAACTGAATATGATGCCTTTTTCCTTGAGTTCCTCCTTGAAGGTGGTCTTTACAGATACGGAGTCCATTACGGCATCAACGGCTGTGCCGCTGAGTGCAAGACGCTCCTCAAGGGGAATTCCCAACTTCTCGAATGTCTTCATCAGCTCGGGGTCAATCTCCTTGTTCTTTTTCTCCTTGTTGTTTTTCAAGGGGTCGGCATAGTAGGATATTGCCTGATAGTCGATAGGCGGGATATCCAAGTGAGCCCACTGGGGCATCTCCATGGTGAGCCAATGCCTGTAGGCTGTAAGACGGAACTCGAGCATCCAATCGGGCTCATTCTTCTTGCTTGAAATGAGCCTGATTGTATCCTCGTTGAGTCCGCTTTCTATTATGTCTGTCTTTATCTTGCTGACAAAGCCGAATTCGTAGGCCTTATTGGCAATTTTCTTCAGTATATTGTTCTGCTTTTTCATCTAACTTCTTCGCCTCCTCGATTACCAAATAAGTAACTTTTGCGCAGTCCTTATATAACAATGATTCTTCCTGAGAAGTTTTGCCGGTGATTTCATTTTCGGGAACAATGCCTTCGCTGATGTTTACTCCCAGAACAACTAAACCAATTGCCAGAATTGCTGAGAAAAGAGCGCCTAGTATGCGGTCTATCCAGCCAAGCATGATGGCTTTGAGCAACCAACGCAGAATGCTGCCTACAATGTTGATTATCGCAGCGACGATAATGAAGACCAATGCAAAACCGGCGATGGTGCATACCATGCTGTCCCAGCCGGTAATGCTCTCAAGCCATGCACCGGCTTTCTGATAGAAAATTGAAGCCTGGAGCAAGCCTATAGCTATGCTCACTCCAAAACTCAATTGCTTGATCAGGCCGGCCTTGAGTCCTATCAATGCACCAAGGCCAACTGCTACTAAAAGAATTATATCAAGTGTGTTCATTTTGTGTTTCTATCTTTAAAGTTTCTGTTTAACTTCAACCTGAACGAATGTCTCGATGATGTCACCAACCTTGATATCGTCCTGTGCTGTGAGGCTGATACCGCACTCGAAGTTTGTTCCAACCTCCTTCACATCCTCCTTGAAACGCTTGAGCGCAGCAAGTGAACCTGTGTGGATAACGATACCGTCGCGGATGAGGCGTACGCGGTCGGTGCGCTTTACCTTACCCTCACGTACCATACAGCCGGCAACAGTACCCACCTTGCTGATGTGGAATGTCTCGCGTACCTCGATGGTTGCTGTAATCTCTTCCTTTACGATAGGTGCAAGCATACCCTCCATGGCAGCCTTAACCTCCTCGATAGCATCGTAGATGATTGAGTAGATGCGGATGTCGACACCTTCGTTCTCGGCTACCTTGCGTGCTGTCACTGATGGACGCACCTGGAAACCAACGATAATGGCATCCGATGCTGCAGCAAGGCTCACGTCGCTCTCCGAAATCTGACCAACGGCCTTGTGGATGACGTTAACCTGGATATTCTCGGTAGAGAGCTTGATGAGTGAGTCGCTGAGTGCCTCGATAGAACCGTCCACGTCTCCCTTGACAATGATGTTGAGGGTCTGGAAGTTTCCGAGTGCAATGCGGCGGCCGACCTCGTCGAGTGTAAGCATCTTCTGTGTACGCAATCCTTGCTCACGCTGCAACTGCTCACGTTTGCCGGTGATTTCGCGTGCCTCGCGCTCGCTCTCTACAACGTTGAATGTGTCACCCGCTGCAGGAGCGCCGTTCAAACCAAGGATAAGTGCAGGCTCTGCAGGGCGAATCTCCTTGATGCGCTGGTTACGCTCGTTGAAGATTGCCTTTACCTTACCCCATTGTGTACCGGCAACAACAATGTCGCCTACCTTCAGTGTACCGTTCTGTACAAGTACGGTAGCCACATAACCACGTCCCTTGTCGAGTGTAGACTCGATGACAGAACCTGTAGCCTTGCGGTTGGGGTTTGCCTTGAGGTCGAGCAGCTCGGCTTCGAGCAATACCTTCTCCATGAGTTCCTCAACACCCATACCTTTCTTGGCTGAAATCTCCTGTGACTGGTATTTTCCACCCCAATCCTCGACGAGCATGTTAAGGTTTGCCAACTGCTCCTTGATGCGGTTGGGATCGGCTGTAGGTTTATCGCACTTGTTGATGGCGAACACGATGGGTACACCGGCTGCCATGGCGTGGTTGATGGCCTCCTTTGTCTGTGGCATCACGTCGTCGTCGGCAGCGATGATGATGATTACGATATCGGTAATCTTTGCACCGCGTGCACGCATGGCAGTGAAGGCCTCGTGGCCCGGGGTGTCAAGGAATGTAATGCGCTTGCCGCTCTCCATCTTTACATTGTATGCACCGATGTGCTGGGTAATACCGCCGGCCTCGCCTGCAATAACATTCGCCTTGCGGATGTAGTCGAGCAGTGATGTCTTACCATGGTCTACGTGACCCATCACTGTGATGATAGGTGCGCGTGGCTCCAAATCCTCTTCAGTATCTGCATCTTCCTCAATTGCATTCGCAACCTCGGCACTTACATACTCTGTCGTGTAACCGAACTCTTCAGCAACGATGTTGATGGTCTCGGCGTCGAGGCGCTGGTTGATTGAAACCATCATGCCAATGCTCATACAAGTTGCGATAACCTGTGTAACCGAGATGTTCATCATGCTTGCAAGCTCGTTTGCTGTAACGAACTCGGTGAGCTGCAGAACCTTGCTCTGCTCCATCTCCTCATTCATCTGCTGCATCTGGCGCTCGGCAACCATATCACGTTTCTCCTTACGGTATTTTGCCGACTTGTTACCCTTGCCTCGGTTTGTCAGGCGGTCAAGAGTCTCTTTTATCTGCTTTGAAACATCCTCGTCGCTGACATCATTCTTGTCGAAACGCTTGTGCTGGCGGTCGCGGTCCTTACGGCTGCCCTGTGACTGGTTGTTGCTCTTGTTGCGGTTTGCGCTCCAGTCCTTGTTTTCGTTACCGTTATTGTTGTTGCCGCCGTTGTTGTCTCTTACATCGTTGATGTCGACACGCTGGCTGTTGATGCGCTGGCGCTTCTTTTTCTCGCCACCCTCATGGTTCTGACGATGTGCCTCGCGCTGCTGCTTACGCTGCTCTTCGCGCTGCTTGTCCTTCTCCTCACGCTCCTTCTTCTTCTCCTCCTTGCTCTTCTTCTTGGGGCGTGTAGACTGGTTGATGGCAGCAAGGTCAATCTGACCGACGATGTTCAGTTTTGGCGCTGCAACCTCATCTATCTGTGTGAGCTGTGCCTGTGGCTCCTCAACATTCTTCGGTTCCTCGGTCTGCTTGGGTTCCTCGGTCTGCTTTGGCTCTTCAACGGACGGTGTCACAACAACTGCAGGCTCCTCCTTTTTGGGTTCCTCTTTTTTAGGTTCCTCCTTCTTTGGCTGAGTCTTCTTTCTGTTGAGTGCATCGAGGTCAATACGGCCTGTAACCTTGATGGTTGGCGATTCGCTCTTTGGAGTCTCTTTGACAGGCTCGGCAACAACCTCCTTGATAACAGGTGCAACAACCGGCTCTGTCACAATTGGCTGCTCCTCAACTGCAGGGGCTACTTTGGGCTGCTTATCCTTGTTGTGGCGTTCATTTGTGAAATTATCCGATTGTATGCGTGCCTTCTTGTCAGCGCTGAACTCCTGCACCAGCATCTCGTAACCACCTTCGGGAACAACTGCATTGGGGTCTTCTTTAATCTCGAAGCCCTTCTTCTGCAAGAATTCCACAATGGTAGAGAGACCAATGTTGAGTTCCTTTTGTACTTTATTTAATCTGATCTTCATTCGTTGTCTTTTTAGGTATTAGTTTTTCCGGTTGATTATTCCTCATCCTCGAACTCGGCCTGGAGAACTTCAATAAGGTGGTCAACAGTGTCTTCCTCAAGGTCGGCCTTTTCAATGAGTACCTCGCGTGGAGCGTTGAGTACAGCCTTTGCAGTATCAAGACCAATGTTCTTGATTGCCTCGATTACCCACTCCTCAATCTCGTCGGCAAATTCATCGAGGTAGATGTCGTCCTCCTGCTGGGCGTCGATTTCGCGGTATACGTTGATGGTGTACTCTGTAATCATACTTGCAAGCTTGATGTTGAGACCGTCCTTACCGATAGCAAGTGAAACCTCCTCTTTCTTGAGGTTTACATCGGCAATGCGCTGTTCCTCGTTGAGCTTGATTTCCTGAATCTTGGCAGGGCTGAGTGCACGCTTGATGAAGAGCTCGATGTTTGATGTGAATGGGATTACGTCGATGTTCTCGTTACGGAGCTCGCGAACGATACCGTGGATACGTGAGCCCTTCACGCCTACGCAAGCACCAACCGGGTCAATGCGCTCATCATATGTCTCAACGGCAATTTTGGCGCGCTTGCCTGGGATGCGCGCAATTTTCTTGATGGTGATGAGGCCATCGTTGATTTCGGGTACCTCAAGCTCGAAAAGACGCTGTAGGAACATTGGCGATGTACGGCTGAGGATAATCTTTGGGTTGTTGTTCTGGTTGTCGACGCGCTCAACAACTGCACGTACGTGGTCGCCCTTGCGATAGAAGTCGCTTGGAATCTGCTCACTCTTCGGGAGGATGAGTTCGTTGCCCTCGTCGTCAACAAGCAAAAGCTCCTTCTTCCAAATCTGGTAAACCTCGGCACTTACAATCTGGCCAATCTTCTCGCTGTACTTGTGGTAGAGGCTGTCCTTTTCCAACTCAAGAATCTTTGAAGCGAGTGTCTGGCGCAGGTTGAGGATGGCGCGACGGCCGAACTCGGCAAAGTTTACGATTTCGCTCACTTCCTCGCCCTCCTCGAAAGTGTCGTCGATGAGCTGTGCCTCAGAAAGTGAAATCTCGAAGTTGCTGTCCTTAACCTCGTTGTCAGCAACGACAGTGCGGCGACGCTGAATCTCAAAGTCACCACGGTCGGGGTTGACGATTACCGAGTAGTTCTCGTCGGTGCCGAAGAGGTTAACGATTACTTTGCGGAAACTCTCCTCGAGTACGCTGATCATTGTTGTGCGGTCGATGTTCTTCGACTCCTTGAATTCTTGAAATGTATCAAGAAGGCTGATTGTTTCTTCTTTCTTTGCCATTTTATTTAAAATTTATTATGTATTTCGTGTATTTGATGCTGTCGTAGGTGAACTTCAAGTCCTCCTCGACGATAACAGGGCGTTTTGCACCCTCAGGTTTCTCCTTTTTAGAGATGGTGATGGTGAAGTTCTCCTCGGTTGCATCCTTCATAATGCCTTTGAGCTTTTTGCCATCCTTTGTAAGTACTTCCACCTCAAGTCCTATGTGGTTCCTGTATTGCTGGTAAACCTTGAACGGTTGTCCAAGACCGGCTGAACCCACTTCAAGTTCATAGTCATCGGCCTCGCCATTAAGCCTGCTTTCAATGTGACGGCTCAAATCGGCGCAGTCCTCAATCCATACACCCTCGGCATGGTCAATTTCAACGGTTATCTTGTCATCTTTACTGATAACAACATCTACCAAAAAATACTCTTTGTCGGCCAACCATTCGTTGGTGAGGTCGATTACTTGTTGTCTGTCAATCATATAGTTTATGTTCTATTTTGATGTATGATATGATTCCCTGTGGTGATGGTATGAAAAAGAGGGGCTTGTCGGCCCCTCATCAATCATCTTACACTGCAAATGTACGAATAAACGCTGTTGTGTGCAAGTGTTTTCATAAGTTTTTTAATATTTAGAGGCTCATATTTGTGGTAAAATATGGAGAGTGGATGGGTGTTGTAAAAAAGTGGTTCTGAAAATTGAACTATGAATGAATTTTGCAGTGTTGCTGCAAAATGTTATCTTCGTGGCAAAAATAAAGAATCAGATATGCGTACCAAAAGAAGCAGTTCTTCAAATATGCGTTTCCTTAAGGGGAATGTGCTGTTTTTTGCATTATTGCTGTTCGCAATAATGCTGTTTGTCTATTATGCATTGCAGGGTGTAGACTCCTCTGCTGGTGATGAGGCGGCGTGCCGTGTGTCGTTCGCTGCCGATTGTGCTCCCGGAGACTATAAGATCTTTGTTGACGACAGTTTGCTGCACGATGGTGCTCCGTTGCCGGCCGATTCCCAAATTGTGATGAAACGTTATGCAGCAGCGAACAGCCGCGTTTCGCTCTATACTTCAAAGTCGCAGGTGAAGGTCGTCTTTGCGGGCGATACTGTGATGCGTGTGCTCGATGCTGACAGGACCTTCTATATTGCCACAAACGATGGCAAGGTTGTAATTGATACAGCCGATGTGTAATACCGACAATACGATATTCATAATTGTCAGGACCCGCCTGTGTGGGTCCTGACAATTATTTCTTTACAGGTGATAGGATTTCCTTATACTCTTTCTCGTTTTCCAGAATCCTGTAGGCTTCGTTAAGATCTGTGTCTTCGCGCAGACTGTAGATTATGCGTCCCTTCTGTCCGTGATATCTGTGTATTATCTCATCGGCAATGAGTGCGCGAATCTCCTTTTCAAAGTGTTTCAGCGAGTGGTCCAGGTTTGTCTGCAGTTTCTTTTCCAATGAGGCGATTTCCTCTTTGACAATCTCGCCGAATCCTTCGAAATTTGCAGCCTCTTTCAAGTCTTTGAGTACTTTGAGGCTTATGAGGTCGTAACTGAAATTACGCGATTTAAGCATCTGCTTGAACTCTTCATAATCACTGTCGCTTATCTCAAAACTCTCGGCCGGAGCGATGCTGCTGTGTTTGAGTGTGTACTCCGTGGCAAAATCAAAGATGGTCATGTCTTGCATCAGGTAATATAGCAGGGTTGAGAGCTCTTCCGATTTTGGCTCGATATCGGGGCGTATGCCGCCACCGTCGCGCACTTCGCGTCCAGCCTCGGTATAGAATACAGTGGTCAGGCTGTCGGGTACACGTGATGTTTTTCCTTGGTCGATAACGTGTGAGTAGTCGAGGGCTTGCACGCAACGTCCGCTTGGAATGTAGTATTTTGCCGTTGTCATTTTCAGGTAACCGCCGCCGATAACCTCTCTGGTGCTCTGCACCAATCCTTTGCCGAATGTGCGGCTGCCAATTATTACAGCTCTGTCAAGATCCTGCAATGAACCTGCAACAATCTCAGATGCCGAGGCTGTCTGTCCGTTCACAAGTATTGCTATTGGCGATGTCTCGTCAATGGGCGCTTTTACTGTTTTGTATATCTCGTTGGCCTGTTTTACTTTGCCCTTGGTGGTTACAATCACTTTGTCCTTGGGTATGAAGAGGTTTACAATCTCTACAGCCTCGTTCAAAAGACCACCGCCATTGCTGCGCAGGTCTATGATGAATGCTGTCGCTCCCAACTTCTTCAGTTCTATTATTGCGCGGCGCATCTCTTTTGCACAGCCGTCGGTGAAACTCTCCAACTGTATGAATCCGATATTTCCTCTCAGCATACCGTGATAGGGGATGGCCGGTAGGGTGATGCTTTCGCGTTGCAGACTTACCTTCTGTGTTCCCTTTTTGCCCGGGCGCTCATATTCGATGGTGAGCGTTGTGCCGGCCTCGCCGCGAAGTCTGTTGCTTACGCTGTCGGTGCTCATTCCTTTTACGTCAACTCCGTCAATTGAAATTAGTGCATCGCCCGCTTTCAACCCTGCTTTTTGTGCCGGCATGCCCTCGTAAGGTTCACTGAGCACAGTGGTCTTCTTTTCTGTGTGGAAACGTATCAAGGAACCGATTCCTGCATATTTGCCGGTGGTCATCATCTTTAACTCGTCGGCCTTGCTTGCGGGATAATACTCGGTATACGGGTCAAGGTTTCCAAGCATCGCATCTATACTTTTGTTTATGAGAATCTCGGGCATAATGCTGTCCACATAAAAAAGGTTCAGGTCCTTTATTATGGCATTGATGATTGAAATCTGGCGCGACAGTTGGAATTTATGTTTTTCGTCGGCCTTTATTACAATACCTGGTAGTGTTGCAAGAATAAGTAGTAAGGTTAATATTTTTCTTTTCATCGTCTCACGTTTTTTTTGATAGTAACCGCGAAGATACACTTTTGCTTTATGAATAACGCGTTTTGTGTGGCTCTTTTTGGATTTTTTTAATAAATAAGGGTGAAAATATCGATATTTTTATATTGTTGAAGAAAAAAAAGCCGAAATATTTGCACGTAATAAAAAGAAGTACTACCTTTGCACTCGTCAAACGAAAAGGATGACAAAAATTCTTCAGTAGCTCAGTCGGTTAGAGCACCTGACTGTTAATCAGGGGGTCGTAGGTTCAAGTCCTACCTGAAGAGCAAGCGGGATGGAACATCGCTTAATTAAAGAAAAAAGTTCCAATATATTCTTCAGTAGCTCAGTCGGTTAGAGCACCTGACTGTTAATCAGGGGGTCGTAGGTTCAAGTCCTACCTGAAGAGCAAGTGAGATGTCAACGTTGTTTGGCATCTTTTTTGTATATATGTCGCTTCTGTGTGGGGTGGGGTCAACGCCAAATTCTGAGGTATTTAAACATCAAGCATACAATTTTGTTAATCTGAAAAGGAAAAATCTTTATCTTTTACACCTCAGAACTGCACTCAGAAAGCGGTTTAAATAGGCTCATTCGCAAACTCCGGGAATATATAAATATAAATAGGTCGCGCATGCGTGCGCGACCTATTTGATTTATATGTGAGGTTTCTATTATGCCTCCTCAACTGCGGCCTGAGCAGCAGCCAAACGTGCGATAGGCACGCGGAATGGAGAACATGAAACATAGTTCAAACCTACTCTGTGGCAGAACTTCACAGACTCAGGCTCACCACCGTGCTCACCACAGATACCACACTTGAGGTCTGGGTTAACGCCGCGGCCCTTAGCTGTAGCCATTTCAACGAGCTGGCCAACACCTGTCTGGTCGAGAACCTGGAATGGGTCGTTCTTCAAAATCTTCTTGCGGAGATAGATTGGCAAGAATGAGTTGACGTCGTCACGAGAGTAACCGAAGGTCATCTGTGTCAAGTCGTTTGTACCGAATGAGAAGAACTGAGCCTGCTGTGCAATCTGGTCAGCTGTGAGGGCTGCACGTGGAATCTCAATCATTGTACCG
>JAZQZZ010000009.1:0-3927 GCA_045634305.1 Bacteroidaceae bacterium | reverse complement strand
TGTGGTACCGATATTCTCACCAAGAACCATTGCACAGGCCATGTCGAACGGAATCCATCCCATGCTGAGCATGATGAGTGTTATGGCCATTGTTGCCGATGATGACTGCAGTACAAGTGTCAGCACAGTGCCGAATGCCAGAAACAGCAGAACGGAGCCGAAACCGTGCGAAGCCCAAGAGGTTACGAAATTCAGAACCTCAGGAGTATCGTTAAGATCGGGAACCGAATTTTTCATAAAAGAAAGACCCAGGAAAAGAAGACAGAAGCCGACAATCAGTTCACCTATATGCTTGCGTTTGTCCTTCTTTGAATTTGAGAAAAGGAATCCGAACAGCATCAATGGCACGGCAAGGATTGAAATATCGGCCTTGAAGCCCAGCCACGACACGAGCCAAGCAGTAACGGTTGTACCGATGTTTGCACCCATTATGACACCTATCGCCTGCACCAAAGTAAGCAATCCGGCATTCACGAAACTTACGACCATCACCGTTGTTGCCGATGAAGATTGTATGACAGACGTCACTCCCAAGCCGGTCATGACACCTTTGAAAGGATTGGAAGTCATTGCCGACAAGAAGCCACGCAACCTGTCACCTGCTGCCTTCTGAAGGCCCGAACTCATAAGGTTCATACCGTAGAGGAACATTCCCAATGCTCCCAACAGTGTAAATAGTTGTAATAATCCCATATTTAAATGATTTGGTTCGTTACAAGATAGCAATTATATATCACGAAGCACACTATCATAACTGCGCCCCAAGCCCTGCCTATCCGTCCTTTTAATCCAAGTAGGAATGTCAAGACTGCAGCAGCAATCATAACAGCATAATCAATGAGTGTTATACCCGAGGATGTCAATGGTACGACCATTGAACTGAGTCCTATAATGAAAGTAATATTGAAGATATTGGAGCCAATGATGTTACCAAGAGCCATATCGGTATTCTTCTTTACGGCAGCGGCTATTGAAGCCGCAAGCTCAGGCAGTGATGTACCACAGGCAATAAGGGTCAACGATATAAAAGCTTCGCTGACACCAAAGGACTTTGCAATAGCCACAGCATTATCCACAAAGAGATCACAGCTTGTTATCAGCAACGCAAGACCACCGACGACTTTTGCAATTGACTTCCACAACGGAAGCGTTGTCTGTTCACGGGTAACAGTTGAAGCACTCTTCCTGTCGCGTACAAAAGAGATGTACATAAAAGCCACAAAAACAAACAGCAACAGTGCACCGTCAACCCGGCTTATTCCGGCTGCGGGAGTAAAGAAAAAGTCAAAAGCCAAAAGAGTCAGCAGCACTGACACTACGACACACAACGGCAACTCGAATTTCACATTCTTGCGGTCTGTTGCAACCGGAAAGAAGAGAGCCGTAAGTCCCAATATTCCCAAAACATTGAATATATTTGAGCCGACGACATTTCCTATAGCCACATCGGAATTGCCATTAAGCGCACCAATAAAACTTACGACAAATTCGGGCATCGAGGTACCCATTCCCACAATTACAGCACCAACAACAAAGTCGGATACGCCATATTTTCTGGCAACTGACACTGAGCCTGTAACCAAGAAGTCGGCACCAAACACAATACCGGCCAGCGATGCCAAAAGAATTACATACTCCATATTATTCCAACAATTTACCAATCTTGCTTATTTCATGTTCATAGATTTCGGAACACATCTCGTACTGATATGGTATATATTCAAACAGTTGGAGATAGGCCTTGCCTGAAGTCTTGCTATAAAAAAGTTCCAATTTCAAAGCCTGACTCTCGCCGTTTTTGGAGAGTTCAATAGAATTGGGATTTGAAAACAAAGCTGTCAAGATTGCAACCTTCATCTCTTTGGGGAACAAAAACTCTTTCCTCACGTAAAGTTCCTTTGTGCCAGCATCCTTGTAACCACTCTTCAAAAACAATGCCAAAACAGCACCGACAACAATTAGACAATACCCTATTAAATTAAGAGTATCTGTTCCCGGAATTACGGCCAGAATACCACCGGCAATTATAAGCAGAGAAAATATCACGATATCTTTGGTAGAGCGAACTCTAATAAAATTCTTTTCCATTTTGTTTGTCATTTAGTATTTAATAATAAATATTCTTTTTCACTTGTAAACACAACAAGTAATGCGGCACTTTGCTGTTTATGGCAAAATGTCGCAAAAAATCTATTATCAAGTAGGCTAAATGACAAGTTTGCCAAGCCTGATTAATCTGTGACAAGGCTCAACAAACAGATACCCGATATTTAGGGATTCTTTATGGACATGACTTTCAAAGCCTGCATAGACAACTTTACCGGCTTTTAGAAATTCGAGATTGTTCTTATAGGTATTGCCGGTTCTTTTTACAGCACTTTGCAAACGGGGAGCACTCACTCCCGATATGCGACGCGGCAGTTGTAAATCTGATTCGGAAGCATAAGACTCCAGTGATTCCAAAGATTGCGCATCGTCATCGGAATCCACCACAACAGTCCCGGTTGTCTGAAGGAGCTGGGCACACTCCCCCACAGCGCAAAATAAAGCTATTGCGACAAACAGGAGAGGTAGCAGATATCTTAGTCCATTCTTCATTTCTGCAACTGTTGTACGTTATTCAGTCAACACATTCGCCATGCCAATATGAGACATTAATGACAGTCCCAGAAACCATATCCGGGAACTCATTGCAAATATAGCACAAACGGGCAAAATAATATCAAGCTTGCTCAAATATTTTACGGCAAACGCTGCATATATTTTCTTTTATAGAAAACATACAAAAAAATTGCAGACGTTCCCATCTGCAATTTACATTTCCCAAACACTTTGGATTATTTGCCGGCAAAGCCACGTTCAAGGTCCTGTGAAATGTTTATCATGAAGTCGCCCATCCGCTCATAGGCATTCATTATATCCATATAATATACCATTGTCTGGTAGTTGCCGGAGCCACTCTCCATCTCCTCTATCACGGCATCCCTGAAATTGTTACGCAAAGTATTGAGACGCTCTTCGGCATTGTAGGCATTGGAAATTTCCGTGAGCGTTCCCTTGTGGGCTGCCTCAAGATTTTCAATCATAACATCGTATGCCGCAAGCACTGCATCGGCCATCGTATTCAGGTTCTTGAGCGCTGCTGCATCAAAACTTTTCTTGTGTATATTTTTCCTTGAAAGTATGCGGCTGATTGTCTCGCCCGAATCACCCAAAGACTCAAGTTCACCTACAATCTTGTACATCGCCTTGATTTTTAGCGAAGTACCTTCGCTCACCTCCTCGGCCGACACGCCATTTAGGAACGTTGCAATCTCGTACTCGATGCGGTCCGAGATTTCCTCATATTTCACCAGTTTTGCTCTCAATTCCTCGAACTTGTCACTGTCGGCTTTCTTAACTGCATCCTTGGCATAAGTTGCACCGTTCCTTGATATCTGGGCAAAATGGATAATCTCATCAAATGCCTGTTCAACCGATAATTCGGGCGTTGCAAGAGGTCCGGCCGAGATATATTTGAGTTTGAACACCTCTTTTTCCTGATTTTCGGGCATGCGGACAATCCAGCTCACTGCCTTTGCAATCCACTTGGTAAACCACACCAGCAACAAGGTGTTGACAGTGTTGAACAGAGTATGCAACATAGACAAGCCATAAAGCGCAGCTGTTCCCTCAACCGATGCCGAATCGGTAACTGCAAATCCCGCAGCTGCAGGGTTAGGCAAGCCAAAAAGCATCTCTGTGATATATCCAACCAATCTCAGGAAAGGACGGAAGAGTATCAACGCCCAAACGACACCGAATACATTGAAGATTGTGTGGGACATTGCGGCACGTTTTGCCTGGGTATTACCCACAGACGCCGCAATGTTTGCCGTGATTGTGGTACCGATATTCTCACCAAGAACCATTGCACAGGCCATGTCG
>JAZQZZ010000008.1:0-7201 GCA_045634305.1 Bacteroidaceae bacterium | reverse complement strand
CATCCTCGGACACTTCTTTACCAACAACTACCTGCTCTCGCCCGAGAATGAGCTTGAGATGACACAGATGGTGTGCAACCAGTTGCCGGCTATGCTGTTCCAGCAGATTGTTTCGCAGGCAATTACCGATGAAAATTTCGTGCTCCTCTACAAGGCTCCTGAACGCGAAGGCCTCCCACACCCGGCCGAGGCAGACCTGCTCGCCATCATCAACAACGTAAAGGCAAGCGAGATTTCTGCCCCTGTTGAAGAGGGTGCAAACGAGCCTCTGCTCGACGCCGATGCAATCGCAAACGGTTCAATAAAGAAGGTAAGAAGCGGCCAGTATGGCTCATCGGTGTGGACTCTGAGCAATGGTTTGAAGGTGGTATTCATGCCTACTACACTAAAGAACGACGAGGTTATCATCAGCCTGGTAAAGAAGGGCGGACGCTCACTCATTGAGACAGCGGAACTTCCTTCATTCGAGGATAATGTATGGGCACTATTCCAGCAGAACCGTGGTCTTTCAAAGTTCAGCGGCGTGCAAATGAGAAAGATGCTCACCGGCAAGAACGTACGTTGCGAGCTCAACATCGAAAAGACACGCCATGGCATCAACCTCGTTTCAACACCAAAGGACCTTGAAACAGCAATGCAGTTGCTCTACTTGAACATCACAGAGCCACGCTTCGACAACGAGGAGTTCCTTATCGGTATCAACCAGATCAAGGCCGTTCTTCCAAACCTTGAGAAAATGCCACAGTTGAAACTGCAGAAGCTCATCAGGGAGACACTCTATGGCGGCCACGACCGTGTGCTTACAATCAACAGCGAGTTGGTTGAGAAAGCCAACATTTCCGACTTTGAGAAGGCTAGCCGCCGTCTCTTCGGCAATGTAGCCGGTGCAACAGTTTATGTTGTTGGTAATGTCGATGCCGAGACACTCAAGCCACTTGTGACAAAGTATATCGCATCACTCCCCGGTGGCAAGAAGGGCAGCAAGTTTATTGACCGCAAGGAAGATATTGTAAAGGGTAATGTAACAAAGAACGAAACAATGGCAATGGAGACTCCAAAGAGCACCGTGCTCCAGGTCTACACAGCCAACACTCCATACAGCATCAAGAACGAGGTACTGCTTGACATTGCAAAACTCTATCTCGATATGGTATATGTAGAGACACTACGCGAGAGCGAGGGCGGAACCTATGGTGCCGGCGTTGCCACAGTATGCGGTCGCGAGCCCAAGGATGTAGCCATTCTGCAGGTTGTTTTTGAAACAAACCCCGAGAGTGCCGAAAAACTCTCAAAGCTCGCCATTGAGGGTGTACGGAAAATCATTACAGAGGGCATCCCCGCCGACAAGTTCGACATGATCATCAAAAATGTACAGAAGAACATTCCTCAGGACAGAATAAGCAACAGCTACTGGGGCAGCACATTGCAGAAATATGTTGAATTCGGCGACAAGTACGACAGCGAGTACGAGCAGGCTGTGAACACAGCAACACCCGAGGCTGTTGTCGAGGCCGTGAAGAAACTTGTAGAAGCCGATAACTTCATCCAGTTGATCGTTTCTCCTGAAGAGTAATTTCAAATAATGACGCGCTACAGCCAACCGGGTCTTAATGATCCGGTTGGCTATTTTTATATAATTTTCCTTTTTTGTTTTTTTAATATCCAAAACACGGCTGCGTGTTGTTCTTGTTTTTATATTGCCGGCTGATTTTGTATTTTTGCAGAAGCCAAAATTAAGGATGAAACGAAGAACGTACATATTGTTTTGTATAGTTACGGTATTGACAACATCGTGCCGCAGCAGTTTTGTTGCGATAGAACGCCATGAGCATGATCGTTCCGATTCGGTTTTTGCACAATATCTGAAGGATGACGGTATACCTTATACCCACAATAACGATGTGACCATTTTGAATGGCGCACAGGTAAAATTCGATTCTCTTTTCAAGGATATTAAAGAAGCAAAGCATCACATCCATCTTGAATATTTCAATTTCCGCAACGACTCTATAAATGCGCGTCTGTTGGGATTGCTTGCGCAAAAAGCAAAGGAAGGTGTCGAGGTACGTGCCATGTTCGATGGTTTCGGCAATATGTCGAACAATAGTCCTTTGAAAAAGGATGACCTGGCAAAAATCAAAGCCTCGGGTATTCAAATAGTCAAAGTCGACCCGGTGACATTCCCATGGATAAACCACCTGTTTGCACGTGACCACCGCAAAATAGTTGTCATAGACGGCAAAACGGCTTATACAGGCGGCATCAATGTTGCCGATTATTATCTTGAAGGAATTGAAGGTGTAGGCGAATGGCGCGACATGCACTCCAAGGTAGAGGGTGGAGCAGTGAACGAGCTGCAGAGGATATTTCTTGACATGTGGTACCAGGAGACAGGCGAGCGCATAGAGGGCGAAGAATATTATCCATTGCCGCAGCAAGAGAGCGGCGCCGACATAGCGGTGGTTGACCGATGGCCGCACAAGACACCCGAACGCATGCGGAACGTATACGCCAACGCCGTAAACGCAGCCAAGGACAGTATAGTCATTATAAGCCCTTATTTCGTGCCGCTGCGCAATGTGCGAAAAGCCATTGAAAAAGCTCTTGACGATAGTGTCAAAGTAACAATTCTGCTTTCCGAAAAAGGCGACTTGCCAATGATTCCCGACGGAGTGTGGCGTGTGGCATATAAGCTGATGAAACGTGGAGCAGATGTATATATATATCCCGATGGGTTCAACCATTCAAAGGTGATGTGCGTAGACGGTACCTACTGCACAATAGGTTCGGCGAACCTCAACAGCCGCAGCCTGATGTATGACTATGAGACAAACCTTTTCATTTTCGGCAAGGAAGATACCGATGAACTGTATCGTTATATAGACCTTGACAAACAAAAAAGCTACAAATTGACAAAGGAGATATACAAGACGCGTTGCTGGTGGCGCTGTTTCTGCGGTTGGCTGGTTACATTGATAACACCGCTTGTGTGAAACACTTGAAACCGAAGCTCTGATCAAGACCCCGGCTTTCACCTTTCCGATTTCACCTTTCAGCTTTCTGCGCCTACGCCGAGGTCAATGTTCTCTATGAGCACTTCAACCTGCGGGTCGTTCTTCAAAGTAGGGTACAGCTCTTTTACAAACCATGAGGTGAGTTCCTCATCCCTTTTTACGGTTGTTGTATTGTTACAAAAAAGGTTGACACTGAAATACTCGAAATATTTTTTGGCAGTTGCAATATCGTTGACAATTCTTTCCCTACTATCGCCAACAGTGCAGCACAGCAGGCACACTCCCTTGAAATATTTTGCAACATCAGCAGCTGTAACATCTGCCTGGATTCCCTTTGCCCAACCAGAACGCAGGGCGGCATCGAAACTCTCCACACCGCAACGGAATTTCACAGTTGCAGGTGCGAACTGCTTGGCAAACTCTTCGAGACGGTGGCGGTACATATAATGCGCCTCGAACCAAATGGTGTTTATTCCTTTTGTTTGGACAACATCTTTTATCATCTCAATGGTTTCACCGTCAAGCTCCATTGCCGAGCCGGAATTGATGATGTCAATGACTCCGGATTCCCCTGTCACTCTCTCCAACACCTTGCGGTTGGTTTCGAAAGGCGAGTCACTTTTATCGCTATGGTAGTCGCAGAACGTGCATCTCCCCCAGCGGCAACCCGTCCCCTGCAACAGCAGGAACTCACGCGGAAATTTCTCGGTAATCAACGAATAGCGCTGCATGTCGTTTATCTCCTACGTGTGATACGTTTTATGCTATAGATGGCAGCATAAGCCATTGGAGTTCCAAAGAGCACCTCGATCGACAGTTTTGAGAAGTACTGGAAGATTATCATCATCAAAAGGTCGCGTGCGGATACAACACCGGCAAACGCAATGAGCACAAATGGCAATGAGTCGAATACATATGCTATTGCCGAACTGCCTATTGTGCGAATCCAAAGATGGCGCCCATGTGTCTTCTGCTTAATTCTCTCCATAAACCAGGCATTCGATAGCTCACCAAGAAGAAAACCGACCAATGAGGCCAGCACAATGCGAGGTACACATGAGAACATAGTGTTGTATGCAACCTCGGTCTCGGTAAGATAATCGGGTGAGGGAAGCCATACGCCTATCTGTGTACACACGACAAGCATGATGTTACACAGCAGTGTCAGCCAAATGACCTTGCGCGCAGTTCTGTAGCCCCACACTTCGGTGAGCACATCACCAAGCATGTATGCAAAAGGGAAAGTAATTGTACCGGCGTCGAAATAGAAGAGGTTGAAAAGACCGACCACTTTGACGGCCATAATGTTCGACACCAGATAGAGAGTAACGAATAGTGCAGTGACAACCATCAATGCAGACTGGCTGTCGATTCGGTTTTTTAAAGGGTTGTCCGATACCTTGTCCATAATTTAAAGAAATTTGATTTATAATCACAAAAAAAGGAGTTCTTACGAACTCCTTGTGACCTCGACAGGATTCAAACCTGTAACCTTCTGATCCGTAGTCAGATGCTCTATTCAGTTGAGCTACGAGGCCGATTTTGTTGTCGTCAACACTGTTGTTTTCGTTTGACAGTGCAAAGGTACTGCTTTTTTTAATACCTGCAAATTTTTAGACAACTTTTTTTCAAAAAAAATGCATTTTTTATTCCAAGAACCGTTCGTTGAACATGAACCAGCCTATGGAAATTCCAAAGTTAACATGCTTTGGGCTTGAGCTATAATAATTTACAAATGCACTGGCCGAAATATTGGAAAATTGTGCAACAAAAGTCAAATCGGCAATATATTGAAAATCGTTGAATCTTTTTTTGCTGTAATAGGCCGTTCCGTCGTTGCTCTCATAAATCTTGCGATAGGGAATGAATGCATAAAACCCCGGACGTACCTGTAAAAAATTGTTCAATTTGAAAATTGGTATTACACCGCCGGCAATAAATTGGTTCGCGCGGAACTTGGGGTCGTAGTTGAAGATGCTGTTCTGCGTCGGAGTAAAAGCCGCTGCCTGCATCATGGTCGCCTGGTATGTACGTGACAAACGGCGTGTAGAATAGAACATCTGCGCATAGGTGCCAAGAGAGAAGTACTTTCCAAGATTGAAATTATCGCGTCGTGTATAGCTTATCTGCAACCACGACTGCACTTGTTCGTTATTGTTCACCTCAACAACGCCTTTGTATTTTTCTTTTCCAACGACAAACTGCGCTATTAGCGTCTCGTGCATGCCTTCTGTAGGGAACACCTTTTTATTTAGCGTATTACCTTCGAATCTAATGGAGCCACTGAACAGTGTAGACTCATTGCTGTCGAATTGCGGCTGGTTGAGGTTGATTATCGCTGACTGCACATACTCATCCTTTATATTGCCAATACCCACACCAATCTCGGCTTTACGACGGTTGAGGAATGGGAACATCACCTTCATCTTTGCATAGTACTCGCGCTGATGATTCAGGGCCACCAGTTTTTCATTTGAAAACAGATAGTCCATATTATAATAATCAATGGTGGAGTATGACC
The DNA here is from genome assembly GCA_045634305.1 of Bacteroidaceae bacterium. Taxonomy (GTDB): domain Bacteria; phylum Bacteroidota; class Bacteroidia; order Bacteroidales; family Bacteroidaceae; genus HGM04593. The sequence goes on along the minus strand of JAZQZZ010000008.1, from coordinate 1,666 downwards.
CCAAGAATTTAAGCGACACAGGCAACGAGGTATAGAAGTCCATACGCCCCGAGAGTTGTACATTATTATATACCTTGCCAAAATGTCCATCAAGTATAAATTCCTTCGAGTGGTTCTTCAGAGAACGGTAGTGGAGTCCAAAGTATATCTGGTTCGAAATACTGGTTGACACGGCAGCACCCATCTTTAAAGTAAAGTGGGGATTCAACGTCACGTCAAGATGCAAAGTATACGCACTGTCCTGCTCGTTATATACTGCATGTGGAATTATATCCTCAATCATTTCGTCAGAAAGAAGTCCGTAATAACCTCTCCTGCACTCTTCGAGTGTAAACTCGCGGCCACGCTTGTGGAATTCACCGGCAATAGCCTTCTCCTGCTCCTTGTTGACACCATGTACAACAACGTTGTTGAATACCCAATCGGGGACCCGCTTTCTGAATGCCTGGCGTTTGGCAGCAAGCACCTCGGCATTCTCCCTGCGTTTAACACGTTGCTTTATTTTATCGACATATTGACATGCGTGCTCATATCCTGTTTGCGTAACAGAGTTAATTTTATGGAAGTCGAGCAGACCCACTCCTTTGATTGACATGTCTATGAGTATTCCTTTCTCGTCGGGTACAGTGTAGTCACTGCGTCCCATTATAAGATTTTCGGCCTGACTGACAATATCACGCGCATCGGACACCGCGGGAGCGTTGCTGCTCACCACACTGCCAATTATTATATCTGGGGCAAACTCTTCTTCCATCACATCGCGCGGAAAATTGTTGTACAAGCCACCATCGTAGAGCAGCACACTGTCAACCTTAATGGGTTTGAAGAAGAAAGGATAGCTCATGGATGCACGTACGGCATCTCCAAGGTCTCCTTTTGAAAAGACAACCTGTTTCTTGTTGTATGCATCGGCCGCCACACATCTGAACGGGACCATAAGTCTGTCGAAATCGTTGCCGCATGCTGCAGTGTAGCCCGCAAACGTCTCCATGAAACCAAGATTCATAGGCGCCGACTTTACCAGATGCGCCGATGGTTTCACCACATAAAGCGAGTCCTTCAGGTCGAAATGCAGGCTTACCAAATCGGGAACATCCTTGTTCTTCTTGAAGTAGAACATATACTTCTGGTCCATCGTACCGGTGTACCAGCGTTGGAAATCCTCGGTTTTCATCAACTCCACCATCTCATCAGGGGAATAGCCCATGGAGTAGAGTGCAGCGACAATTGCGCCCATGGAAGTTCCCGCTACATAATCTATTGGAATGTTGTTCTCCTCGAGCATCCTGATGACGCCGATGTGTGCCAATCCGCGCGCTCCGCCACCGCTCATGACAAGACCCACCTTCTGCGCAAAGAGCACAGACGGAAGCAACAGGAACAGGATAATGCATTTCAATGCGCGTCTCATTGTAATATATGATTGTCAAAAGACAAATTTAGTGATTAATTTTATATAACAATGTACTTTGTAAAGAGTTTAATTCCTTTTAACCATACAGCTGAGGATATTGAATAAAAAAAAGTGGAACCGCAATACCTAAAAACAAGTGGTTTAGTCCAGTCCAATTTCTATAGAATAAACTAAACTAAACCGCTGTTTTACAATGGTATCACAAATTCCCACTATAAAATTTCTTTCAATTAGTTTTAAGTTTTTTCGGGA
>JAZQZZ010000007.1:0-8648 GCA_045634305.1 Bacteroidaceae bacterium | reverse complement strand
CGACTTCATGGCAATCATCGCGCTTTCCGCTTTTTGTAAAAAAAGGTTTACAATAGAATAAAAATCACAAAAAAGAGAATTTTGTGGTAATTTCGCTTGCTTGCTTGAAAAAACATTGTTATGTTTGCATACGGTTTTGCTGTACCGATTGACTGGGAAACTCATCAATTATTATCGAAAACCGAGTAAAGCTCTTATATAAATGTCTAATGGCGGGCCGCGCCTTCGGGTAGTTTTTAGAACCGGCGGATTACAAAGGACAGGAGCCCTCAAATCTTGTATTCTCGGAGTTTCGTCGTGCTCTTCGTACAGCAAAACTTTTTTAGCATAGCAGAGTCCGCAAGAACGGACTCTGTTTTTTGTTTTTTTACTCTCTATGGCGAAAAAAAAGTCAATCTTCTTCGTTATGTGACAAATAAATGCTACATTTGCAACCGATTTTGAAAAGTTATGCCTTGAAAGGGCATTTAAAAGAAGGAACTTATACAATAATTAATGAAGAACGACAATCTGAAGAACCAGTATCGTGTTAACGAACAGATTCGTGCCAAAGAGGTGCGTATTGTAGGCGATGATGTTGAATCGGTAGTGATGCCGCTGCACAAGGCTCTTGCGCTTGCAGAAGAAAAAGAACTTGACCTTGTGGAGATTTCTCCAACAGCAAACCCTCCTGTTTGCCGTTTGATTGAGTACTCTAAGTTCCTTTACCAGATGAAGAAACGCCAGAAGGAGCAGAAAGCGAAACAGGTGAAGATTGACGTGAAGGAAATCCGTTTTGGTCCTCAGACCGACGAACACGACTATAACTTCAAACTCAAGCACGCAATCAGCTTCCTTAAGGATGGCGACAAAGTCAAGGCTTACGTTTTCTTCAAGGGGCGTTCAATCCTTTTCAAGGAGCAGGGTGAGATCCTGTTATTGCGTTTTGCAAAAGATCTTGAGGAGTATGGCAAGGTTGATTCAATGCCGGTACTTGAAGGAAAGCGCATGACAATCATGTTGTCGGCAAAGAAGGCTGCTCCTGCAAAGAAAGCCGCTCCGGCAAAGCCTGTGGCCGAGGTTGCAAAAGAAGATTAAAAAGAAAAAGCGAGTAGTGTTGGATAGTACGCTACCGATATTTGTTAACTAATAATTTTTTAAACAAAATGCCAAAAGTTAAGACTAACTCCGGTGCCAAAAAAAGATTCGCTCTTACCGGAACAGGTAAAATCAAGAGAAAGCATGCTTATCACAGTCACATCCTGACTAAGAAGACAAAGAAGCAGAAGAGAAACCTTGTACACTTTACAACTCTCGATGCTGCTAATGTTAAGAGTGTTAAGGAATTGTTGTCATTGCGTTAAGTATTGTATTATTAACCGAGTGTATTTAGCATTTAAGTTCGCCGCAATGCGTGCGACGCTAACATTCAAAAGAATTTAAAACTATGCCAAGATCAGTAAATCACGTTGCTTCAAGAGCAAGAAGAAAGAAAATTTTAGGTTTGACCAGAGGTTACTTTGGTGCTAGAAAGAACGTATGGACCGTTGCCAAGAATACTTGGGAGAAGGGTTTGACATACGCATTCCGTGACCGTCGTAACAAGAAGCGTGAGTTCCGCGCACTTTGGATTCAGCGTATCAACGCTGCAGCTCGCATCGAGGGTATGTCTTACTCTCAGTTGATGGGTGCTTTGCACAAGGCCGGTATCGAGATTAACCGTAAGGTTCTCGCTGACCTCGCGTTGAACAACCCTGCAGCCTTCAAGGCAATTGTAGACAAGGTTAAGAAGTAATTTAAATGTACTTCGATAAAAAGCAGCAACCCCGGTTGCTGCTTTTTTGTTTTTCTACTGACGTTTGCTTATTGATGTTACAAGGGTATAGCTGATAAATTGCCAATGCTGACAACTCTTCTTTTGACTCACTAAAAGATTGGGCTGATAAGCTTCGTCTTGCAGGCTAGGGCATTTTGCATATCACAATGTGTCGCTTTCTGCAATAAAAGAGTGTCTTTTGTGTTTTTCTATAACAAAAAAGCAGTACTTACGCGAGTACTGCTTTTTTTGTGCGTTGATTCGGGGATTTATTTCCTTTCTACAATCTCAAAAGGTATACGTACGGAGATGCCATCCTTCATCATCTCTGTGATGTTGGGGTAAATTCGTTGTTTGAAGCTCTCCCAGCTACGTTGCTGCATGTTACTCCAACCGGCTTCGGCTATGGCCATTGCTCGTGGAAAAGCCATATATGTAACGCGGTTGATGTCTCTTATGGCTTCGGCCCACATCGTGGCCATGACGCCCTTTATGTGCGCCTGCTCCCCGGTGGGTAGGTTGTAGCCTGGGTCAAGGCGGTAGCTCTGCTCAAGTGTTGTCACCGGCATCCCCCAATTGTTGAACTCCGGAAGGTCGCCGGGGTACTGTGGATAGTCGAGGTAGGCATGCTCGCCGGGTGCCATGATGAGCGGGTTGCCATATTTGCGTGTGAGCTCAATGCATTTTGGTGTGAGAGCGTTGCGCCAGGTTACAAGTGTTACATCCTTGGGGTAGGGGAACAAATAGTCGTTTGCCGGTGGCCATATGTTGTCAAGCTCGCACCAAAGAATGGCTTTCTTGTCATTCTCGCGTACGATGTTCAGGATGTTGTTGAAGAAGGGTATCATCAACTGCGATGGCTTGTCGTAGCCCAACTGTTGCATCATGGCAAGGCAGTCGGGGCATTTGGCCCAGTTCTCCTTCACTGCTGCCTCGTCGCCGCCAAGGTGTATGTAGTCCGATGGGAACAGTTCGGCCACCTCTTTAATGATGTCGGCATAGATGCCGTAGACATCGGTATTGGCGGCACATAGCATCATGTTTGTAGTGTGCCCGAGTTTTTTCTCGTCGTTATGGCGGAATGAACAGCGCAGTTCGGGGTGTGCTGCAAGTATGGCAACGGAGTGTCCGGGGATGTCCAGTTCGGGGATAACTTCAATATTGCGCTCTGCAGCGTATTGTATGATGTCTTTAAGCTCTTCCTGTGTGTAGTAACCATTGTCGGGGCCTTGGTTGCTGCCGCCGGGAGCGCGGAACGCTCCTTTTGCTGTTAGTTCGGGGTGGCTTTTGATTTCTATGCGCCAACCCTGGTCGTCTGTGAGGTGAAGCTGCAGTACATTGAACTTGTAGCGCGCCATCTGGTCGATGAACAATTTGACGTCTTTTACGGGGATAAAGTGGCGTGCCGGGTCGAGCATTATTGCGCGGAATCCGAAACGTGGAGCATCGTCAATGCATATGTGGGCAATCTTTTTATCGGCAGTGTTGCACACGTCGCCGATGAGCAGCTGGTCAAGTGTCTGCAATGCAAGGAATAGCGCCCCCTCGTTTGCGCCTTTTATGAAAACGCCATTCTTGTTTACCTCCAGCATGTAGTGCTCGCGGCCTTCTATGGCGCTGTCAATCTCCAATGATACCACGTTCTTTGTCTGCTTGCCGTTGCTGAATGCCAGGTCTGCTCCCAATCGTTTCTGTAATATGCATTGCAACGCGTCTATGACAAACGCATCGTTTGGTAAAGAACTGCTTATACTTGTCTTGTCATTTATTGCAAACGTTTTGCCATTGTCGCACAACTCAATCTTGTTGGGGTAGGGTATCAGAGCCTGTGTATTGCTTTGCGCTGTTGTGGAAAAGGTTGCAATTAATGCAATCATAGCAGTCAGTAAAGTCTTTCTCATGGTGGTTTACTTCTTTATATTAAGTTTGTTCAATGCATGTTGATATCTCTTGGCGTTTGCATTATGCTCGCTTAGTGTCTTTGCGAAGTTGTGTGTACCCGAGAAATCTTCTTTTGCACACATATATAAATAGCTGTGCTTTGTGTAGTTCAGTACGCTTTCCAGAGCCTGCTTGGTGGGGATTCGTATCGGTCCCGGGGGCAGTCCTTTGTGCTTGTATGTGTTGTATGGCGAATTGACTTCGAGGTCTTTGTTGAGTATACGTCTGCGTGTCGGGTCGCCAAGGGCGTATTTGACAGTCGGGTCGGCCTGCAGCGGCATGCCGCGTTTCAGACGGTTGATGTAGAGCCCGGCGACAATCGGCATTTCGGCGACGTTGGCAGTCTCTTCGTCAACAATGGAAGCCAAGGTCGAAACCTCGGCCGGTGTCAGCCCTGCTGCTTTTGCCTTTGCCTTTCGGCTGTCGTTCCAATATTGACGGTTCCATGCAGCCATCTTTTCGAAGAACTCCTGTGCGCTGATGTCCCAGTATACCTCGTAGGTGTCTGGGATGAAGAATGATGGTATGTCGTCCTTGTCATATCCGAAACAAGACATCGCTACAGGGTGCGTGTACTCTACAAGGCTTGCCGAGTCGGCCATTATCTGTCGGCTTATGATGCCTAAAGCCTGTCTTACATCCCTTGTCGACGGGATTGTTATTCTCACCGGTGTTTGTTGGCGGCTGACGATGCGGTTGTATATGTCGCTCATTGTGTCGCCATCCTTTATCGCATATTTGCCGCTACGTTTGCGGCTGTCAAAATTGTTGTGCGCAGCCAGCGTCGCAAAACCTCTTGTGTCGGCCTCGGGGGCAATTTCTCCAATCTTTCCTATTATGGATGCTGTGTTGTCCTGTGGAGTGACGTATATGTAAGCCGTTTCGTCGAGCTTTAATTTTAGCATCTTTACCGAATAGTACTTGTAGCCCAATGTGTAACCGAAATATGCAATGGCGGCAATGGCTGCAACAGCTATGATGATTAATGCTTTACTTTTGCTTTTTTCTTTATTTCCCATACTTGTAATTTTCTGCAAAAATACAATATTGGGTCTTCAAAGCCAAACTAAAAGCATTTTTTTGTTTTTTTATCAAAAGAGTGGTTTTTCCTGTTAAAAAAACAGACCGTTGTCATAAATATTGCGTATATTTGCAGTTAAAAGCAGGCCTATGCCTGTGCGTGAAACGTGATTTGTTAATAAATTGAATAGGAAATGAAAACTTTACAGAAAAAGAATCTGTTTTTTATCTCTCTGCTTGCTTTGCTGTTGGCATCGTGTACCTCGTACAAGAAGGTCCCTTATCTGCAGAACAGCAGTGAGTGGGCCGATGTAGAGCAGGTGGCAACTGTGTATGAAGCCAGAATACAGCCCAACGACATTCTGAATATTCTTGTCACCAACCCCAATAACCCATCGACATCGATGGCCTACAACCTTGTCTCTCCTTCGGACAATTCAAGAAACCAGTCCCTGACATCGCAACCCACCCTTCACAATTATATTGTCGATTCCAATGGTGATGTGACAATCCCTAACGTGGGAAAGGTGAATATTGGTGGAAAAACCATTACCGAGGCCGAATCACTCATCTTTGAAAAGGTAAAAGGCGCATTCTCTTCAACTCCTGTTGTCGTGGTACGTTTTGTCGATTTCAAGATATCAGTTTTGGGTGAAGTCACCTCTCCCGGTTCATTCACCGTGAAGAATGGCAAGATAACCATATTCGAGGCTTTGGCTCTTGCCAGGGACTTGACCATATATGGTCAGCGCGAAAACGTGAAGGTAATCCGTGAGGACGCAACCGGAAAGAGAGAGATTATAGAACTCAATCTCAACGATGCGGCAATCCTGAATTCTCCATATTACTATCTGCAACAGAATGATGTAGTTTATGTAACCCCAAACAAGTCAAAGGCCAAGAACTCCGATATCGGCTCCAGCACTTCACTCTGGTTCTCGGGAACATCAATACTCATCTCGTTGGCATCACTATTGTTTAACATCCTGAAATAATGATTGAGGTATGATAGAAAACGAAAACAACAATTTTGACAATCCCAAGGAAGAGGGAGGCTTGGATCTTCGCATGATCCTTGGTTATCTGCGTGACAATTGGATTCTTTTCGTCTTTTCGGTAGTGGTGTGCCTTGTTGGTGCATTCGTCTATCTGCGTTTTGCCACGCCGGTATACAACATCTCGGCAAAAGTCCTTTTGCAGGATAGCGAAAAAGGCGGTTCTGTAATGTCTCCGGCCGATATGCTTGCCGATTTCGGTATGCAGAGCAAGATATCTAATGTAGAGAACGAGATAGAACTCATGTCTTCAATGACAGTTGTCCGCGATGCCGTGCTCGATGCCGGTCTATATCTTAAATACCGTTGGGGCGAGGACAGCACATTGTACAATAGTACCACCCCGTTCATCGTTTCGCTCGACGACGAAGCCATAGCCTCTTTGCCGAAAACCCTGAAGCTCGAACTTGCTGTTGACGAAGCAGGTGAGGTGAAACTTCAGTGGGGCGAGGACGAAGGAGACGAAACACAACTACAGGATGCCGGCCAGCTCTCATTTCCCTACACACTGGAAATTCCAACCGGCAAAGTGCTCATAACACGTAACGACGATGTAGAGCTCGCTCCCGGCAACATCACTGTTACCGTGATGCCTGTCGCATCCGTGTCTACAGCCTATAAAAGAGCGTTGGCCATCTCACCATTGTCAAAGACCGCATCTGTTGCAGTGCTTTCATACAACACCCCCGACCCTGTCGAGGGCGCCAATTTCCTCAATGCCATAATCGTAAGCTTCAACGACGTCACCAACGAGACAAAGCGTCAGGTAGCCTGTCGCACCGAGGCCTTCATCTCCGAGCGCTTGCGTTCGTTGAAAAACGAGCTCGAGACAATGGAAGGAAGCCTTGCTGCCTATAAAAAGCAGAACGAACTTGTCGATCCCAAGCTCGATGCCACACAGGTAGTTCAGAAGAAAGCCGAATATGTCAAGCAACTCGAGATGATTGACATGAAGATTGCAGCCTCAAAGTACATGAACGAGTTTGTCAATGACCCCAAGAATGATATGCAGATGATAGCAGCATCCTTCGGCGTCGATTTGGATCCCGCTCTTGTAAGCCTGCTCAACAGCTACAATGCAAAAGTGCTCGAGCGCAAGACACTGCTGCAAACCACCACCGACGAGAACCCCGCGTTGCAGAATGCGACAGCCGTGTTGCGTGCCATGCAGGAGGATCTACGTGCAGCGTTGCAGACTCTCGACCAGTCGCTCACCATTGAGCGCACTGCCATCTCAATCCTTGCCGACAAGTACACCGGCCGTTTCGAAATGTCGCCCGAGGTAGAGCGTCAGCTCCTGACCATAACACGCGAGTGCGATATCAAGTCAGGCCTCTATGTCATGCTCTTGCAGAAGTACGAAGAAACACTCCTCAGCATCCAGGTACAGAGCGACAACATCAGCTGCATCGATGCACCTTATAGTGCAGGCATCGTTTCCCCCAATGGAAAGATGATTTACCTTGTAGCATTGTTCCTTGGCCTGCTCATCCCCTCGGCCTTTGTCTATCTGCGCGTGCTCATACGCAACAAGTTCGACTCGGTCGACGAGGTACAGTCAATCCTCAATCTGCCTTACCTTGGCTCAATCCCGACCAATACAACACGTTCCGGACTGAAGAAACAACCATCCAAACCAATTGTTGTCGAGCAGAACAAGAACGATGTCATGGCCGAGGCCTTCCGCACACTGCGCACCAACATCCAGTTCTTCATGAAGAAGTCGCGTGGCAAGGTCATCATGTTCACCTCAACCATCTCGGGCGAGGGCAAGACCTTCCTGGCCTCCAACCTTGCGGTCAGCACCGTCCTGCTTGGTAAAAAGGTCCTCCTTATCGGTTGCGATATCCGCCGCCCGCGTCTTGCCGAGGTCTTCAATTTCGATAGCTCATTGCATGGACTCACAAGCTATCTTGCCGGTGACGAGGATAACCTCTCGCTGCTCGATAGTCTCATCATCCCATCCGGCATTGTCGAAGGTCTCGATTTGCTGCCTGCAGGTATCGTTCCGCCCAACCCTGCCGAGTTGCTCTCCGGTAGCAACCTCGACAAGGCTATAGCCCATCTGCGCACCAAATACGACTATATAATCCTCGACGCAGCTCCTGTAGGCCTTGTAACCGACTCCTTGATTGTTAATCGGGTTGCCGACATTGTTGTATACGTCGTGCGTCTCGGATGCACCCTCAAGACCGATGCAGGCTTCATCACCTCGCTTGTAAACGACAAGAAACTCGAGAATGTAGCCATTGCAGTCAACGACGACGACCTCTCCAAGAAAACCTATGGCTCACGCGGCAGTAACCGCTACTCAAGCTATGGCTATTCTTATTCCGATAAAAAGTAAAGCATAACCTCCCAAGGCGGAGAAAGTATTAAAATCCAATGGAACAATGTTTCATTGGATTTTTTTGTTAAAAATATTGCAAAAAACATTGCGGAGTAAGAAAAAAATAGTACCTTTGCACTCCGGTAAGAGATACCATCTTTGGCAAGCCAAAGAACAATGAACACAGTTGCGGGGTGTAGCGCAGTTGGTAGCGCATCTGGTTTGGGACCAGGGGGTCGCAGGTTCGAATCCTGTCACCCCGACGAAAATCTCTCAAGGAAGAATCCTTGAGAGATTTTTTTTATGGCCTCACTTTGGCTCTTTCTAAAAGAGGCCCGAAAAACTCGTATGTTGTTTTGGGAGAGTACTCTCCTCATCTCAATCGTCGAGGTGACAAGCGTATGTGGTGTTAAAATATAACCCCTCCGCCTACGGCACTTCCCCTAATAGAGAGGTGAATTAAAATGGAAATGGATTTGAAACAGAACTTCTCCAACTTTTGCCGGTG
>JAZQZZ010000006.1:0-61151 GCA_045634305.1 Bacteroidaceae bacterium | reverse complement strand
TAAAAATGTTTACCGAAAATTTCAAAAACATATTGTTTTGGGTTGTTTACGTGGCACACGAAATAAGTTATGATTGTTTCTTTTTCAACCCGAAACATAAATTATTGGATTATAGAGCAATAGAAATATATCTTGAATAATAAGAGAAATTTGGACACACACTAAGGCACACGATAGAGAAACGATTGTCTAATGTAAGCTTAAGCACAAACATAGATAGCTAATATTCAATAAATTACATAATCCCAAAATCGGATTTTTGGGAAATATATCTAGCTCTAAATTGAGGAAATGATCTCCGTGTGTGCCATAAGGTCCAAAACAAGGGTCATATTTGGCACACGATTTGGCACACGTGTGCCAAATTCTGCGAAATATGTGCCAAACAAAAATTGTATTCTACTGAACTGTAGGGTATTGCAAAATCTCGATTTTTCATATTGGAAAATTTAGGAAATATTGCATCGGGAAGTGATGCTGGCTGTATTTAAGACAGAAGAACAGAAGAAACAAAAGAAACTGTGCCGTTTTACGCTACTGCGGTGATGGGATGTTCTCAGCTTGGTGTGTTTTATATATACTGTTGTTTCGGAAATAGTTGTTTTTGGACATAAGTACAGAAGAAACAGAAGATTCTACGCTGTATTTGTGCTACAACGGTAATGTAAACACGGAAATTGTCATTTCCATGTATTGTGAATGCCAATCGGTTGAAATTGAAGAATATATTTTTCATTTCAGCAGACTGGCATTCATTCGTATCGCATGGTTCTGTATGCGATACTTTTACCTTGTAGCATGCTCTTATGTCATTATGTTCTTTTGTCTAACATTATCTTAAAGTGGCTAAGTGATAAATTTGGTTGTAGGTGTACAACCTTTTGGCTTTTTATTCATTGTTGCCAGACGCTCGACCTCCCCTGCATCAAACGCTGATTTGTGGGCTGCCATTGCTTGAGTTTATATAGTTTTGAGTGGTGTGTCTTTGATAAAATCATAAATGTAATTGTTTTAGTATGTGAATAGTGTTTTGTATACTATTGGTAGAATGTTTTTCCTTTTCTTTTATGTATATGTAACATAATGTTTCTTATATTTGCTTTTTAAAAATAAATGTTATGGTTAAGAGATATTTTTACGGTGATTCAATAGACGATTTTCTTGCTTTGCCGGAGTCGCAGATAATAGGAGAGTTGACAACTGCTCATACTTCTTTGCATTCTTCTTTACAGGGAATGCAGGCAGATGCGTGGCGAGAGGAAATAGAGTTATTAAAAAATATCCTTTTATCATATATTGGTCGTGGGCATATATACTTTGAATATTCAATTCCTCGTATGGGACGACGAATTGATGTCGTTTTGCTGATTGATGGCGTTGTACTTCTATTAGAATTTAAAGCTTTTAATGAACAATATACCCGTGCAGATATTGCTCAAGTATGGGATTACGCTTTGGATTTGAAAAACTTCCATGAAGAGAGCCATGAACGTTCAATTGTTCCAATATTAGTGGCAACTGAAGCATTGGGTGAAATTTCAACTTTTGTGCCTTACAACGACAAGGTTTTCTATCCCGTTTTAACCAATCGAAGTGGTCTTGCAACTGTCATCACAGAAGCTTTGATGTTTTGTGATACGCAAGACATTGCAAAAGATTCTCTATGGGCAATAAGTCGTTATTCGCCAACACCAACTATAATAGAGGCTGCAAGTGCTTTGTATAATAATCATTCTGTAGAAGATATATCGCGCTCTGATGCTTCGGCTGAAAATTTAACGGTGACATGTGAATTTATTTCATCTGTTATCGATCGTGCAAAGCGCGAACAATTCAAGGCTATATGTTTTGTTACTGGTGTTCCAGGTGCCGGTAAAACACTTGTTGGACTAAATGTAGCAACTCAACAATTTGAAAAAGATGATATTGCTGTATATCTTTCTGGAAATTTCCCCTTAGTGCAAGTATTGACTGAAGCGTTAGCGCGTGATAAACAATCGAGATTGAAAGAGAAGGGTGAGAAGATCGCAATTGGCAAGGCACGTTCGGAAGTTAAGGCTTTTATTCAAATGATACACCATTATAGAGATACGTGTCTTGAAGGTACAAAGGTTGTTGATGGACGTATTGTTGCAGATGAAGCATACTTCTTAAATCCTAAAAATCAAGAAAAATCATTTATTCCAGTGGACCATGTTGCTATTTTTGACGAAGCGCAACGTGCATGGACAAAGGATGCTTTGGTGAATTTTATGAATCGTAAAAAGGGGTATCCTAATTTCCCATATTCAGAGCCTGAGTATTTGATTTCATGCTTGGATAGACATAAGGATTGGGCTGTAATAGTATGTCTTGTAGGTGGTGGCCAGGAAATAAATACTGGAGAGGCGGGTATTAGTGAATGGATAGAATCGCTTAATAGAGATTACAAAGATTGGCATGTTTTTATATCTGATCGCCTTCATGATGCAGAATATGCTGCCGGTAGATCATTGGAGTTGTTGAACGAGCATGAACATGTTGAGTATGAGCCTTCACTGCATTTAGCTGTTTCTATGCGCTCTTTCCGTGCTGAGAACTTGGCTAAGTTTGTACATAATCTTCTTGATTTGGATGTGGAAGGTGCGCGCGAGGCATATAAAACACTTGATAAATATCCCGTTGTCTTGACTCGTTCGCTTGATAAGGCAAAACGTTGGCTTAAAGATAATGCTAGAGGTACAGAGCGCTATGGAATGATTGTGTCATCACAAGCGCAACGCTTGAAGCCGTTGGCTATTGATGTACGCTTTAAACCAGATGTTGTCCATTGGTTCTTGGACGATGCAAACGACGTTCGTTCTTCATATTATTTGGAAGATGTTGCAACAGAATTTGATGTACAAGGATTGGAACTTGATTGGACTTGTGTTGTATGGGATGGTGATTTCCGCTTTACACCTAATGGGTGGTCGCATCACTCTTTTTGTGGTGATAAATGGCAAAATATAAATAAACAAGAACGTAAGGCTTTTCAAAAGAACGCATATCGTGTGCTTCTAACTCGTGCTCGCCAAGGAATGGTGATGGTTGTACCAGAAGGTAACCTTGAAGACCCGACACGAAATCCTGTATATTATGACTCTACATATGAATATTTGAAAAGCTTGGGAATAAAAGAACTTTAATGAAAACGATAGAAGTTGTAGCAGCAATCATATATAAAGACGGTGCATACTTTGCCACCCAACGAGGATATGGCGAATTTGAGGGTATGTGGGAGTTCCCAGGAGGAAAGATTGAGCCTGGTGAGAGCCGTGAAGTTGCACTCAAACGCGAAATACAAGAGGAACTTGGTATAGACATAACCATTGATAAGTTTCTCTGCACAACTGAATATGACTATACATCGTTCCACTTGACGATGCATTGCTATATATGCTGTATTGCATCTGGTGAGATAGAGTTGAGAGAACATAAATCAGCTCGTTGGTTAAGGTCTGAAGAACTAGGGTGTGTAGAGTGGCTACCTGCCGATATATCTCCTGCTCAAATATTAAAAACATTGAATTATCTGTCTTGATACTTATTATACGTAAAAAAAATAATACAAATCCCTACTATGCAATCTAACACTCACAAAGTACCATTCTTTAATAAAACAGTCGATCTTAAAGTGGGACTAAATCAATTGGGCCTTAGAAATGCATCTGAAGCATTATTTACATCATTATTGCCTGGATTAAATAATGTTTCGAACCGAATTCGGTACTATTCATTTTATTGTTGGCTTATAGGTGAGTTCTATAAAAACAAGAATAGTTTTACAGACAAAGAATTCTATAAATATATACGATATGCTGAGTATTTATTGGCGCTTATCCATTCCAGGGACAAAGGAGTTGATGGTATTCCGGGTATAACATTTGCAATAAATACTCGTAATAAAGGTGTCATAGTATTTGACTTGCATGCTGGAACTTATAATTCTCAAGGTAATACGCAAAAAGATACATACTGGGCGAATGCAGGCGGGGTGTTAAGACAGTATTATTCATCTTCTCTTAAAGATATTGCTATTCTTAAAGAGAATAATGAGAAAAACACTATTTTAAATATCTCTAAAGAAGATAGTTTAATTAGTGGTAGTTTACTAGCCGAAGCATTTGCCCAAAATATTGGTGAAGATGGACCAAAATTCTTAAAAATAGTGCAGAAAGGTTATGTCTCTTCAGAAGAATTGAGATCATTAGAGTCGTCATTCAATATGAGAAAGTTTCCTCAAAAGTCCAATGAGAGAGAATTGATCATAAAACTATTATTGCAGAAAGACTATCCGGCATCTGAATCAAAATTCTGTTATAGACGGTCAACCATTTATCATTATTTAAAATTTCTTTCTCAGGATAAAACAAAAGAGAGTTTTACCAGATACATGTATGAATCATTTTTAAAAGGCGAATCAGATGACGATTGTGTTTTAGGATGGTATAGGTATTATTTGAATGATAATTGGCAATATCAATCATCAGTTATTTTTGTTGCATTGTTGAATCAATTATCAACTAATCCTGATTGGCAAGATGCTACTATTGCTGCAAAAGAATTAGCTTCATCAATAATAAAGGATTTAGGTGATAAATATAAGTTTACTTCTTTAAAAGAAGTATGTATTAGTATAGAGAAAATAGATATTGAGTCCAATCCTCAGCGTGGAAATCTTGATACTGAAGCTGCTCCAGCGCTTCTCAATTTGCTGATGATGTACAACACAAATAAGAATGTAAGAAATAGAAGACCAGATTACAGAGATGCTTTCCCTAGAGCGGAAAATTTTGATTTTTACACATTTATGGACGAGATAGATAAAAGTCTTGAAAGAAACTTCTATGATTGGCTCAAAGATTATATTCTTGAAAAAATTATTTATAGACATTATAAAGTAGCTTTAAGAAAGTATCTTCAAACAGGGATTGCTTCACAAAAGTTTATTTATGAGAATGGTTTGATACGATTTTTAAACGGAAGTGAAGCTACGCATACTGCTCCTAGAATTGATACGCTCAATGATTTTCTTTCAGATCTTGAGCTTATAAATGACAAGGAATTCAGTAATGAAATATTAAAAGAGCTAGAGGAGGCTGAGACATGTTAAAATTAGAGGAAAATATATTTGATTTATTGGGCAAAGGTTGTACTGTATATCATTCAGCCATTATTACATCATTTACATTTGACCCTTACTATTTCTCAAATTATTATATGGCGCAAATGAGAAGTAGAGGCATAAGAAATGTTGTTGTCTTAATTGACTCGACACAGTATGATGCTATATTGGAAGATACAGAAGCTTTTAAAAATTATCGTCACGACTTTGCATTAATTCGTGTAAAGAATAAGTCAAATGGTGTATTCCATCCAAAAGTATCTCTATTTCTAGGAGATAAGCAAGCGTTGGCTCTTGTAGGCTCAGGAAACATGACATATAGTGGAATGTCTCACAATAAAGAGTTATGGGGTGCATTTTGTGCTGATGGTAAGGAAACTGAAGAAGCTTTTATTATAAAAGATATCTGGGATTATCTATCAAAAATAATCAGATCATCTTCTTCTGAAATAGCGATTCAACAATTAGAGTGGTGTAAAATATATTCTGCGGCAATCAAAGATTTTGAATCAATAGAATCACCTAAACAAAGTGAATTTAAGTTTATTGCTGCAACGTCTGAAGAATCGATTTTTGATAAGATTAAAAAGATTGTGTTTGGAGAAGTCAATACGATTAAGGTAATAGCTCCTTTCTATGATATGGATGGTAGTTTGATTAGTACATTAAGAAGTACCTTTACCCCACAAAAAATAAAATGTGCAATAGATAAGAGTTATGGCTATATTCCTAACAAAATAAAAGATGTTAGTAAAATTGAATTCTTTCACTGGCATGAAATATTTGAGTCAGAAAATCAATTTGAATTATCTAAAAAACTCCATGCAAAAGCAATTCAATTTGAGACATCAGAGGGAATTTTCTTAGTATTTGGAAGTGCCAATGCTACAGGTGCTGCATACGGCCTAAATACACATTGTTTTAATGATGAAGCAAACATTGTTATCCATTCTCATAAAGAAGATTTCTTTAAAAAACTTGGAATTGATTTCAACAAACAGTGTACAAAGAGCATTAATGACTTCCAGACTGCTACAAAATATAATATCAATTCTATTAATAAAACACTTCTAACACATATAACATTATGTGAGAGGCATCTCCATGATAAACTTTATATATCGTTTGACAAGATTATTGCAGGTTTCAAGGTTAGACTATACCTTGATAATGACTATAAAGATTTTGAATTCAATAATGATGGGATCGAAATATCTGGATTGGGAAAGATCCAATATGCAGTAGCAGTAGTAGATGATAAAGAAATTTCCAACAAAGCTCTTGTTTTAGATTTTGCAGATTTAGTAAAACGTAATCCTGATTCTCAATATTCGAAGATAGAGAGTCTTTTCCACGCTAATAGTGGAGATTGGGATGATAATATTGCAAAAGTACTCTCCTATGTAAATTTTGAAGTTAAAAATAAAAATCGCACTGCTATTGTTTCAAAAAGTTCTTCTGATACTTCACCTAAAAGTGAAACTGTGATTAGCAAAGATAAATTTGATAATACAAGGTTCAGTAAGAGCATTGATTCAAACCTCTACTCATTGAATATGCGTATTTTAGATCAAATTCAATTCTTTAATTCTAACAAGCAGGAGAATGAGGATGAAATTGACGAGACTGCAAATATAGAGGATTTGGTAACAGGTAATGCTCAAGATGATAGCCAGAAAAGAAAAATTCTCAAATCATACTCAAACAAGAATGAGATTTTGACTTATTTAAAAAGACTAAAACGACATTACGATAAACTTGCTGAAGAATTCGATAATCAAGATCCATTTTATAGATTACAAAATCAAGGTATACGCTTTAAGAATAATATTACATGTAATGACTATTCATATATACTGATAGCATTAATGTTAATTTTTCAAAGAATTGCGTATCCAATTAAAGGTGATAATAATTTCTCTCTATATAAGCGTTATTTTATGGAGTTGATGGGGCGTTTTATGATGATATACAGAGCTGGTTATCCGAAGACCAATGACTTTACTTATACTAAATTAGAGGAAATGCATCGTAATTATTTTGTATATTCTTTATTAATACTATCTACCTGTAATATGAATAAAGAATATATTGGAATATGGTGTTTAAATTTATTAGATACTTATAAAGACAATATTGATAAAATTCAAAGTTTTTATAAAGACTATATCAAACTTGCTAATGAATACAAAGGTTTAAGAAATGAACATAGCTGTTTGGCTATTGAAAATGCGTTAAATAGATATTTGAAATTTATAGAGACAAAGGGAAATATTACATCAATCTCTGAAAATTCTAATAATTTTTATTTTCACAGAGAAAGTTTTGGATTTATCTTTTGTAAAAAAGTAAGCAAGTTTACATGTAAACAAGTAGTCTTAAATAGTCTCGAAGTAATTTATCCAGGTATAAGAGATATGCAAATAACATACACTAATAATCAAACTAAAATTAAGACAGTTTAGTGAGTTATGTTATTCAATGTCATGATTTAAGCGATTTTTTAATTGAGAAAAATTTATATATGGACGCAAGACAATGCATGATAATCGACTTAGAAAAGAAAGGTGATAAACAAATGTTTGTCACCGAACAGGTCGTTCATGTAAGTGAAAACAATAATGGATTATGGGCTGTTAAATTTTCCACATCTCAGCGAATTTTCAATTACAACAAATCACGATTATTATATCTTACCAATCCTATCAGTATTGATTTAATAGAAAAGGGGCTTTATATAAAAAACAAACATATCACCAATGTTTCAGAACTTCTAAAGTTTGACGATGGGAGACACGTTTTTTATCATGTCGTATATAACAATGGATTTACTGAAAATCTAGATGGTAATGATGTGTATGTAACTCGTACTCCTATCGATAAATATGGTGGAACAACATGGGAGTATCTGAATAAACTTGCCACCGAAACTGGGTTGATGACCGAAGAGGGAGATAATATTCTAGCTCTCCAATATGGAATCATCGATGTAAAGAGAGACAATGTACCTTTAGCACAGTATTTGGGAGATAAAACAAAACTAGCAACTTTTAAAGTCCCTAATACAATATATTATCCTTTCGGTTGTAATGCCAGTCAAAAGAAAGCTGTTGAAAATGCATTAACCAATCAGGTAAGCATTATACAAGGCCCTCCAGGAACCGGTAAAACTCAAACAATTCTGAATATTATAGCCAATCTTTTATTGGAAAAGAAAAATGTTCTCGTAGTCTCAAACAATAATTCTGCTGTCGAGAATGTAGCTGAGAAATTAGAAGGAGAAGGACTTGGATTCTTTGTAGCAAAATTAGGCAGTGTTGAAAATAAAGAACTTTTTATTGCCAATCAGAAAGAATATCCTCAAATGGATGATTGGAGGATTGAAGACACGAGTTCAATTAAACAACAAGTAAAACAAGCGTTAAGAGATGTCTCACTAGGTTTTGAGGGACAATCTAAGTTTGCCTTACTAAAAACAGAACTTGATGCTCTACATAAAGAAACCAAATATGATCAAATGCATCACGATGTTGCAGATGAACACAAATGGTTGTTTAATAAACATTCCAAGAAATTGATGTCATTCAGACTACAATATGAGATTTTAACAGAAAAAGGGCAAAAGTTTAGTTTGTTGCAAATACTTAAGTGGAGCTTTGCATTAGGGCTCAAAGTTCATAAGTTCTTAAAAGCAAAACCTGAGACCATCATAAATGTATTGGAAACAGCATATTATGTTTCAAGAAAACGTGAAATAGAGAATGAACTTTGTACTATTGAAACCTCACTTAAAACCATTGATATACAGCAACGAGTTAAAGATTTAAGACAATTCTCCTTAAAAGCTCTAAAAAACACAATAGCAAAACGCTTTACAGGTGAACGAAAGAAATTTACCATTAAGACTATAAAACCTCAGACAGAGACTTTCCTTAAGGAATATCCTGTAGTGTTGAGTACAACATATTCTGCAAAAGCTTGTATCAGCAAAGATATGGTCTTTGATTATCTTATCATGGATGAAGCATCTCAAGTAGATATCAAAACAGGTGCTTTGGCATTGTCATGTGCAATGAATGCAGTGATAGTCGGTGACGACAAACAATTGCCCAATGTAGTAAGTCATGAAGAGGAACAAGCATTGCAAGCAATACAATCAACATACAATGTTGATGAGAAATATCAAGCTACACAAAATAGCTTCCTACAATCTTGTGTAAAAGTATTTGCTGATGCACCTGTTACATTATTAAGAGAACATTATCGCTGTCATCCTAGAATTATAGATTTTTGCAATCAACGGTTCTACAATGGAGAACTTATCGCTATGACCTCAGACAATAATGAAGATAAAGTTCTTAAAGTAATTAAAACCGTTCCGGGTAATCATGCACGAGGCCATTTTAATCAACGTGAAATTGATGTAATAATTCAGGAAGTTATGCCTGATTACTTAGAATCTGATAGTGTAGGTATTATCACACCATATAGGGATCAAGCTATAGCAATCAATCGAGCATTAGGTAAAGATTTTGCTAGTACGGTACATAAGTTTCAAGGCAGAGAATGTGATGCAATAATTATGAGCATGGTAGATAATGTCCCTACGGATTTTTCAGACGACCCAAACTTAATGAATGTGGCTATATCTCGTGCTAAAACAAAACTATGCGTTGTTGTAAATGGTAATGAAATGCCAACAAATTCAAATTTGGCACAACTAATTTCGTATATACAGTATAATAATTTCGAGGTTAAGGAAAGTAAGATTCACTCAGTATTTGATATCCTATATAAACAATATACGGCTGAGAGATTGGCATACGAAGCTCAAGTCAATAAAGTTTCTGAATATCTATCTGAAAATATAATATATGAGACTATAATTAAAGCTATCGATAATATTCAGATAACCAACTGGGACGTTGTTTGTCATTATCCTCTTTCTCGACTTATAACTGATTTTGAAGGACTAGACACTCAAGAGATTGCTTTCATTTCAAATTCGTTATCTCATGTAGATTTCTTGATCTATAACTCAATTACAAAAAAGCCTTTAATGGCAATTGAAGTGGATGGATGGAAATATCATAATCTAAGTGAAGTTCAGCAATCAAGGGATAAACTCAAAGATGATATCCTTACAAAATACGGTTTAAAACCGTATCGTATTTCTACAGTTGATACAATTAACGTAGAAACTATAGAAGATATGCTTTCGAATAACATGAATAAAGTCATATAGATATTGCATCATGGAAATAGTCAATCTTCTATACTTTGGGAATCGCTCCGAGCTGCGCCAATGGCTTGAAGAGAACCACGACAAAGAGAAATGTTGTTGGGTGGTGACTTATCGCAGTAAATGCCCACCCGAGTGGCCAGCTATTCCATACATTGAAGTAGTGGAAGAGGCGCTTTGCTTCGGGTGGATAGACTCTACATTGAAGCGTTTACCCGATGGGCGCTTGGTGCAACGCTTGTCGCCACGCCGGCCCAAAAGCCACTGGACGCAACTGAACATGGACCGTTGTGCCGACCTTGAACACCGCGGGCTGATGACTGAGGCGGGGAGAAGGGCGTTGTTGAAGGTGAAAACGGAAATGTGAAAACTGAAAACGGAAAGCAGCGGTTGGCTAGTTTGTCAAAGCTGAAATCGGTAAACGGGACTCGTAATCGGCTTGTCGCTTTGCTTGCAAAGAACACCGCGCAGCCAGCTGCGCTTTTCCTTATTGATGAATCGCGGGTTCTCGTCTGCAAATACAACAAAAAGCACCTTGGGGTGCTTTTTTGTTGAGCGGTAAACGGGACTCGAACCCGCGACCCTCGGCTTGGGAAGCCAATGCTCTACCAACTGAGCTATTACCGCGTTGTTGTTTCTGCTTGCGAAGATACAACTTTTTATTCTAATTTTGTTTGTTGTTTTGATATTTTTAGTGGGTAGGCGAGGTTTCTTGTTATTGTGGAAATGCTTCGCCTTTATTAAGTACTTCAACAGCTTTGAGTACTGTGGAGTCGCTTTGGTTCAGATACTTCACGTGTTCACACATTCCCAACAACTGGTATGTGATGTTTGAATATAGTGAGTGCCTGAGAAGGTCCTGCGATTCTTCAAATTGTGTGCTGTTGGTGTTTACTCCCTTGTTTGCAGCGAATTTTACAAACTCATCAAACAATTGCAGTTCATCGAGCTGTGTGGTGAGTGTTTCGTGTGTTTTGTGCTCTGTGAACCTGTGGCGGTTGTTGTTGCTGTATTTGAGCGCAAATTGTGATATTAGTCCACGCGAGAATATATGGGCAATATCTGCCGGAACAGTTGTGGTATCGCCCGAGACGAATATGTCGGGCATGATGCCACCGCCACCATATACGGTGCGTCCTTTCTTTGTCTTGTATATGAGCTCTTTGTTTTGGTGTATGCTGTCCTGTGAGAAGTATTCACCTCTGTTGTAGCGTTCAATGAGTTCCATGTCGTACTCTTCGCGGTCGCCCTTGTTGTATGGTTTCTGTATGCAGCGTCCCGATGGGGTGTGGTAGCGTGCAATGGTGAGTCTGATTTGCGAACCGTCGTTGAGCTCGATGGGCTGCTGCACAAGTCCTTTGCCGAATGAGCGGCGTCCGATGATGGTGCCTCGGTCGTTGTCCTGGATGGTGCCTGCGATGATTTCGCTTGCCGATGCCGATGTCTCGTCGACGAGCACTACAAGCGGTACTTCCTTGAAAACTCCGTGTCCGTTGGCGCGTTCAATGGTCTTTTCGCTGTGGGCGCCTTCGGTGTATACAATGATGTCGTTCTTGTCGAGGAACTGGTTTGCCATTTCAAGGGCAATGCCCATGTAGCCGCCACCATTGCCGCGCAGGTCGATGATGTATCCCTGTGCATTGCTGTAGGCAAGTTCAATCATGGCACGTATGAACTCGGTGAAGGTGTTCTCGGCAAAGCGTTGTATTTGTATGTAGCCCCACTTGTTGTCGATGAGGTAGTAGGCTTCGATACTTTCCACGGGTATCTGGTCGCGGCGTATGATGAAGTCGAGCAGGTCGGGTTCGCCGTAGCGCTGTATTCCAAGTTTGACAAATGTCCCTTTGGGACCTTTGAGCTTTTTCATGGCTTTGTCGTTGGTGCACACTCCCTTGCCTACGAAAAGCGTGTCGTTGACCTTGATGATGCGGTCGCCGGCAAGCAATCCTACTTTCTCGGACGGGCCGTTACGTATCACATCGCTGATGTTGATTGTGTCCTCCTGAATGGTGAAGCGTATGCCGATGCCGCTGAAACTGCTTTCGAGTTCGGCATTTGTGGCTTCGACCTCTTCAATGGGTACATAGACACTGTGAGGGTCTAGCTCGGTAAGTACCTTGGGAATGCTTTTTTCGATGATGGAGTCGATGTCAAGTTCATCGACATACATTCCGTTCACCAGTCCCAGAACTTCGTTCATCTTGTTGTCGTGTTCTATAGTCAGGTGTTGTTTTATATGTGACAAAGTGCTGTTTGTGCCCACAATGTAGCCGAGCAAAAGGCACAGTGTTGTCACAAGTATTGGGATGAGACGTTTCATTTGCTGCTGTTTTCGCTGTCACTCATGTCAATATATACAACCTCTATGCCGGCTCTTGTAAGCAGGTCGATGCCGTCGGTCAAACGATACTTGTTGCTGTAGACAACACGCTTGATTCCGGCCTGTACAATGAGTTTCGCACACTCGATGCAAGGCGATGTGGTGACGTACATTGTGGCGCCGGCACTGTTGTTGTTGGAGCAGGCAATCTTTGTTATGGCATTGGCCTCGGCATGCAGTACATATGGTTTTGTAAAGCCGTCCTCGTTCTCGCAGATGTTCTCGAAGCCTGCGGGCGTGCCGTTGTAGCCATCGGAAATAATCATCTTGTCCTTTACGATAAGTGCACCTACCTTGCGGCGCTGGCAATATGAATTCTCGGCCCAGATGGTTGCCATTCTCAAATATCTGAGGTCGAGGTCGTGTTGTTTCTGTTGTTTGTTTTCCATATTTATCGGTTGTAGAATTGCATTAAATGATTCTTTTCTGTCTTTATTTGAAGGAAGTGGATGTCGCCATCGTATGACGATGCTTCACCCAGCATCTGTCTCATGAGTGTAGCGATGGTGTCGTTGGCTACAATACCTTCGGCCATTATGCCGCTGCACCGGAAACTGCGTGTCTTGCCGTCGGCACTCCATCGTCCGCTAATCTTGCCACCGTAAGGGGTTGTGGCATTGAAACTGTTGGCTCCGAATGTGAGGCCGTAGGAGCTTTCGTGCGATGGCCATCGTCTTATGCTGCCATCTTCAATATATGTGAGCTTCCACTCGTGACCTATGAATATCTCGCTTACATCGTCGCTGTTGTTGCAGGCGATGAAGAGTGTGAGTGTCAATAAGGCAATGACTCCTCTTGCTATTGTTGATATACTTTTCATTGTTGTATGTCGTTTACAGGTGTGGACAGATTGTCTTTATGCCATCACGCTCAAGCAATGGTTCAATGAGTGGCTTGCGCCCGCGGAAACGCCGGTATAGTGTCATGGGATGCTCGCTGTCGCCTTTTGAGAGAATCTCTTCACGGAACGACTGTGCTACCTTCATGTTCATCACACCCTCTTCCTTGAAACGTGCAAATGCATCGGCATCGAGCATCTCGGCCCATTTGTAGCTGTAATATCCGGCTGCGTAACCGCCTGACATTATGTGCCCGAAGTTGGTGGTTATGCCTGTGCCGTTGATGTGTGGCAATACCTTGAGTGCTTCGGTTGACGAGTGCTCATACTCAAGCACGTCACCCTCGAAAGGCTGCGAGATGTTGTGCCATGACTGGTCGAGCAGGCCCAGTCGCACCTGGCGTATGCATTGGTAGCCTACATTGAAGTTGCGTGCTTCCTGTATCTTGCGCAGTGTCTCGGCGGGGATGTTGTCGCCGGTCTGGTGGTGAAATGCAAAATGCTGCAGGAACTCCTCCTCTGTGGCGAAGTTCTCCATTATCTGCGACGGCATCTCTACAAAGTCCCAAAGTACGTTGGGGCTGCAGAGTGACGGATAGGTGACGTTTGACAATATGCCGTGCAGGCAGTGCCCGAACTCATGCATCAGGGTATTGAACTCGTCATGGTTCAGCAATGTGGGTTTGCCGGGCATGGGCTTGCGGTAGTTGGTCGACAGGGTTATGTGCGGCCTGTGGTCGGTACCTGCAGCATCCCTATACTGTGGTTTTATGCTGTCCATCCATGCACCGGAGTGCTTGCCTTTGCGTGCAAAGAAGTCGCAGTAGAGCAGTGCAAGGTATGTACCGTCGTAATCGTATACCTCCCACACTTTGGCGTCGGGTGTAAAGAGCGGTATGTCATGGTTCTGCTTGAAAGTGATGCCATAGAGCCTTGTGGCAAGGTAGAATGCACCATAGATTGCCTGGTTGAGTTCAAAGTATGGACGCACCATTTCGTCGGTGAGGTCAAACTTCTGCTCCTTGAGTTTCTCGCTGTAGAATGCGAAATCCCATGGCTGGAAATCAAAATTTTCTCCTTCACATTTCTTTGCGAAAGCAGTAACCTCCTCCATCTCCTTGCGTGCAGTGGGCATGTATGACCATGTGAGCTTGCCGAGCATTGCAAACACGGCGTCAGTATTCTGCGCCATGCGCTCGCTGAGCACGTAGTCGCTGTATGTGTTGTAGCCGAGCAGACGGGCAAGTCTCAAACGGCAGTTTACGGTCTCTTTGACAATGTCGCAGTTGTCATGTTCATTGCCCTTTGCTCCCAAGGTGTCATATGCCATGTACATCTGTCTGCGCAGTTCGCGGTTACGGCAGAATGTCATGAATGGCAGGTAACTGGGGCGGTGCAGGGTGAACATCCAGCCATCCTTGCCGATCTCCTTTGCAATGTTGCGGGCTGCGTCAATGACATCCTCGGGAATACCTTCGAGGTCGGCGCTGTCTTTGACATAGAGTGTGTAGGCATCGGTGTCCTTTATGCAGTTCTCCTGGAACTTGACCCCGAGTGTGGCAAGGCGTTCCGTGAGTTTGCGGTACTCGTCGCGCTCGGCTTTATCAAAGTTGGCGCCATTGCGCACGAAACTGTCATAAGTCTGTTGTAGCAGGCGTTGCTGTTCGGTGGAGAGGTGGCTGGTGTCGCTGTCGTAGACTGCTTTGATGCGTGCGAACAGCCTGTCATTGAGTGTGATGTTGTTCTTGTGGGCGACGTAGAGCTGCTGCATCTCCTCTTCAATGGCCAGTATCTCATCATTGCAGCAGGCATTGGCTACTGCGTTGAATGCACCAACTACGTCGCCAAGCTGCAGGCCTGCATAATCCAATGCGGCAATCGTGTTCTCGAATGTGGCATTGTCGCTGTTGTTGCATATGCTGTCGATGAGCTGTTCTTCGCGTGCTATACCTTCTTTTACTGCCGGTATGTAGTGTTCCAGTGTTATGCGGTCATATGGTATTGCACCGAACGGTGTGTCATATGGCATCAATAAAGGATTGTTCTCAGTGGTCTTCTCTATTGTCATATCGTTCTATTATTTGCCGCTCGCATATGGTATGTATGTGCGGATGATAGTATTGTACAAAGATAATAATAAAGTAGTTAATGCTCGTTTACTGAATTGATAAAATTGTAGTGAAATTGACGGTTTCGCTAATTTTATGAATTTATAACAATTGAACAATGCTGTTTGTTTTTGATTGAACAACAAAAAAAGCAGTGCGCACATGCGCACTGCTTTGGAATATATAACGTTTTGTTGTGATTACAGTTTGTATGTGTCCTCAACAAGCTGACCCATAGCCCATACGGCGCGAATGTTCAGGTCGTCATCAAGAATCATTATGTCGGCATCCTTGCCTCTCTGTAATGAGCCCTTACGGTCATATACGTTCATGATCTTTGCAGGTGTTTCCGATGCCATGCGTACAGCGTCGTCCAAAGGAATCTCGGCCTTTTGTACCAGTGTGCGGATTAGGCGGTCCATTGTAGCTACTGAACCTGCAAGTGCTGTGCGGTCGGCGAGCTTACATACACCATCCTCAATGATAACACGTGGGTCGAATGCCGTTGTGCTGTCACTTGCTGCACATGCCAAAGCATCTGTGATTACACAAGCACGTTCAACACCCTTGATGCGGTGGATGAGGCGCAGGATTGTTGGAGGAACGTGGATACCGTCGGCAACGACCTCAACGGTCATATCCTCGTGCAGGTAGATACTCTCTACCGTACCCTCGTACTTGTACTCGCGGCGTTTGTGGAAACCTGGCATTGCGTTGTAGAAGTGTGTGGCGTGTGTGTAGCCATTCTTGCGTGCAGCGTGGATATCGTCATACTCGGCCTGTGTGTGTGCCACTGATGCAAGTATACCCTTTGAAGTGATGTATTTTCCGAACTGCATTGCGCCGGGGAGCTCAGGAGCGGCATCCCAACGCTTGATACAATCCCATTTCTCAACCAAAGGAATGTATTCATTTGGATCGGGGTCCTTGATGTTCTCGGGCAACTGTCCGCCAGCCATAGCCATATTCAGATAGTGACCCTCAAGGTGCAAGCCAAGAACTGGGCTGTTAGGCTCTGCCATGAGCTTTGTACATGTCTCGGCAGCAGCCTCAATCATAGGAACTGTAGACGATGAAAGAGTAGGGAAGATACTTGTTGTACCGTGTTTCATGTGTGCCTTGATTGCGCCGCGGAAAGCCTCTTCGGTACCCTCCATGAAGTCGCAACCGCCACCACCATGAATGTGGATTTCCACACCGCCGGGCACTACGTGCATACCTTTGGCGTCAACAACTTCTGCGCCTACAACGGCGAGGTCGCAGTTTGTAACCTCGAGAATCTTGTTGTCTCTGATGATTACAGAGCCATCCTTCAACCAACCCTGTGGAGTGAGGATTCTTGCATTGATAATTTGCTTAAGCATAATATTTTATGGTTAATTATTGTGTTTGTTCTATGCGCGTGTATCTTATTAATGTAGACATTCTTTCGCAAAATTATTTAAATAATTGTATGTAGACACTTTTTTGTATGATTTTTTTGATAAAAAATGTATTTTGATTGTAGTAGTGTTGTCTTTAGTGTAATTTACATGATTTTATTTGTGATATTGCTGTATTTGTGGTAACTTTCGCATTGCAATCAATTAGTTTTAATCTGTTATTATGAGCGACGAACAGAAAAAATATGATGTTTTCATAAGCTATTCGCATGAAGACAGGATGGTGGCCGAAGGTGTATGTGGCTATTTGGAAAGTAATAAAATAAGATGCTTCATTGATTATAGGGATATTCCTAAAGGTGCATCGTGGTCAAAAGTCATACCTTATGCCATACGTGGCAGCAAATTGATGCTTGCTATATTTTCCAAGAATTTCAATGCTTCGGAGCAGACTGATAATGAGATTTCCATTGCTTCGAACCGTAAGATTCCGGTATTGGTGTTCCGTACGACAGATGATAGCTTCGAAGGTACAAAGGAGTATTTCTTGACCAAGTCGAACTGGATAGAAGCCTTTCCCGAACCCGAAAAATGCTTTGGGGAACTGTATAACAATATCTGTATCCTGTTGGGCGTGAAGGATGCAACAGAAAAGAACACACCCATAAACGTGACCTATAACAGGGAGGAGACACTCAACGGTGAGGAGTATGTAAGGAAAGGTCTGGCAATAATCAGGGATGAAAACGGTGACCGTGAATTGGCTGTCTATAATTTTCGCAAGGCTGCGAAAGAGGGGCATCCCGAGGGAGAGTATAGGCTAGGTGTTGCTTATAGTGATGGCGACGGTATACCGCATAGCCGTGAATTGGCTTTTTCTTGGTTGGAAAAAGCTGCCTCACATGGTCATGCCCGTGCTATGGGACGTTTAGCCAAGATTTATCATTATGGCATTGGTGTGGAGCGTAACTCTATGCGTGCGTTGGAGTTGTATATCCAAGCTGCTGAGGCCGGTGATGGATTTTCTATGAAATCTTTAGGCAAGGTGTTTGCAAGCGGTGAACTGGGCGTGCAGGACAATGAGCGTTCGTCAAAATATTATGAGCAGGCATTCGAGACTTTATATGATATGGCTATCGGTGAAAATGATGCCGATGCACAGTGTGATTTGGGTAACAGTTATCTCGATGGTGAAGGAGTGCAGCAGAACTATACTTTGGCGGTCAAGATGTTTCAGCGCGCCATGGCAAATGCCTTGCCCCGTGCTTACAATGCTTTGGGTATATGTTATGAATCCGGGTATGGCGTTGCCAAGGATTGTAACAAGGGGTTTGAATTGAAACTTAAGTCTGCTGAACTTGGCGTGCCTATAGCAATGAAAAATGTTGCAATGTCATATTTAAATGGTGACCCTGTTGAAAAGAACGAGCAAAAGTATATAGAATGGATCAGAAAAAGCGCCGACTGTGGACATCCCGGTGCTCAGTCAAGTATAGGCACGGATTATCTGTATGGCAAATTCTCGGATAAGGATATTTTCCAGGCCCGAAAATGGCTCGAAAAAGCAGCCGAGGGTGGCGATTTTTTAGCAATGTGCAATTTGGCCTCTATGTATGAGTCGGGAGATATAATTGATGAGGATGGTAAACAAAAGGCACTGCAATTATATAAACGAGCTGCAATATCGGGTAATGTGTATGCATGCTATTGTCTGGCCAATTGTTATTATCATGGAAAGGGAACCGCTGAAAATGATGTTGAAGCGCTTCGTTGGTACGGAAAGATTACTGATGTCTATGAATCGATGAAGGCTAGAGGCGATAATGTGTTTTTAGATGAATCGGGTGCCGGCTCAGTCCAATTTAGCGACTTTGATATATATAAGGATTTGTTTGTCTATGTTTTTGAAAATATTTCTTGGATTTACAGTAATAGTAAGAGTGTCGAGCATGATTCGTCTTTAGCTGCCAAATGGGGAAATCTTGCCAAATTGCTTAAAGGTGAGACGGAAGCTGCCGAAAATGCAGATGCAATTGAACGACTGGAAAATTCTGTGCGTAGCGGCAGTGTGGATGCTTTGGATGAATTACTGGACATCTTTAAAAAGAATTCTGATGCCTCGAAGATGAAAGAATGGTCTACCTATGCTGTCAAAAATAAGATTCTGGTAAAAAAAGCTGATAGGGTTAAAGGGTGGGATCACCTGGAATGGGTGCTGAAGAATGCTGCTGTTGACGATAAACAGGTGTATGTTGATTATTTGAAAGCTCATTTGGATGCCGGTGGTAGTTATAACAGTGCGGCTTTATACAATGCTGTTTGCGAAGAGTACAAGAAGGGAAATTTGCAAATGACAGAAGGGTATTGGAAGATTGTCCGTGATGATGCTGCCGGATTGCTTGGATTGAATGACGGACATTTCTGTTCGGGATATCTGAGAGAGAGACGGGAACATTTTGATGTTATCTTCCCCGGATATAATCCTAAAGCGGTTCTCAATGGGGATTTTTCTGATGAAAAGAATTTTAAATTGTTCTATGCTGCCAATACTGAGGATATGGACGATAGGGCTGTCTTTGATTACGGCCTTGAAGTATTTGCCTTGCTGAAAAAAGACAAGTCATATGCCGAGGTTGTGAAATCGGGTAATCGTTCAATGGCGTTGTTTGGTAATTTTGGAGGTTTCTTGACCTCATTCATATCAGTATACGATAAGTTGTGTGCGCAATATCCTTTTGTCAGAAAGGAGCATATCGATGCCTACGCTTTTAAAGATATGGTGCCTATTTGCCCTTCTCAAAAAACACAGCGCTATTTGATGCAAGCTATGAAGGCACTTATTTCTGCGCGTAGTTTATATAAGGATAAGTGGAATGAGATTGTTGCAAACCTTGCATGTTGGAATAAGTTGCTTGATGTAGCAGAGGAGATTGCCGATGAGGATTTGCAGCTGTTGTTGCTGGAGTATGTTGAAATGCAAATCGAAGCAGAAAGTTTATTCAAATATAGCGAAAAACTTGATGTTCTGCGTTGTGATAAAGATAAGGTTGGAATTGCAAAAGAACTGAATGATTATGTGAAAAGATTGGAAGAGAATGGTATCCCTCATGGCTTTTCTACCTTTACTGATGAAAATCTTCCTGAATGGATACTCTCTGATAATACAGGCTCGGCGAATGATGATGTGGTGCAGCCGATTGAAGATGCGGAAAGTATCTGTGATGAGGCTGACGAATGTTATTATGGACGTAACGGCAAACAGCAGGATTACAAAATGGCTGTTTCTTTATTCTTGAAGTCAGCCCAGATGGGATATGCCTATGCTCAATACTCTTTGGCTTTTTGTTACCATAAGGGCAAGGGTGTCAATGTTGATTATGTCGAGGCTGCCAAATGGTATTTGAAAGCTGCAGAACTTGGAAATACTTCGGCTCAATGCGAATATGCGCTGTGCTGCAAATCAGGACGCGGGGTTCCGCTCGACCTATCAGAAGCCTTTAAATGGCTCAGCAAGTCTGCAAATAGTGGGTATACTCGTGCGCAAGAGTTACTTGGCGATTATTATTATAAAGGTGATGGCGTAGAAAGGAGTATGGAAAAGGCGAAGTATTGGTATGAGAAGGCTGCCGAAAAGGGTAGTGAAATGGCAAAAAAAGCCCTTGAAGAGATGCAGCAGAATCCATGCCCTTGTCGTATTGTAAAGAGTGGAGATAAATATGGTTTTGCCAATGAGAATGGTGATGTCGTAATTCCATGCCAATGGACGAAGGTGGAAGGTTTTGTTGATGGTGTTGCCCTTGTGTGGAATGGCGGGAAAATGGGAGCAATCAATGAGAAAGGAGAGTATTATTTCCCATGCAAGATATCGTGTGCCAATGCAAAATATATAGGTCATAATATGATAAAGGCTAAGGATGCCCTTTATTCTTTATATGATTTGAATGGCGCTGATGTGAATTATGATTGTTTTGAAGAACTTGGCGACAAATTTGTTGATGGTTATATGTATGCTGTAAAGTACCGTCTTTTTGGACGTAACAAGGTGGGGCGTATAGATATTAAAGGTAAGTTTTACGAGGATTGAGATTTTCTCAAATTACTTGACGGACAGTGCCGGATTGGTATATAAAAATGATTGCAAAATTTAGTTTTGCAATCATTTTTATATATGTGTAAGCTCTTGCCAGTTGCTATAGCTTGTTCTATTTCTCAAAAAACACTTTCACCTCAGATACCACAGACGTTGTGCCAAGAATAACTGTTGGCAACCCTTTTTTTAGGGCTATGTCAATTGCCTCTGGGATTGAACATGTCCATATGGTTTCTATCCCGTCGTTTGCCAACGTATATTTCTGCGATTCAGTAAAAACATAGTGCGGGTTCTGCGATTTTGTAAGTATTATCTCGGCTGCATTCTCATACATGGCCTTTACAACCTTTGCGTAGTCCTTGTCGTCGGGGATTCCTACAATGAGTGTGTATCGCGCGATGTCAAGGTAGTCGAGTATCTTTTTGATGTTGCCGGTGCTTTCGGAATTGATGCATGCGTCGAGCATGATAAACGGAGTGGTCGAGATTATTTCCATCCTGCCGGGCCATGAGAGTGATTTGAGACTGGCCTTGATTCTGTCAATGTCAAATGTTTCCATGATATCCTTGCATAGTGCCATTGCAAGGGCGCAGTTCTTTGCCTGATGTTCTCCCAAAAGCGGTACGGTGATGTCGTCGTAATGTTTATTGCCTATTGTTACATTGAACAACATGCCTTGCTTTGTGTAGCGTATGTTGCTACAGTGGAAGTCGCGTCCGTATACCTTTACGGGGATGTTGTAATGGTTGGCTCTCTCGAGGATGGTTTCCATAGCTTCGGGCTTTTGTTCGGCAATGTAGACACACTTCTGTCCGCCTGTTATCACGTGTGACTTGTCAAAGGCTATCTCTGCTAATGTCTCGCCGAGTTCTCTTGTATGCTCAAGGAAGATACTGTTGATGACGGCGTATTGATGGGGAATGTTGTTGACATCGTCGAAGCGTGCACCCTTGCCGCATTCAAACACGTTGAACTGTGTGTTGTTGGTGTTGAAGTAGTCCAATGCCAATGCAGCCTGTATGCCCATTGGGCTTATTGATTTGTCGCATGGCATGCCCGCTTCTATCTGGTCGAAATGCGGAATGATTCTCTGCATGTGCGTGATGAATTCTTCGTCGCTGATTGCTTTCCCGTCTATTCTGAATCTTTCGCAGAAATCGGTGAGGTGGGGGCTTGTCATCATGCCTGTCTTGAATTCCGTTTGTAGAATTTGTGATATTATGCATGTGACAGAACCTTTACCCTTGCTGCCTGTCACTATTGCGCATGGGGTGACGGATAACCCGGTTATTATCTCTCGTGTGAGAGCCGGGTTTCTCTTCTCTTTGTCCTTTGTAGCATATTCCTGGTATTTGGCTGCTTTCAGGTAGGAGCGATATACGTAGTCCTCGGCCTCTTTCTTATTCATTTTCAAAGTCTTTTTTTATCATCAACAGCATTTCGCGTGCAATGTTGGTGCCGGTTGCTGTCTCAACTCCTTCTAACCCCGGCATAACATTTATTTCGCACAGATAGTACTCTTTGTGACCAAACAACAGGTCTATGCCCACAAAGTCAAGCTCTGTCTGCCTGTATATGTCCTTGGCTATTTCTTTGAGGCATTTGTCTATGGTTACTGGTGTTGCTGTGGCACCTAAAGCCATGTTTGCTCTGAACCCGTCATTTGATTGACGCATTATGCATGCAATGGCTTCTCCGCGAATGCTGTATAGTCTCAAATCCCTGCCATAGCTGGTGGCAATATATTCTTCGAAAAGCCACTCCTTTTCCGCTGCATAATTCTCTTTTAGCGACTGGTAGTCTTGCCGGTTGGTGATGAGTGCGATTTCCCGTCCCATGGAGTTCTCCAGTCCTTTTGCAACAAACGGAGTGCCTAGTCTTTCCTCCAATCCTTCATGAGGGAATGCTGATGTCGACAGACTGTATTTAGGTTTTAGGAATGAGGTGGAGTGCAGGCGCGTTATCTGCTCGTATTTGTTGACATAGCGATTGAATGTGGAAATGTCATTGTAGGACCTGCGTGCAAGACTGTTAAGTGATTGCTTTACTTTTCCCCATTTATACCTGTTGATTACAAAATCCCTCTGTTCCAGTATGCGTCCGCGGTTGATTATACCTTCTTCTGTAATGAGGCAGTCGTTGGCGCCTATTATGTCAATGCTGAAACCAAGTGCCTTGGCTTCCTCGACCAGGCGGTGACATGTGTATGAACCGCTCATGTTGTCATACTTTTCTATGATGTATCCTGATAACTTCATTTATTCAAATGTTTCGGGCTTTCATTACAAAAATAATAAAAAGTTATGAATTTCTAATATGACGGTATTGTTATTAAGCGTGAGAGCAGCTTGCCTGTTGTGTATTTGATACTTTCTTTTTGTAATATTATATTGCGGACAAAATGAAATGAAATGTGCTGTGTTGCTTTTAAAATGTCATTTGTGTGAAATTTGCACATTTTTAAAGTTGTCGGGTTGCTTTTCTGTTTTATGCCCGAAAAAAGCTTCTTTTTTTTAAAAAGTAACTGAAGTATGAGCGAATTTTTATTAAGAAAGTGCTCTTTATTGCTGAATGCTTTGCTTTTTGTGGTGCAGGTGTTATATTTGCAATGGTTTTTCAATTTTACAAAAAGTCAATTGGAAAATTGTTCGGAATCAAGGGTGAAAACATTACAAATACAAAATAAATGTCTAAGTTACGTTTTGAAGTGATATCGGCGGCTTTTGGAAAGAAGGCCGTTGAAGTGCCCGACTGTGAATTGCGTCCGTCGGACTATTTCGGTGCTAAGGTGTTTAACCGCGAGAAGATGTTTAAGTATCTTCCTAAAGAGGTGTACTACAAACTTATTGATGTTATTGACAACGATGCTCCGTTGGACAGTGCCATTGCCGACAGTGTTGCCGAGGGCATGAAACGTTGGGCGGTGGAGAATGGCGCGACACACTACACCCACTGGTTCCACCCACTTACGGAAACAACTGCCGAAAAACACGATGCTTTCATTGAGCACGATGGCAAGGGTGGTGTGCTCGAGGAGTTCTCGGGCAAGTTGCTTGTGCAGCAGGAACCCGATGCATCTTCGTTCCCCAACGGTGGTATCCGCAGTACATTCGAGGCGCGCGGCTACAGTGCCTGGGACCCCACATCGCCGGCTTTTCTCATAGATGATACCTTGTGTATTCCCACAGTATTCATTTCGTATACAGGTGAGGCGCTTGACTACAAGGCGCCCTTGCTTAAGTCGTTGCGTGCGGTAGACAAGGCTGCTACCGATGTGTGCCGTTACTTTGACAAGAATGTGAAGAAGGTAACAACTTATCTTGGCTGGGAGCAGGAATATTTCCTTGTAGATGAGGGTATGTTGCTTGCGCGCCCTGATCTTTTGCTCACAGGTCGAACTCTCATGGGGCACGACAGTGCAAAGAACCAGCAGCTCGAGGATCACTATTTCGGTTCAATTCCCAAACGTGTGGCTGCATTCATGAAGGAACTTGAGATTGAGGCAATGAAGCTTGGCATCCCTGCCAAAACCTGCCACAACGAGGCTGCGCCCAACCAGTTTGAACTTGCTCCTATTTACGAGGAGTGTAACCTCGCCGTTGACCACAATATGCTCATAATGGCTCTTATGAAAGAGGTGGCGCGTCGCCATGGTTTCCGCGTGCTGTTGCATGAGAAACCCTTCAAGGGCGTGAACGGTTCGGGTAAGCATAACAACTGGTCACTTGGAACAGATACCGGCGTCTTGCTGATGGCGCCCGGAAAGAACGACAAGGACAATCTGCGTTTCATAACCTTTGTCGTGAATACGCTCGCGGCAATATACCGCCATAATGGCTTGCTCAAGGCAAGCATAATGTCGGCAGCCAATTCTCACCGTCTTGGTGCTGCCGAGGCACCGCCGGCAATCATCTCCAGTTTCTTGGGATCACATCTTTCATCGGTGCTCGACCACATGGAGACTACAGATGATGTGGTGAAAATCCTCAGCAAGCGCGAACTTCGTCTTAATATCCCGTCAATCCCGGAGCTGATGATTGACAATACCGACCGCAACCGCACTTCGCCTTTTGCTTTCACCGGTAACCGTTTCGAGTTCCGTGCCGTGGGTTCTGAGGCTAACTGTGCGTCGGCAATGATTGCGCTGAACACAGCGATGGCCGAACAGCTCACAATCTTCAAACGTGAGGTGGATGCACTCATTGACAATGGGCACAGCAAGGAGGATGCTCTTGTAAAGATTATCCGCAAATATATAAAATACAGCAAGCCAGTGCGTTTTGACGGCAATGGCTACAGCGATGAGTGGCGTCGCGAGGCTTCGCGCCGTGGACTCGACTGTGAAGCAAGTGCTCCACTGGTCTTTGACCGTTATCTTGACAAGGAGAGTGTTGCCATGTTCCGCGATATGGATGTGATGACCGAGACAGAGCTTGCTGCCCGCAACGAAATCAAGTGGGAGATGTATACCAAGAAGATTCAGATTGAGGCACGTGTGCTTGGAGACCTTGCTCTCAATCACATTGTTCCAACTGCTACAAAGTACCAGAGCTCGTTGTTGGACAATGTAATAAAGATGGAACAGGTAATTGGAAAAGAGGAAGGGAACCGCCTGTCGGCCGAAAATATTGCTCTTGTAAAGCAGATGGCCGAACATGTTGCCGAAATACGTCGTTTGGTTGCGGAACTTGTGGAGCGTCGCAAGGTGGCAAACCGCATAGTGTCGGAACGCGACAAGGCTATTGCATATCACGATACCGTAGCGCCTATGCTTGAGGAGATACGTTCTCATATTGATAATCTTGAACTTGTGGTGGATAATGAATTGTGGACCCTGCCCAAATACAGGGAGTTGTTGTTCATCGTATAAAAGTGCAATATTTGAATATGTTTTTGTCAGGGAAGCATTGATGTGCTTTCCTGACTGTTTTATTTTTATGGTTCTATACCTTATGTTTCCAAATAAAGTGCTACTTTTACAAAGATTTAGAACTCATAAACAATAATTATAACCATTATGAAAAAAATCCTGTTCTTTATGCTTTTTGTTGCCGCTGTGCTTGGTGTGAATGCCCAGGACAAGAAGGTGGCAATCAGTGGTGCTTATGCAAGCAGCTATCAGGAGGGCGAAGCGGCTGCTAAGGCTGTCGATGGCAGTACCTCCACGTTATGGCACAGTTCATACTCCGGTTCCGGTACAAAGTTTCCGGTAACCTTTACGGTCAACCTCAGCGAGGTGTCTCATGTCGATTACATGAGATATATCCCCCGCCAGGATGGCAACTCGAACGGAAATTGGAACGAAGTGGAGCTCTCCTATGCGACAACAACAAATGGAACCACTTATACAAAGATAGGTACATATAAACTTGGAGGCTCAAGTGCTGTCTATGATTTTATCATTCCCGATGGTGGAGTGGAGTGTGGCCGTGTGCGCTTTACAATCAAGAGCGGTGCAAGCGGATATGCTTCGGCAGCCGAGGTTGAGGCATACGAGATTGACAACACAAAAGCTCAGACCTTTGCGCAATATTTTGAGGATGATCTTTACACGGTTCTCAAACCCGGTGTAACGAGCAGCAACGGAATTGCCGATGCCGATGTGAAGAAACTTGTCGACAATATGCTTGCCGATGCTGCAGGCTACAAGAAGTTCCGCGTTGGCGAGTACGAGGCATACATGACAACATCGACTTTGAGAAACAACCTGAAGATAAGCAGCCAGTACAACAACTATGAGAATCCTACAGGTGTCTACCTGAAGGTCGGCGAGTCTTGTATTGTTGTTGCAAGCGGCATTGGCGAGTATAATGTCGGTTTGAAGATTAAGAACTGGTTGTTGAGTGAGAGTTCAAGTGCTTATTCATTGAAGAATGGCTTGAATGTGATTACGGCAAATACCGAGGGTAATGTATTCGTGAACTATTACACCGATGATTTTGAGAATGCTCCCAACGTCAAGGTTCACTTTGTGAATGCACCGGTACAGGGCTATTGGGACCAGGAGGCAATGACAAATGACGATTGGAAGGCAATGCTTAAAGGTCGTGCTTCCAACGACTCTACAATCCTTATTACCCGCTCACGCCATGCACAGCTTGCTTATCCTGTGTGCTCATGGCTGAAACATTGCCCCACAAATGTGGACTCGGTGATGACGCTTTATCAGCAGGTCCAGTGGGCCGAGCGTGATATCCTTGGTCTTGAGAAATATGGCCGTCAGGTGAAGAACCGTCAGTTGTTCTATGCAACAAACTACGGCTTCATGGCTGCCGGCGGTGATGGAGCATACTGTCACATAGGTAGCTTGGGCGGTGTCATGACTCCCGATGCGAAGAACTTCGATTTCTGGGGTGTCGGTCACGAGTGGGGTCATAACAATCAGGTGAATCCCGGTTTCAAATGGCCGGGCTGTGGCGAGACCACAAACAATATTTATGCAGCATGGGCTCAGCTTCATTTTACAGGTGACCGCAACTGGTTGCGTCTTGAGGATGAGAAATCGGGTATCGACAGCTATTCGGGTATGCGCGGTGGCCGCATGCAGACATACTTTGAGGAGGGTATCCGCAAGGGAGTCTCATGGCAGTTGCAGGATGGTCCCGACTATCATGGCACCGTGCCTGCCGAGAAAACAGTCACAGGTTATGATGCCGATGGAAAGAGCCTCGGCTCCGTGACTACTACAAGCCGTAACTATGACCACTTTGTAAAGCTTGTTCCTTTCTGGCAGTTGAATCTCTGGGGAACATTGGCCGGCAAATCGCCCGATATCATTCCAATGGTTATTGAGGGAATACGCACCGATGCAAGCTATGGCTCAAAGTACAATACTCCGGGTAAACAGCAGGTGAACTGGATGAAGCTCGCGTGTGACAGCGCACGTCTCAACCTCCTTCCGTTCTTTGAGAAGGCAGGTATGCTGAAGCCTATAAATGCTTATATTGAGGACTATACCCCGGGCTGGATTGTTATTTCGGATGAGATGATTGCAAATCTCAAGAATCATGTGCGTGAGCAGGGATATCCCACACCAAAGGAGGAGATTAACTACATCAATGCCCACAACTTCCACATATATCGTGACAAGCTTGCGCTTGAGGTTCCATCCGAGTATGGTTACGGATGCAAGGATATGGGTAATGGAACCATTCGTGTGGAGCATGCAAAGGTCAAGAATGCAGTTGCGTTCGAGACATACGATGCATATGGTAACCTTACGCACATTACAATGTATGGCCTTGCGGCAACATATAACACACATACCGATACCAAGGTGCTTTTCACCGGAGAGTCTGCATATATTGTCGCTGTGGGCTACGACGGTACACGCAAGATGATATATGGCCAAGCTAAGGAGGTGAAAGGTCTGGATGCAGGTGTCTATTATAACATTTCATCAAAGAATGATGGTACTGCATTGAGTTGCGGCACAAATACACTACGTGAACTTAGCGGAGAAATCACTTGGAATATCAAGCGTGCAACAGCAAATGTAAATGGTGCAGCCGACCAAGTTTGGCTTTGGGAGGCTGTTGCCGGTGGCTATCGTCTGAAAAACATGCAGACCGGTCTCTACTTCTCTTGTGCTTCAGGTGATAATGTATCCGATTTGAAGGAGGCTGATGAGGCTTCGCTCCTCGAGGCTGTCTGCATGGACGAGGAGCTGGGTGTCTATGCTTTTAGGCTTGCCGGCACCAATAACTACATTACTGCTGCATCGAAAGATGTTACTGGTGTGAAATTCGGTAGTTCTTCCGATGAGAGCAACCTGTGGAAAGTGCAGAAGGTTGAGGAATTCAAACTCTCGATTCCTACAGCAAAACTGCTTGCAGCGTGCTATCCATTTGCAATGTCGATACCCGAAGATGTTACTGCGTATGTGGTTACCGGTGCGGGAAAATTGACATACGATACAAAGCAATACGACTACGCATACATTGAAGAGGTGCAGGGTGGTGTGGTGCCGGCCTATATGCCTGTGGTCTATGCAGGAGTGGCAAAGGCCGACTATAAAGTAACGCTGTTCCCGGCTGACAATACTCCTCATGTTGAGAATAATCTCCTTCATGGTACAACCATAAGGGCGTATCTTGCAAAGGGTGAGTTCTTGAACACTGTGGCTTCTACTTCTGCAGCCGGTGCGGTAATGACCTTTAAGGGTTCTGCTTCTACGTCTGGCGTATATGCGAATAAGAGCTATCTGATGAAGAATGAAGTGGGAAATGTCTTGACCGTCTACCTTGCCGACAAGGAGACCGTTACGTCAATTGATGGGGTGAATGTCGATGAGGCCGAGGTTGAACTCTATGATTTGAGTGGCGTGAAAGTGTATGTTCCTCAGAGAAATGGGATATATGTTACATCAACAGGAAAGAAAGTGCTTGTTAAGTGATATTTCTTGAATGGCAATATCGGAAGCGTAGCATTGTTGCTGCGCTTTCTGTTTTTCTTTGCATTTGGATGGTGTTCTTTGCGGTGTGCCAAAATTGTACTATCTTCGCAAAAGAATATTATAACTAAAAATCAAAACATTCAATATTATGTTTTCAGGTATTGTAGAAGAGTTTGCGACTGTGCGCAAGTTGGTGCGCGAGCAGGGTAATCTGCATTTGACATTGACATGTTCGTTTGTGAACGAATTGAAGATAGACCAAAGTGTGGCACATAATGGTGTGTGCCTTACTGTTGTTGATATCACAGGCGATGAATATACCGTAACAGCCATGAGCGAGACGCTTGAACGTTCAAACATCGGCGCTTTGAAAGTAGGGGACAAGGTTAATGTTGAGCGCTCCATGATGATGAACGGCCGTCTCGACGGTCACATTGTTCAGGGACACGTGGATATTACAGCCGAGTGTGTCTCGGTGCGTGATGCCGATGGCAGTTGGTATTTCACTTTCCGTTACCCCAAGGATGCTGCAATGGCGGCAAAGGGATATATGACTGTGGATAAGGGCTCTGTGACAGTCAATGGTGTGAGTCTTACAGTTTGTGAACCGACTGATGATTCTTTCTCGGTGGCAATCATACCATACACTTTCGAGCATACGAATTTTCACACCATAGAAGTGGGAACAAAGGTTAACATCGAGTTCGACATAATAGGTAAGTATATTGCCCGCATAGCGAGTTTGCAGTAATTAAAATATAAAGACAATGGTAAATAAAATATATCTTGAGAATTTCGAGAGCCGTATAACCGACGAACTGCTGCGTCTTTGCAAACAATACGGTGTGCTTGACGGCACATTGCTTGCCACCGACGACATCAGCATGCGATGGGAGGTTCTCGCTCCTGAATATATGGCTGATGCAGTGCCCAATATTGCCGATTATCCTACGGTGGCCATTGCATGGGCCGGCTATCTTGGAATGGCTGTAGCGCATCACTGGGATGAGGATTGGGCTGCACACAGCAAGGATGAGTACAATAGTTACTATGGTGCGCAGGGGTTCGATGACATGGATGAGCATATAGTGCGTGATATCATTGGGTTTCATCTTGAGTCGCGTGAGGCGAAGGGTATTGAGGATATGATGCGCCGTTTGGGCGAGACTGCCGTTACATTGATTCGCCGAGAGAGGATAGAACCCCAATCGCCAATGGCATTTCATGTCTATGCCCGTGTGGTTAAGGTCATGTTCCGCATTGGTGCAGCAATTGAACTCAAGCGTCTAGGCTATAAGTTTGAGCAGGTGAATTTGCCGAACATGGGTGCCGGAATGGCGCAGTGCTGAAAAGAGCACCTTACTTTCTGATAACAAAAAACACTCACGGACCGGTCCGTGAGTGTTTTTTGTTATTAAGAATCGGGTTCTGTTATCAGAACTTGAAGTCAACACCGATTGTTGCGTTATATGTATCCCTCTTGTAAGTTGCTGCTCTCAAGGTGTTATTGTCCTCCTTGTATACTGCAAAGCAGAAGCCAGCGTTGATGTCCCAATTCTCGTTTATGCTGTATTTGCCGCCAAGGCCTGTCATGAACGAGTCGTTGTTGAAGTTGAGATCGCTTGTATACTGGTTTGTAATGCCAAAGTCTGTGTACTGTACACCTGCCGACAAGAGAAGGTTCTTGCAAACCTTGAACTCGAGACCTGCTGCGAGTTCGTATGTGTTACGTGCAAGGTTGATGTTGTTGTCGGCACCGCCAAGAAGTGACTGCACAGTTGCATCCTTGTCGAAATAGTAGTTTGCACTTATCATAGCCTGTAACCACGATGTAGCTTGCCATGATGCCGCCAATGAGAGCTGCGCCGGCGTGTCGTTGCGCAATGTCTTGCCATTTTCAAGTGTAGAGAGCATACCCAGTGTGCTACCGGCACTGCCTGCAACCTGTGATGCTGTCTGTGCAGCAAGCTGTGCCGCCATTTCTGCCGGTGCACCCTGTGCCAATGCTTGCTGGTATGCAGCTGTGTATACTTTTGTACCTATTGCCTCGCCTGCTGCCGCAATGCCGTTGTTGTAGTTCTCGCCAAAGATACCCAAGTTGTTGGTCTTGTTCTTCAAGTTTGTTACAGCCATGAATTCGTACTTTGCAGCAAAGTTGAAGTTGCCTATCTTGTAGTCCAAGCCAATGATTGGAGTGAATGATATGCCGCTCTGTGCAAGGTCAAGTGAAAGTGGCGAAACTGTTGTTGCGCCGTTTGCGCTCATTGCATCAAAGCTGATAGCTCCATTGTAGCTGGCTGATGTGTAATTGCCACGTACACCCACGTATGCCGAGAAATTGTCTGTGATTCTGTAGGCAGCACCCAATTGGAGACCAAATACATATTGTGTAGATTCAAACGAAGAGTAGGCATCGCCCGTTGCCTGTGCACCGGCTACTGCAGGGAGTAGAGCCTTGAAGCCGTTTCCAAGAGTGTTGAACATTGGCAATCCCTCTTTGAACTGCGCGTTACCTCCACCACCTGTTATACCGAACATACCGCTGATGCTCCATTTGCCTGTCGTGTATGATGCCATGGCGCTTGGCATTACCGGCACGTAAATTTTTGCCCCGTAGTTCTTGTTGTCGGCATGGCTTGTGATGTCGCGGTTCTGCCAAACCATCTGCCAGTTGGCCGAAACCCTCCATCCTTCATTGAAGAATGCTGTACCGGCAGGGTTGAAGTAGATGGCGTCCGTCTCCAATGATGCATAACGTGCCGGATTGCGCACAAATGCCGAGTGCTGGTTTGTGTTTGTTGAAAGACCACCTGCGAATGAAGTCAGTGCAAGTGATGATAATGCAATTGCTGTAATAATCTTTTTCATAGTAATAATAATTAGTTTTTACTGTCTCAATCTTTGTTTTTGAGAATTGTTGCACAAATGTATATTGTTTGTGCAATTGCAAAACAGCAAAAGTCTTTATTTAACTATGAAAATGTATAAAATGAAAAATAGGTGTTTAAAAATAACCCTGTATTTAGCGTTTATTGAACAAATGATAAGTTGTAGTATAAAAATATGGTGCACTCTTAAACTGAGTGCACCATATATATTATAAAGTATTTCTTTTTTATTTTACAGGGATTGCATCGATGCGTGCCTGATGACGGCCACCCTCGAACGCTGTGTTCAAGAATGTCTCGACACACTCCTTCGCGCTGTCTGTAGCAATGAAGCGTCCTGGCATAACCATTACGTTTGCATCG
This sequence comes from Bacteroidaceae bacterium, assembly GCA_045634305.1. Classification (GTDB taxonomy): domain Bacteria; phylum Bacteroidota; class Bacteroidia; order Bacteroidales; family Bacteroidaceae; genus HGM04593. Next base: position 28,319 of record JAZQZZ010000006.1, on the reverse strand, counting down.
TTGTGCTGGCGGGCAAGTGCAGCAATCTCTGGCATCCAGCAGAGTGCGCTGCGTATTGCTGCATGGTGGTTCAATGTCATGTTGATACCATTACCTGTGCCGCAGATTGCGATACCTTTCTCAAACTCGCCGTTCTCAATTGCATTTGCAAGTGCGTGGGCAAACTCGGGGTAGTTACAACTCTCTGTGCTGTGTGTGCCAAAATCCACAAACTCATATCCCATTGCTGTGAGCCACTCCTTTACCTGCTCCTTGAGCGGATAGCCCGCATGGTCGCATGCCAAACCTATCTTTTTCATTATAACATTGATTTTACCTGGTTGTATACATTTTCTGCTGTAAAGCCGAGTTTCTCATCAAGTACCTTGTAAGGTGCCGAGAAACCGAATGACTGCAAGCCCCAAACCTTGCCGTTTGCGCCTACAAGACCCTCGAGGTTTACAGGAAGACCTGCTGTGAGGCCGAATATCTTTGCGCCTGCAGGGAGAATGCTCTCCTGATACTCCTTGGGCTGTGTGCGGAAAAGACCCTCTGATGGAACAGATACGATACGTGTCTTAATGCCGTCGGCTTTCAGGAGTTTTGCACCGTCAACGAGTGTAGAAACCTCTGAACCCGATGCAAGGAGGATGATATCGTAATCCTCGTCGCTGCCAGCGATTACATAAGCACCCTTTGCTGCTTCCTCGTATGGTGTACCCTCGGGGAGGTTGTTCACGTTCTGGCGTGAGAAAATCAAACCTGTCGGTGTGTTATCGTTCTCCATAGCAAGCTTCCAAGCCTGTGTCGCCTCGTTTACATCGGCCGGGCGCAGAACAAGCATTGAGTTCTTGCCGCTGTGGTTCTTCACCTTCTCCATGAGGCGTACCTGTGCCTCCTGTTCAACAGGTTCGTGTGTAGGGCCATCCTCACCAACACGGAATGCATCGTGTGACCAAACGAATTTCACGGGGAGCTCCATAAGAGCTGCCATGCGGATTGCAGGTTTCATGTAGTCGCTGAACACGAAGAATGTGCCGCATGCAGCTATTACACCACCGTGCAATGCCATACCGATACAAACGCATGCCATTGTCAATTCCGATACACCTGCGTGCAGAAATGCACCGCTGAAGTCACCGGGAGTGAAGGCGTGTGTCTTCTTCAAGAAACCATCGGTCTTGTCGCTGTTGCTCAAATCGGCTGATGAGCATATCATGTTGCCATAGTTCTCGGCAAGGATACCAAGCACTGTAGCCGATGCGTTACGTGTTGGACCGTCGGCCTTCTGCTCAATAGCTGCCCAGTCAATCTGTGGCTGCTTGCCGCTGAACCAGTCCTCAAGGTTCTGTGCCTTCTCGGGGTTTGCTGCAGCCCAAGCAGCCTTGGCTGCCTTACGTTCTGCAACAATCTTGCGGAGTTCGTTGAGGCGGTTGTCATACATCTCCTTAACCTCGGGGAAGAATACGAATGGGTTCTCCACGTCACCGCCAAGATTCTTTATTGTGTTGATGTATGCGTCGCCACCGAGTGGTGCACCGTGTGTGCCGCAATCGAACTCGTAGCTGCTTCCGTCGGCACGACGTGCGCCCTTACCCATTACGGTGTTACCTATGATGAGTGTAGGACGCTCCTGCTCGGCCTTTGCCTCGGTCAATGCTGCACGGATAGCATCGCAATCGTTACCGTCGATGGTGATGACCTTCCAACCCCATGCTTCGTATTTCTTTGCTGTGTCCTCGAACATAACCTCGTCGCAGCGTGTAGAGAGCTGAATCTGGTTCGCATCGTAGAACATTATGAGGTTGTTGAGCTTCAGGTAACCCGCCAAACGGCCTGCGCCCTGTGAAATCTCCTCCTGTACGCCGCCGTCCGAGATGAATGCGTAGATGGTGTGGCCCATAACCTCGCTGCCCAAACGTGCCTCAAGGAACTTGGCTGCAATGGCTGCACCCACAGCGTAGGTGTGACCCTGACCAAGAGGACCTGATGTGTTCTCGATACCGCGTGCGAAGTTTACCTCGGGGTGACCGGGTGTGGGGCTTCCCCACTGGCGGAGCTGCTTGAGCTCGTCCATTGTATATTTGTCAGAGAGGGCAAGCACTGAATAGAGCATTGGTGACATGTGACCCGGGTCTAGGAAGAAACGGTCGCGTCCCTCCCACAATGGGTTCTCGGGGTCGTGTACCAAAAACTCAGAGTAGAGTACGTTGATAAAGTCGGCACCGCCCATGGCACCGCCCGGGTGACCCGATTTTGCTTTCTCTACCATTGCTGCTGTCAATATGCGGATATTGTCTGCAGCCTTGTTCATCAATTGCTTGCTATTCATGTCTTTTATTATCGTTAGTAGGTTTCTGTTTCCTTTATTTGCCTTAATGGTTAGTGCTATTCCATATATAAGAGCAGACCCAACCGTAATTTGTTACAAAAATAGTATATTTTGTTTGAATGTGGAACATATTTCATTGATGTTTTTCCTGCTCATTACAAATTATTTTGTGAAGTTAAGATTTATAAAGGCTTTTTTAATGATTTTCCCCCCGCTTTGTATTATCTTCGCTACAAAATAATACGTATTATGCTCACGGATATCATATCAAAGCAACTTGGATTTGCTTCCCAAAAGGTAAAGAATGTACTTGAACTGCTTGATGGTGGTGCTACAATCCCTTTCATTGCGCGTTATCGCAAAGAAGCCACCGGCTCAATGGATGAGGTTGCCATTGGTAATATAAAGGATTTGTATGAAAAACTCAAGGCTATAGTTGAACGCAAACAGACTATTGTCGCCACCATTGAGGAGCAGGGAAAACTCACTCCCGAACTGAAACAGCGCATAGACAACTGTTACGATGCTGTGGAACTCGAGGATATATACCTTCCTTATCGTCCCAAGCGTCGCACGCGCGCTACAATAGCCAAGGAGCGCGGACTTGAACCGCTTGCCGATGTAATATGGAACCAACAGCATAATGATGTAAAGGGTAGGTCTCGCTCTTTTGTCAGTGCCGACGTTCCTACAGTTGACGATGCCATTGCCGGGGCTTGCGACATCATTGCCGAGCGCGTTTCTGAGGATGAGAAGGCACGTAATATCATACGTCGTCTTTTTGCACGTGACGGCGTGCTCTCTTCCAAGGTGGTAAAAGGCAAGGAAGGTGACGGTATAAAATATTCCGATTATTATGAGTGGCAGGAGAAAATCTCGCGAATATCATCGCATCGTCTGCTTGCAATAATGCGTGGCGAGGATGAGGGTTTCCTGCGTATGTCCATAACTGTTGATGGTGAAGAGGCTACCGGCCAGCTTTGCAGGCAGTTCATCAAGCGTTTTTCGCCCGCACGCGAATTTATGGAGACAGCTGTTGCCGATGGCTACAAACGTCTGCTTGCACCTTCCATTGAAAACGAGACGCGTGCCAATGCCAAGCAACGTGCCGACGACGAGGCTATTGCTGTCTTTGCAGAAAATCTGCGCCAACTGCTAATGTCGTCACCGCTCGGCCAAAAGCGCGTGCTTGCCATTGACCCGGGTTTCCGCACCGGCTGCAAGGTTGTTGTGCTCGACTCGCAGGGCAACCTTGTGCGCCACACCGTAATTTATCCCCATCCGCCGCAGAACGACCGCGAAGATGCCGCGCGCATAATAACATCGCTTGTCAAGGACTATGCCATTGAGGCCTTTGCCATCGGTAACGGTACGGCAGGCCGTGAGACCGAGGATTTTGTGCGCACTCTGGGGCTTGCTGCCGATGTCTTCTCTGTCAACGAGGATGGTGCGTCGGTCTACTCGGCGTCGCCTGTTGCGCGTGAGGAGTTCCCCAACGAAGATGTCACTGTGCGCGGTGCCGTTTCCATTGGCCGTCGACTCATAGACCCCTTGTCCGAACTTGTGAAGATTGAACCACGTTCCATCGGAGTGGGGCAGTACCAGCATAGTGTAGACCAGGGCAAGCTCAAGCAACGCCTCGATGTTGTTGTGGAGAGCTGCGTGAACAAGGTGGGTGTTAATGTGAATACCGCAACAAAGCAGATATTGACTCATATATCCGGACTTGGTCCCGTGCTTGCCGAGAATATTGTAAAATACCGCGCTGCCAATGGCGATTTCCGCACCCGTAAGGAACTGCTCAATGTTCCCCGCCTTGGCAACAAAGCCTTTGAACAGGCTGCGGGTTTCTTGCGCGTGGTTGGTGGCGACAATCCTCTCGACAACACCGCCGTGCACCCCGAATCGTATAATATCGTTGTTAAAATGGCAAAGGATTGCGGTGTGTCGCTTGAACAGTTCATTGCCGATGGCGAGTTGCGCAAAAAGATAGAACTCCCACGTTATGTTACCGACAAGGTGGGCTTGCCTACCCTTACCGATATTATGGATGCCCTCAATAAACGCGGTCTTGACCCGCGCGAGCAGGCGAAAGCATTCTCGTTCGACCCCAATGTGCACGAGATTGAAGATTTGCATGTCGGCATGGTTCTGCCCGGTCTCGTTTCCAATATAACCGCATTCGGTGCATTTGTAAATATCGGTGTCCATCAGGACGGTCTTGTACACATCTCGCAACTTGCCGATAAGTTTGTCTCGTCTCCCGGCGATGTGGTAAAACTTGGCCAGCAGGTTATGGTAAGGGTTGTCGAAGTGGATTTGAAGAGAAGGAGAATATCGCTTTCAATGAAATCACTTTGAATTTATTGAAGTAACTGCTAAAACGTTTGATTTGACTGAATCATATATAAAGCATGACCTCAGCAACACGCTGAGGTCATGCTTTATAATGTTTTTTCATCAAGTTTGTTCAATGTCGATGAATTTTGGTTGGATTAGAAGTAGAAGTTGAATGCAATGTTGCCATTCATCAAACCTGTACCGAAATAGGTTCTTTTACCGGTCTTTTTGTTGTAATTTCTTTCTTCGACGTCCTCGTATGTGTAGCTATTATCATCGGTCTTGAATTTTGAAATAGATTTTTGAGTATAGCTTTGTACACCGAAATCACATGCAGCACTGATGGAAACGCTCTTGACAATGAAAATTTCAATACCGACATTCGCTAAAATACCAAACATGTTTGTTGGTGACGATCTCTTGTAAAATGTATCATATTGACGTGTAGATTCTGTGTTACCCCAATAATTTTCTGTGTTGTAATATGCATCAAAATCCTTATCGATGGAATAGTTTGAATTCTCTCTGCCAAAATAAATGTCGGCTCCTACAAATGGTTGTATGCGCTTGCCCGGGCGGAAATAATATTGAGCACCGACGTTGAGCGAAAAGTTGTTGTCCCCTTCAATATCTTTGCTGATAACCTCTTTGAAATCTTCATCCTCGGGGTTGAATGTGAAATCTGTTGTCTTGAAGTTGTTGATTCCTATTCCGGCAGTAATGGCAAATTGGTCACCCACAAAATATTTTCCGGCAAATGAACCGGTGAAACCTGTAAGGCTGTTGTCTGTATTGCCATTGAACATGTTACCGACGAATTTAATTATAGGTTCTGCTCCTACGGTAATGACAAAATCACCTTTTTTACCTCCAAAATAGTTCTCTGTCTGTGCATTAGCTGTGCATACTGCAAATGTACTGCAAATAAGCATTAAAGAAAATAACTTTTTCATAGTTAATTGATTTTAGGTTAGTATATAAATTTATTTCATAGAAATATTCACTTTACTTTACAAGTATCTTCTTGCTGTCTATAATGTTTATTCCTTTTTGGGGATGGCTCAGCTTTTTGCCGGCGATGCTGTATATTTTATTGCCTTTGCTTTGTGGAGTAGTGGTTGTCTCCTCAATGCTTGTTGGGTCGCTGAAGTATACAATCAATTCGTTTGCCTGTGCAACATTGCACTCCATCCAGCATTGGTTCGCTGCAACATCCTTTGAACCCTCGAAAGCTTTGAATGTGTTGTTCGTGAAGAGGAACTTCTTTGTGTCGCCGCTCTGCGTCAGACAGCTCTCTATATAGTTGCCTTTCAAAAGGGATTCCGGCAGTGATGTCACCGCACCGTGATCCGACATTGTTATTGTGAACAGGTGAGTCCCCTTGCTCCCGTTGACTATAGTTGGAGTGCCGCCTTTCAACGTATCACCGGGACCGGCAATGGCTCTCATAGTGCAATTGTAACCGCTCGTTTCATTATTCTTAATGTCCGTTACAGTTGCATCATAGGCATAAATGCCTTCTGGTATGACAACATTGAACGGAAGGCACACCGCTGCTGCACCGTCGGCCTGCAAGGTCAATGGAAAGGCATCGACCTCCTCAATGGTATAAGTGGCAAGACCTGCTTTTGTTGCCTTGTCGTTGCCGGCAACACCATGCTCTTTGTATATGTTTACATAGTTTATGCCGTCGCTGCTGCTGATTTTGTAAATGTCGGCAGTCGAAGTCTCCTCAAAAAGATATACTCCCGCCTCATTTTCATTGTCCGAGAACATTATGTGTCCCCATTTGGTTAGTTTGGGCTCTTTCAGTACCTTACCCTGCATAGTCAGGGTGTATCCCACACCCGATGGCTCAATAATGAAAATCTCGTTGCCTGCTGCCGATGTTGAATAGTGGTCGGGTGAAATGAGTTTGTAACCCTCGCTTCCGCTGTTGTCGTGGGTGGTGTTGTAGCCAATAAAAAGCGGCTTGCCGTTGTAGTTTATATGGTATGCGCCGTTGTATCCAGGGTTGATGATTACTGCAAACAGGTAAATTGTGCCGTCGGGCATTGTCACCACGCCCGTGTGTGCACCATTGCTTACATCGTTTCTTATTACAATGTTGCCAAGGTCGGTTGCATCACTCTCAATGAAATCACCGCTCACCGTTGCACCATCCTGCTTGCCGAAATATGGTGTGAGGTCAATGCTTTCTCCCGGCTGGGCAATTATTGCAACCTCCACATACTGCCTGTTACGTATCTTCTCCAACTGGGTAGAGAGATTCTCTACTACAGCAGCATTGCTTGAGGCCATGTTCCGGTTCTCGTCGAACTCACCGTTGACATGCTTGAAAATCTGCGGGCTGGTAGAGTAGCCTGTCTCAATCTTAGGTCCCCATGGAATCATTGTGGCACCGCCTTTGGGCTCAATGAATTTCCAGCCTGCAGTGCACAGTGTCAATGTGTGGTTCTGTGCCATGCCAATGGCGAATGGACGGCCTTTTTCGTCGTTGCCGAACCAAGTTGCAGCCTCTCCAGGGAAACCGTCGGTTGAGAGTGACTCGCCACCACCGACACCGGCTATGCTTGCCATCACGTCAAGGAAGTCTATCTGCGAAACGAGTGAGTTCTTTACAGCCTGTTCCTTAATCATAGCCGGCCAATGAACGATGAACGGCACGCGTGTTCCGCCTTCGTATGCACTGTACTTGCCGCCACGCAGGCCGCCTGTAGGCGAGTGGTCGCCAACAAGCTCCTCAGCCTGGTCGACATAACCATCGTCAAGCACCGGACCATTGTCACTGGTGAGTATGATAAGGGTGTTTTCAAGCAATCCCTCTTCCTCGAGAGTGCGTACAATCTCTCCTACGCTCCAGTCAAATTGTACGATTGCATCGCCGCGCAGTCCCATCTCACTCTGCCCGCGGAAACGTGGATGAGGGAAACGTGGAACATGGACATCGTTTGTGGCAAAGTACATGAAGAACGGTGCGTCGCTGTTCTCCTTTATGAACTCTACTGCATGGGCTGTTATGCTGTCGGCAATGTTCTCGTCCTTCCAAAGAGCCTTGCCGCCACCTTTCATGTAACCTATGCGTCCAATGCCGTTGATGATTGAATTGTCGTGTCCGTGGCTCGATTTAAGGTTGTACAGTAGCTCCGGGTTGTTTGCACCGGTTGGCTCTCCGTCAAAGTTTTTGTTGTAATTGACATAGATTGGCGCCGAAGGGTCATAATTCGCCACAGCTCCGTTCTCAATGAATACACATGGGACACGGTCGGCTGTTGCTGCCATAATGTATGAATAGTCGAAGCCGATATCTGCCAATGCCGGGGTGATTGGGGCATTCCAATTCTGCTTGCCGGTTTGTGAACCAAGACCAAGATGCCATTTGCCGAATGCGGCAGTGGTGTAGCCGGCCTCCTTGAATACGTCGGCAACGGTGTACTGGTCGGGCGATATAATCATTGCTGCATCGCCGGCAGCAACGTCCGTTCCGCTCTTGCGCCATGGGTATTCTCCAGTGAGCAATGAGTAGCGCGATGGGGTACTGGTAGATGCCACAGCATGAGCATTGGTGAAGCGCACGCCATTGTCGGACAAACGGTTTACATTTGGGGTTTTTACTCCTATTGCACCGTAGCACTCAAGGTCGCCGAATCCAAGGTCATCGGCATATATCATAACCACGTTGGGGCGCGATTTCAAATAAGGTTCGGTGTCAGCACTCGCTTGGGCAACCAAAGTACCCGGCAGCGTTGCAAGAGCAAGCATACCGATGTTCAAGTTCTTCATAAATGTGTTTTTATAATCTTTTGCTAAAATACAATATTTATTTTAAAATGTTGAATGTTGAATTCTAAAAGTGATGCAACAAAAAAATGACGCAACCTTTCGATTGCGCCATTTTCATTTGTTTTCTTGCTATTGATTAGCAGATCTTGCGAGAACCGTCGCCGATTACTACATCGTAAACCTTTGGCAGCTTACCATACTTCTCCTGGTAACGCTTCTTAGCCTCCTCGATGAATACCTCGTACAACTCTTCCTTAACAAGGTTGATAGTGCAACCGCCGAAGCCGCCACCCATCATGCGAGAACCTGTTACACCGCAGTCGATAGCAACGTCTACCAAGTAGTCGAGCTCCTCGCAGCTTACCTCGTAGTCCTTGCTCAAACCGAAGTGTGTCTCATACATCTTCTTACCTACAGTCTCGTAGTCACCGGCCTCAAGAGCTGCGCATACGTCGAGTACGCGAACAACCTCACCGATAACATACTTGGCGCGGTTGTAGTCCTCAGGCTTCAACTCTGCCTTAACCTCCTCGAGCTGCTCAAAGCTTGCATCGCGCAAAGACTCAACCTCGGGATATTTAGCCTTGATAACCTCAGCTACACGCTCACAGCTCAAACGACGCTCGTTATATGGTGAACCTACGAGCTCGTGCTTAACGCATGTGTTCAAAAGAACGAGTTTGTAACCCTGTGGCTTGAATGGGAAGTACTGGTACTCCAAAGAACGGCAATCGAGACGGATGAGGCTGCCAGCCTTGCCGAATACGCTTGCGAACTGGTCCATGATACCGCAGTTTACACCAACATAGTTGTGCTCAGTAGCCTGGCCAACCTTAGCAAGTTCGAACTTGTCAACCTTGTTGTCACCGAACAAATCGTTCAAAGCGTATGCGTATGTGCTCTCAAGAGCAGCTGATGAAGACATACCTGCACCAAGGGGCACGTCACCTGCAAATGCAGTGTTGAAACCCTTAACCTCAACGCCACGCTTGATCATCTCGCGGCAAACACCGAAGATGTACTTTGCCCAAGATGCGTGTGGAGCGTCCTCTTCCTTCAAACCGAACTCTACATAGTCCTTTTCGTCGATAGAGTAAGCGCAAACCTTATCTGTACCATTTGGCTTAATCTCGGCCATGATACCTTTGTTTACAGCGCCAGGGAATACAAAACCGTTATTATAGTCGGTGTGCTCACCAATGAGGTTGATGCGACCGGGAGATGCATAAACGCTACCGGTTGTACCGTCGAAATGCTTGATAAAGCGGCTTCTTACAAATTCTATATCCATAATCGTTATGTATTATATAGTTAAACAATAAGTTTTTCCAAATTCATTTACTTCTTTGCGGGTTTTGAACCAATGAGGGCATAGTACAACAGATATGCAGCACAGAATACTACAACCCAGAAGCTTGTCATGTAGTCTGTCAAGTCGGCAACGTAGCCCTGGATACCCATCATCACTGCGCAGCCGAATACCATTGTCATGAAGATACCTGACGCAACGGCTGTGTACTTGCCAAGACCCTCAACAGCCATGTTGAAGATAGCACCCCACATAACTGATGTGCAGAGACCTACAAGCAGGAATGCGAAGATACCTACAGGGATATCCTGCCAGATGAGCTCGAGCTTACCCCAATCTACACCGGGGAATGCAACGAGAACGTCTGCCGGAGCATACATACCGAAGAGTACAAGTACCAAAGTTGCAACAGAAACTGTTGTGACCATTGCGCGGCTTGATACCTTGCTGCCGATAGATGCACCTACGAAACGGCCGATGAGCATCATGAACCAGTAAACAGCAACAATCATACCTACAGTACCGGCTGGGATAGAGTAGGGTGCTGATGTCAACATCTGCTGTACAGCGTTGGGAACACCAACTTCAATACCCATGTAGAGGAAGATTGCCAATGCACCGAGTGCAAAGTGACGATGACCCATAGCACCCTTTACGAGGCTGATCTGAACAGGAGCCTGCTCTGGCTCTTCAATCTTTGTAAAGAGGATTACGATGAATGCAATAACGAAGATTGCAAGTGCAATCATAAGCGCAGGAGTAGCATCGGCAATCTTTGCCTTTGTAGCGTCAGAGATGAGCGCACCCATGAGGATGTAGCATGCAACAGCTGCAGATGAGTTGAACACACCACCAATCTGGATGAGCTGGTTACCGCTGTTACCGCCACCACCAAGGAGGTTGAGCATTGGGTTTACAACGCAGTTGAGGATACACATGCAAAGACCTGCGATGAACGCACCGATGAGGTATACTGCGAATACAAGACCGAGGTTCTGCTCAACATCGAGCAAGCCGCTTACCCACTGGATGAGGATACCTGTAGCACCTACAGCCAAACCGATGAGAGCAGTCTTCTTGTAACCGAACTTTGCAATGAGCATACCGGCTGGGATACCCATAACCAAGTATGCGATGAAGTTACCGTAGTTACCGATCTGAGCAAGTACGTTTGAAATCTCACCCTGGTTCTTGATGATTGTTGCCATTGGTGTACACAGGTTGGTCACGAAGGCAATCATTGCGAAGAGCGCAATCATGACGATGATGGCTCCCCATTGTTTCTTTTGATTACTCATAGCTTTTAATTTTTTTGATTTGTTGTTTTATTTAATGTATTCTTACTTTTCTACACCAAATTTATATACGGTTACCTGCTTGTATGTCTCGCCAGGGCAGAGCACTACGCTTGGGAAGTGCTGGCGGTTTGGCGAGTCGGGGAAATGCTGTGCCTCGAAACAGATTGCGCTGCGCTTGGGGAATGTAGCACCATGAGCGCCTGCAAACCCGCTATGCCAGTTCGATGTGTAAACCTGAACGCCCGGCTCGGTAGTGTAAACCTCCATTGTGCGTCCGCTTACAGGCTCTGTCACCTTTGCTGCAAAACTCAATTCACCAACCTCTTTCTTGTTGAGCACGTAGCAATGGTCATAACCTGCACCATGCTTTATCTGCTCCTCGTCGGCATCGATGCGTGCACCTACTGCTGTCGGGGTAGTGAAGTCGAATGCAGTGCCTTTTACTGGAGCAATGCATCCATAAGGTACCGATGTGTCGTCGATGGGCACAAAGAAATCGGCATTTATTTCGCAAATGAGATTGTCTATAGTAGCTGTTGGATTAGCAATACCTGAGAGTGAGAAGAAACCATGGCTTGTGAGGTTCACGATTGTCTTTTTGTCGGTAGTCGCTGTATAGTCGATTTTGAGTTCGTTGTCGTCGTTGAATGTGTAGACAACAGTAACGTCAAGGTTGCCGGGGAAACCCTCTTCCATGTCGGCCGACAGATAGTGCAGTTTCAATGTCTGTGCATCTGTCTGCTCTGCATCCCAAACTCTGGCGTGGAAACCGGTTGGGCCGCCGTGAAGGTGGTTAGGGCCGTTGTTGATGGCGAGATTGTACTCCTTGCCGTCGATTGTGAACTTGCCCTTGCAGATGCGGTTTCCGTAGCGGCCTACAAGTGTGCTGAGGAATGGCTCGGGGCTGTTCAAAAGGTTGTCGATGCTGTCGTGTCCCTGAATTACATTGGCGTAGTTGCCGTTTTTGTCGGGAACCATAATGCTGCATATCGCGCCACCGTAGTTTGTGATTGCAACTTCGTTGCCCTGGCTGTTCTTGAGAATGAATAAAGCCGTCTCTTTGCCGCCTATCTCTTTTTTGAAGTCAGCGGCTTTCAATTGTGAAAGATTTTCTGTACAACTCATATTATGTCTGTTATAAATAGCTATTCTTCCGCAAATAAAATAAAAAAAAGGTTTACGGCAAAAGAAAAATCAATAAAAATTAGCCAAAAAGGAAAAGAACGCATATTTTCCCTTTTGGCCAATTGTATCCGGTGTGTGTAAACTGCTGTCGTTATCGGGCGTTGACTGTTTTTAGCAGGTCTGCTACCACATAGCAGCTGCCGCCCACGAAAATGAAATCTTTGGCTCCGCTGTCGGCTCTGGCTGCCTGCAAGGCCTCTTTCACAGTGGGGTAGCTCTTGCCTTTGAGACCGATGTGGCTGGCTTTCGCCTGCAGTTTGTCGGCGGGTATGGCGCGCTGCACTGCGGCTTGCGTAAAGTAGTATTGTGCATTTACGGGCATCATTCTGAGTGCTGCATCAACCTCCTTGTCATCTACCATTCCAAAAACAATGCGCAGTTCGGTGTGGCTTTTCCTTTCACGCTCCAGCTGCTCGGCAATATATTTTATGCCGCCGGTGTTGTGTCCGGCATCGCACACTGTTCGTGGCGAGTCGCATATTGTCTGCCAACGGCCTTCAAAACCGGTCAAACCGCATACGTTTGTAAAACCTTTTCGCAATGCTTCACCCTTGATTGCTATTCCGGTTTCTTTGAGTATCTTCAATGCGGACAACAGGGTGTTGGTGTTCTTCTTCTGGTAGTCGCCGCCCAGTTCGCCTTCAAATCTTCCATGGAGTGCACTCTCGTATATGAAACCACCTTGTGGCGATGGTTGTGCCGACGTGAGGAGTGCCTCTTCCTCGGCGAATACTATCGGGGCGCATGCGCCTGCCGCCTTTGCTTTGAATACCTCTTTGGTTTCCGGTGTGGTCTCGCCTATTACAACAGGCACTCCGGGCTTGATTATACCGGCTTTTTCTCCGGCAATTTCGGTGAGAGTGCCGCCAAGGAACTGTGTGTGGTCAATGCTTATGTTTGTTATTATGGAGAGCACCGGATTAATGATGTTGGTGCAGTCGAGCCTGCCTCCAAGTCCCACTTCTATCACGGCAATCTCAACTTCCTGCTCGGCAAAGTAGTTGAATGCCATTGCTGTCGTCAACTCAAAGAACGATGGCGACAATGGCTCGAAGAACGTCTTGTGGTTTTCGACGAAGTCGATGACGTACTTTTCGCTTGCAACCTTGCCGTTTACTTTTATGCGTTCTCTGAAATCAATGAGGTGGGGCGACGTGTAGAGTCCGACCTTGTAACCGCACTCCTGCAGTATGGCGGCTAGAGTGTGTGAAGTGGAGCCTTTTCCGTTTGTTCCGGCAATGTGGATTGTAATGAATTTTTTATGCGGATTCCCCAGGTGGTTGTCAAGCGCAATGCTTGTCTCCAACCCCTCTTTGTAAGCAGCACCGCCAACTTGCTGGAAGGGCGGTGCGCTGTTTAATAGATATCTGACAGTTTCGTCGTATGTCATTTCTTGTCTATTGTTCAATCAAACAAATTCCTGAAACGGCGGAATATCTTTTCTCTTATGCTTTCGCTTGGACGGAAGTTCTCCGACTCACGGAAACTCTCGATAACCTTTTTCTCCTCCTTTGACAGGGTCTCGGGGATGTATATGCTGATGTTGACGACGATGTCACCTCTGCCGTAGCTGTTGAGTGATGGCAGACCCTTTCCGCGCAGGCGTAAAACCTTTCCGGGTTGTGTGCCCGGGTCAATTGTCACCTTGGCCTTGCCGTCTATAGTTGGGATTTCGGCAAATCCACCAAGTGTGGCAGTCGGTATGTCAAGCAGCAAGTTGTAGATGAGGTCGTTCTCGTCGCGGATCAACTCGGGGTGCTTCTCCTCTTCAACCAAAATCAACAGGTCGCCGGGTATGCCGTTGTATTTGCCTGCATTTCCTTTGCCGCGCATTGAAAGCTGCATTCCTTCATATACACCGGCCGGGATATTGACCTCAACAATCTCCTCGCCCATGACAACGCCGTCGCCGTTGCAGTGCTTGCACTTGTTCTTTATGATTTTTCCCTGACCGTTGCATCGTGGACAGGCAACCTCGCTGCGCATCATTCCAAAGAAACTCTGCTGTGTGCGCACCACACGGCCTGTTCCGTGACACTCCGGGCAGGTCTCTACCGCGCCGTTTTCGGCGCCGCTGCCGCCACAATGTGTACATGGTACATATTTCTTGAGCTTGAATTTCTTTGTGACTCCATTGGCAATCTCCTGTAGATTCAGTTTGACCTTTACTCTTTGGTCACTGCCTCGGTGTTTTGCCGGGCCGGCGCTGCTGCCGCCAAAACCGCTGAATCCGCTAAAGCCTCCGCGTCCGCCAAAGATATCGCCGAACATTGAGAAAATGTCGTTTATGTCCATTCCGGCACCGCTGAATCCTCCACCTCCACCGGCTCCGCCCAATCCTTCAAAGCCGAACTGGTCGTAACGTGCCTTTTTGTCGGGGTCGCTGAGCACACTGTATGCCTCGGCAGCCTCCTTGAACTTCTCCTCGGCCTCCTTGTTGTCGGGGTTCTTGTCTGGGTGGTACTGTATCGCCAATTTGCGATAAGCCTTCTTTATGTCGCTTGCCGATGCGTTCTTGTCTACGCCAAGCACTTCATAGTAATCTCTTTTTGCCATATCCGGTATATTATTCGCCCACAGCAACCTTTGCGTGGCGTATTACTTTATCGTTGAGTGTGTATCCTGTCTGCACGCAATCAAGTACTTTGCCTTTGAGATCTTCGCTTGGTACGGGAATGATTGCTATCGCCTCGTGAAAATCAGTGTCGAATGTTGCACCTTCTGTCTCAATTTTCTGCAGGCCGTTCTGCTTGAGGATGCCTATGAACTTGTTGTATATAAGTTCAATGCCTGTCATAATCTCTGCTGCATTCTCGTCCTTTGACATGTTTGCAAGCGCTCTCTCAAAGTCGTCGAGCACCGGCAGTATCGATTCGATGGCGCGTTCGCCGCCATTCTTTATTATTTCGGCCTTTTCTTTGATTGTACGTTTGCGGTAGTTGTCGAACTCGGCAACCTGACGCAGATATTTATCCTCGAGTGTGATGATTCTCTCATTCGCCTCGTCGAGTTCTTTCTGCAACTTTTCCTCTGCTGTCAGTTCTACGCTCTCCTCCTGCTGCCCGCATGTCTCCTCGTTAACGTTGTTCTCGTTAACGTTGTCATCCAAAATTTCGTTATCTTTTTCGCTCATGATTCAAATATTATCTATTTTCAATTATAACAAATAGTTTGCCAATGCTGTTTTGGCAGAAATCATGGCAAAGATATCTCTTTTTTATGTGATATCGGGTGTCAAAATGGCAGAATTTGATTTTTTTGTCATGTCCGTGTCGTGCTTTTCGTGAAGCTTACTGCTTTTTGCTTTTTTTGATATATCTTTGTATTTTGATTATAAATAAATCCGGCATAGTATCGATGAATGGAATTCTTAATAAAGTACAGCAGATTGCGCTCGGTAAACTTAATATAGACACGCTCAATCCAATGCAGAGTGCAGCGGTGGAGCATTGCCGCAAGAACAGCAGTATGGTGCTCCTGTCACCCACAGGAACCGGAAAAACCCTTGCCTTCCTGTTACCGTTGCTCGAGAGGCTGAAACTCGATGAAAAAGGCGTGCAGGCTCTTGTCGTGCTTCCCACCCGCGAACTTGCCAAGCAGGTTTTCGAGGTGTGGCGCTCAATGGCGACACCGTTCCACATGGCTGCCTTCTATGGCGGCCGTCCATTGGAGCAGGAGATTGCATCGCTGAGCGGTGCGTCGCCCGCAGTTATTGTGGGAACCCCCGGTCGTCTGCTCGACCATCTTGGCCGTGCGTCGTTTGCGGTTGACAAATGTACGCTGCTTGTAATCGATGAATTCGACAAGTGTCTCGAGATGGGTTTCCGCGACGAGATGTCGAAACTGGTAGAGGCTTTGCCTAATGCTTTATCCCGTTTCTTGCTCTCAGCCACAGATGCCGAAGAGATACCTCTGTTTGCCGGTGCTGCCGATGTCGAGAAACTCGATTTCCGTGGTGGTGGCGAGCAACCGGCAGTACGTACAAGTTTCTATACGGTTACAACAACGCCTGCCAAGCGTCTCGACAGCCTGCTCTCGTTGCTATGCTCTTTTGGCGGTGAGCCGGCAATCGTGTTCTGTAATTTTCGCGAGACGGTCGACGAGGTGCAGTCGCATCTAAAGAAAGCCGGTCTTCACTCTATTGGTTATCATGGCGCGATGGAGCAGAAGGAGCGCGAACTCTCGCTCTACCGTTTTACTGCCGGATGTTCCAATATTCTTGTGAGTACCGACCTTGCAGCGCGCGGACTTGATATAAAGGATGTGCGTCACATCGTACATTACCAGCGTGCTTTGTCGGCCGAGATATTTACTCACCGCAACGGACGTACGGCACGTTGGGAAGCCGGTGGTAATGTCTATCTCATTGCCTTTGAAAACAAGGAGTTGCCCGATTTTGTACCCGATGGACTTGAAGAGTTCCCCTTGCCCAGGCGCATGGTCTTGCCGCCGGCTCCCGAATGGACGGTGCTTTATGTGGGCAAAGGCAAACGCGACAAGATAAGCCGCGGCGACCTCGCAGGCTTCTTTATGAAAATCGGTGGCTTGCGCCCCGATGAGGTGGGAACTATTACCGTGTTCGACAACTTCTCCTATGTTGCCGTCAAACTCAACCGCATGCGTGCTGTGTTGAAAGCCGTTGAGGGGAAGAAAATAAAAGGTATAAAGACTCTTGTGCAGCCACTTCGCGGCAGATAATGTAATTATGGGTTTGTTGAAGAAAATGATCTTTTTTGTTGTGAAATCATTGTACGCGCTGTTCCTCATCGTGTTGATGATTCTTGTGGCCACAAGTGGCAGCCTCATCTACGACTTTTCTGAGCCGCAGCCATTTGCCGGGCCCGATATTTACAACCCATACCATGATATCGACACCGCACATTGCTGGAAAAAGAGTAATCTCCACACCCATACACGTGTCGACGGCATTCTGAACGAGTGCAAATATTGGCCGGGCTATGTGTACAAGGTCTACGAAAGGCTGGGTTATGACATCGTGGCCTTTTCCAACCACAACGAACTTACAACGCATCCGTTCGACAGTGCTCTGCAAATCAATGTATATGAACACGGGTATAACCTTTTCAAATTCCATAAACTTGTCTTCGGTAGCAGTGACGTGAATCATTTCGACCACCTGTTGCCGTTGTTGCCCTCGCAGATGCAGATGCAGTTTGATATGCTTGGTAGGGATAGCGATATAATACAATTCAACCATCCTTTGCACACGCTTTCAGCAACAAGGTGGGCAATGACAAGACTTGGCGGTTACGATATTATGGAGATTGACTGTGAACAGAGCACGGAGTGCGAATATTGGGATTGGGCGCTCAGTGCCGGGCACTACAGTTATGGACTTGCCGGAGACGACTTGCATAACCCCGATGACACACACCGTGTTGCAAAGCGTTGCAGTTTCATCTGTTCGCCTTCTGCTGCATATGCCGATGTGAGGAAAGCATTGCTCGGCGGTTGTTATTACTCTATGCGTGTGCCCGACTATGGCCATGGCGATTGGGATATCAAGACGGCAAGGAACCACGATATGCCCCATGTGAAAGATATCGGAGTCCTCGGTGATACGGTGTTCATCTCTCTGTCGCATATTGCCGACAGTATAAAGGTCTTTGGGCAGGAACATGCGACTCTGGCACTTGCTACCGATAGCGATTTTGCCGTCTATGTGATGAAAGATAAGGATTCGTATGCACGCTTTACGGTCTATTTCCCCACAGGAGAGGTGCTCTTCTCCAATCCTTTTGCACGCTACGATTCTGCTTTGGCTCCGACACCGGTAAGATGTGGCATGCATAGCGTGAACATTGTATTGACAGCACTCTACAATGCAGCGCTGCTGGCTCTGCTGGTGCTGTTTGCGTTCATATTTTACAGGAATATAATCAAACGATGAAAAGTATATTTGAAATAATGAAGGAAAGACTGCACATCCCGGCCTTGAAGCGCAAGTGGAACGGGTATAAGCAAAAGCCACTGAACATAATGAAATTCAGTGCCATACTGAGTCTCTACATCATGATAGTGTTCAACATACCGGCTTTCACCCTTGTGACAAGCGAGATTGGCCGCAACTGGAACGGCGCTCTCATCTTCTTGAGCGTGGCAGTGCTTATGTTTGTGCTCAACTACCTGTTCTGCTATCTTTTGCTGTGGTTGGGCAGGGTGGTCGGAAAGGCTGTTATTGCACTTTCCTTTGTTATTAATGCGGGGTGTCTTTACGCC
Organism: Bacteroidaceae bacterium; assembly: GCA_045634305.1. Classification (GTDB taxonomy): domain Bacteria; phylum Bacteroidota; class Bacteroidia; order Bacteroidales; family Bacteroidaceae; genus HGM04593. The sequence goes on along the minus strand of JAZQZZ010000006.1, from coordinate 9,853 downwards.
ATACACACCTTCAAGGCATATATTACTGAACCCACCATTGCCAATGTATTCAATACCAACACGGCCGAGGCATCGGGTTTCTTTTCGTTATCGGCTGTCATGTATGTGCTTCTGCTTGCAGTGCCGGCATGCATATACCTGTTTTCCAAAAAGATTGACTACTCCAAGTTCAAGTATCTGTTGCTCAATATTTTGGCGTCATTGCTTGTCATAGCTCTTGTATTGCTTGCCAACGTGCGCAATATCCTGTGGGTTGACAAGAATGCCACGCTGCTTGGCGGGCGCATCATGCCATGGTCATATGTGGTGAACACTGTGCGCCACTTCAATATGAAGGCACAGGAAAATAAAAAGGAGATTCTCTTGCCCGATGCAGAAATCACTACAGCCGGCAAGGATGTGTGCGTGCTCATTATCGGCGAGTCGGCACGCAGGGAGAATTTTTCGTTGTACGGATATCACAGAGATACCAACCCATTGCTCATGGGTGACAGTGTGACAACATATATAGCCGATTCCGAGGATGTCTCGACCATTGGCGGCGTAAAGGCAATCCTCGACCACAAGAAGACCGGCGAACTTTATGAAATCCTGCCAAACTACATGTTCCGTAACGGTGTGGATGTTGTGTGGCGCACAGCCAATTGGGGGCAGCCGCCGTTGCACATTGACAAGTATATCGACCATAACGGGCTTGCCGACAGGTATCCCGCTGCCGACCGCAAATACGATGGCGTGCTCATCGCCGGGCTGGCCGATGAGATACAGAACTGTGATAAGGACAAACAACTCATTGTACTCCATTGCAGCACAAGCCATGGCCCACGCTATTTCGACAAATACCCGTCCGAGTTCAACCGTTTCACTCCTGTGTGTACCAATGTCGAAATCTCTTCGGCCGACAAGGAGGGGCTTGTGAACGCTTACGACAATACAATCCTGTATACCGATTATCTTCTCCATTCGGTCATTGAGACACTGCGACAGGTGAGCGACCGTCGCTGTTGCATGATATATGTCTCCGACCACGGCGAGTCGCTCGGCGAGAACGACATGTTCATGCATGGTACAATGCCCCGCAGCCTCGCTCCCAGGCAACAATATGAGATACCGTTCATCGTGTGGGAGAACGATAGTGCAACAAGGACAAAAGAACTTGAGAGCGTGCGCCAGTTCTATGTATTCCATAGCGTGATGAACTGGTTCGGCATGCAGAGCCCAGTGTATAATGAGGAGATGAATGTCTTTGAACCGGTGGAGTGATTAATTTATTCGCAACGCCTATGTTTCGTTGTTTTGTACATGACCGCATTTTGAGTTCTCTTGCTTTTTTGTTATTTTCGCAGTTGGAAAAGATAGTATAGATGAAAAAGTATAATTTCAATGCAGGGCCGTCAATGCTGCCGCGTGAGGTGGTGGAGCAGACTGCAGCTGCCGTGCTCGATTATGACGGCACAGGGCTGTCGCTCATGGAGTTGAGTCACCGCTCCGCCGAGTTCAAACCCATACTTGATGAGGCCCGTGCGTTGCTCAGGGAGTTGCTTGATGTGCCTGCGGGCTACGAGGTGCTTTTTCTGGGTGGCGGTGCAAGTATGCATTTCTGCATGGTACCGTTCAATTTTCTTAATGGCAAGGCTGCCTATCTGAATACCGGCACCTGGGCTTCAAAGGCAATGAAAGAGGCGGTGCTGTTCGGTGAGGTGGTCGAGGTGGCTTCGTCTGCCGACAAGGCTTTCAGCTATATCCCAAAGGATTTTGCAGTGCCTGCCGATGTCGATTATCTGCACGTGACATCGAACAATACCATATACGGAACGCAACTGCGCAAGGATATTGACGCTCCTGTTCCGCTCATTGCCGACATGTCGTCCGATATTCTCTCGCGCCCGGTTGATGTGGCGAAATATAACTGCATCTACGGTGGTGCACAGAAGAACCTTGCGCAGTCCGGGCTATCATTTGTAATTGTCAGGGAGAGTGCGCTTGGCAAAGTGGAACGCGCAATCCCTTCAATACTCGACTATCGTGTACACATTGCAAACGGTTCGCTTTTCAATACACCCCCCACGTTACCCATCTACACGGCGCTGTGTAACCTGCGTTGGGTAAAGCAGCAGGGTGGTGTTTGTGAGATGGAGCGCCGTGCAAGGGAACGTGCGCTTGTACTCTATGACGAGATAGACCGTAACCCGCTGTTTTGTGGTACTGCAGCACCTGAAGACCGCTCTTACATGAATATTGATTTTGTTATGGCTCCCGGATACGAGGAACTCGAGGAGGAGTTTGTCGCTTTTGCCGCCAAGCGTGGCGTGGTGGCCATTAAAGGACACCGCTCCGTGGGCGGTTTCCGCGCATCGTGCTATAATGCCATGCCGCTCGAGGGTGCGAAGGTGCTGGCCGCTTGTATGAATGATTTTAAAAACCACATCTGATATGCTTGCCGACGATATATACAAGACCATAGAGGAGCAGGGTGAGGCAATATACACCGAGAAACGCAGCAAATTCCTTGCGTTTGCCATTCCTGTTACCACCATTGAAGAGGTTAAGGAGTGGATTGAGGTGTATCAGAAAAAATACTATGATGCACGCCATGTCTGCTATGCCTACCGCCTTGGTGAGCGTGGTGACCAGGAGCGCTCCAACGACAACGGCGAGCCCTCGGGCACAGCGGGCAAACCCATCCTTGGACAGATACACAGCAAGGAACTCACCAATGTACTTGTTGTTGTGGTTCGCTATTTTGGCGGCGTCAAGTTGGGGACAAGCGGCCTTATCGTTGCCTATCGTGCCGCTGCAGCCGAGGCTCTGGAGGCTGTCCCGCATATAGAAAAGACAATCAACGGCGAGATTGTACTACGTTTCTCATATCCTCTTTTGAACGATGTTCTGCGCATCGTAAAGGAAGAGGAACCAAAGGTGGTGGAGCAGATATTCGACAACGATTGCATGGTTCGCCTGTCGATGAGGCTCTCGCGTTTGCCGCGACTGATTGAGCGCTATGAGAAGCTGGTAATAGCAAGCAGGAATGACCTTAGAATTGAAAAACCAGAGTAATGCATCCCAATCAAGGCTTTTTCGACATACTCAAAACCGTCGCCGTTGACTGCAAGGACAACGGCGAGCGTTTTACGGTGACCGACAGGGTTGCGGTTATTGAGCATATTCTCGAAAAAATAGACTACAAGCTTCTCTCCCGCCAACCGCTTGCGCTGTTGTATGCCAAGCAACCGTTGCACAAGGGCGACCGCGTGCTACTTATTTCTTCACACATCGATTGCGTCTACAGCCGCTGTTTTTGCGCCGATGAGGGTGACTGCCTGCGCGGTACGTTCGACAACAGTTTTACTAATGCGGCTTTGCTGTGGAATATGTTATGCGATAGGCTCCCTGATAATGTTGTAGTTGCATTTACCGGTAACGAGGAGAGTGATTCGCAAGGTGCTGTGCAAACGGTTGTAGCGTTGGGGCAGATGGGTTGCGAAGTGGCTGCAGCGCTTGTGCTCGATGTAACCAACGAGGGATGGGAGAACGGTGCGCTTTTCACGCTGGAAAACGATTTGGGCATTGACATCCTTACCGGCTATAATATAGTCTCTTCGCTCGAAAAATTTGACGGGCGCTTTGCTTTCAAACACAATGCCTTGCCCGATGAGTCATGGGACTATGCCGACTATGGCATCCCCTCTCTCTCGCTCTGTGTTCCGGTTGGCGGTGAACTGCATGGCGATTCAGGTGTGCTGCTGCGCAAGGAATCGGCTGTGGAATATTGCAATGTGCTGCCTCTGTTGGCAAGCCTTTTTTGCCAAAAATAAATATATATTTTATATAAAAAATACAAATATTTTTTGCGACTTGTCGTTTTTTTTTTTCTTTGCATTTGGTGGAGTATGCATTGGGCAATCCTACCTACTTTTTGATTTGAAATTATTGATTTAAAATTATTAACTAACCAAAACAAAATGAAATGAAAAAACTTTTTACTTCTTTGTTTCTGTTGGGAATGATAGCTCCATTCGGAGCGTCGGCGCAGTTTCAGTTAAAAGACGAAGCCCCGACTTTCCCCGACAATGCACCTGTTCCGGTGCATCCGGTACCCAGTGACCGACAGCTCTTGTGGAACGAGACAGAATTCTATGCTTTCTTCCACTATGGAATGAACACCTTCACAGGTTCAGAGTGGGGCTATGGTAATGAAGCGGAGTCAAGATATGCTCCAAAAGCCATGCCAAATCCCGAACAGTGGGTTACAGCTGTGAAGGCTGCCGGTATGAATGGCGGTATCGCCGTTGTAAAGCACCACGACGGTTTCTGCTTGTGGCCAACAGCTACTACATCACACAGCATCAAAAATGCAGGTAATGAGTATGGACGCAGCGCAAACATTCCACAGCTTTTTGCCGATGCAAGCCGCAAGCATGATATGAAATATGGTTTCTACATATCTCCTTGGGACCGCAACTCGGCACACTATGGCAAGGACACATACGTAACAGAGGTGTTCTTGAAACAGTGCGAGGAGTTGGCCGAGTATGGTTCGGACCAGTTCGAGATGTGGTTCGACGGAGCACGTGGTGGCGACGGCTACTATGGTGGCGAGGGCGGCAACCGCGATATCGACCCCGAAATCTACTACGACGTACCTAACTTGCGTACCCGTGTACACCGCATTGCTCCAAACTGTATCATGTGGGGTGTTGGTGGTGAGGCACGCTGGATCGGTAACGAATCCGGTTACGCCGGCGAGACAAACTGGGCCATGACCGATTACCTCTCGGAGACTGTTATCCGCGAAGAGGGTGATATCGACGGTTGGTTCTGGAACCCGGGCGAGAGCGATGCCAAAGCTACAAGCGCAGGTTGGTTCTGGCACCAGGGTGAGTCTATGAAGAGTGCTGAGCGTCTTTTCCAGATGTACCTTGAGACCGTAGGACGCAATGCAACCCTTATCCTCAACTGTCCTCCAAACCAGTATGGTGTCCTCCCCGACAATACTGTAAATGAACTGACCAAATTGGGCAAGATGTTGCACGAGCGTCTGGCGGTTCCTGTTTACGGCCTTGACGAGAGTACTGCTGCAACCGATTTTGCAAAAAGTGCAAAAATTGAGGTGAGCGAGACACGTACAGGCGGGAAATACGAGGCAGCTAACCTTACCGATGGCAACAAGGAGACATATTGGGGTACAAACGACGAGAATCTTACAGCGACCATAACACTCTCTTGGGATACCCCTCAGGTAATACGTTACCTTGTTCTGCAGGAGCCTGTTTTCTTGGGTCAGCGCATAAAGGACTTCAAGATAGAATATAGCTCAAATGGAACATCATGGACCGAACTCTGCCCTGCAATGCAGACAACTACAGTCGGCTACAAGCGTATTATTCCATTGAACGGAAAGACAAGCGAAAGCTATGGTAGCGGTTACAGTGCAAAGAAACTGCGCATAACAATCCTGGATAGCCGTGCTTGTCCATTGCTTTCTAATCTGAACGTATATTAATGAACATCGACACGAATATAAAAAAGAAAACATATGAAAAAGAATATATTATTTTCAGCAGCGTTGATGTTTTTTAGCCTTGCTTCTTCAGCGCAAACAACTATAACATTCGACAGCGAGGATTACAAGTCCATAACTGTCTATGACAAATGGGAAAAGAGCCCATTCCGTACCGGTGCCCTTAGTGGAAATGCCGGAGTAACCGAAAATCCCGATGTAGAGGTGGACGAAGTGATTGGTGCGGCTCCAAACTCAACAGGTAAGGTTCTTGCTTTGCAGCGCAGCCGTTTCGGCAGCAACACCTTTGGTGTCAGGATAAACCTCAAGGAGCCTATCCGCATGACAAAGCAGTTGCAGTATATCCACATCATGACTCACCTGAAGGAGAAACCTGCTGACAGCCGCCTCATGGTCATCGGTCTTGGTAAACGAGTTGAGGATAGCTGGAACTGGCAGACAGGCGAAGAGGAGCAGTTCTGGGCTGTTACCAACGTGGATGTAGCTCCCAAGGATGGCTGGCAGGATGTAGTTGTCAGCTTCAAGGGCTTCTCATACTCAAAAGAGGAGAATGCTAACAGCGGTATCGATATCTACTCATTGGTTATCGTTCCCGATGTACGCTCACCACATGCCGACAAGGCCGACTGGGTTGCTTATTTCGATGAGATTGTCATTGACAACAACCCTGACAAGCGTTTCTCTACCGACAAGTATGCCCTTACCTATGATAAGGATGCAACAATGACCCGCAATGACCGTTCTCTCAACAGTGTAAGTCTCGTTTCGTCGGGTACTACATATACCTCGACAGCTGCAAGCAGAAAGGTTTATACCGACAATACTCTTGTCAGCGTCTTCTCGGCAAAGGCCGGTACTACGGTACAGCCTAAATTTAACTACACAGGCTCTTGGATGAGTGCCTATGTATATGTTGACTGGAACAATAACGGTAAATTCGAGTATACAGTAAACAGCAACGGTACACCGGCCGAGGGTAGTGAGATTGTAAGCTACAACGCAGCGATGATTGGTGATACCTGGTATAAGAGCGACGGTACAACAACCGGCAACGGTAACACAATCGCCAGTGGTGTGCCTTCATTCACTATCCCTGCAGGAACTCCTGCCGGCCTCTACCGCATGCGTTACAAGGTCGACTGGAACAGCATCGACCCGGCCGGAAGCACAACAATCATTTCCGATGGTGGCGGATATGTGGACTTGATGCTCGATGTACATGGCGACAAGGTGTCAGTGAGTGCTTCGCAGCTCAATGGTGATATTGTTTTGGCTGCCGATGAGAGCGCATTGCAGGGCTACATCACAGACTATGCTCAGCCTTTGACAGTTAAGGATATCCCGGCTCCCGGATTCATCCAGAATGGTTTTGCACTCAAGTATGGCTACGATGTAAATGCGATTGAGCAGCTCGATGAGAACGGCAACCCCAACTGGATTATGGTCAATGTTCCGCAGAGTGCTATTGCTGCCGACGGTACATACACCATCCCGGCTGAGTATATTCGCGGTAGCCAGGTGAGCATCAAGGGCGATATGCAGCAGGCCTATGCATACACTATCAGCGTTACAGGTGCCGATGGTGGTATCGTGTATGGCGGTAAGGAGTACAAGGATGGCGAGACAGTTAATGTAAGCCAGTTCTTCACCGTTGAGGATGTTGTTGCTGTCAGTGTTGTTGGTTATACTGCAAAAATTTCGTTGGATGCCCAAAACAAGATAATCAAGGTGGAGTATAGCAAAACACAGGAGCCGCGTCAGATAAACTCGCTCAGCGAACTGAATAACGATGCAGCCTATCACATCAAGGCTAAGTCCGGCGAAGGTTACCTTGCATGGAATACAACAATTTCAGATACATATCTGAGCTTGCGTGGCATGACAAACTCGTCTTACAACAACTTGCCATCTAACCAGGCTGTTGTGGATATTTACAAGTCTCCTATCGACCCTTTTGATATGACCGTCGTGTGGCAGATTATTAAAGAGGATGGCAAATACTATCTCTTTCAGCCTGCGAAGCAGGAGTATGTTACCCGTGTAGACAGAGATTATAAGTTTACTGCCGAAAAGGTGGCTTTGGATAACATCCGCGACAATGGTGACGGTACTTTCAGCTTCCACGCAGGTGGTAACTACAGCGAGAGTTCTACATTTTTTGCCTGTATTGTTACTAACGAGGCTTTGACAGCTGTGCGCAACTGGACATGGGACGATCATGGTTCTGTAATGTGTATTATTGAGAATCCCAATATCAGCTTTGGCGAAACAGCAATAGAAAATATCGTTGGGGAGGAGAGTGCATGTAAGGGTATATACAACTTGCATGGCCAGAAACTTGAGAGACTTCCCGCTTCGGGAATCGTTATAGTTGATGGACGCAAATTTCTCGTAAAGTAAATTCTTATAAGCAGGAATCATACAAACTATGGTGCGGCCGGGTTAACCCGGCCGCATATTTTATGTTCCTGTTCTTCTCTCTAAAACATAAAATACAATAAATCTTGTCAATTTATATGTATTTTTTATTTACTTTGCAAAATATGGAGCGGTATGGTTATTATACCGCATTGCACATTTGCGTTGAATGTGACTCTTATTAATAAATATAGATTAAAACGAGATGAAAAAACTTTTTACATCTTTGCTCCTGTTGGGAATGCTTGCTCCAAACGGAGCGTCGGCACAGCTTCAGTTGAAGTCTGAGGCTCCGGCCAACCCCGACAATGAGCCTGTCGAAGTACATCCGGTACCGCATCCGCGCCAGTTGAAATGGCAGGAGACCGAGTTTTATGCTTTCTATCACTATGGCATGAACACTTACACCGGCCTCGAGTGGGGTAACGGTGACGAGGATCCTAAACTTTTTGCTCCTACAGCAGCTCCCAACCCGCGCCAATGGCTCGAGGTTGCAAAGGCTGCCGGTATGAAGGGAGGTATTGCCGTGGTTAAGCACCACGACGGTTTCTGCCAGTGGCCAACTGAGACTACCGACCACAATGTTACCAACTCTGGCAACAGACATGGCCGCAAAACCAATATCCCACGTGACTTTGCAGCTGCTGCAAAGGATTTGGGAATGAAGTATGGTTTTTATGTATCTCCATGGGACCGTAACAGCGTACACTACGGTACCGACAAATATGTGAAGGACGTGTTCCTCAAACAGTGTGCCGAGCTTGCCGAGTATGGTACAGACCAGTTCGAGATGTGGTTCGACGGTGCTAATGGTGGTGGCGGTTACTATGGTGGTCGCAACACAACCGTGAACGTGGACCGTGCTACATACTACGATGTTCCCAATCTTCGCGACAGTATTCACAAAGTATGCCCCGACTGCGTTATGTGGGGTGTAGGTGGCGAGGCACGCTGGATCGGTAACGAGGCCGGCTGGGCAGGCGAGACAAACTGGTCGCCCGAGAACCGCGACTATGCCGGTGAAAACAATGGTATGTATGGAACAGAGACAGGTTGGTTCTGGTTCCCGGGTGAGAGTGATGCCAAGGCTACCAATATGGGTTGGTTCTACCACGATGGCGAGAGCCCGCTCACTCCTGAGCGCCTTTTCCAGATGTACCTTGAAACAGTTGGCCGCAACGCTACATTAATCCTGAACATTCCTCCCAACAAAGCCGGTGTATTGCCCGATGCTTCTGTAAAAGCACTCACAGGCATGGGCGAACTCATTCGCACACGCCTCACAAACGATTTTGCAAAGAGCGCCAAGGTTGCGGTTAGCGAGACACGCAAAGCTGGTGCAAAACGCAACTATGCAGCTGCCAACATGACCGATGGCAACAAGGATACCTATTGGGCTACAAACGACGGCACTGTAGAGGCTACAATCACCCTCACATGGGACGAGGCAAAGACAATCCGTTATGTAGAGCTCATGGAGTACATCGCAAAGGGACAGCGTGTAAAGAAGTTTACTATTGAAACAACACAGGATGGTGTCAACTGGACACGCCGTGCAACCGGTGTACAGACAACTACCATCGGTTACAAGCGCATCATTCCTCTCAACAGCAACACTGCCAACAGCTATGGCACCGGCTATGATGTCATGGGTGTACGCATCACAATCGAGGACAGCCGCGCTTGTCCGCTAATCAGTAAAGTAAGCGTTTATTAATATTTTAATCTTTGGAATTATGAAATTGAAGAACATATTTGCGCTTGCTGCTTTGGTATTCCCAATGTTCGCTTCGGCGCAGACAGAGATAACATTCGACACACAGGACTACAAGTCTGTAGGTGTCTATGATACATGGGAGGCTTCTCCCTTCCGCACAGGTGTCCTCAAGGGTAACTATGCGGTTATCGATAACC
>JAZQZZ010000005.1:0-40359 GCA_045634305.1 Bacteroidaceae bacterium | reverse complement strand
CGATAGCTCAATTTGTGGATTACTGCCACAAATTGCCCCATTCACCGCGGCTGCTGCCACCAAGCTGGTTGTTCGAATCTGAGGTATCTACTGTTTTGTTACCATCCAATTTCAATGAAACGGCAAGCATTGTCTCCGCTTCAACGTTTACCTCTACCATAAGAGGTGATACATAGGCCTTCTTCATATATCTTGTATAATTTTATTCGTTTTTAGTTTTAAGAATACCCTTGCGCGTACAATGTCATCCCGACAGAGCGCAGCGACGAGGGATCTCTTTTTCTTGGGACAGAAGAACAAAAGGACAAAAGAACAAAGCGAATTCAACAAAGTTAAAAGGACTCTTCACATTATAATCGCGAAACCCGAGCAACATTCTTGTCGCAAATGCACCTGAGTGCATTTTTAAAACAAAGTTTATGCGACTGCATGCAAACCTGTTTGTATGCAGTCTACATAAATTTGTTTTACTTACGGTTTTGCGCCATAGGACTTATGTTCTTATGTACTTATGTCTAAAATTAATTCTTACTTAATAAGCACCGCTACGCTTCGCGTAAACTGCTTTACGTTCGGTAATGTTTGATTAAGCAAGCTTATCAACCATTACTCTCACTTAACCAGCACTTTCTTGCCATTTACAATGTAAATACCGGGAACTGTAATCTCCTCAACGCGGCGGCCGGTGAGGTCGTAGATAGCTTTAACCTCGTTCTCTACCTCTACATTCTCAATTGCGGTAGTTCCCTCACCCTCGAAACGGAAGCTGTAAGAAGCAATACCATTTGAACCTGGAACTGCAAGATACGCCTTGTGACCAGCATTGTAGAACCTGGTTGCATCTTCACCAATTGCAGCCTTATACATTCCGGCAGCCTCAGCACCCGCAGGCTTTGCAAGTACATAACACTCAGTGTTCTCAGGTTTTGTAACAAGAGCCTTAGCAACTGTACCGGTCATAAGGTTCTCGCCCTCGAAAGCTTCAGCAGTTGTGATTGCAAAATCATATGCACCCATCTCACCTGCGAGTACAACACCTGTATTTGCAGGGATTACTGTGAGAGCATCGCTCAATGTAGCCCACTCACCGTTGATTGTCACGGTATGGGCAGTAACGCCCTCAGGAACTTCAACAGCTACAGGAGCATAGAATGTTGCATATTTTGCAGCAGAGATTGTTACAGGGAGTTCGGTAACCTCTTCAATCACCCACTCGTAGTTCCCGCTGTTATTTCCCTCATCGGCAGCATCTACACGAATTTTATCACCATAAAGTGAACGGCCATTAGATGGCTTAATCTGAATTCTACCGATAGTTGCACCCTGTACAAATGTAGTAGCGTTACCTGTAGAACCAACAGCTTCAAAGCTCCAGTCACTTGACATATCACCAAGATACTGTCCCTTTGTATATGACAACAAAGCATTGTTGTCACCAACATACCAAATAGTATTAGCGTGTGTACCATCTTCAGCCATATACAATTTATCAGCATGCTGGGTCTCGCCTGTACGCAAATCAGAAGTTGCATACCAGTCACTTGCACCATTCTTTAAACGGTAGTAGCTACCAACCTGAGGCAAGTTGATCGATGGGAATGTCAAAACGTCCAAAGCCGCAATTTCTCTAGCATAATCTGCATTATTGCTAGACTTTGTAACGGCGACCTTAACAGCCGCATTCACAACATTCTTTACATCTTCTGCGATTTTATATTGACAAACCTTGTCACCTTCATTAGCAAAGTACTGTTCCCAAGTTGCGATCTTGTTCTGCAAAGTCACAGCAGCCACAGACTCAAAGCCAACACGTGTACCCTTATCATTGTGCTCGTTATAGAATCCCATATAGTTACCTGTACCACCATGGTTAGAAACGAAAGTGTTACCCTCTGTCGGACGGAACGCAAAGCACTTGCCATTGTTGTTGGCAGCATTGTTGGTATTATAGTAGAGTGTATATGTATCAGCTACATAACCCGCCACACTATGGTCGTTTGTCAACTTTGTATTGCCATCTGCAACAGTAATATAACCCATTGTGTTATTTGGGTCGGCTGCAGGATAAATCTTAAGGTTCTTGTTCTCATCCAACATAAAGAACCACTGCGCATTCACGTTGCCAACGATATCAGCATTGTTTACAAGCTTAATTTTGTTGTTTTCCAATGTGAAGTAGTAGTTTCCATCACGACCCGACTTGATAGCATAGCAAATTGGTTCCTTGATGTTTGTTGTCAACTCAAATGGAGCCTCAACAAGCTGCCACTGCGAGTTGGCATCATTACCTTCCCAACGTGTAACAGCCTTAAACTTATCTGACCCCGCAGTATTCCAACGTGGGTGGTGAATATAGCCATACCCATCCTGTCCATCGGCGTGGAACACAACATTGGTACCCTTAAGTTCAATTGCATAGACACCAGCCTCGTCTGCTTTTGTTGTATATCCCATTGTTGCATTGTTGGTTGTTGACAAAGGAGCTACATAAACACCAAGTCTCTCGTTGTAGAGGTTGAATTTACCCTCAACGGTTGCTGTTTTCAATGTCCACACCAAATCAAGCGCATTTATATCTGTAGCACCAATGCCGTTTGTAGTCCTCACATTACCGTCCTCAGCTGCTATCAGATAGTCGTTCTGTTGAACGTTACCTTTAATCATGAAACGGTCGCCAGCTTTTGGTGTCACCTTAGAGTTTGCTATTTCTGCCTGAACTTCATTGGCTAAACCATTAATAACGCTCATCAAAGCGCTTACTACAGTAGAGCAGTCTATATTATTGATTTCTGTTTTTGCAGCATCAATCTGTTCTGCTGTAGGATTATAGTAGAAAGCCTGTTCGCAAGCAGAAACAGTAGCCAAAGCTTCGTTTTTTGCAGCTGTACCCATAGCAATGAGGTCATTCTCGTCAATATTTGCAAGCTCTATGCTCCACAAAGAACCTGCGTCATTCGAAGAGTAGTGGCCAAGAGCTGTTCCACCACCATTTTGGTCATTCCAAGAAGAACCATCTTCGTGGCAAGGACGTAAAATCAAACCTGTTTTGCCATCTTTAGTATGCACACCGATATAATAGATTTTACCAGGATATGTTTCATTCATATCAGGTGACGACATATTTCCATTTGTAACATTCTCGACAGCCTTTTCGCACGCCGCACTGTAAACCCAGTAAGGCTTGAGACCTGCAGGGATTGCACCATCCTCAAGCCAAGGATTGTTCCACTTTTTTACATCATCCAAAGATGCCTCAACGAAATGCCAGTATGAACCGGCGCCGTTGTTTGCGCTCTCCTGAGTAAACTGTTTGCCTTCGCCCTTGAATGTAACATACTTGTTTGAACGAACGTTCTTTATGTTATAGTAAACACTCTCATTTGGATACATCCAAGCGCCTGCAATGGTAAGTTTACCTTTTGAATCGTTGTTTGTGGCAGAAGTAATATCTTCCTTTTGCGCAGCAACAAATATACGCATTGTATAGTCGCCAGCTGCAACATTCTCAAGTGTATACACATTGTTTACAAGTTGACCACCGGCAAAACCAAAGTGATAGTCAAGGCTGGCGATATTACCATCTGCATCAACAAGGTCAACGCCGCTGATATCCATACGGATATTACCACCATTCCATGCAAATGTAGCAGTCACATTACCTTCAGTAGCAACGCGTACATCTGTTACAAATACACCAACTTTATCGTTGGTCAGTTCAGAGTCAGTATACGCCTCTGCGAAGTCAGTAAAAATCTCAGCAGGAACCTCAGTGACAGCCTCGTGGCTTGTTGCCGGGAAAGTCCATGTACGCTTTCCGTAGTTGATCTGCGCCATCGCACCAAAAGCGATAAGCATAGATGCAACAATCAAAGTAAATCTTTTCATTTTGTTAATTATAAATTAGAATTTTTGTTAATTTTCCTTTATTTTTTTACTACGTAAAAGTGTCTGCAAAAGAGCATCGCGACACGTTACCTCATAAAAGCGCGCAAAGTTAACAAAAAAATTCCAAATCAGTGGTGCGTTTCATTAAAAATCAATAAAACAAAGAAAAAAATTAACAATAAATAGCAACTCAATATTCCGTGTGTACTACTTTGGAAAGCTGAGGGCCAACGAGCGAAACGCAAAGCTTGCTTTAGCGTTTCACAGCGAGTGCAGACGAGGTTCAATCGCACAAAGCGCGGTTAAAACTGTATTATATTTAAGACAGAAGAACAGAAGAACATAAGTACATAAGTTTTTTGCGCAGTCGATAATTTTCACAGCTTTATGGTATTAGATAAATTATTGGAAATTCTTTCCAAGTTGCAATAGTTTGAATTTGTGGCAACGGGAAAGCCAGCTCTAACTTTGACACGAATTCAAACTATTGGTGGTCGCATGTGGAACAATGCGACAATATTATCTAATACCGGAAAGCAACTTTTTGTTCTTTTGTTCTTATGTCTAAAAATAATAAAATTCACGATGCCGCAACATACCCATTGCTATTTCTCGCGGACTTTAGGGCGTAAAATGGTAATATCAAATAAAAACCGGCACGGTGTTCTAAAACAAAAAAAACGCACCAGTCATAGACCGATGCGTATATTGGAATCATAATTTTCAATTAAAGAAGATTAGAGCCAAATCCATGTCCTTACGGACTTGGATTTTCAGGCTACTAAACTTCTGTACTCCAGAGCTGTAAATTACTTAACAACCTCTGTAGCCACCTTGCCACCAGCGTCAGGACCAGGAGCTGCTGCAGGAAGAACCTCAGTTGCTGCTGCAGGAACGATCTCTGTTCCCTCCTCAAGCACCTCTGGAAGATTCTCAGTTGCAGGAGCGTTCTCCTGTGCCATCTGAGCGTCCTCGCTGATTGTTACGTTCTGAGTTGTTGTGTCAACATTCTCAGCCTTCTCTGACTTGCCACATGCTGCGCAAGCAAGAGCCAATACTGCTACATAGAAAAATTTCTTCATAACTGTATAATATTATTTAATATCACCTACTCCCTTCATAGCGTTTCGGCGTCCTCTTTTCAAAACTTTTTGCAAAATTACATTAAATTATTCAAATACAAACATTTTTGCACAAAAATTCATAAAATCTTTTCAAAATCACATTGCTTTTGCCTGTTTACAGCACAATTTTGTATACTTGGACACCGGAATGCCCCTTTACAGTCACAATATACGAGCCATGAGGCAGGCCGGCAACAGGGATTGCAACGCTGTCACTTTGTTGCTGCACAAGAGTTTCCGCAAGCTTCACACCACCCACATTGTACACTGCAATTGTTGTTGAAGCAGCGATATCGCCTTTGCAGAAAAGGGTGCCATCTGCCACATTGAAGCGCAATTTATTTTCGGCGACATTTCCAATACCGTTTTCAACATCGCTCACCGGGGTGAAGAGCAATGAACAATTGTATTTTGCACCGTTCTTTATGAGATATTTGTCCAATGTCACCACATTGCCGCAGCTTCCGTTGCCTATACCCTTCTGATAGCAGTCGAAGTGGGCATATACATTACCTTTTTCAAGTTCCCATGTGTGGTTTTTGGTTTTCAGGTGTTCATCACTGTAATGCAGGAGCGAGAATGCCACGTTACCGCGTGTCTGTACTTTGATGCCATAACCCTCTTGCGGATTATAGAGCAGCAAATCGCGCAATCCCTCACGGTTACCCATACTCTGAGGCATGGGGTAAGGCTCGAACATATCGCTCACTGTGGTGTAGTAACGTCCGAGCGTTGAGCCGCCACGACGGTCCACATAGTTCTCGAACGGACCATAAGCATAATACTCTACCTGTTCGAAGTGCTCCGGGAACTCCATTGTCATACCGATGCGGCGTGCATCGGAAACAGTAGCGGTGTACGAAGCATCAATGAGCATTGAGCCATCTGCGGTTATGTTATAGACAAACTTGTAGTCACTGCACCATGTTGATGCATTCACCTCTACAATGACCTTTTTATTGTCATCACTCAACTTGAATGTTGCCGATTTTGACTTGATACCGGGGCCTACAGCATACTGCTGGAGTGTCTCGGTAGGCTTGTCGTTCTCCACCCAACGGTAGTTGCCATACTCGGGACCTGCAACAATCAGGTCCTTGCCGTTCACAACCCACGAGAGCAATGTTCCGTTCGCCGCAAATGACATTTCCATTAGCGGGCTCTTCACCTTGTAACCGTCAGAACTCTTCTCGAGAGTAACGGTTCCGTTTCCATTGACCGCCAAAGCAGCCGTGTCGCGTTCAGCAAGGGTATACTGTTCTGTTGCCACAGCATAATCGGCATCAACCCAGCTCTGTTCATCCTTAAAGCACAGTTCCACATTCAGAAGCAACTCGACGCCTGCTGCAGCTGTCGCGCTATAAGGCAATGCAACGACAGCCTCGGCATTGGGCGCCAAAGCCGGCACATCGACAACACCGTTCTCAACCTCAACGCCATCGGCCAACACGGCATATTTCAGATAGAACATGTCGAGAGAGATGAAGTCATAGTTATTCTTTATCAAAAGGCGTTTGGTAGCCTTGTCGAAGGAGATGAACTTGATGTATTGGTACACATACTTGACATTGGTCAATTCGGGACTCCATGCACGGTCGGCTGTAATAAGGCCGTTGTTCACGAAGTTGCCCTGATGAGGACCCGGATAGTCGAAACCGGAACGGTACTTGTTCATTCCGTTAACCTCGAAGTCGCCGTTCTTGATATCCTCGGCGGCATAGATTGACTGGTCGACCCAGTCCCAGATACAACCGCCGATACCATAGTTGCTGCCCTCGATAGCATCCCAGTACTCCTGCAGGTTACCCACAGCATTACCCATGGCGTGGGCATACTCGCACATGAAATAGGGTTGTCTGCGATTGTTGTATATGCATCTTGTCTGAGCCTCGGCCAAAGTAGGATACATTTCGGACCATATATCGGTGTGTGCAGTACCTGCACGTGAAGCGCCCTCGTAATGTATCGGGCGCGGGTCGAGCGCACGCACTGCCGCATATGTGTGACCGAAGTTCTTTCCGCCACCGCTTTCGTTACCGAGTGACCAGAAGATGACTGACGGGAAGTTGCGGTCGCGGTATACCATGCGCACGGTGCGGTCGATATATTGGGGAATCCAGCTGTCCTCGTTGGTAATACCGCCTTTCTCGCCTCCCTGGTCCCAGCTATAGTGACACTCGAGGTCGGCCTCATCCATACAGTAGAGACCATAATAGTCGAACATGGCATTCATTTTGGCCTGACGGGGATAGTGGCTTGTACGCACGGTGTTCATGTTGGCCTGCTTCATCATCTTCACGTCGGTGAGCATTGTAGCAATATCTACCGAACGTCCTGTAACAGGATGGGTATCCTGCAGGTTGGCGCCCTTGAACAGAATCTGCTCGCCGTTGATATATACAAGGCCGTTCTTTATCTCTATGTGACGGAAACCATATTTTGTAGAAAAGACATACTCCTCATTGCCTGCCGCATCCTTCTGCACCACCTCAACGGTATAAAGGTTCGGAGTCTCGGCACTCCACAACTGCAAGCCCGCAAGCCCCTCAAACAGCACATCGGCACTCTTCAGGCTCTCTCCGGCAGCAAATTCAAAGACAACATCCTTCTTTGCCACCAAAGCACCATCGGGGGCAATCAATGACACCTCGACTTTCTTCCCGGCAGCAACAGCATCACGGTTGTCCATCTCTACAGCAACATTCATTGAGCCGGCTGTATAATTGTCGGCCGCCGAAAGATTGCTTGTAATATAATGGTCGCGCACAAAAGTCTTTGGTGCCGCAAAGAGGAAGACATCGCGGTGAATTCCGCTCATGTGCCACATATCCTGACCCTCAAGATATGAGGCGTCGCTCCAACGGATTACCTGGACGCATACATTGTTCTTGCCTTGGCGCAAGTGACCTGTGACATCAAACTCGGCATCGTTGTTGCCGCTCTGGGTGTAACCCACATACTTGCCGTTCATCCAGATGAAAGCAGCACCGTAGATACCGTCGAAGTGCAGGAACACACGTTTGTCGCCCCAATTTGCGGGGAGGTCGAAATCCCTGCGATAAGACGCCACTGAATTCAACAGTCCATCCTTCATTTCAATGAGAGGCGGATTGTTCTTGAACGGATAGTTTACATTTATGTACAATGGGTCGCCATAACCTTCCATCTCAAGACATGAGGGAACCTTTATTGTATTCCACGCCGATACATCGACATTGTCACCCCAGAAGGCATCCTTGCCGGGACGCTCGGCAACACTCTTGACCCATTTGATATTCCACATACCATTGAGACTCACAAACTCGGCGTTCTCGGGGTCGAGCCATGGCAACTCATAGCGTGCATCGGCCTTCATCTTTGCCACCGAAGCGTATGGCATATATGCGGCACGACCATTCTCCTTGTTCTCGCCGAAGAATGTCTCATCCTCCCAGACATTCGGCATTGGAATATCGTCAGCCTCCACCTCTTCAAGTGTAAACAACGAACCGCTGCCATAACCCGAAACCATCGAGAGGTTGTTACCGTCGACCTTCAAGCTCCACCACGAGCCGCTTGTCTTCACCTGAATGCGGTATACGCCCTTCTCTTCCGGGATAAAGCGCAGCTGCTGGTTCTCGTTGCTGTATGAGGGGTCCCAAAGGAGCGGATATTTCACGCCACCCAGAGCTACGTCAATAGCTTTGCCAAAGTAAGGACCGTAGAACTGGCAATACTCGGCATTCGCCGCCGTGCGGCGCAACTGCCAAACATAGTTTTCCTTGCTGTCCGCCTTATACTCGTCAACATAAACCCTTGCATTGTTCGCATTGTCGCCGCGTGTGTTGAGGGCATAACCGCTACCCTGTTCGCGAATGATGAAATAACGATCAATCACCGGGAGGTAATCAATCTTGTTCTGCTTCACGAATTCCAGACGGAAATGGGTATACTCGCCCGTTGCGCCCTTTTCCATGAGCAACGAGCCATTGCCCTGCACCTTGAGCACCAGTTCGCGGTCGGCCTTACAAAGCAACTGCACTACGCCGGCCGAAGCATCGACAACATTCACGACAAAAGACTGGTTGTCGGTACATGTGGCATCCCACTGCAGCAGTTTGCCGGGAGTGCCCGATGACAAGGCCATGTCGATAGCCTGTCCGTAATTCTCGTTATAAAGTGCGAACAGAGGCTCCTTGTCGGACAATGAGACAAATGTCCACTCCTGACCCAAAGACGCATTGTCAACTTCGGCAACACTCAGATAGGTGTTGCGGGCAGCTACATTGCCATTGGTAACGGCCTTGCCGGTTGCCACATTAACCAGACGGTACGCACCGTCGGATTGCGGGAACGAAGCCGCGAATGTAACCGATGCCACAAGCATCATTGCCACAGAAAGAAAGATCTTTTTGATGTACTCCATATTATGTATTTTATTCATTTTACGCATTATAGCAAATTATTTGCAAAATTAGATAAAAAATGAGAAATAACAACCTTTAACCATTTAATATTGATTGCGCGCGCTTTTTAATATTTTAAAATTGCAAATGAACTTTTTTATGAGTAAATTCGCAAAAATTTTGCATAAACTTATATTTATACAGTTTTTCGGACACAAACTTTATAACACACATACCAATGATGAAAAAGAGCATAGCAATTATGGCAGCAATAGCAATTACAGGCGCTGCAACTGCCGCAAACGACGGCATCAACACGGTAGCACCTATTGAAAAATCGGATATAAGAATTGAAGGTGGCGTGATGACCCCTGAAGCTCTATGGGCAATGGGTCGCATTGGCGCTGTAAGTGTATCACCCGACGCAAAGAACATTGTCTACGGCGTCAGTTACTACAGCGTGGAGCAGAACAAGAGCCACCACACCCTTAACATTATGGGTGCCGACGGCAGCAACGACACAAAGTTGACTACAACCGCAGCCAACGAAAGCAGCGCTGCATGGATTAAGGGCGGCACAAAAATAGCATACCTGTCAAACGCAAGCGGCAGCAGCCAGGTGTGGGAGATGAACCCCGACGGCACAGAGCGCAGACAATTGACAAACGATGCGAGCGACATTGAGGGTTTTCTGTTCTCACCCGATGAAAGCAAGGTAATCCTCATCAAACGCATCAAGACAAAGCCCACAACGGCCGACATTTACCCCGACCTTCCACTTGCAAAAGGTTTTGTGGTGAACGACCTGATGTACAAGCATTGGGACGAGTGGCTCAACGATGCGCCGCATCCATTCATTGCCAGCTTCGACGGCACATCAATCGATGAGGGCAAGGACATGCTCGAAGGCACAGTATACGACTGCCCCAACCGTCCGTTCGGCGGCGCCGAGCAGCTTGCATGGAGCAACGACTCAAAGCAGATTGCTTACTCATGCAACAAGAAGAGCGGCCGCGACTACACCCTGAGCACCGATACCGACATCTATCTGTACGACCTCACAAGCGGCACAACAACCAACCTGTGCAAGATTGACGAGGAGCGTTCAAGCTACGGATACGACA
The DNA here is from genome assembly GCA_045634305.1 of Bacteroidaceae bacterium. Classification (GTDB taxonomy): domain Bacteria; phylum Bacteroidota; class Bacteroidia; order Bacteroidales; family Bacteroidaceae; genus HGM04593. Next base: position 29,841 of record JAZQZZ010000005.1, on the reverse strand, counting down.
ACGCGCCACAGTTCTCGCCCGACGGCAAGATGATTGCATGGACAAGCATGGCACGCGACGGTTATGAGAGCGACCAGATTCGCCTCAGCGTGATGAACCTTTCTACCGGCGAACGCACATACCTCACCGGCATGCCCGATGCAAATGGCGTGACAGCATTCGACAGCAATGTCGACAGCTACTGCTGGGCACCCGACAGCAAGAGCCTCTACTTCACAGGCACATGGCACGGAACGACACAGGTATACAATATCACTCTCAAAGGCAAGCTTACAAAGATGACCGAGGGCGACCACGACTACAACTCGGTGGCTATGCTCGGCGGCAAGAACCTCATTATGACACGCGTTTCAATGAGCGCACCTGCCGACATATACACCATGAAGGCCAAGGCAGGCGCCGAGGTGAAGCAGCTGACTTTCGAGAACAAGCATATCTTTGACCAGATAGCAATCGGCAAAGTCGAGGCACGTTGGTGCAAGGCTGTCGACGGCAAGGACCTCCACTCATGGGTTATCTACCCACCGCACTTTGACCCCACAAAGAAGTACCCGACCCTGCTCTTCTGCGAAGGCGGCCCACAGTCACCTGTGAGCCAATTCTGGAGCTATCGCTGGAACTTCCAGATGATGGCAGCCAACGGCTACATCATCATCGCTCCCAACCGCCGCGGCCTCCCCGGTTTCGGCCTTGCGTGGAACGAGGAAATCAGCACCAACTATGGCGGCAACTGCATGAGCGACCTGCTCACAGCCATCGACGACATATGCAAGGAGCCATATGTTGACACCGACCGATTGGGTTGTGTGGGTGCAAGTTTCGGCGGATACTCGGCAATGTGGCTTGCAGGCCACCACGAGAAGCGTTTCAAGGCATTCATTGCACACGACGGTTTCTTCAACATGGAGCAGCAGTACTACGAGACCGAGGAGAGCTGGTTCCCCAACTGGGATTTGGGCGGTGCACCATATGAGCAGACCGAGGGAGTGAAACGTTCATACGCAAACTCACCACACAAGTTCGTTGACAAATGGGACACCCCAATCCTGCTCATCCACGGCGACCGCGACTACCGCATCCTCTCATCACAGTCTATGGCTGCGTTCAACGCCGCACGCCTCAAAGGCATACCGGCACAGCTGCTCCTGTTCCCCGACGAGAACCATTGGGTGCTGAAACCACAGAACGGCATCCTGTGGCAGCGCACATTCTTCGCATGGCTGGAGAAGTGGCTCAAGAAGTAAAAAGAAGAATTAGACAAACAATCAAATACTATAAAATACTATAAAAATGAAAACTACGCTTAGAGATTCGGCATCAATGCGCTGGCTTGCATTGATACTTTTGGCCTTGGCCATGTTCTGTTCACACATTTTCATGGACATACTCTCACCGATCAAGGACTTGATGCAATCGACCAGAGGATGGGACTCTACAGCATTTGGTACAATGCAGGGATCTGAAACATTCCTTAACGTATTCGTATTCTTCCTGATATTTGCCGGTATTATCCTGGACAAGATGGGAGTACGTTTTACAGCATTGCTGTCAGGCGCTGTTATGCTTATCGGAGCCGTCATCAACTGGTATGCTGTTACAGAAACATTCATGGGCAGTTCACTTGAAACCTGGTTCAACAACAATTTGAACTACATCCCGGGCTTTGACGAATTGGGAATATCTCCTTTCTACAGAGGCATGCCTGCATCGGCAAAACTATCAGCCGTGGGCTTTATGATATTCGGCTGTGGTGTTGAAATGGCCGGAATAACAGTCAGCCGCGGTATTGTAAAATGGTTCAAAGGACGCGAAATGGCAATGGCCATGGGTTCTGAGATGGCACTGGCACGTTTAGGAGTTGGCACATGTATGATTTTCTCCCCAGTAATAGCAACATGGGGATGCGATATTGACGTTTCACGTTCTGTAGCATTCGGCGTCATCCTTCTACTCATAGCGTTCATGATGCTCATTGTATACTTCTTTATGGACAAGAAACTTGACGAACAGACAGGAGAAGCTGAAGAGAAGGACGATCCATTCAAGATTTCAGACCTCGGCAAGATTCTGACAAGCAGTGGTTTCTGGCTTGTCGCACTGCTTTGCGTTCTCTATTATTCTGCCATCCTGCCTTTCCAGAAGTATGCCGTAAACATGTTGCAATGCAACCTTGTGTTCAAGGAACTGGACCCCGACTCTTTCTGGGCCGGCGACACTGTTGCTACACTTCAGTATGTAATAATGCTGATTATTGCAGGCGCTTCATTCGCAAGTAACTTCATGAAAAAGAAGAGCAGTGAAATTGCATGGAGCGCAGTTGCTGTGATATTCCTTGTTGCATATTGCTACATGGGTTATGAACGCCAGAGCGCATCTGCCGTGTTCGCAGTGCTGCCACTTCTTGCAGTTGCCATTACACCCAAATTGGGAAAATATGTTGACTACAAGGGAAAAGCGGCATCAATGCTGGTGATTGGTTCAATCCTGTTGATTCTTTGCCACCTTACATTCGCATTCATTCTTCCAATGTTCAAAGGCAATGCCATCGGTGGTTTCCTCGTTGCATACATCACAATACTTGTCCTTGGAGCCTCATTCTCATTGGTTCCCGCATCACTATGGCCAAGTGTTCCCAAGTTGGTGGATTCAAAGATAATAGGTAGTGCATATGCTTTGATTTTCTGGATACAGAACATCGGCTTATGGCTATTCCCCATGCTCATTGGCAAGATTCTGGACAAGAGCAATCCCGAAATCATAGAGAAACTTGCGAACAACACCATCACGCCAGAGCAGGCTACAGTCTCATATGACTACACAGCACCGCTCATAATGTTGGCGGGCCTTGGAGTTGCAGCACTCATAATCGGTTTCATATTGAAAGCCGTAGACAAGAAGAAGGGCCTTGGACTTGACGAGCCCAATGTCAAAAAATAAGGAATCATAAGTGAACAAAAAAATACCGCTTTTGTCAAAAGCGGGATTTTTTTGTTCACTCAATTGAGTACCATTTCCCTTATATCACCTTCGATGCCTCCCTGTACTCTGAAGTTCCTTGCGAAGTTCTTCAGGAACTCAAGCGACGAGACACTGGGTTTTGGAAATTTCTCATTTTTAAGCGCTTGTCTTATAACAGAAGCGTCAATCTTGAATTCAGGAGTAGAAGTTTTATCCATAGGCATTTTGTTTGTTCTGTTATATTAACGTCATAAATCAACAAATAGTATGTCCCGCAAAGAAAATTTCTTTGCGGGACACAATATCCGGTCTTGTTCCTTTACTCCAACACCAAAGAGACATTCTTCTCGGCGGCAATGCGGCGCATATTCATGATGGCATAACGCATGCGGCCAAGAGCGGTATTTATGCTCACGCCTGTTATATCGGCGATGTCCTTGAACGAGAGGTCCTGATAGTAACGCATAAAGACAACCTCGCGCTGGCAATCGGGCAATTCGTCCACGAGCATACGCACATCGGCAAGCACCTGTTCGTTTACCAGACGGTTCTCTATGGTTCCCTCGGACAATCGTGCATCGTTGAACATATCGTATTCCGCTTCGTCATTGGAAACTGTATTCTCGTTCCTTTCGATGCGGAACTGGTCTATTACAAGATTATGTGCAATACGGGTTATCCATGCAGCGAATTTGCCATCGTTGACATAGCGTCCCTGCTGCAAGGTTACAATAGCCTTGACAAAGGTTTCCTGGAAGATGTCCTCGGCCACCTCCTTCGAACGTACTATAAAGAATATGTAGTTGAACAACCTGTCTTTATGACGGTTCAGCAAAACATCAAATGCTGAATTATTGCCTTCCAAATAAAGTGTGACCAATGCATCATCGGCCATCTGCTTTAATTTATCCATTATTTCTACTGTTAAAATTGAAGTAGAGGTGTTTCTATAGGCAATAGGTTTTTACAGGTTATAAGAAACTGTTTAAATTTCTTTCAAAAAATATTATTCACACTAACCGCAAGAAATGCTTCTCTTTTTATGCCCTTTTTTGTCTATTGTGCCCTTTTCCGCAGTTACATAGACCTCTATGCGCCTTAAGAAAAAGAAAAACACCCTGAAAAAGTACATAAATTCAAACTGTCTCTTTTCGGTTTACTCCGCAAAGGAAAGAAAATATTGTCTTTAATCCAAATATTTTTACAAAAAAAACTCTTTACAGCACAATATCGCGGCACTACTGACGTTGCAGTGCCGCGATATCAAGCTATTTGAAAGTATTTTTATCTAACGTGCTTTATTCCCTCAACAGAGAAACCGCGCAGAAGGTCGGCCACCGGCATGCGTTTCTTGCCTGCAAGCTGGACCTCATCGAGCGACACATAACCACCGGAAACAGCCACCTTAAGGTAGCTCTTGCCATCGGTGAGAATGGAGCCCGCCGTTTTGTCGTGCTGTGCATATTCCTTTGAAACGGAATAGACCTTGAGAGCGACAGCCTCACCGCCGTCATTCACAAGTTCACACCATGCTGCGGGATAGGGCGACATGCCACGTACAAAATTATACACGCTGTCCACACTGCCCTGCCAATCGATGTGGCAGGTATCGCGGAAAATCTTCGGCGCCGGACGCAGGTCACTCTCATTGATATACATATTGCTCTGCGGCAATGCTGTAACCTCGCCGTTTACAATGGCTTCAACGGTACGCAGCACGGTATCGCCACCCTGCAGCATAAGTTTGTCGTGCAAGGTTCCGGCTGTGTCATTCTCATCAATGGCAACCACATCGCGGAAAATAACGTCACCTGTATCAATCTCATGTTTGAGGAAGAATGTGGTTACTCCACTCTCTTTGTCACCGTTTATGATTGCCCAGTTTATTGGAGCTGCACCACGGTACTGTGGCAGCAACGAAGCATGGAGATTGAATGTTCCCAAGCGGGGCATGTTCCACACACTCTCGGGCAACATGCGGAAGGCTACCACAATCTGCAAGTCGGCTCCCCAGGCACGCAACTCGCTCTGGAAAGCCTCGTCCTTCAACGACACAGGCTGCAAGACCGGCAATCCCTGTTCAACGGCGAACTGTTTTACGGGGCTCATGAGGAGTTGGTTGCCACGCTTGCTTATCATCTTGTCGGGCATGGTGATGACGCCCACAATCTCATAACCGCAATTCTCGCACGCGTGCTGCTTCTCGAGCAGACGACGCAAGGGTTCAACCGCAAAATCGGGAGTACCCAGATATACTATTCTCAATTTCTGCATAATCAATCAGATGTAAATTCCAACAATGTATTACGATAGGCTGTAAACACAGCCGACTTGGAGATGAAGCCGATGTATTCACCTGTTATGTCTTCAACAGGGAGGTTCCACGCACCGGTAACCTCGAACTTGCGCATTACGACTTCCATCGGCTCTTCGATGCCCAGCTTCTCGGGTACCTGGCGCATGAGTGTTGCCACCGAATAGCGGTGATACAGCTCCTGGCGGAACATTATGTGTCTTATGTCATCGAGATAAATGACACCGACAAGACGCTTTGCCGCATTGAGCACCGGGAATATGTTGCGCTTTGTCTTTGCAACGACCGATGTGAGGGCTCCCAAATCCATCTCGGGAGTGACTGGGAGAAAGTTCTTCTCTACGACATCGGCAACTTTCAGCGTAGTGAGCACAGCCTGGTCCTTATGGTGCGTTATGAGCTCGCCACGTTGTGCAAGGCGCACTGCATAGATGTTGTTGCTGTCGAAGAGTCTTACCGTGAGGAATGATGACACTGACACCATCATCAAAGGCAGGAAGAGGTCATAACCGCCCGTCAATTCTGCAATAAGGAAAACACCTGTCAATGGTGCATGGAAGACACCCGACATCAACGCTGCCATACCGAACAACGCGAAATTCTCCTCTATCACCGGAACACCCACGCCGGTTCGGTTGCACAGGCTGGCAAACAGATAACCTGTCACGCAACCCAGGAAGAGGCTTGGCGCGAATATACCGCCACAACCACCGGCACAATTGGTCACAGTTGATGCAAATGCCTTGAAAACCACAACAAGGAACATGAACAGCAACAACAGATGCGACTGGTCGAAGAAGAGTGATTTTTCAAGAATCATCTGCGATGTCTCGGATGAGCCGTCAATCAGTTGCTTGATGGTATCATATCCCTCGCCATAGAGGGGCGGGAAAAGGAATATGAGAACACTCAAGGCACTACCACCGATGAGAAGCCTTATATAAGGGTTCTTGAATCTCTTGAAGAACTTTTCCACATTCACCGTCACCTTGGTAAAATAGAGCGATACCAGACCGCAGACAATACCGAGCAACAATACATAAGGAACGCGCGCGAGGTCAAAAGCCTCGGCCATGTTGAACTTGAACATGGTTTCCGTTCCCATGAGGATATAAGAGAGGGTGGCTGCAGTAACACTTGATATGAGCAACGGCAACAGCGACGACATGGTGAGGTCAATCATCAGCACCTCTACCACGAACACAAGACCTGTGATGGGAGCCTTGAAGATACCCGCCACAGCACCGGCAGCACCGCAGCCGATGAGCAGCATCATCACCTTCTTTTCCATCTTGAAAAGCTGACCGAGATTTGAGCCTATGGCCGATCCTGTCATCACGATAGGCGACTCGGCTCCCACCGAACCACCGAAACCGATTGTTATTCCACTGGCAATCAAGGACGACCACGTGTTATGACGACGAATCTGTCCTCTGCGGCACGAGATGGCATACAGGACCTTGGTGACGCCATGGCTGATGTCGTCGCGCACGACTTTGCGGATGAAAAGGCCTGTTATAAAAATACCTATTACAGGATATACAAGATAGAGCCAGTTGAATGTGTGGGCGTCGAATCCTCCGGTGAGCAGATGCTGGATAAAATGTATCAGATGGTGCAGGAGATAGGCCGCAAGCGCTGAAAGGACACCCACGGCAAGGCTCAACACAAGCACGAACTGCCTGTGCGAAATATGCTTCTCACGCCAACTGTTGAAACGGTCTATGAGGTCCGGTTCATGTCGTTCATCTATCATTGCCTTATAATGGTTACCGTTCCGTTTTCAGTAAGTTTAATTATGCTCGATGACTTTGCCTTGCCCTTTTCGAGCTGCTTGTAGTTTACCACGTAATCGACGGCATTTACAATCTCGGGGCTTATTTCGCTGAAGTTGTTGGGGGTTTCCTCACCGCTGATGTTGGCCGATGTGGAAACGACAGCCTTCTGGAAACGATAGCAGAGTTCCTTCGAGAACATCTCATTGGTCACTCTTATTCCCACGCTGCCATCCTCGGCAATGAGGTTGGGGGCGAGGTTGCGCGCACCATCGTAAATTATTGTCAAAGGCTTGTCACTGAGTTCTATGAGATCCCAAGCCACAGCAGGGACATTACCTACATAGCGTGCAAGACGGTCGGCGCTGTCGACAAGCAGCAGCATTGCCTTGCTGTCACAACGCTTTTTTATATCAAAAACCTTTTTCACGGCATCGGCATTGGTTGCGTCACAACCGATACCCCACACCGTATCTGTGGGATAAAGTATAACGCCACCGGCACGCATAACCTCAATGCACTTCTTTACTTCATCAGCTATTGTACCCATACTATATCTGTTTTAGAATTCACTTGTAAAGTGGAAACGTATTGACTTGAAATCGTTCTGCGCCATCTGCAGCACATATCCGCTGTCGGCAAGGAAGACGTCGCGTCCCTCGATATCCTTTGCCATATACTGGTATTTGCGTTTCTTGAAGGCCTCGAGTTCTGCAGCATCGTCGCTCTCGATCCAGCAGGCTTTATAGAGACTCACGGGCTCCCAACGGCACTTGGCATTGTACTCGTTCTCAAGGCGATACTGGATAACCTCGAACTGCAACTGACCTACTGTACCGATGAGTTTGCGGCCGTTATGCTGGTTGACGAACAACTGCGCAACGCCCTCGCCCATAAGCTGGTCGATACCCTTTGCAAGCTGCTTGGTCTTCATGGGGTCGGCATTCTCAATGTATTTGAACATCTCGGGCGAAAAGCTTGGCAAGCCCTTGAAGTGGAGGATTTCGCCCTCGGTAAGAGTGTCGCCGATCTTGAAGTTTCCGGTATCGGGCAAACCGATGATATCACCGGGATAGGCCTCCTCGATGGTGCTCTTGCGCTGAGCCATGAATTGTGTGGGCGAAGAGAAACGGAGTTCCTTGCCCAGACGGATGTGGCGGTATGGAGTATTGCGGACAAACTTGCCTGAACAGATTTTACAGAATGCGACACAGGAACGGTGGTTGGGGTCGATGTTCGCGGTTATCTTGAAGATGAAGCCTGTAAATTTTGAATCCTCGGGGTTGACGACACGCTCCAGCGCCTGCACGGGGCGTGGGCTTGGGGCAATTTTCACAAAGCAGTCGAGCAACTCCTGAACACCGAAGTTGTTGAGCGCCGAGCCGAAGAATACAGGAGCTACTTTCGCATCAAGATAGTCCTGAACGTTGAACTCGGGGTATACACCCTCGACAAGTTCAAGGTCGGTGCGCAACTTAATGGCCAAATCCTCGCCAATGTTCTGTTCGAGTTCCTCGCTGTCGATATCAACCTCAACCTTCTCGGTCACACGCTGCTTGTTCGGTGTAAAAAGGTCGAGTTTCTGCTCATATATGTTATACACGCCCTTGAAACGCGCACCCTGGTCAATTGGCCAACTGAGCGGACGCACTGCAATCTGCAGTTCGCTCTCAAGTTCGTCGAGCAGTTCAAACGGGTCGCGTCCTTCGCGGTCCATCTTGTTCACATACACAATCACAGGAGTGTTGCGCATGCGGCACACCGACATGAGTTTACGTGTCTGCGTCTCAACACCTTTTGCACTGTCGACAACAATGATTACGCTGTCAACGGCTGTGAGTGTGCGGAATGTATCCTCGGCAAAGTCCTGGTGACCCGGAGTATCAAGAATATTGATTTTATAACCCTCGTAATCGAACTCCATAACTGAAGTTGTCACCGAAATACCACGCTGTTTCTCAATCTCCATCCAGTCCGATGTGGCAGTCTTCTTGATTTTGTTCGACTTCACTGCACCGGCAACCTGAATCTGACCTCCGAAAAGCAGCAACTTCTCGGTGAGTGTTGTTTTACCGGCATCGGGGTGCGATATAATCGCAAACGTTCTTCTACGTCCTATCTCTTCCTGTATATTACTCATTTCAATATATTTTTCGTGTTTTATCTCTATTCATTCCTCGCCCTCAATGTCGAGCTTTCCTTCCTCGTCCTCCTTGAAATAGAGTGAGAGCATTGATATGAATTTGCCAATCTCGGCTGTTGCCTTCAATGTCTCCTCGTTTATTTCGCGTTTTTGCAGTTTCATCATCCACATCATGTAAAGAGCGTCAAAGCAGTTCTCGAGTTCATTTTTATCCCTGCCATCGCTCTTGGTGCGGAACTCGACAATAAACGGCAGAGCCTTGTAGTAGGCAGCCGAGTAGAACGGCACCTTGGGAGACTTGAGAAGACGCAGATGAAGGTCGGACATGTTGATGATGACGTTCCTGTTAATCTGCAGATGGCCTTTCTCCTTGACATCCTCCTGGTGCATCATATCTATGAGGTTGGCATACCATTGCAACAACTCACCCGACTGTTCATCGGGCAAAGCGTATGGCTTGACAATGTTTTCCTTTACTTTGTCGAGCGACAGTTCGTTGGCACGTAACAGGTCCTCGACCTGCCACATATATAGCAGATACTCCGCTATATTCTTTTTTCGAAGTTCCCTTGAAACAAACAAAACAAAAAGTATTTTTTAATGAAATGAAAAAGTTCCGGTTGCGATGAGTATTGCTCCGACCAAAGAGCCAATCATCACTGCACCGCCAATAACTCTATTGATTATCAGAATTCCGCGCACATCAAAGCGTGCCCTCAACTTGTTTACCACATAGGTTATGAAGAACCACCACAGCATTGCACCGGCGAATATTGCCATGTAGCCGAGACACTGGTCGGTCAAAGACATTTCCGGAATCACAAAGTTCATGGGAGAGAAGAGTGCCACAAACAACAGTATAATCATGGGGTTCGACAAGGTTATGAAAAAACCTGTGACTCCGTTACGCAGAAGACTGCTCTTGTTGTGGCTGACGTTACGTGTGTTCTGAACCGGATTCAGACGGAAAGTATGAAGGCCGAAGATGAACATTATTATCGCGCCGATGAGCTGCATCCAATACACTGTCGATGGATTGCTAATGACATCGTACAGCAAATTGAGTCCATAGCCGGTCAACAGAGCATAGAGGATATCGCTGCATGCAGCTCCCACACCGGTTACAAGGCCATAGGCACGACCTTTGTTCAGTGTACGCTGGATACAGAGGACGCCAACCGGCCCCATTGGGGCGGAAGCGACAATGCCAATGACAACGCCCTTGACTATTATCTCCAACAAACCAACCTGTGACAACAACTCATTCATACTGCAAAGTTGTCATTTTTTTATTGAAAAACATACATTCGAACCATGTTTTTTCACTTTCGGAGCAAAAAAACATCCTTTTTATCGGAATTTTCGGAAGAAGATGTACAAAACGGAGCGACATGCCACACACTACCCCTTACGGCATAGCACCACAAGCAAATCATCAAGCACTGAATAATGGGCGATGAACGGCTCCTCGCAACAGGAAGCGAGCCCCGAGAGTTTCATTGGCACAACCCCTTCAGAATACGGTTCAAAATTGGCGACAGATATATTATCCTTGAAGTTACCGCCCAGATTACCGACAATCTTATACAAGGCTTCCTTGGCACACCAGTTGACAAGTGCAACGAAATTCCTTTTGTCGGACGGCACATCATCAAACTTCCCAACGGACATGAAACGGCTTGCTACAGGCATGACATCACGCGAAAGGAGTTCAATATCGATGCCGGCATCGCCATCGGCCGAAAGGGCTACGGCAACATAGCCGTCGGTGTGGGATATACTCACCGTGCCACCAGCGCCTTGGAGCGACGGTTTCCCCTCAGCATCATACTCCACACGCACATCGTCGCCCAGATGTTGCCGCAACAATGCACGAACCGCCAACCATTCGGCGCGACGTTTCTCCGAAGCATATTTTTCAAGAGCCCATGCCGCGACATCAGGTGACACCATCCCCTGCAACTCATCGATTGTCTCGGTGATTTTCCACACCAAGACAGAAGTGCCATGCAGTCCGTATTGCTTGAAAAGAGGCATTTTACACCTCGGTTTCGTCGGTTTCAACCCCGGCAGCCGTTGCCAACGGCAATACCGCCTTAATCTTTACAATGCGATGCTTGTCCTTCTGGACTACCTCGAAAGAGATGCCGTTGCATACAATGACCTCGTGCAACATGGGGAATTCGCCCTTTACCTCAAGGAGCATACCGGCAAGAGTGTCTGCTTCGCCTGCCAGCTCCTCAAACTCCTCACTGTCCAACGATGTTATCTTGTAGAAATCGGACAACGACGTGCGGCCATCAAAGAGGTAGGTACTTTCATTCACTTTCTCGTACGAAGTATCGGGTTCGTCGAACTCGTCGTTGATTTCTCCAACAATCTCCTCAATGATATCCTCAAGTGTAATCAGGCCCGACACACCACCGAACTCATCGACAACGACTGCCATATGCACCTTCACCGTCTGGAAATCGCACAACAGGTCATCGATTTTCTTTGTCTCGGGAACAAAGAATGGCTGGCGTATCAAAGACTGCCAACGGAAGTTGCCGCCTCGGTTAAGATGCGGAAGCAAATCCTTGATATACAATATACCACGAATATCATCCTGTGTCTTGCCATAGACCGGAATACGCGAGTAGGCATTCTCGGCGGCACACTTCAACACCTCGGAATAGGGTGTTCGCAAATCGAGCATAACCATATCAAGACGCGATGTCATGATATTTTTCACCGTCTCGTCACCGAAACGGATGATTCCCTCGAGCATATTCTTCTGCTCACCGATCTCTTTAGTATCGGTGAGTTCCAGTGCCTGTTCAAGTTCATCGACCGAAAGAAGACGCTGTTTCTTTGAAACAATGCGCTGCGCAAAAGCTGTTGAGCGCACCAGCATCTTTGAAAATGGAGAAAGGATACTCGACAGGGCATATAAAGGCACGGAAGCGAACCTTGCGAACTTGACGACGTTGTTCTTGGAATAGATTTTGGGCATCACCTCACCAAAGAGCAAAAGGAGGAATGTCAGCAGCACCGTCATCAACAGGAACTCCAGCCACTCTGCCCCGACGCCGAAATCAAGCACCTGCATGAAGAAGAAATTCAACAGCATTACAACACCCACATTCACAAAATCGTTGACAATGAGTATTGTAGCCAAGAGTTTCTCGGGTTCCTTCAACAGTTCGATTATACGTTTGTCCCTGGCCGACTTGCTCTCGGCCATATCATCAAGATTCTCCCTTGTCAATGAAAAGAATGCTATTTCCGAACCCGATGCAAAAGCGGAACACAACAACAGCACTGCGGCAATACAAGCCGCAACGATACCTCCCAATGACGGCATATTCAAACTGACATTTGCCGATGAGAGTGCAAAAACCTGCAGAAAGGCAGTCGTAAATATATCCAAAACTCAAGATTTAAATTAGAAATTAGAGCCCTGTACCGGTCCATCGGCCGTTGGGGCGCCAGTCGCTCTCGACGACAGCATATCCATGGTCTCGGCAAGAATTTCAGTCCTGTAACGGCGGATACCGTTCTGGTCCTCGTAGGTATTTGTCCTTATCTTACCTTCAATATATATACGGTCGCCTTTGTGCACATACTTCTCGGCAACCTCGGCCAATCCGCCCCATAGAACGATGTTGTGCCACTCGGTACGCTCAGGAACGGGAGTACCGTTCTGGAGTGTGTAGCCACGTTCTGTTGTTGCCAGAACAAGATTTGCGACAACCACATTGCGGTCGAGGTGACGGACATCGGGGTCCTTGCCGACATTTCCTATCAGAATTACTTTATTTACAGACATAATTATATTATTTAAATAATTGTTCGGCAAAATTATAAAAAATATAGACCTATTTCAAATGTTACACCCTTATTTTGGCATGCGACCTGCAAAAATGATGTTTTTGGGCAAAAAACAGAAAAAGAACAACACTACTCAAGTACCAAAGAGCCAAAATGTTATGTTTTTTACAAAAAAAGGAGCATAAATTTCGGTAAGAACAAAAATTGATATATATTTGTGCTCCGAAATTGAAACCAAAGCGTTGAATTATAAAAAATCATAGTAAAGATGACAAAAGCAGAGATTGTTAATGAGATTGCAAAGAAGACGGGAGTAGAGAAATCTGTGGTTTTAACAACAGTTGAGTCGTTTATGGAAGTTGTAAAGACTTCTTTGATTAACCAGGAGTCGGTATATCTCCGTGGTTTCGGTAGCTTCATCATCAAGCACAGAGCTGAGAAGACTGCACGAGACATCCACAAGGAGAAGACAATTACCATCCCGGCACACAACATTCCGGCCTTCAAGCCTGCCAAGACATTCATGAATGAAGTAAAAAAATAAGAGTGATTAATCAATAAATTTTAAACTTATGCCAAGCGGAAAAAAGAAAAAAAGACATAAAATGTCTACGCACAAGCGTAAAAAAAGACTGAGAAAGAACAGACATAAGAGCAAGTAAGTGAAAGTCTGTCAAAGCACAAAAAACAAACTTGTAAGCAAAATAAACAACGCCTCAAGTTTGTTTTTTGTTTTAAAGGCCGTGCAACGGCACACTGATACAAGGCAAAGCAGCTCGCCTTGAAGTAAAAGAGGTGCAAAACAAAAAAAATAACAGTATTGTGACAAGCGAACTAATTGTCGATGTTCACTCCCAGGAGGTATCAATTGCCATCACCGAAGAGAAGCAACTGGTTGAATTCCAGAAGGAGGAACAGACAGAAACATTTTCAGTGGGCAACATCTACCATGGGCGCGTAAAGAAAATAATGCCCGGACTGAATGCCTGCTTTGTGGATGTCGGTTCAGAAAAGGAAGCTTTCCTGCACTATACTGATTTAGGCGCGCAATTTTACTCTCTTCAGAAGTATCTGAAACAAATTACAAGCGACCGGAAAAAAAGCTTTCCAATTGCCAAGGCATCAATAATGCCCGAAAAGAAAAAGGAAGGCAACATCAGCGAAGCGCTGCAGACCGGGCAGGAGATCCTGGTACAGATTACCAAGGAGCCCATCAATACAAAAGGACCGAGACTCACTTGCGAGCTCTCCTTTGCAGGACGTTTCATGATACTGATACCGTTTGAGGACAAGGTATCCGTATCGTCAAAAATCAAGTCCCCCGAGGAGCGTACACGCCTCAAACAGCTGATGCAAAGCATCAAGCCAAAGAATTTCGGCATAATTGTACGCACTGCCGCAGAAGGCAAGAAGGTTGTTGAACTTGACAGCGAACTGCGTTCACTGGTAAACAACTGGGAATCACTCGTGGGCAAGGTGCAGAAAAGCACCAAACCACCGACAATGGTGCATGAGGAGTCGGACAGGACCCTCGCACTGCTCCGCGACCTGTTCAACCCGTCGTACGAAAGCATACACGTCAACGACATTGAGGTTTACAAGCGCATCAGAGACTACGTTTCGGTAATAGCACCCGAAAGCGTGAACATAATAAAGCTCTACCGCGGAGAGTTGCCCATTTTCGACCACTTCGGAATAACGAAACAAATTAAATCCTCATTTGGCAAAATCGTTTCGTTCAAGAGCGGAGCATACCTGGTCATCGAGCACACCGAGGCATTGCATGTAGTTGATGTTAACAGCGGCAACAGAGCACGCAACAACGCAAGCAATCAAGAGGAAAATGCGCTCGAGGTAAACCTGGGAGCCGCCGACGAACTTGCGCGACAGCTGCGTCTGCGCGACATGGGCGGAATTATTGTGGTCGACTTTATTGACATGGACAAAGCCGAAAACCGTCAGAAGGTATATGAGAGAATGACGGAGAATATGAGCCGCGACAGGGCCAAGCACAACATTCTGCCGCTGAGCAAGTTCGGCCTGATGCAGATAACACGTCAGAGAGTCCGCCCGGCAACATCACTGCAGGTTGAAGAATGCTGTCCCGTTTGCCACGGAAAAGGCAAGATACAGCCATCGGTACTGTTTACCGAGACACTTGAGAGTAAAATAGAGACCTTGGTAAAGACCATAGGTATAAAGCGATTTAAATTACATGTGCATCCGTATATCGATGCCTTCGTAAAGAAAGGCTTCATCTCGCTCTACCGCAAATGGCAGATGAGATACGGATTTGGAATCAGAGTCGTACCCGACCAGAAGTTGACATATCTTGAATACCATTTCTATGACAGGAAAGGCAACGAGGTTGATATGAAAGAGACGACCGACATCAAGTAATTGAAACAAGGACCCAGGAGGTGCAAGCCTCTTCACGAACAATCTCCCCAATTTGGGGAGATTGTTCGTTTATACACAACAGTATCACTGTCATCACCACCCAACAGCTGTAGGCACATATCCGAAAAAAGAGATGCAAACTATTGCATTTCCGTTTTTAAGTTGTATCTTCGCAATAGCGAGAATTGAAAATGCGCCGCAGGGCGTTATGAGAAAAACGAAAAACATCGCATTATGAAGATTTCACGAATCGAGCATTTGGGCATCGCAGTAAAAAGCATTGAAGAAGCACTGCCCTACTACGAACAGGTTTTGGGTTTCGAATGCTACAACATCGAAACTGTTGAAGACCAGAAGGTGAGAACAGCCTTTCTCAAGGTAGGCGATACAAAAATTGAACTCCTTGAGGCGACATCGCCCGACAGTACAATAGCAAAATTCATCGAGAACCGTGGCGAGGGAATACACCACATTGCATACAAGGTTGAGGATGGTGTGGCAAACGCTCTTGACGAATGCACAAAGAAGGGGATACGCACGATAGACAAAGAGCCACGCAACGGTGCTGAAGGATTACATATTGCCTTCCTGCACCCGAAATCGACGCAGGGAGTACTCACCGAACTTTGCGAGGAATAGAATAACAATCATAGAAAAAATCACTAAACAAAATATCATGAGCAAGCAATTTGAAAAAATCAAAGAGCTGGTAGCTATGCGTGCAAAGGCACGTTTGGGCGGCGGGGAAAAAGCCATTGAGAAACAGCACGAGCGTGGCAAGTACACTGCCCGCGAACGTATTGACATGTTGCTCGACAAAGGCAGTTTTGAAGAGATGGATATGTTTGTCACACACAGGTGTACAAACTTCGGACAAGAAAAGAAACAGTATCTTGGTGACGGAGTCGTCGTTGGTAGCGGAACCATAGAAGGGCGTCTTGTATACGTCTTTGCACAGGACTTCACAGTGACCGGCGGTTCGCTAAGCGAGACAATGGCACAGAAAATATGCAAGGTCATGGATATGGCCATGAAGGTAGGAGCGCCAGTCATAGGCATCAACGACAGCGGCGGTGCACGCATTCAGGAAGGAATAAATGCCCTTGCCGGTTATGCCGAGATTTTCCAGCGCAACATCATGGCATCGGGTGTAATCCCGCAGATTTCGGGCATCTTCGGTCCATGCGCCGGCGGTGCTGTATACTCGCCCGCCCTCACAGACTTCACCATAATGATGGAAGGCACGGCATACATGTTCCTCACAGGTCCTAAGGTTGTAAAGACCGTGCTTGGCGAAGTGGTGACACAAGAGGAACTTGGTGGCGCCAGCGTACATGCAAGCAAATCGGGCGTGACACACTTCACAGCCCAGACCGAGGAGGAAGGACTTGCACTCATCCGCAAGTTGATGAGCTACATTCCGCAAAACAATATGGAGAGCGTACCCGAGGTGCCTTGCAGCGACCCGATTAACCGCACTAGCGATGTGCTGAACACCATAATCCCCGACAACCCTAACCAGGCATACGATATGTACCGCGTGATTGCCGAGATTGTCGACAATGGTGAATTCCTTGAAGTACACCGCGACTATGCACAGAACATAATTGTTGGTTTTGCGCGCATGAACGGCAAGTCGGTAGGTATCGTGGCTAATCAGCCATGCAAATATGCAGGCGTGCTCGACTGCAACTCATCGCGCAAGGGTGCACGTTTTGTCCGCTTCTGCGATGCATTCAACATACCGCTTGTGACACTTGTGGATGTCCCCGGTTTCTTGCCTGGTACTGCACAGGAGTACAGCGCCGTGATTCTGCATGGTGCAAAACTGCTATACGCATTCGGCGAAGCCACCGTACCCAAAGTGACTGTGACCTTGCGCAAGTCCTATGGAGGTTCACACATCGTAATGGCCTGCAAACAGTTGCGTGCCGACCTCAATTATGCTTGGCCAAGTGCCGAGATTGCAGTGATGGGTGCTTCAGGTGCAGCCGAGGTCCTGTATGCAAAAGAGGCAAAAGAGGCCGAAGACCCCAAGGCTTTCATTGCCGAAAAGGAGGCAGAGTACAACCGCCTGTTTGCCAACCCTTACCAAGCTGCAAAGTATGGTTATATTGACGACGTGATTGAACCACGCAACACACGTTTCCGTGTGATACGCGCACTTGCACAGCTCGAGAGCAAGCGTCAGGACCTGCCAAAGAAGAAACATGGAAACATTCCACTATAAACAGTAGTACTATGGAAGAAAACAAGAATATTGACGGTGCTGTAGTAGCGGCCATTTCAATGGCATTGGCAGCATATATGGGCGACAACGTTCACGACAATGAGAGTGGCGTGCTCACAATAACATATACAAACAAGCATTGGAACAACCTAAACAAGTAAAGACCATGAAAGAGTATAAATACAGAATCAACGGCAACGAATATGCCGTTTGCATAAACGAAGTTTGTGACACAGCAGCAAAGGTAACCGTGAATGGCGCAGAATATGCCGTAGAATGGGAAAAGCCCGTTGAAGAGAAGCCGGTTGTCAAAGTGCAGCCCGTAGCAGCAAAGCCCGCCACCGCCACCACACAACCCAAACCGGCCGCATCAACCGCACCCGCCGGCGGACACAGCATCAAGACACCGCTTCCCGGTGTCATCATTGACGTCAAGGTCAACGTAGGCGATACCGTAACAAAAGGGCAGACGGTTGTGGTACTTGAGGCTATGAAGATGGAGAACAACATAAACACCGACCGCGACGGAAAAGTCACTGCAATACAGGTTGCCAAGGGCGACACAGTTGCCGACGGTGCAGTACTTGTAGTGCTTGAGTAACGGAAAGTAACATATACAAAAAAGATGAACCTCACACGCGCGAGGTTCATCTTTTTTGTATATCATATCCTGTTATGGCGGTCCGGGATTATAACTTTCGGTTTGAATACAGCAGCCTCTTCGGGCGTCATCGTTGCATATGCCATAATGATGGCCACGTCGCCAGGCTGGAATTTATGCGCAGCTGCACCGTTCAGACAAATGACACCCGAGCCACGCTCGCCTTTTATAGTATATGTAACAATGCGCTCGCCATTGCTATTGTTTACAACATGTACCTGCTCACCTTCGAGCAACCCCACTGCCTCCATCAAAGCCTCATCAATGGTTATGCTGCCCATATAATGCAGATTCGCCTCGGTAACTGTAGCGCAATGGATTTTTGATTTTAGCATTTGAAGCAACATCTCACTTTACCTCCTTATATTTTATATTGTCAATCAATCTTACATTTCCGCAGAACAATGCTATGCAACCGACCACGTAATCACTATCGCCCCACTCCTCAATTTCCTGCAACGTGTTGCCGTCGACAATCTGATAGTACTCCAGTTCAAGCCCCTCGGTATCGTTTATCATATCCTCCACAAAAGCCTTTGTTGCGGCAAGAGAGTTCACCTGTGCAAAATCAGCGCTGGCAAAAAGAGTGCTTGATATTGTGAGGGCAAGTTCACGTTCATCCTCGGACAACAAAGTATTACGGCTGCTCATTGCAAGCCCATCCTCCTCACGTACAATGGGGCAACCCACAATCTCAATATTGAATGCAAGCTGACGCACCATTTCGCGTATAATGGCAAGCTGCTGGAAATCTTTTTCACCGAAATATGCCCTGCGAGGTTCAACCGCGTAGAAAAGTTTGCTCACAATTTGTGCGACACCATTGAAATGTCCCGGGCGACAAGCCCCCTCCATCACAGTGTCAAGCGGAGCAAAAGAGAATTGGCGCGTATCCTCGGTTGGATACATTTCCTCTACAGTGGGGGCAAAAACCACTGCAGCACCCACACGCTCAAGCAAAGCACAATCGGCATCGAGTGTGCGCGGATAGTTCTTAAGGTCGTTCTTGTCATTGAACTGTGTGGGATTCACAAACACGCTCACCACCGTAACATCATTCTCGCTAACCGAACGCTCGACAAGTGAAGCATGACCATTGTGCAGCGCTCCCATCGTTGGAACAAAACCAATACTTTTCCCCTCTGCACGAAAGCCATCAAGAAGACTCTTCAACTCCGATATAGTACTGACAACCTTCATTTTTCCAATGATTTTTATGATTTATGAAACCTGTTTTTCATTTGCGACTGCAAAGTAACAAACAATTAAGCACAAAAAGAAATAATAAAATAAAAATATTCCACACCAATGCCAAGAAAGAGAACACCCACGACATCATTTTATACACACAAACAGCAAAACAAAGTACAAAACAGCATTAAAACAGTTACGATTTGTCACAAAAAGCATTAAAAGCGGGCTTTCAACTTGCCAGTTTGGCATTTTTTTAGTAAATTTGCAAATCACGAACTACATCGTGATTTATTAAAGATGGAAGCAAACAAAATATTATTCATTTCTCAGGAAATAACACCATTTGTCCCGGAGTCTACAATGTCGGCAATTGGCCGCAATCTGCCACAGGCGACACAGGACATGGGTAAGGAAATCAGGATTTTCACCCCGAAATGGGGCAATATAAACGAGAGACGCAACCAGTTGCACGAGGTAATACGTCTGTCGGGCATGAACCTTATCATTGACGATACAGACCATCCACTCATCATAAAGGTGGCATCGTTGCAGGCTGCCCGCATGCAGGTCTATTTCATAGACAATGACGACTACTTCCACAACCGCCTGATGACAAGCGACGCCGACGGCAACGACTACAGCGACAATGACGAGCGCGCAATATTCTTTGCACGCGGTGTTCTTGAGACAGTGAAGAAACTGCGCTGGTGCCCCGAGGTAATACACTGCCACGGATGGATTTCGGCACTCGTTCCATTGTATGTAAAGAGTTCTTACAGCGAAGAGCCTTCGTTCCGCGATTCAAAAATTGTCATTTCGCTTTACGACGACAATTTCAAGAACGATTTTCCCGATAATTTTGCCCGTAAGATTTTCAATAACGACCAACAGGAAGAGTTCATCAAGGATATACAGACTCCGGTGACAAACATTGAACTTGCCAAACTTGCAATAAGGAACTGTGACGGCGTGATTATCAACGGCGACAACATTCCACAGGAACTCATAGACTACGCCCAGTCACTCGGCAAACCGGTACAGCCCCGATGCAGCGACGAGGAGTATGCAGCCGCATGCAACGATTTCTACGACAAAGTCATGGGATAACACATTCTTCAAGCAATGCCTCGAGGCATTGCTTGATTGATAAATGCACGGCCCATTAACCTTTATTCATAACAATTAACAAGATATATGAAAAGACTGACATATACATCACTGGCAATGTTCACACTGCTCACATTCGTGCAGTGCGACGACAGCACCGAATCTGTAGGCAGCAGCATTGTCCCCGAGCAGGATATTATCACAGCCGAGACAAAGACATTCCATGCCACCAGTAAAACCATTATGGCAAACGACTCGATACTCGCCAACACCAACGAGGTATATCTAGGCCGTTACAGCGATGAAGAATCGGGCACAGTGTTCACTTCGGGCTTCATCACACAGTTCGGCTGCAACGAGGACTACGGTTTCCCCGAGAATGGAGTTGTAGGCGACTCAGCCACATACACCAAACTCCGTCTATACTTTGAAGACTACTATGGCGACTCGCTCAATGCAATGCAGTGCGAGGTATATGCGCTTGACTACACACTAGAGGAGGGAACACCCTATTACACCAATCTTGAGCCCGAGCAATTCTACAACCCCGACGAAGAGCCATTGGCCAGAAAGACATACAATGCCATTGACTACACGTTACACGACACAATCCTCAATGGTGAAAACTATTCACGCCACATAGAGATTAACCTTCCCAACCACATTGGAAACAATTTCATAAGCAAATATTATGAAAAGGACAGCGAAGGCAACCACATTGGCAAGCAATACTTTGCAAATTCCGAGGTGTTCATAAAGGATGTCTTCAAGGGTGTATACGTAAAATGCACACAGGGAGATGGCACAGTCCTCAAAATATATCGTGCACGTTTGGATATCGGTTTCAAGCACTATATTAAGAGCAGCACAGGCCAGCTCGATTCAATACAGGCACTCTCGGCACCATTCTATTCAGGAAAAGAGGTTCTGCAAGTCAACAATTTCGACAATGATGACCTCACACCTCTTGCAAATGAGCAACAACATACTTACTTGAAGACCCCGGCCGGACTTTATACCGAGGTTACATTGCCAATTGAAGAGATTGTAGAGAGTTGCGACACAATCAACTCGGCAAAAATAACATTTACACGCTACAACGAGACTGCCGGCTACACAAGAACCCCACACAGCACCCTGCTGATGGTAAGAAAGTGCGACATGTACAAGTTCTTCCTAAAGAACAAACTTGCCGACAACAAGACATCGTTCGTTACAAACTTCACATCAAGCACTAACGAGTACACCTTCAACAACATCGCCAGCCTTATCAAGGTATGCTACAAAGAGTATCAGGAGGGAATCGAGAGCAACAGCAATTGGGTTGCAGATAACCCCGATTGGAACAAGATAGTTCTCATCCCTGTAAGTACTACAATACAGTCAAACAAGGATCAGACAACCGGCAGCAATATTGTAACCATTGTAAAGATTGCTCATGACATAAGCATCAGCAGCGTACGCCTTCGTGGTGGCACAGAATATGAGATACCCATAGAGGTCATTACAAGCAAATTCAACGATTGATTGATACAATATAAATAATGAGGCCGCAGCAAAACTGCGGCCTCATTATTTACTGACATACATTACTCGAACGAGCGCAATAGGGCAATCTCCTCAGCCCAGCGGCTCTCATCGGGCGTTTCAAGGATAATAGGAATATTGTCGAAACGCGAATCCTTCATAAAGCGCTTGAAAAAGTCTATACCAAGCAGGCCAATGCCGACATTGTCATGCCTGTCAACGCGCGATCCAAGCGGTTTCTTGGTATCATTCAGATGAATGGCCTTCAGATATTCAAGGCCGACAACCCGCTCTAGTTCGCCGAATGCCCCATCATAGTCACCGACGATATCATAACCGGCCGAATAGAAGTGACAAGTATCAATACATACGCCGACACGGCTCTTGTCATCCACACGGTCAATTATATAACGTATCTCCTCGAGCCTGTTACCTACATTGCTGCCCTGTCCGGCAGTATTCTCGATTACAGCTGTCACACCATTTGTCTTTGAGAGAGCAAGATTAATGTTTGCAGCTATTTCATCGAGACACTGCTCTATTGAAATCTTATTCAAGTGACTACCGGGATGAAAGTTGAGCATTGTCAGACCAAGCTGCTCACAGCGCTGCATCTCATCAAGGAATGCTGCACGCGATTTTTGCAGAGCATCTTCGTCCGGGTTACCCAGATTTATGAGATAACTGTCGTGTGGCAATATCTGTTCGGGAGAAAAACCGCCCCTGCGGCAATTCTCCTTGAAAAGTTCAATACTCTTCGCCGTGAGAGGAGCCGCCACCCACTGACGCTGGTTCTTTGTAAAAAGAGCAAAGGCATTGGCACCGACAGCCATTGCATTCAGCGGCGCATTCTCCACTCCGCCGCTTGCCGAAACATGAGGACCTATAAATTTCATATCAATCAATCTTTAATATTGCGAAAGTAATAAAATATATGCCGGCAAAGGCACTTTTATCAAAAATTAACCCTTGCCGGCAATATAACCAATCAAAATATCTTTTTAAAGTTTAGGCTCTTCGGTAGTTGTAACCTGCAAGGCAAAGAACTTGTTACCACCACGTAACAGGTTACGCACCTCACTGAGCAACTCATGGCTCTCCTGAATTAGATTCAAGTACACAAAGTCCATTCTGAGACTGCCATTGCTCTGGTGCAGGCGCATTGTCTGCTCCTTGCGCAGACTTGCAAGCTGATGTTTGAGTTCCTTTGCTCTTGTTGACACTTCCTCGGCGTTGCTGTAATCACCTGAAGCAATAATGCTGTTGATATCCTTCAACACATTGTATACATTGTTGCAATATGGTGAGAACTCTTCAACATAAACCTTTGACAGCGGATTGAAGCTGTTGTCTGCATGCTCCCTCATTGGCTCACCGATACGTGTGAGTGTATTAAGCATCTGCTGGCAACTGTTTGTACACAGGTGATACCATGTACTGCGCTCGAACGCCATCTGCTGATCAATGCGCTGCAAGCCACGTGTCTCTGCACGGCGCTGCTTCTTCATCAGTGCCTTCTCCTCTACAATCTTTATCAAAGTACTCTTCAATGGACGCAATGCATCTCTCGAGAACGACTCGAACATCTTCTTGTACGCATCGGCCGAGAATTCGAGAGTGTGGGCAAGAGTCTCGGCAGTGTGAGACTTGAGATTCTCCCAAACCTCGTCCTGATTCTCGGACTTGAGAATGAGATTCATCTTCTCGTCTACCTTTTCGGCCGACTTCTTCTTGTTATAGTTTATGTGGCTACGGATGAGCAGATAAATTACAATTGCAATCATTATGTACATTGCAATAATGCCACCGAAGTTCATTATAGTTGCGACAAGAGCAGCAATTATGAATGCAGCACCGGCAGTTATGAACCATCCACCGACTACCGAAACCACACCGGTAACGCGATAAACGGCACTTTCACGACTCCAGGCACGGTCGGCAAGCGAAGAACCCATACCAACCATAAAGGTAACATACGTAGTAGATAGAGGCAATTTGAGCGAAGTGCCCACTGCAATGAGTAGACCTGCAAGCACCAGATTAACCGATGCACGCACAAGGTCAAAAGCCACATCCTCACGTTCCTCAAGCGGAGCGAAACGTTTCCCAATCCATTTTTTTACGCCATCGGGGGTATTGCGTGACACAGCATCAATCATCTTTGTAGATGCACGCACGATATTACGTGCTACTGATGACGTTCCAAACATATCATTCTCCTCATTCTGCTGGCTCGAGAGGTCGATAGATGTCTGCAACACCTTACGTGCCTTCTTGCTTGTAAAGAGTGCATATACCATTACGGCACCGGCACCGACAAGGAAAAGCACATTGGTTGTCGCCGGTAAATTCAAGGCACCCATAGTCATATTCAGATCACCGCCATGAGCAACAAAAGTCTGGAACGACTCAAGTCCGGCCAGTGTAACACCTATGAAGTTCACAAGGTCATTACCGGCAAACGCCATTGCAAGCGAGAATGTACCCATAAGCACCACTACCTTCAACACATTCACCTTACACCAGTGCAACAACTGCATGAGCAATGTTAGCACTACAAATGCGCATATAATGAACTTTGTAGTATCCTCAAAGATGAAATCCTGTACAACGGCGGGCAGCAAAGCCTTCAGAGAGCTTCCTTTCATACCCTTTACAATCATGAAGTAGACGATTGCAGTAGATGCGAAACCGCCATATAGGCCAATTTTGTAGCCCAGATTCTTGCGATAACGGAACGTAAACAGCAGACGTGAAATCCACTGCACAACCAAACCGAACACAAAAGCTATGGCAACAGACAGGAATATCGAAATGATAATGGTCATGGCCTTATCTGTATTGAGCATGCTCAACCCCTTACCCGACGCAGAGAGCAATGCCGTGATGAACGAAGCACCAAGCAGCTCAAACACCATTGACACGGTTGTAGATGTAGGCAGACCAAGCGAGTTGAAGAGGTCAAGCAGGAATACGTCACTGATTACCACCGCAAGGTAAATGCACATCACGTTCTGGAAGGTAAAGAAACCCGGGTCGAAAATACCATGACGTGCAACATCCATCATACCGCTGCTGAACGAGGCGCCCACAAAGACACCCACAGCCGCCACAATAAGAACATGTTTGACTTTTGCCGCCCTTGAACCGACAGCCGAACTCAAGAAATTCACAGCATCGTTGCTCACACCCACCGTAAGGTCAATGATGGCAAGAGCAAACATGAATGCAATCACAAACATATAGGAGAGTTCCAACGAACTGAGCTCCGATACGTAAGAGACAATGTTGTTAAAGAAATCCATATATTTTTAAATAATGTTTTTCACTCCAACCCGACAATTGCTCAAAAGACACACACGCCCATTACCGCAATGTCGCAATTATGTCACAAAAATATCAATAATTTTCATAAAACAAAATATTATATCGGAAAAATCGGCACGGCACACCCCAAACTTCTTTAATATATTTTCATAAAAAGGGTAAAAGAAACATAAAAAACCCCGAATCCATTGGAATCCGGGGCATGTTGCACTTGTGATTATCAGAAATCGTACCTGGCCGAAAGGTTTATTCTGTTCGCATTGTATGTCTTGTCATTGAAATCCATTCTCCAACCATGCAGATATTCAATGCCAAGCTGCATATTGTCGGTCACATTATAGAAGAAGTTTGCTGCAAGATATTGACCTTTCTGGTAACCACCGGGATTTGCCTCTGCATACCCCTTGCGTGAGTGGAGCATTGTCTGGCTATATGTCGCCGATGCAAAGAAACGCTTGCTGAAATTGTACTGCACGCCTGCATACCATGATTCACTCGTTAGCATCATGGCATTTCCCGGAGTTGTAGGGTCGGGAACCACATCCACACCCACATTCGAGATGTTGTTCACCAGCGAGCCTATACCCTCGCCAATTGTATACTGTCCGCGCAACTGCAGTCCACCTATTGTAGCAATCATGCTCGCCTGAGCACCCCAGCCCACCTTATCGTTATCCTTACCTGTCACCTTGTCCACATACGAGATATCGCGCATTATCGCACCCAGACGTATATGGTTCTGTGGGTCATTGAACAGGTTGTACTGCACATAGATAGGAATGTTGGGCACACGCTGCGCATCGATGGTAAAGGTCTCGTTCTCGGTAGCATTCACATCGGGAGCCTCAAGGCTTATACCCATTGAAAGACCGAAGTCAAATCCATATCGCAACATAACCTGTGTCGCACGGTAGAACGTCATACCGCAAGGGCCTCCATAGTCAATTGTCACAGGAATGGCAGCCAAGTCCATGAATGAGCCCACTGAGTAACCAATTTTCAGATACTTGGTGCTCATGTACGCATTCTGCAACTGCAGGCCAAGACCACTACCGCGCCAGTTGGCCGATGTAAACACCTCAAAATCGCCAAGCAGACGGCTTGTACCCACAAGTTTGAGGAAGAGGACAGAGTTTGTCATGTCCATTCTGAACTGGCTCGACGGTGCACCACCACGTTGAATTGCCGAAGGCAAGAAATCGACATTGTCGACAGCCCTGTCAAAATCATATTCGATTTTTGTCTGCAGATAACCGCCAATACCAAGTCCCCAATTGCCTTTCTGGTCAACAAGGACAAAGCGTGGAGCTCGCGGATCGTTGTGATAAGGGCTCTCCGTAGTCTGGAATATCTCAACCACATCTGGAGCCTCATTGACTGTTTCGCTGATACAGATTACAGGTGTCGCATCACCCGAAAGTTCAACCCAACTCTGTGCATTGGCACCTGCGGCAACCAACACGCCCAAAGCCGGGAGCAAAGTAAATTTTGAAATCCTTTTCATAACTGTCACATTTAATATGAATACAGCAATAGAACACGCAAAGAGCATTTTTGTTTGAAAAGAGAAATTCATCTGAAATTACAAAAGGAACGACGTTTTTTTCACAGAGGGCTCTTGCATTATCAAAACTTATTATTTTCTTTGCACAACAAACGACCTGACTTCACACATCTACAATGACAGAAAGCACAACCGGCAAAGAAAATATAGAACGCTACAGTTATCTGCAGACCACGCCACGCGACAGATCGTGGGGGCTTGCAGTGACGACCGTCGGTTTCCAGCACGTTCACCCAGGCCAATGTTATCCCCTTACAACGCCACCCGTAGGCTATGGTTTCCAGGAAAGCGGACGCCGCATACTCAATGAATACCAGCTCTACTACATTACCCGCGGAAGCGGTTACTTTGAAAGCGCATCGTGCTCACGAACCAGGATTGAAGCCGGGATGATGTTCATGCTTTTCCCCGGCGAATGGCACACCTTTGCCCCCGACGCCGAAACAGGATGGGACGACCATTGGATTGGCTTCAACGGTGTTTTCATGGACGACAAAATCAGAGCCGGATTCTTCACATTCAAGAACTGCGTCTTCAGGGTTGGAGTCGACGAAAAAATCATAAACACCTTCCACGAAATACTCGACATTGTCAAAGAAGAGAAGAAAGGCTACCAGCAAATCATCTCCGGTCTTCTAATCTCACTTATTGGGCGCATACACTACGAGGACCTCAACCACACCAATGGTGACACATACATCACACGCATCATCAACCAGGCAAAAGTTGTAATGAAAGAAGACATGACAAGCAATCAACCATTGGAAGAAATAGCACACTCGCTTGGAATCAGCTACTCACTGTTCCGTCGTGAGTTCAGAAAGAAATGCGGTATTTCACCCGGGCAATACCGTCTGGAGCTCAAACTTACAAAAGCCAAAGAACTGCTCCACAGCACCAACATGAGTATTGCCGAGATATCTTCACAACTACACTTTGAATGTCTGGGGCAATTTTCCACCTTCTTCAAGAAGAAGACTGGAGCCACGCCTCTTGAGTTCCGCAAGCAAGAGATTAAAAAAGATTAATTACGGCAAACAAGTGCTAAAAAAATGTTGCAGATTTGTTTTATACGACAAAATTTGCCAACTTGCGGACAAACAGCACTAATGTGCACCTGTAATCACAATATGTAGAACCAACAACAATAGACAACATGAAAAAAAGTATCATCACAACCTACATCATGGCAACACTGTTCCTGCTAGCCATTCCAACCAAGAGTACAGCACAGACAAACACAGACTCATATATAGACATCAGCACAACCATAGAGCGTGAAGTTACCCCCGACGAACTCTATCTGCAGATAACCATTAGAGAACAAGACTACAAAGGCAAGAAGACACTCGAACAGATGCAAAGAGCCATGATCGAGGCACTCAAGGCCAACAGGATAGACATTGCCCAAAGCCTCACAATCAACTACATGGGTAGCGAAATAGGCTACAAGGCCTTCTCTAAAAACATAAAGACACAGACTGAGGCCACATACTTGCTCAAGCTCAACGACGCCGCTACCATGCAGAACGTCATAACATCGCTTGAACAGCAGCAGATTTCGGATATTGAGCTCGTGCGCACCAAATACACCGGCGAAAAGGAACTGAAGAGCGAGATGGGCATTGAAGCCATGCAGCAGGCAAAAGCAGAAGCGCAGATGCTTGCCGGAGCCATTGGCCAGGAAGCCGGCAAGGCCATTACCATCAGTTACTGGATGAACAGCGGCCAGTCGCAGCCAAGACTATATATGAAACGCGCACAAAGCAACGAAGAAGCCAATTTTGACAATGCGATATCAGAACCGGTAATCAGCATCGGAAAAAACACATACCGCTTTACCGTCAACGTACGTTTCGAGCTCAAATAAGGTAATCCCGAAAAACGAACAAAAACAGATATGCGGTGTTCTATAGAAAAGACACCGCATATCATGTATAGAAAAAGACTCTTCAAATGGCTGTTCAGCGAGCCTATTTCGTCATCGACAAAATCAATGCTGATACTTTTTGCACGCATCATCTTCGGGTTCCTGTTCCTCTCGCACGGTGTTGCAAAGATACATTTCTACATCGATGCGCCCCACACATTCCCCAACCCCATCGGGCTTGGCAGCACACTGTCACTGTGGCTGGTACTGTTTGCCGAGATTCTCTGTTCGTTAGGATTCATTATAGGAGCACTGTTCCGCCTGAGCCTCATCCCCATGATATTCACCATGTGCGTTGCTTTTTTCATAATCCATTCAGGCGACACACTTGCAGCAAAGGAGCCTTCACTCATGTTCCTGACCATATTCACATTGCTGTATATTATAGGGCCCGGAAAATACTCGATAGACAATATATTCAAGAAAATTATAGGCTAAGCCCCTCCAAAAAACAATAGCCGGCCTTGTTTCAAGGCCGGCGCACCGTTATATTCCAAATTTATCAGTTAGCCTCTGGCAGAGCAGGTGTCTCTGGGAAGACAGAAGCCTGCACCTCAGGAGCAGCTGTGTTTGCAGCGTCTGTATAGTTCTGCTCCAGAACCACTTCGTTGTCAGCAGACAAAGAGTGAGCTGCAAAAATGCTACAGATAACCATTACAGCAGCAATGGTCCAAGTTGCCTTCTCAAGGAAATCGGCAGTCTTTCTAACACCCATTATCTGGTTAGATGATGCAAAACCCGAAGCAAGGCCACCGCCCTTTGAATTCTGAATCAAGACAATCAAACACATCAGCACCGAAGCCAATACAATCAAAAGTACAAAAAAGCCAAACATATTACTATTCTTTTTTTGTATGTTTTACTATAATTTCTAAAAATCTTATTTGGTCTGCAAAGT
>JAZQZZ010000004.1:0-97769 GCA_045634305.1 Bacteroidaceae bacterium | reverse complement strand
TTAATTAACAACTCTCGAATATCCACGTTTAACAGGTCTGAAATTTTTGCCAGAGTTTGCAAATCTGGCTGGCTGGTGTTAGTACACCATTTCGAGACCGTCACAGGATCACGACCAATTTGCTCAGCCAGCCATATATTTGTTTTGCCGGCATCTGCTAAAGCACCCTTGATTCTATTAAGTTTCTCCATGGCAAATAAATTAATGTTGGACGCAAATTTAA
Organism: Bacteroidaceae bacterium; assembly: GCA_045634305.1. Classification (GTDB taxonomy): domain Bacteria; phylum Bacteroidota; class Bacteroidia; order Bacteroidales; family Bacteroidaceae; genus HGM04593. The sequence goes on along the minus strand of JAZQZZ010000004.1, from coordinate 97,546 downwards.
TAAATATCTTTAAATTCTAGTGCTTTTTCGTATCTTTAAAAGAAAAAAATATGGCATTATTTGAAGAATACAAGAACAATCTAGACCTAATTGTCAGGGAAAGGGCTAATAATTGGGCAATTGCTATCGGACTTCAACGTGTCGATGGGCATAATGTATCTGACTTCCTAATTCAAGTTGCTCGTCAAGAGATTGAAGGAAAAATCACAATGGATGAAACCCAAACGTTGATTGATGAGCATTACGCACAGATGAGTTCCAATCGTTCTTCTTATGAAATTGTCCCACTAGATTCGAGGGAGAGTAAAAGGATAACAGAGTACAATAAAGCCAGACGACCAGAATTGTATAAATGATGGTCAATGTTACAATTGAGATATAGTTGTTTTTATGACTAACAACATCATCAAGCAGGGTAATTCTAAAGCTTTTGTTCAATAAATACGACATGTTCAATGGCATTGAACATACACTTCATACTGAGCACTACAATATTTTTGAAGTTTACCTATTGAACTACTTTGCATGAACGACAAACACTACAAGAAAAGCATTTTAACCTCTATTTTTGTAAGAAGGTGGCAAAAATCGGACTTAAAACATGATTGAATGTCGATTTGACTATTTAGCATTATCAACTAGGTACTTTGATAATATTTTTACGTCTACTTCAATCTTATGTCGCCCATTAGTAGTACGCAAAGTTTTCTTGATGGTTGCAATTGTGGTATTAACAAACCATTCATTGAATGTATTGAACACGAAAGCTGCGGTTGCATCACCACTTATATTATATGGGTATGCGATATTCCATGCAAAATTCTTCAATGCTATCTGAGTTACGGTAGAACGCTTACTTATGCGAATCTCTGTATTAGATAGCGGCTGGCGATTTGTTAAGAAATATCGAACACATTCACAGATTTGAAAAACTTCAGCTTCATCAAATTCCAAACGAAAAAATGTATCTCGCGTGTATTTTAACATCGCTGTAAGATTCGCATCATCTTCCTGTTCTTTTCGCTTTGCATATTCTTCTTGCTCGCTTTGGTATTCATAATGGAAAAGCTCCATGCGTTTCTTCAAAACATCATTGTTCTTTTCAGAAGAACCGTATTCCGCCACAGCGCCCATATTGGTGGTCAAGATTGGTCTAGGCTCCCCTTTATATATTATAGGTATAAGCTTCATCACATATCCTACCATAATAATGCTAAGACTATATAGTAGTTTGAGTACAATATAGCAGCCAACCAACACTATTGGAAGATATGCCAATTTTATAGATAGCATCTCACAAATTCGAAAAGCAACCAACGATGCCAATAGCACCGAGACTAATTCTATTGTCAACTTTTGCAGTGTATATTGTTTCTTACTCATACCTATTTTTGTTTATTTCACATGCAAAGGTATAGATAATTTTCGTAAATAACGAAAGACAAAAATAGGGTAACAGTCTTGTTAATCAGGAGTATGGGAAGCCAAAGGAAAAGAAAGAAAACAAGTGAAAAAGAAATCATAAGAAAATGATAACAACTGAAAAGAAATCAAACAAAATTCAGTATAAGTTAAAGTTTATTAAATATCCAAGAAGGGAGATTTTTAGCTCAAATCACAATGTCTTTTGTGACTTTTATATGGATTTGCATTATATAAACAGCGTTGGCAAAGTACGAAGAAGTTGAGCTATAAGTGGTAAAAAATATGGGTTATAGCTAAAGCGCTCATGGCAACTCAATGATGGATATGGTTCTTTTAGGTCAAATGATGACCGAAAAGATGACCGAAAAGTAAATCTGAAGACCAAAACAAATTTGGAAAGAGTCTCTGTAATTGGATATTTTGCTATTTTAAACTGCTAATAGGTTATTTTTATTTTTTTGTATGGCGCTTGCAGTATTTATTTGTACCTTTGTATACAAATTGTGGCAATTTTGAATAAGAATATTCTAAAGTTGCATACTATTCGTTATATTTAACTTGGTTATCAACGTTCAATGTAGGTAACTAGGACAATAATATAGAACGTGGTACATTACATAACATATAGACAATAAAAGAATGATTGGAAATATTGATAGACTTGTAAAAGAACTATGTAAGCTTCCCAAGGAAATTGGATGGGTTGAATTTAAGCATAACAACTGCGAACCAACTATGGTTGGAGAGGATATTAGTGCTCTTGCCAATAGCGCAACGTTGAACGATCGTGATTATGCCTATATGATATGGGGTGTGGATGATAAAAGTCATGAAATCGTTGGCACTAAAGTTCGTCTTCAACTCGCGAAAAAAGGCGAACAAGAGTTAGAGAATTGGCTTCGTTATCTCCTTTCTAAAAATGCTGACTTTGAATTCTATGAAACTGAAATAGATGGCAAACACATCGAGTTAATTAGAATTCACAAGGCACTTAATGAACCCGTTGCATTTCAGAAGATAGACTATATTCGTAGTGGCAGCTACACAAAGAAATTACATGAATTTCCAGTATTCCGTGCTCAGCTATGGGATAAGTTGCGTCATGCTCAATTTGAAGATGTTTGTGTAAAGACCGACCAAAGATATGAGGATATAATTAGATTACTTCAAGTGGATGCATACTTCACCTTACTTAAGATTCCACAACCAGCAGAAAAAGATGCAGTAGTACATTATCTTAATGAGGATGGTATCATACAGCAACAAGATAATGGTTTATATTCGATAACGAACTTAGGCGCACTACTTTTTGCAAAGGATCTAAACGAATTTGCCAGATTGGGACGTAAGGCAATGCGTGTTGTCCAATACAAGGGCATAAATAGATTGCTGATTCAAAAAGAGGAACCATTTAATCAAGGTTATGCCGTTTGTTTTGAGAATATTGTGCGTTATGTAAATGCGTTATTGCCAAGTAATGAAGATGTAAACGCAGTCCAATTATCAACTACAAGCAAGTTCCCTCTACCATCCGTAAGAGAAGCTATTGCAAACAGTCTAATTCATCAAGACTTATATATAACAGGTACTGCTCCTGTAGTGGAGATATTTGAGAATCGAATTGAGGTGACAAATCCAGGAACTCCATTGGTAGATGTGCTTCGCATTATTGACAATCCACCGAAGTCGAGAAATGAAAAACTTGCTTCTCTTATGCGTCGCTTGAAAATGTGTGAAGAACTTGGCCGTGGATGGGATAGAATGGTATTGGCATGCGAAGCTCAATTCCTTCCTGCTCCACGCATTGAAGTATTTCAGGATAGCACAAAGGTTACTCTATTCTCCGAAATGGAATTTAGTAATATTCCGATGGAAGACAAACTATGGTCATGTTATCTTCACGCTTGCCTTATGTATATACAAGGTGACGCTTTGACAAACAAGTCGCTTAGAAATAGATTTGGCATTCCAGAAACATCGTCTAGCAGTTCATCAAGATTAATTAGGGAGGCGATAGAGAAGAACTTAATAAAAGTACTAGATCCCAATACAGCTCCGCGATATATGAAGTACATCCCTATTTGGGCATAGATTTAACTTGCTGGTAACTTGCTAGTAACTTGCTGGAACGGACATAAAAACAACGCAAGATTTCGTAACATTCTGATAGTCAGCATGTCTTGCTATATAATTTAACTTGCCTGTAACTTGCTGGCAACTTACTAAGGATTAAATATTGATATAGATATGTTATTTGGTAATAGGATAAAAGAACTAAGAGACGAACAAGGCATCCTACAACGTCAGTTGGCCGCATTATTAGAGATAGATACCCCTATGTTCAGTAAAATTGAACGTGGTGACAGAAAGGCAAAACGTGAACAGGTCGTAAAACTTGCGGGATACTTTCATCAAGATGAAAAGGAAATGCTCACCTTATGGCTAGCAGATAAGTTCATTGATGCAGTAAAAGATGTGCAAGATCGTGAATTATGTGTAGATGCGATTATTCTTGCACAAGAAAAAATATTGACAACGTAATCGTTGAATCCCTTTCTACTACAAAAGATATACTGACTATACTATAAATTTATGCTGCTCACAAAATTACCAGCTTATCTTTATTGGCATGAAGAACTCCCTCATAAGGGTGATGGAGCCTTGTTTCATTATACGAATTTGGAATCTTTCAAAAAGATATTGGAAGATTTGACTCTGCTGCCATCATCCTTTAAAAGACTTAATGACATGAATGAGGGAAATGTTCATAACATGAATCTAAGTCGAAACTTCATGGTAATGTATAATGCAGATAAATACATCAAAGAGAATTGCCACATCATCAGTTTCTCTCAAAACTATGATATAAATGGGTTTGGTCAAGAAGGTACAAATCATCCAGCAATGTGGGCACATTATGCCGACAATTCAAATGGTGTTTGTATAGTAATAGACAAAGAGACTTTCATAGCCAAGAACAAAGATATACTTGATAACCATTTCTATAAATTTGAAGATGTGAAATATAGTCTGTCAAATACACCTGATGATGAAAAGATAGATTATGAAGCAAAAACTCCAGAAGAGTTCATTATAAAAAATTGGCAAGACCTTTTCTTTTTAAAACATAAAGACTGGGAAAATGAGGACGAACACAGATTATTCATAATGGATTATGATGGTAAACTGAGTATTGATGGTTGTATAAAATACATCGTTCTTGGCAGAAAACTTTTCCTTGATAATATAAGAATAAAGGAATTATTAGATATTATCGTGAATCCTTCATCTATATGTTATCAAAAATTTACTCCTCATTCATTCGCAACAATGTGCTACAATTCACATGGTTATGACACTATGGATATTGCATCAAAAATTCTTTCGGTTGTGAAAAGTAATATTACGGATCCTCTATATAAAAATTATGTAGAGTGGCTAAATACCGAACAAGGATATAATATTTCATGATAAAATCGTTAGAGTTTACACCGCAACAAAGGAAAGAAATGAACATAAATTGTCATTAAATAGTATATAAGGATAACATTCAAGATGCTTTTGATGGATTTTATAGACCATATTTGTACCATAGAATACTTATCTATTTGATATACAATAGTGTTTATTTTCGAAGAAGTGAAGTAAATCAACTTTAACTTTTACAAATTCAGTCGGCGGCCTTTGGTCGCCGACTGTTTTATGACATAAACACATTTCTCATTACAAATTTTGCACTTCAACTACTTTTGCCTACATTTGCGTGGATTGTAAACACACATAGAATAACCATAAAACTGAAAGATATGAAGAAATTACTTTTTATCATCGCTTTTCTATTCACATCGGTTGCCATATTTGCCGGGCCGATAGAGAAATTGACAAAATTGGCCGACAAGGTTGAGAAAGAGCACAAATCATTTGACGATGAGGATTGGGAGAAAGTTGCTAAAGAATATGCCAAGCTCAACGCCGAGTTTGAAAAAGACGAATATACCAGCGAGGAGTTCAAGGAATTCGGACGCCAGAAAGGCCGCATAAAGGGTTATATGACCAAAAAGACTTTGAAAAAATGGGGCAAAAAGATGGAAGAGTTCGCAAATGAATTAGGGGGTGGCATCGAGGGATTCTTCGAGTCTATTGAAAACATTATTGAAGAATGAAGCTATTTAATACATATAGAACATGAAAAAAACACTTTTCACAACAGCTTTTATCCTTTTTTCCGCAGCACTTTTTATCTGCTGCACTCCAAAGTCTCCTGTTGAAAAGCTCAAGGCTTTAGCTGATGAGATAGAGCTGAACTACCAGTCGTACACCGAGGAAGACTGGGAAAAGGCTGCCCTTAAATATACAAAAATTGAAAACGAGTTCGATAAAGAAGTCCGCACAAAAGAGGAGCAGAAGGAATTCGGCCGTCAAGCCGGACGTATAAAAGGCTACATGACAAAGAACTCCCTGAAAAATTTTGGCGAGGAGATTGAAGAGTTTGCAAAAGAACTTGGAGGTGGCATTGAGGGATTCATCGAATCCATCGGGAACATGGTCAGTGAATAATCAAAGAGTATCGACATGGAATTACCCAATGACCCCATGATGCTGTTCAGCACAGTAAACATGTACTTGCGCGACCGCTACGCATCACTTGACGAACTATGTGCCGACCTCGATGTCGACCGCACGGAGCTGGAAAAGAAGCTCCAAGCCGTGGGATTTGAATACAGTGCAGAGCACAACAAGTTCTGGTAAAAAACACACAATATAACGAAAAGGCAGCCACACGTGTGGCTGCCTTTTCGTTATATTTCAGACAGAGTCTAATATATCCATGTTTATTCTACCGTTGTTTCTTCAACCGGTACATCCATATCAAAAACAAAATTCAAGAAAGCTGTATTTTCGACATGCTCCAATTTGTCAACACGCACCGGCTTAAGAGCACCATCGGTTAATCTTAAAACAGTAAAGGGGGCATCATTTTCAGCCTTATAGACTTTGGCCAATTCCTCTATTGTTTTCACAACAATGCCATCATACTCAACCACAATGTCTCCAACCTTTAATTCAGGATGTACAAACCCTTCGCTGAACGCATATACAAGGACACCGGCATACTCACATTCGCCCTTTGCCACAGCTTTGAAGAATGCTTTCAACGACAATACATAGTCATGACTATCGGGGAATTCCTTTTCATAAGCGTCTAACAGACGGACTGTCTCGGCATATACAGAATCAGCTGTCAATGAGAATCTGAAGTTATAGCCATCGTCATACAATTGATGTTGCCATTCCCTGACCATTGGAATGAAACTCCCAAGATAGGCCGACTTGATGAATTTGACATGCTGATTATCACCGGGGGCAAACACGCTCTCTTCTTTCACACCGGCAAAAGCATCATTCAAACTCTTGTCCAGGCCTTTCATTATGTCGTTCATTACACCCGGAGTATTATTGTCATGTGCGAAATCCTCCATATCGGCATCAAACTTATTCAACTCAGCCGTATATTCCGACAACAGTTTCTCTGCCTGCGACTGCTCTCTTTCGGTTATTTGCTTATAATATTCATCATCACGCCCAAACTCATAATGGTTGGGGAAATGTTGCCACAAATGTGACACGTCATTGAACGTTTTGAGTGAACTCTTGGGGAATTCAGACAAAGTATTCAACACCTCGGCATAGTATACATTGACAGAGAGCCTATTGATTGCAAAAGATGTTTTTGCAAAACGGTTGGTTAGTGCATAAGTTTCACTCACTGCAGTACGCAATGTTGAAATATCTTCCATATACTGCGTTAGATACGTTGTAGCAAACGGTGCCGAGTAAGAGAGATCTTTTGCATCGATACCATTTACAAAAAGCAGGAACGAGTGATATACACCAATTTGCTTTGGAACAGAATCTACTCCTGATTTTTTCCAATAGTCGAGGACGTAGGCCTCGGACAATTCTATTTCCTCAAGTAAACTAGCCTTCTGTTCTTCCAACTTCACCGAAGCGCCATAATTGTATGCATTTTCAAATTTATCCCACTCTTTTTCGAGCCTATGATACTCCTCGGCAACAATATGGACTGCACAAGCCTCGGAAACAAGTTCATTGGCATATATGGTACATACGTCGCGCGACAGATATCTGAATACCCCCCAAAGCAAACCTGTAAGCAAAACAACCGAAACAATAAAGACCATTGCAATCTTTGCATACTTGTGATACAGGAAATGAGGCTTACTGCTCAAATAGTTTCTCTGCATACGTTCCATTGAAAGATCGAAATATTCAACAGAAGAAGCGGTCAAAGCATTGTAGTATCGCAGTTCCTCCATGCCAACAGGCATTTCTGCAGGCCATTGGAAACCATTCAGCATAACTGGGATGATATTCTTGTTATGTTTCATCGCATGCTGCACCTCAAGACGCACCCAGTCGTCCTCATTCACACAGCGGTCAAGAGCACCCGGCGGGAGCACCAACAGAAAATCAGTACAGGTTTCTATGACATTGAACAATTGCTCGTTGAACTTTCCCGAACGCAATGTTTCCATGTCAAAGAAGACTGAATAACCGGCACTCTTCAGACGTGTCGCTATCAAGTTAGCCGTATCGTAAGATGAACGGCGATAACTGATAAAGATATCATATTTTTTTGTTTTCATAAATATTATTGTAATAACTATATCGGTTACATATCCACATCATGAAAAAGCCTCAATCCGTCCAATGTATTGCTGAAACATATTGCACCGCCCGATGCGCGGAATATCTTGTCGGTGGAGATAGAGAGGTTGCGCTCGTGTGCCGGATAGCGGTCATAATCGGGTTGCAACAAAGCGCCCGACTGCAAGCCCGCAAGCATCTCGCAATAGCAACAAGCCACTTCGTAAGTATTCACCTCATTCTCGGCACCGTAGTTATATACGCCCGATGGCAAATTGAACGTCTGTGGCAAGAATTCAACCACCTCGCGCACCCATGTTATACCGCGATACTCACGTACCGGAAACACTATTGGCGTGCGCTCCTTAATAGCCTTAGCAATGTTCAGCACAAAATTCGCATGCGACGGCATCCCCTCGCGCTCACGGTCATACATCCATGTCGCGCGCAAAACCACGCTGTTAGGGTTGAAATAGAGCGCACGCTCCTCGGCCTCAAGTTTGTGACGGCCATACACATTCTCGGGAGCAACAACCACATCCTCATTAAGCAATCCGCTCTCAACATTGCCGTTATACACCTGGTCGCTCGAGAAAAATATCAACTTTGCACGGCAAAGAGCCGCTGCACGCGCAATGTTCGCTGCTCCCTCGACATTCACTCGGTAGCTCTCATCGGGATTCTGCTCGCAATAGCCGGTGTTGGACAATGCTGCAAGGTGCACTACCACATCGGGAGCATGCTGCAGGAAATAACTGTCGACCGACTCACGGTCGGTAATGTCAAGCTCGGCATGAGTGGGAGCAAGAATTTTATACTCATTGCGCCACCGCGCAACAACACGGCTACCCACAAAACCACTTGCACCGGTAATAATAAGTTTTTTCATATAGTATAGTTATCAATGATTTAATCTATGACATCCCAATGACCACTGAAACCGCTACCTACGAACCTGATGTTGTCAAGTTTAGCATTATGACGTTTTATGGTAATTGTACTTCTTTGGCTCATAGTGGCTAATTTATCCGTTGTTATTTTCGGATTTTTCCTTATTTGTATTTCAATCCACTTATCAAGTTCTGCCTTTGTAGGGATGTCGCTTATTTGAGTATCATTTTTCTGGGACTGAGTATCATTTTGAGAATATAATTAAATTATAAATACTCACTCTTCATCTTCATCAATAATACCACTTCTAAACTCAAAGACCAGCTCAGACAAGGGAATATTACATTCATTCAACATTCCACGAAGAATATTAATTTTAGTATATGTATTATTCTCTGTCCAAACATACATATTAGGTGCTAACTCCTTTCTCCATGTTTCAGGCGTATGTGAAAAACCATGATTTTCATTAGCGCATAACCACTCAATTGTTGAACGTTTCTCCATTAAAATATGCCCACACACCAGGACTAGCATTTCCTTCCAAGTATTGACAGCATACCGTACCCCATGAAGTATATATGCCTGAAGTTTCTTTCCAGTAAACTCGTAGTCTTCATCATCAAGCGATATTGATTCAGCTTCACGCTTTAATGGTTTGAAAGTCGTAGTAGGCATAGGCCAAAGTCGCATAAACACAGTTTGTAATTCTTTCTGACGTGCTTCCAGTTCTTTTTCCGTCCATTGCTCACACGATTTCAAAGAGTTATTCAAGCGAAAGGCACTATCCTTGAAGCCCTTATCCATATCTCTCTTTTCAATAAATGTGAGATTGCTATATTGCGAATTATAGGCAGTAAGAGTAAGATTTGCCATTGTGTGAAGATATTGTTCTTGGATCCTTTCCCAATCTTCACCTAAAGCAGTTTTCCACTTATCCGATAGGGTTTGTGGCATGATATGTTCTATGGTGATATTCTTGTCTGTCAGTTCCTTCACGACATCATGCCGTTCATTATTATCCTGATTTTCCATACGTTCCAGTATAAACATGCGGGCATTGGCAGGCATCTTATAAACCTGACGTGTTTTAAAATCCCTCTTTACCTCAACATCAGATGGGAATACAGAAGAACGTCCCTTCTTCAACAAAACATAAATAAGAATATCGATATACGGAGTTGCAGTATCATCGGTTGCTTTGTTGATATGATTCAACACATCTCTATGGAGCGTCGCGAACACTTTATTCAATGCATTAGAAGGAAGATTGCATATGATCCTTCGTGCCCAATAGGCTTCTATAACATCAAGAATACAATAAATCTCGTTTTCTGCCAATCCAACTTTTGATGCATAGTCAAAGAAAGCCATAAAATATGGGTATGCAATCGTAGAATCCAGAGTTCGTAACTGATTCAACTTTCTATTCAACTTTTCTGTGCCAATCGTCGCATTATCAACCTGGCTATATATTTTGGCATAATGATACATGTCTTCTAGGAGCGTTGCTCTGTCAACATTTATAGCTTCGGCATACTCCTTAAAAATAAAGTATATCTTATCAACACGACCTATCTTTCCCTGCTTCATGGTCAGATAATCACGCACGAAAGAAGAAGGGTCATACTTTGTGAACTCTTCTATAGGATTCCAATATCGAGTATACAAATTATCCTGTTCAACTGGCGTAAGTGACATTAATAAATAGTTACGTATCTTATCTGCCTCACTTAAGTCAAGTCCTGTAGAATTCAGACTCTCAAATATTAGTTGTGGATCATCATCTTCGTCAAGACGAATATTGATGACTTCCAATTTCTTGATAGTTTCAAAAAGTTCATCAATAGTCAATCCTGCATGAATGATTTTGTCATAGAAAAAGTCATAGTTTCTAGTAACATTAGACTCTTTGACATATTGCTCTTTTGGTCTATACAGCAAAGAATCAAAAGCCTGCATGTCCTTTTTGATTGGCTTAAGTTTTACCTTTCGTTCATCTTCCTGATACTCATCCACCAGATAACGTTTGAAGATTTTCTCTACAAGTTTAGCATCTGTGGCTTTTATTAGTCCTTCTTTATAGGCATTAACCATCGCAATCAACAACAACGAAACTGTAGTAATTCTTTGTTGACCATCAATGATATATCTATCTTCAGTTCCAGATTGAATACTAGATACAATACTCCCAAAGAAATGAGTTTTTCTATTGCTTTCATGCAATTTCAATAAATCTTGAAAGAGTTGTTGACAATTGTCCTCTTTCCAATCATAATTTCTTTGATACAGTGGTATTATAAATCTTTTATCAGAACCGTCAAAAAATTTTATTAATGGTTGCGCATCGCCTTTCATATTCAGATACTATTTTTAAATGCGTTTTCAATCTACATATATAGCAAAGGTAATAAGATACAATGATAAAAAGAAGAATCTATTAAAATACTTTAAAACCAACAGAGAAAATCCACCAATTTGCGAGCAAAGCAAAACATACGCTAACAGTTATCCGTGAATGGATATAAGAATTCATTTAGATGTCATTCCTATGGGTACTTACAGAGGTTTCTTGGGTACATACCTTATTTTCTTGGGTACTTTTTATCGTTCCATGCTGTACCATATCTGTATTACGCATTGTCGAAACTGCGTTTTCACTTTTCCGTTTGCCCCTCAAAACTTATAACTAAGGCTCATTGTTACGTTCCTGCCGGGGGCGCTGATACCGCAGCTGTAGGGGCGGTAGCGTTTGTCGGCGATGTTCTCGAGTGTTGCATTGAGCGAGAAACCGCGAGCGAGCTGCAACGATGCGCGCAGGTTGAGAGTGAACCACGCGGGTGAATAGGCATTGCCATCGGCATCAAGGGCATATATTTCAGTCTTTCCCCTCTCCTCTACCGGCATATCGGCAGCTGCACACTGCGCCTGGAAAGCCGTATAGGCCTCAACGTTCAACCGTTCGTTCCTGAAGCCCAGAGCCACGCGCCCAAAGAGCGGAGCGGCATGGCGCGATGGCGAAACATCGCCATTGTCCATTTCCTCGAAACCGCGTTGCCAACTGACGCGCGCTTCCCCATAGAACCATTTTGCAAAGTTGGCATCCACTGCCGCCTGAACACCCCACACATTTGCCGTTGCGGCATTCTGCAACGCCTGCACACGGCACTCGCTGCCCTGATACTCCATTGTGCGATTGCCGTTGAAAAGAAAATCGCGACGCACAATTGCATCGGTGAGATGGGTATAATAGGCCGTCACATCGAATTTCAAGAAAGAGCCTATGTGCTTTGCAAAACCAAGCTCGACATTGTCGGCATACTCTGGTTTCAACGCAGGGTTAGGCACTGTCACGCAACCGTCGGCACTGTCAAAGAGTTTGCCCATGTCATCGACATTGGGGGCGCGGAAGCCGCGCGCATAGTTCACGCGAAAGAGCCACCCCGACGCAGGGCGCCAATTGATACCTACATTTCCGCTAACGCTCCCGGCCGATGATACTTGGCGAGGTTCAAAAGGTATTTCGTAGCCTACAGTTGAAAAATCATTATCTATGAGATAATGGTTATAACGCACACCTGCCGCAAGATTAAGACGGTTGTTCACATGCCACTCGGCTTGTGCGAAGAGACCCGCGCTGTACCACTCGGCATTGGGATAACGCGCCGCCATCGGTTCCGTGGCATCGGTTACAATATCGGTTGCCACACCTTTTGAGCGCACATTGTTCTGCACATACTCCGCACCGTATGAGATTGTAAGCCCGTCGCTGACCGACTTTATGAAATCGACATTCGCGCTCCAGGCATCGACAGCCTCGCTCTGCGTCTCGCGGCGCGGTTTATTGAGGTCACGGCTAATGCGGCTCTCCTCGAAGCGTTGCAGGGCAAGGTTCACCTTCATTGAGTCGTACATGATGCTACCACCGATGTGTTCGGCACGCAAGTGGTTCATCATCCACTGTTGCGGGCCGTAGTTCCATTCGGCATAACGGGGCTGGCCGCCACGCATGCGCTGGTGGCGGTCATAACGCGCATACTCCGATGTCCCGCTCAAATGGAAAGCATATTCAAGATTCCAACCGCCACCGGGGGCATAACGCACTTTCTGCATAAAGTTCAATTGCGAATATCCGCTTGGCGTCTGCTTGTTCTTGTCCACATTAGCTATGACACGGTCATCTACCGTTCCATCGGCGGCAAAGCCGGGAACAACAATATATGGCATCACATAATCTTCGGGGCCATGCGTTCCCTGCTGCAGGTCGCCATAAGATGAATATGTGAGACTTGTGAGCAGTGCCCACCGTTTCCACCCCACCCCGGCATGCACGTGCGCCGTGAGTTCATTGGATGCGGTTGCCGTGCGCACAGTTGCCGCACCATGCACAAGCGGTGGCCCGCCGTTAGCCAAACAAGGCTCAAGCGTTGAAAACACCATTGCGCCGCCAATGGCATCGCTGCCATATCCCACTGCGCCGGGACCGAAGAGCACTTCGCTATCGGCAATGGCAAAGGGGTCGAGCGAAATGACATTCTGTATGTTTCCCGAACGGAATATGGCTGTATTCATGCGCACACCGTCAATGCTGTAGAGCAGCCTGTTGGTGGCAAAGCCACGTATCATTGGACTGCCACCACCATACTGGCTTTTTTGAATAAACACCTCGCCGGTTAGCCCCAGGACATCGGCAGCTGTCTGCGGGTTGAAGGTGTTGGCCTTATCGAACGAGAGGCGCGTAACCTTTACCGGCTGTGCCTGACTCTGCTGGCACCAGCGGCTCGCCGACACCACAATCTCATCAAGATTGTAAAACAGGCTATCCTGTGCCAAGCCACAATTGGCAAACAGCAAGAACAAGAACGAGAACAACACCTTTTTCATATACCCTTACTCCTTTACAAGCAACTTGCCGGTCTTTTTGAAGCCTGCTGCATCTGTTGCCATATAGAAATACACACCTGCACCGTAGCCCGCTGTATTCACCTCAATTTCACTCTGTCCAACAGCGCTGTGGACTACATTTCCTTTTGCATCATATATTACAAGCGACACATTACCTACAAGGTCGCGTGCGACAAAACGGAAACTCTCGCCCACAACAACTACGTTGCCGCTTTCAAGCAGAAGTTCCTTGCCTTGCAGCACCTCGTCGATTGATGTTGCATCGGGTACAGGCTTGTTACCCTTTATCATACCCTCGATTTTCTTTGTATCACTGCCGGCAGGGGTTGTAACGGTCAAGGTTATGTCGTATGTCTGGTCGGGTTCGATTGTAATTACAGGATTACGCACATTGTCGGCACTCATTGAAAGCGGTGCGGGATACACATCCCAATGCCACTCGGCACCGTTCTGGTTTACGATACTGTAACTGTCGAGCTTTATTTCGCGTGGATAGCCACCCTGCGTGTTGTCGCCCGAGCCGGCATTGAGAATCATTGGCTGTGCTATGGGTTTGAACTGCGGGTCGACAAGTTCGCGTTCCCATATGCCGTTGTTGGTTGCAAGGCGTATAACGCCATTCTTGTAGAACGGCAGCATACGGTTCAGGTTCACCACCTTTGGCAAGCCATTGCTGATATTCACCCATCCATCGGTGGTATCATCACGATAGAGTACCCTGCCACGCGTTGTTGAATAGCTTTCATTGAGATACCCCATAGTAGAAGCAATGGCATAGACAGCGTTCTTCTCGTTACCGGTAAGGAAGAAACGTCCTACACTGTGAGCCTCCATATTACCTTCCCAATTGACAATTGTGAGTCCGTCATCGAGTTTTTCCCATGTCTCGCCATTGTTCACTGTTCGCCAGAAACCGCCTGCATTGCCGTCGCTCACCCAAATCTCATCCTCGTTGGTGGGGTGAACGGCAAGTTTATAGTTTATGCTATGGGTCATCTCATCGGGGATATTGTACTCGGTGAATGTGGCGCCGGCATCGGATGACCAGTATATGCGTCCCCATGTAGAGGCCACAATCTTGTCGGGGTTCGAGCGCGACACCGCTATTGCGTTTATGGGGTCATCGAATGTATATACCGAGGAGAACGAGGCACCGTCATCGCGTGTGCGCCAAAGCGTGTTGGCATCCACGCGGTCACTCTCCTGCACAATGTAAAAGCACTGCGCATAGCGCGGGTCGAACTCGAAATAGAAGCCGTGCTGTGAGGACTCCTTCGGGTAGGTCCAGTAGTCGAGGAACGGCACGAACTCATTGCGCCAGTCATCGGGCATAATGACATTCTCGGAGTCACTGAACGCTATCTTGCGCGGGTTGGAGAGAAACACATAACCCGTGGGGCGCTCCGAGCCGCGCATTGAAAGCGTAACCCCATTGTAGCGGTCAATCTGCGACATGTTGCCGTTGTGGTTGCGGCCACCTACCATAACATCTTCGTTCCAGCCTTGATCGAAGCCCCACATTTCCGATGCATAGAGGCCTTTGATTTTTGGCTGTGCATCGGCAAAGAAAAAGTCGTTGCTGTAGATTACACCGCCATCGGTAGAGAGCCATGTGTCGCCTGCGCCATTGGTCTGTATGGATTGCATGTCGCAATGCAGGTCGAAACGGCCATAATAGCCGCCGACATTCTCCAATGTCTTGCCTCCGTCGGTGGAGCGATAGAGCTGTATTATACCCACAAGCAAAACCTCGGGGTCAGTAGCCGATGCCGTGCACACAAGGTCGTAATATCCCTGACCGCCGTTCTTGTCTACAGCCTCCATCTGCGGTGTAGGGTCGGTAACAGTAAACGAAGCACCGCCATCGGTACTTTTGTAGAGCAGTGCCGGGCCACTAAGGAAGATTTGGTTAAAGTTGGAAAGGTGATTCCTGCGACAAGCCCACAGATATACATAATCCTCGCCACCGGGTGCTTCGCTAAGACCGATACGCGCACTGATGAGCGGCTCATCGCCAAGAGCAAGAATGTTCCATGACACACCGCCGTCGGTACTCTTGTACATCTTTACGGTACTCTCTTGCTCTATTGCGACATAGCACACATCCGGGTTCTGTACTGAGTATTTAATATCGAAAACCATGCCGCCGAGCATCCACTCCCACGACCTGCCGCCATCGGTCGAGCGCCACAACTGTGCGCGGTCACCGGCAAGGATTATATTGTCGTTCTGAGGATGGAAACAAGCATTGCTGGTGCGGGCATAGGTCGCTTTTGCCGGAGTGATATTCTCCCAGTTTGCACCACCGTCGTTGCTTATCCAGAACACACCGCCTGCACCTACGAGCACACGATCGGGGTTGGTGTTGCTTATGTCAATGGTTGTTATCTCGCCGGCCATCCACTCGCCGTCGTTGCATGGTTGCCAAGACTCGCCCTTATCGCTTGAACGGAACACCAGGCCGGTCTCCGAACCGCAATAGAGCACGTTTGGATTTGAGCGCGACGCCCTCATACGCTGAATGTTAGACTGCGCAGGGGATACTTTTTTGTGCAGATAGTCGTATGTTATGATTGGTGAAATAACCTTCCACTCTACGGGTGCTTCCGCATCGCGGCCGGCGGCGCGCTTGCGCGCACGCTCATAACGCACCTCCTCGGTAACGTTGTCGATGTCGCTGTGATATGCACTTGCCGAAGGCAGACGGATTATGCCGTCGGCCTGCACAAAGGGCAAATAAGCCTTCTGGAAACGGCGGAAATGGTTCACCACCTGTTTTGTGTCGCGCGACTTATATCGCGCGCCGGGGGTGTTGGAAAGGTATACTTCGAAACTATCTACCATAGCATTGTAGTCGAGCCCCTGCGGATTGGCAAGCTGCGCCATCCAGGCAGGCGAACCTGCCGGCAGATAGTTGAGTTTATATGGGGTAAAAAATTGGTCGTTTGCCACATGCTCCTGCGCACTTGCACAGAATATTGACGATGCACAAAGCAGTGAAAGTATTATTTTTTTCATAGCTGTTATTTTATTATGAATTGTCCGAAGAATTTCTGTGTCGCGCTCCTTATCGAGTAGATATATACACCGGGAGTCAAGTCATTGAGTGCGACTGTCACGCATTCCGCATCTGCCGGAACCTGCTCGCTATATAGCAGATTACCTTTCATTCCGTGCACGGTTAAACGTGCATCCTCGCAAAGCCCTGCTGCAAGCACCACAAGCGGTTCACCGGCACCGAGCACACTCTTTTCAATGCCCACCTGACTGACCTTGGCCTCATCAATGGCTGTAGCTCCCTCAATGGTTATCATATTCTTAATCGTACGCGACGATGTGCCTGCCGGGGTTGTAACGGTCAAGGTGACATCATAGTTTCCGGGATTACCGAACACGACAACAGGGTTGCGCACCGTGGCATCGCTCACATACTGCGGCTGTGGCGAGAAACTCCACTGCCAGCGGGTATTCCCATCCTGACGTACAATGCTGTAACTGTCGAACTGCACGCTCTTCTGCGGATTTGCAGTGAGGTTACCGCTACCGAGGTTCAATGCCATAGGCTGCGGCACAGCTATGAAGTCCTGATGATAAAGCGGTGCCTCCCACAAGCCCTGGTCGGTTGCCATACGCAACACACCGCTTTTGTAATAAGGCACAACCTTTGAGATACGTGCACCGGGGTTCAAGCCGCTCGAGTAGTCGATAAAGTCGCTCATCGTATTGTCACGGAAATAGACACTCGCGCCGTCGTAGCTTGTAACGTATGTACTATTATACTCGTCACCCACAAGGATAATCTGGTGCACTCGCTTGTCGGCAATGTTCGCAAGGTCATATGCACTCCAGCTCATGCCGCCGTCGAAACTTTCGCTCACTGCGTCATAACGGTCATTGCATATCACAAGCAAGTGATTCTCGTCATTGGGGTCAACCACAACCTTTGTATAGTGTATATAGTCATCGGTAACAGCGAACGGTTGCGTACACTCATGGAATGTAAGACCACCGTCATCGGAGCGCCACACATTCCAACAGCCCGATATATACACCCTGTCGGGGTTGGAGCGTGCGAACTCATAACTGTAGAAATCCTCGCCCTCGCTGTCGAACACTTTCTGGAACGAAGCGCCCTCGTCATACGAAAGATAGCCGCCCCATGTATCGGTCATGTCCTGCAGGAACACCTTAAGGGCATAGCGCGGGTCGGTGGCAATCTCTCCGTTTATGCGCAGTGCCTCGTATGGTTTCTTGTCACTGAACCAAGTGCGGAAATCCTCGCCTATCGCACCATCCATTTCACGTGGCATGATGCGGGTCGAAGCATCGGTAAAGTAGACCTTCCAAGGGTTGCTCTTCATAACATAGCCTGTAGCAATCTCCACACCGCCCACGTGCACGCTGTTACCCTCGCCATAAGTGGCTGCATGCACCACGTCGCCGTTGTGCCAGCGGCCTGCCGCCATCACGTCTTCGTTCCAGCCTACACCCAGTCCTTGGTAGTCCGATGCATATATTCCGTCGTATCGGTCCTCGCCCTTTGTTTCGAAAAAGTCACGCGAATACTTTATTCCGCCGTCGTTGCAAATCCAGGTATCGCCGCAGGGGTGTATGGCAATGTCCTGAATGTCGCAATGCATCCAGTCGTTACGTTGGTAACCGCCTATGCCATTGTCTCGGTAATTTGCCACACCCTCATTGGTCGAACGGTAGAGCGATGTAAGACCAAAGAGCACATGAGCCGGATTCTGTGCCGACGCACCAATCATCATATCAAAGAAACCTTGTCCTCCGGCAGCATCCATGATTGGAGAAAAAGTGATGTCATAGAATTTACCGCCCTTGTCAGTCTGGTCTTCCCATGTCGTGCCAGCATCCTTTGACATAAGGATGTATGGTGTTCCTTTACCGCCCTGAGGGCCGGCATCGTAGCCCCAAGAATCGCATGTCACGAGTGCATATACATAATCCGCGCCACCGGGAGCTTCGCTCACCGCCAGGCGGCCGCAAATCATCATGTCCACCGGGAGTTCCAACTGCCTCCAGCTCATACCGGCATTGTCCGACATATATATTCCCGCCCAAGGACCGGCCTCACGGCGCACAAGATATATTCTGTCGGGGTTGCCGGGTTGCAGTTCGTGGTCGAAGCAGATGCCACGCAAAGTGCATGAGAAAGTGGCACCGCCATCGGATGAGATGAAGAAACCGGCAGCCGATGCGCCCTCATCCTTGCTACCCACCGATGCTGTTATATAATCAGTATTGTCAGGATTTATTCTTATCGAGTTCACGCGGTTGCTTATTCCACCGCATCTGTTCCATGTTTCACCGCCGTCGGTACTTTTCCAAAGCCAAGGGCCGCCGCCCACATAAACGGTATTCTTGTCTGTGGGATGCACTGCAATGCTGAATATTGAGCCGCCGAAATTGTGCTGCGGAGCACAGGGTTGCCAACTCTTTCCGTGGTCGGTCGTTTTAAACACGACGCCCGACTCCGTTCCGCAATAGAGTGTTGCGCTGTCGCTGAGTGCAACGGCAATGCGGAACACGCACACTTGCGAATCCTTGCGTTTGAGTTCCCCGTTCTCGTTCGAATAGGTGCGGTTAGGACCTATATTGCGCCAAATCAGATCCGTTTCACCGTTTCTTGTCGCAGCAGCCTTGCGGTTCATGGAATCGACCTGCGCTGCATACTGTTCCATAGATGGCAACGCAATGCTCCCGTCGGGAGCAACATAGTCGCGATAGGCAGCCATCCAACGGCGGTAATAGTTCACCACCTGTTTGTTGTCGACAGTGCGCACACGCACATCGTCATCGGCAGCACGCCACTCGTTATATAAGCGTTGCATCTCCTTGAAATTCACGCCTGCCGGGTCGGCTGCTATGCACTGCATCCACCCCGGAGCACCAATCGGCAGAGCCTCAAGAAAATATGGGTCATATTTCTGTTGGTTTATGACTGTGGAATCTGCATCCGCCAGGTTTGCTGCGACGCTATTTCCACAAAACGCCCCGGCACAAACAATCGCCGGGAGCAATCTATTTAGTTGTTTTTTCATCAATTTATGATATAATTATTGTTTTTCAATTACAATTTTAACAATTAGCATTAACATTTCACAAATAATATAGATAATTTATGTTAATGAGGCTCATTTTTCAAAAAATGATTACAATTTTAAAATGAAAACACAAAAAGAGCTGCAGATATAGAACTACACTTGCTGTAAAAAATAATCAAGTAAACTTGTTATTTCTTGCTCACTTTTTCATATATTAGCAAAATATTAGATATAAACCGGAAAAACAAATAACAATTATATGAAATCATTACGTTCACTTTTCAGGATAGGACTTGGTCCTTCGAGCAGTCACACCATGGGACCGAACCGCGCTGCCAAGCAGTTTGCCGAGCGTTGCCCCAACCCCGACAGCTACCGTGTAACGCTCTACGGAAGCCTTGCAGCCACAGGAGAGGGTCACATGACAGACGTTGCAATAATAAAAGAGCTTGAACCCATAGCTAAACTCGAAATCGTTTGGGAGCCCGAGGTATTCCTCCCCTTCCACCCCAACGGCATGCTGTTCGAAGGTATAAAGGATGGCAAGGTCATCGACAGTTGGAAGATATACAGCGTGGGCGGCGGCGAGCTTGCCAACGAGGAGACGACAAAGAATGAGGAGGATATATATCCACTCACCACAATACACGAAATAATGGACTGGTGCGACGAGACAGGCTGCACATTCTGGGAATATGTGGAGAAGTACGAAGGCCCTGAAATTTGGGACTACCTCGCCGAGGTGTGGGCTACAATGCAGAGCACCATCAAACGCGGCCTTGAGAACGAAGGCGTGCTGCCCGGCGGCCTTGGCATACAGCGCAAGGCACTCACCTACCTGAACAAGTCAATGTCATATAATGCAGCCGTGAGCAGCAAGGCGAAACTCTATGCATACGCCCTTGCCACAAGCGAGGAGAATGCAAGCGGAAGCACTATCGTCACCACCCCTACATGCGGTTCAAGCGGTGTATTGCCGGCTGTGCTCTATCATTTGTCGACAGCACACAATTGCTCGGACGCACGCATTCTGCGCGCCATTGCCACAGCCGGTCTCTTTGGCAACGTGGCAAAGGAGCATGCTTCAATCTCGGGCGCCGATGTAGGTTGCCAGGGCGAGATTGGTGTTGCTTGTGCCATGGCGGCTGCTGCAGCCTGCCAACTGTTCGGCGGAACAATAAACCAGATTGAGTATGCAGCCGAGATGGGACTCGAACACCATTTGGGACTCACATGCGACCCGCTTTGCGGCCTTGTACAGGTGCCGTGCATTGAGCGCAACGCCATTGCCGCTTCGCGCGCACTCGATGCCTGCACATATTCGGCACTGTCGGACGGCAAGCACAAGATAGACTTCGACCGCATTGTACAGGTGATGAAGGAGACCGGACACGACCTCCCGAGCCTCTACAAGGAGACATCGACAGGCGGTATTGCAAAGATTGACATCAGCAAGCGCCGCGGATTCAGAAAAATCCTCGACACACTGCATATTCACAAGAACGACGAATAACACAAAAGATAAATTAATGAAAAAAGCACTATTACTGTTGGTTCTGCCTGCCCTGCTGGCAACAACCACACTGAAAGCACAGGATGACAACAAAGTGCGCCCCAACTACGCACTCGCCGAGCGCTTCTCGCCAAAAAAGATTTCACGCATGGTAAAGCAGACCCGCATACAGCCCGTTTGGTTTGCCGACGGCAAGCAGTTCATCTACTCCTGGAGCGACACCAACGACAAGAACTTCTACATCGTGGATGCTGTAAAGGGCACAAAGAAGATGCTCTGGGACATGGATTGGCTTGCAACGGAGCTTACACAACGCACACAAGACCCCTATGATGCCGACCATCTGCCAATAAACATTAACAGAAACATACGCGAAGGGCGCTATGTACGTTTCGATATTGCATCAAAACTCGAAGTGCCCAAGCAGTTGCCACGCCACGAGCGCAACGACAGTGCCAAGATAAAGGCCAACGAGGGCAAGAAGGAGAACAAGACCTTCTACTTCGAGTATGACATAAAGACCAAGCAGCTCATTGAGCGCACAAAGGACGAGATTGAGGACCTCTACCCCGTTTACCCGGGTTGGGCAAACGTTTCGCCCGACGGCAAGTATGCCATCTATGAGAAAAACTACAACTTGTGGTACATGTCGCGTGAGGATTTGGAGAAGTTGCGCATCTGGGACAAGGACAGCACCATTACCGAGCACCAGCTCACTTTTAACGGCCGCCCCAATTGGTGCTATGCACACCACTCACTAGATGAAAAGCCCGACAGCACCAAACGTCACCGCGTATATGCCCTTTGGAGCCCCGACTCACGCCACTTTGTAATGACACACCGTGCCGACTCAATCCTTTCAAAGATGTGGGTCATCAACTCACTGAGCAGCCCACGCCCCACACTGGAGACCTACCGTTACCAGATGCCCGGGGAGGAGACACCAAAGACAACAGTTGAGCTGTTCGACTTTGAGAACAAGACAAGCAAGACAATAAATGTAGACCAGTTCAAGCAGCAACGCATAGGTCTTTTCAGCAAACCGGGCACACATCTCACACGCTATGAGAACCCGAGAAAGGCTGTTTGGCTTGGCAACAACAACGGTTTCTACTTCGAGCGCATCAGCCGCGACATGAAGAAAATTGAGGTATGCTATTACGACTTGAGCCTCGACACCACCAGAATGGTTGTACACGAGGAGATGAACACAAGCATCGAAAGCAAGCCTATATATCCCGTAAATAACGGCAAGCAGTTCATCCAATGGTCCGAGCGCACAGGCTGGGCGATGCTCTATCTTTACAATGCCGACGGAACACTCGTCAATCCAATAACCGAAGGTGCATACCATGTTGAGGACGTTGTTACCGTAAACGAAAAGGAGAAGAAGGTCTACTTCACCGCATGCGGATATAACAAGGGCGAAAACCCATACTACATGCACCTCTACAGCGTAAACTTCGACGGCAGCGGCATGAAGCAGATTGACGAGGGAGACATGAACGTGAGCCAATTCTTCCCGGCGGCTAATGGCGAGGCATTTGCAGTAACCGCATCGCGCGTAGATACAGCACCTGTGAACTATGTATATAGCAAGAACGGCAAGAAAACCGTAGAACTTGGCACTGCCGACCTTTCACAGCTCTTTGCAGCAGGCTACAAATTCCCAGAGCGTTTCACAGTGAAGGCTGCCGATGGCATAACCGACCTGCACGGTGTAATGTACAAGCCATTCGACTTTGACTCGACAAAGTGCTATCCGCTTATTGAGTATGTATATCCCGGCCCACAGACCGAGGCTGTGAACGAGAGCTGGTCGAGCGGCATGAACCGCGTTGACCGCCTTGCACAGATGGGATTCATCGTCATCACCGTAGGTAACCGCGGCGGACACCCCAACCGCTCGAAATGGTACCACAACTTCGGTTACGGCAACTTGCGCGACTATGGCCTTGCCGACAAGAAAGTTGCGGCACAGCAGCTCATTGCACGCCACAACTACATTGACAGCGAGAACATCGGTATCCACGGACACTCGGGCGGCGGTTTCATGTCAACAGCAGCCATCCTCACATACAACGACTTTTTCAAGGTAGCCGTTTCATGTGCCGGCAACCACGACAACCGCATATACAACAACTGGTGGAGCGAAAAGCACCACGGCATAAAGGAGAACATCAAGGAGAAAAAGAACAAGGAGGGCATTGTTGAGTGCGACACGACATTCTCATACAACATAAGCACCAACCAGGAGCTTGCCGGCCGCCTCAAAGGCCATTTGTTGCTGGTGACAGGCGACATGGACAACAATGTTCACCCGGCAAACACCACCCGTGTGGTTGATGCTCTCATCCGCGCCAACAAGCGTTTCGAGATGCTCTACCTCCCGGGTGACCGTCACGGCTTCGAGACCAAGGACGAGTACTTCTTCTGGAAGATGGCCGACTTCTTCAGCAAGCATCTGCTTGGCGAAGCAAAAGAGAGCGAGGTCGACATCAGGGAGATGAACAATGACTGAAAATAAATATAATGAGCGCTGCCCACGGGCAGCGCTCATTATATATTATCAAGTTTATTGGAGAGGTTACTCCTCTACTCTTGCGAGTTTCACGGTGAAGTGACGCATGAGTTCTGTCTCCCAGACAATCTTCACACCATGTTTGATGCTGTCGCGGCGGTCATATACATTCTTCAATGCAACGGCAATCACATCCATGTGGTTGTTGGTATACACACGGCGTGCAATGCACAGGCGCAACAGGTCGAGGCCGCCAAAGCGGTTCTCGCGGGTAACAGGGTCACGGTCGGCAAGTATGTAACCAATTTCGCAACCACGTATACCGGCCTCAAGGTAGAGCTCAATTGCAAGTGTCTGTGCAGGAAACTCCTCCTTTGGAACGTTTGACAGCACTCGGTCGGCATCGATGAAGAGTGCATGACCACCTACGGGACGCTGATAAGGAATGCCGAACTCATCCAGGCGCGCAGCAAGATACTGCACCTGACGGATGCGTGTCTCAATGTTGTCCAGTTCGGTATTCTCCTCCAGACCTACTGCAAGTGCAGCCATGTCGCGGCCGTTCATACCACCATATGTGAGATAACCCTCGAAAGGAATACAATACTTCTTTGCACCCTCGTACCAATCCTCGTGACGGGTAGCGATGAAACCACCCATATTCACAAGACCATCCTTCTTTGAGGACATTGTCATACCGTCGGCAAGTGAGAACATCTCCTTTACAATCTCCTTTATGCTCTTGTCGGCATATCCCTCTTCGCGTGTCTTGATGAAATAGGCATTCTCTACAAAACGTGCAGAGTCATAGATGACGCGCTTGCCATACTTGTCGGCCAAGGCACGCACCTCGCGCAGGTTCTGCATTGAAACAGGCTGTCCGCCGGCGGTGTTGTTGGTGATGGTAACGATGATGAAAGGTATCTTGTCGCAATGCTCCTGCAATGCAGTCTCCAGTTTCTTTGGATCGACATTGCCCTTGAAAGGAAGCTCGAGCTGTGTATTCTTTGCCTCGTCGATAGTGCAGTCAAGGGCAACAGCCTTGCGGCTCTCGATGTGTCCCTTAGTGGTATCGAAATGCGAGTTGCCGGGTACAACGGCACCGGCTGTCACAAGGTGACTGAACAGCACATTCTCGGCAGCACGTCCCTGGTGGGTAGGGATTACATATGAGAAACCTGTGAGTCTCTCGATTGTATCCTTCAGCTGGAAGAACGATGATGAGCCGGCATAGCTCTCGTCGCCCATCATCATTGCAGCCCATTGGCGGTCACTCATCGCGCCTGTGCCCGAGTCGGTGAGACAGTCTATGTACACTTGTTCCGATTTCAGTTGGAACAGATTATAATCGGCCTCCTTCATCCACTGTTCACGCTCCTCTCGTGTGCTCTTGCGGATGGGCTCAACCATCTTTATTTTCCAGGATTCGGCAAAAGGTAATTCCATAGTAATAGATATTATTGGTTAGTATTTCAGTATATAAGAAGCAATTTTATAGTGCCAATGGTTCGTATGGCAAGCCCCACGCCTCGGCAACCTCGCGGTAGACAACCTTGCCCTCGACAACATTCAAGCCCTTGCGCAGCTCCTCGTTATCGGTGCATGCCTTTTGCCACCCCTTGTCGGCAAGCTGCAGAGCATAGGGAAGCGTTGCATTGGTAAGTGCCAATGTAGATGTATATGGCACTGCACCCGGGATATTAGCCACGCAGTAGTGCAGAATACCGTCGACATAATATGTAGGCTCCTCGTGTGTCGTGGGGCGCGATGTCTCGAAGCAACCGCCCTGGTCAATGGCAACATCCACCAGCACACTGCCCGGCTGCATCAAAGCAAGCATATCGCGTGTAACAAGTTTTGGTGCCTTCGCTCCCGGGATGAGCACTGAGCCGACAACAAGGTCGGCAGTTTTCAACTCCTCACGTATATTGTATTCCGATGACATCAGTGTCTTTACATTGCGTGGCATCACATCTGTCAGATAAGCAAGACGCGGCAGAGAGATGTCGCATATTGTCACATCGGCACCCATGCCGGCTGCTGTGCGTGCAGCAGCAGTGCCCACAATTCCGGCACCAATGACAAACACCTTTGCAGGCTTCACGCCCGGAACACCGCCCATAAGCTTGCCCTTGCCGCCACGCGGGCGCTCAAGGAAGTAGCAGCCCTCCTGCACAGCCATGCGGCCGGCAACCTCGGACATCGGCACAAGCAACGGCAACGAACGGTCCTTACGCTCCACGGTCTCGTAGGCACAGCACACCGCCCCACTCTCGACCATTGCCTTTGTAAGCGGCTCGCTCGAAGCAAAATGGAAATAGGTAAACACCAGCTGTCCCCTGCGCACAAGGGCATACTCGCTTGCAATGGGTTCCTTAACCTTTACAATCATTTCGGCAATGGCATAAACCTCCTCTATTGTAGGGAGAATCTTTGCCCCTGCCGCAATGTACGCATCATCGCTGAAACCACTGTTTACACCCGCACCGGCCTGCACATAGACAGTGTGACCATGCTTTGTCATCTCCTGAACACCCGACGGGGTCATACCCACACGGTTCTCATTGTTCTTGATTTCCTTTGGAACACCGATAATCATAGTCGTAAAGTTTAAAGGTTTAACATTTATAGCAGTGAAAGTACATATTAAACAATTAAAAACAAATATTTGAGTATTAAAATTTCATAAAGGGAGGTTTTTGGGGTCTATAACAGGTCGTAGCACGCGCAATTACGCCGTGTCAATGGCAGTGGTTCATCATCTGATATGCCTTGGGGAGAGAGGGGAAAATGATAATATAACTTTATCTAGACGAAAACGGCGACATTGGCCGCAAACGAATAAGAATGCGTTTTTTTAAATAACATTTGGAGATTTTTGGAAATTCTTCGTGAATCTGCAAATCCTTTTATATATTTGTGTACAAAATTTGACAATTCAAATTAACTACAATAAAAATTATGGATAATTTGCTAAAAAGTCTCCTTGCTGGCAACAACAACCCACCAGAAGGAACTGTCGTATTTGATTCTTCTGATCATATTCGTTTTCAAAACGGACAAAATGTTTCTGGACACAACTATGGTTGTAACCGTAGACTAGTGATTGAAAAGAATATTGAAGGAGGAGAAGGGTATACTATTACAATGTACAACCTTGATGGGGTTCACCCATTATGGCAAAATAATATCCAAATGGCTCCGAAGAGAATGAAGGTGATATCTGTAAATGATAATATTGTGGAACTGCGTGGATATGGATTTGACCGGTTTGGAGGTAACTTTGCAGACTATGGACTTTCAATCCTTTTTGTAAATGATGCTATTTCTCGCCTTCAACTAAATATGTATGATAGAAATGTTTGTATATTGTATTTAAAGTAAAGCTGTATAGAGATATATTTTTACTTGTTTGATAAGTTGAAATAACAAATAAATATTAAAATGGTGATAGAAGACATTTTTAACGAGGCTGCAACCAACAAAGATATTTATCTTAAATATGGTAGTTACACTGTTGAAAGTTTCGATAAACCTCAAAATAACAACGTTCTAAAGTTCCTTGAAATAAAAGAACGTTTGAACGGCAAAGAATTACACTGTTTCTTTGCGAAGAAAACAGAAGATGAGCTCTTTGTCATCGTGCCAATGGAAGACATGGGAGGACAAATGGAATTTGTCGTTACTTATTCCAATTTCTTTCTTGAGATAAAAGCTAAAAGTCGTAAGAAATCTAGATTCAGTAGTAATGTTGTCATCCCTGACCTTCAATATGCTTTTGATCAGCTGTGTACAATCCATTTTGTGGAGGACGTAGAAAAGGATAGTATTTCAATTCGAGATCTGCTCACAAATGAGGAGCTTGCTAAAAAAACCTTAAAATTAGAGGTTGCACCAGTAACACAGATTGAGAACCAAAAAGAAATATGGACAAAATACATTGAGGCTCAAAATCTCATTATACAGTCCTTGCAGAAGCCTTACAGCTGCAAGACTTATTATGATCCTGAAATAACTTATTTCGAGGATGGTGAGACCATGAAGAATGTCCGCTTTAAGGTTGACCTTAACACGAATAAACGAACAGAATATTCTGACTTCGAGGATGAGTTGAAAAATCAACTCAGTATCGAAGCGAACTTTGATGGTGATGGTTGTGTACAACTGACGTATGATGAGATCAACAGAGGTCTTGATTCAATCATACGTAAAAAATTTTCATCTCTTCTTGAAAGAGAGAAGAAGATTGGATGTATATTGAGTATAAGACCATACAACTTAGAGGAACGTATTACTAAGAAGTATGCAGAGCGTCGTTTAAACGTAGAACAAAGCGGACGTCTAGTTCTAGTTTCTGGACTTGATTGTGATATTGACGAATTTGCAGGGGCTTTAAGCAAAGATTTCAACTTACATCGTACGAACAAAGATTATCTTGAAATACACATTAAAAACATTGATAATCTCTTTACTTCGAATCATGTTGAAAAATATAAGATATCTTTTGGTAGAACAGCTGATAAAGATTTAAATCTTCAGGAATTAATTCTCCCAGAGCCTGTTAACCAAACCACATTTCGTGTTCAAATAGACACGAAAAAAGAGATTGGAGAACAACATGCTATGCTTCAGAATATGCTTGCTTGTATATACGGTAAGGAAAATATAAGTAAGAGGGTGATTTATGCTTTCACGTCAGAAGATAGCAGCATATTTAACAATGCTTTCTCAACAGAAAACTGGAATGATATTTATCGGGATCTATATGCATTAGATTTTGATATAACATACGGAGAAGGAACTGGCTACACAAGAACTCTTTACTTTGACTTTGAATCAATTGAAGAACTTGAAACAATGTATAACAGCATCTCAAATACAAACAAGTTCTGTGTTATTAAGTCACCATTAGATTCTGATTTCAAATTCAAAGTTAAAACGAACTTACTTGCCCAGAAGTCTCAAAAGGAAATTTTTAGAGAGAATCTCAGAAAACTTAACGGTGTTGACTTCTCTGTAAAAGTGGGTAATTATGAGTGCGTTACAATTGGCAAACTTGTAGAAAGAGACTCTACAATGTCACAACTGGTATTCAGATTGCCATGTTACTATGATTCTGATAAGAAAGTTGCCGCAAATTTTCTGAAGTTTATCAACAAACGTCCAGAAATTCGAGAAGTCCAAGCAAATCTGCAAGGTGACCGAGCAAAAGCTAAATGGCTTGAAAATGCTATGCATAAGTTGTCTAATGACAACCCGTCAAATGAACCTAATAGCAAACCTGTGAACGACAAAATCAAGGAGTTTATCTTTGATTCATCCAAGGCAACACCAACAAGTAGATACGAATTCTATGACATCGAAAAATGCGATGAATTTATCAATTTTGATAGAACGTCAATTTTGTCTCTTAATGATTCTCAGAAAAAATCAGTTCTAAGGGCATTAAAGGCAAACGATTTGTGTATGCTTCAAGGTCCTCCAGGAACAGGTAAAACGACTGTAATCGCAGAATTAATATGGCAGCATATTCGTACGATGCAGAATTCTCGAATACTCCTAACATCTGAGACTAATCTTGCTGTGGATAATGCGCTAGAGAAACTCATGAATGGTAAAAACGCAAATCCAGATATGGCTCGATTCTTGACTCTAATCAAGCCGTTAAGGTTTGGCAAGTCTGCCAAGTTTGAAGAAGAAGGTAAGCGTTATTCCATAGAGAGAATTATGGAATGGCTCGGAAAAGTAGATGAATCTTCTAACTACGACGACGAACCGATGCTAGGTGAGAATGAAGAGGACGCAGAAGAAGAAGAAGAAGAACTCATCCCAAACAGCATTAATGACAATGTTGTTCAGCATTGGATGTCACGTATGGCAGACTGTTCATATGCCAATGATGTTAAATATGGTGACATATTAAAGGATTGGGTTGTAGAACTATCTATGCCATCAATCGACATAAAGCAATACTTTACAGATAAATTCTTTAAGTATGCTAATGTTATTGGAAGTACATGTAGTTCTACTGGTAGTGGTAGTTTTGCAAAAGAATACAATCGAATTTTCAATACCAACATAACCTATGACATTCTAAAGAAAATTAAAGAGATACAGTTCTTGGTGGAGAACAGACCTAGTTCACCAAAGATTTCAAGACTGATAGAGGAAGTCGGATTAGATTATGTAGAGACACCTGCTGCAGAAAACTTCAAGAACTTAAAAGAAGTTATAAACAACTTGCTTACAATAAGATTCGACACAGTTATCATGGACGAGGCAAGTAAGGCAACTCCTCCAGAACTTCTTATGCCATTGTGCTTTGGAAAGAAATCAATTGTTATTGGAGATCATCGCCAGCTTCCACCAATGCTCTATGATAAAGACTTTAGAGAGACACTTCAATCTCTTGGTGATCAAAAATCGGCAGAATTGTCAGAGTTGATTGATAAGGACTTCACGGAAACTTCTCAATTTAAGAGACTGATTCTTAATCCGAAAGTTTCACCCACGATTAAGTCCATGTTTAACAAACAATATCGAATGCATAAGCACATCAATGATGTTATTAAGCAATTCTACGAAGACGATCCTGGTGGTCTTGAATGCGGTGAACTATTGGAAGAGAATATGGACAATCATGATTTGTCAAATCCGTTTAGCCGCTATCATGGTTTCTCTCATGAAGGTTTCATAAATGATAGAATACATACTATATGGGTTAATGTTAATGCACCTGAAGCTACAGATGGTTCGTCTAAGGTCAACATATCTGAAGTTGAAGCGATGAAGAGAGTAATCGCATATCTGAAGCATAGCCATGGATTTAGCGAATATATGAAACACTGGAATACTCTTAAATCCGACACCAAACGTCGTCAAGAAAAAGAGATTGGATTGATTAGCTTCTACGGAAAACAGGTTGGAAATATCAAGAATACAGTTAAACCATATGCTCAAAAGCTCGGCATTCCCGTAAAGTTGAATACCGTAGATAAGTTTCAGGGTATGGAACGAAATATCATCATTGTTTCAACCGTTCGAAGCGACAAAGCAATTAAAGCCGATGGCTCAATCTGTAAAAATTCAGATCCTGGTTTTGCAAAATCTCCAGAACGTCTTAATGTAGCTCTTTCACGCGCAAGAAGACTACTTATCGTAATTGGTAACATTGATTTCTTTAGTGGAATAAAAGACCGCGAAGGGAAACCTCTTTACCTTAATGCTATCAATGAAATTAGGAAAAATGGACGTATAATTGAATTTGACGACCTTAAAATGTACGCAAACAATGAATAATTTAGATTTTGAAATTTACAAACAGATAAAGCCAACGAAAGGACTGACGGAGATATATCTGGGTCATATTGTATTTCCATGGCGGTATGCATTGGCAGATTATTCTGCCGATCGTACAGAAGGCATCCCATTCGATGTCTTTGATAAGGTTATCTGCAGATTGCTTGAACTTGATGGAAATCTAACTATTGTCCAGATAGGAAATATTCTCGGAATGAATATTGAAGACAATGTGTCTGAAGGTAAATATAGAGACCTTGCTGAGTACGAAATCTTGTCTGAGAAACTGCAGCAGTTGGTTGATTTCGGATTGGCTCAAGTATCAAACAGCTCGTATTTCTTGACAAAAAAAGGTCTAGAATCTGTCGCCGTAGGAAGAAAATTCAGAACTCTTTCTGATTACGATTTCCCGTTGTTCTATGATTTAACAGGCGGACAGCACCAGCTTGCAAGACAAGCATTTATGGATGTTGCTCGCATAGAATCAAAGACAACTAGACCTTATAACTATGTTGATGAAGATAGTATCAAGACATTCTCTAACGATCAGATTCCTGGAATATATAGTCCTGAGGAAGGAAATTCATTCTCTAACCTTGTCCTTAACAATGTTCAAGAGTATGAAACCTCTATTTGTTTCGGAGTGATTTATGATTTTCTCCAGAAAGTGTATAGACTAGTATGCTACAATCCTGCAGGACAGTGTGAAATTTATACAGAAGCAATCAAACAGAATAAAAGTCTGGAAGACACTATATTGTGTACATTCCTAAATAACCAAGTAGAGAGTCCAATAGCAGCATCAGAACTTCAATCTCAGTTTGAAGATAATGCAATTATTACTCAAAGACACATCGAATATAAAGAGTATCTTGAACAAGATGCCTCATTAGACAGAATGGCATATCAGGAATCAGAAGAAATGATTGTACCTGAAGAATTCTGGAACGATGTTGAGTCCTTGACACTTTCTTCCAAACCTAAAAAAGTTTGTTTCTGCGTTGATTGTCTAAAGCTCGAGATTATCAAATCAGTTAAAAGGATGGCAAGCAAAAACCCAGATTCAAAATTCTTCCTTTCTTATGGACAAATAGATGAGGAGGTAAAAACTGTAGAATCTGAAAATTTGTATCTATGCAAGATTCCTATTAACAATGATAGTGTAATGTGTGTAATTGATGACAAGGCGATGTTTAACGTTGGAAAATATGTTTATTCATATTTAGGAAAATCATACCAACGAGAAGTTGTAACTCGTATTGATTACGAGATTGACAACAAAAACATATTTGATCTTTTTGTACGTACATGGATTCCTAACTATCTTTCTGTTTTCCGTGAGTCTATTTCCGGTGAACTTAAAGGTGATAATGCGATCTCACTCTTGGCATCAATTGATGAAAAATTAAATGGTTTCATGCCGTATATCACAGATCTTAACCTCACTGATCTCTACAACGAAACTATAAGTTTTAGAGACCAAAGGATGAAGGATTTGAAGGCAGCACATGAAGAAGCTCTCAAAAATGAAATTCTCAAAATAATGGGAGAAACTGTAATTGATGAGATTAAGAATCTGAACGAGATAAAGTCTCTTGAAGTGAAACTTTCGTCTCTAGAACAACGTAGCTATGAAGATTATACCGAGCTGCGTGATATTCTTAAAGAATTCAAATCTACTATCCAAGAGAGAGAGAGTTTCATTCGCGACATTCTTCTTGCCAAAACGTATATTATTGATACAAACATCTTCATTGATGACCCTGACATCTTGTCAAAAATCAAGATGCCAAACAAAGCCGTTATATGTGCCAAGGTAACAGACGAACTTGATAAGTTTAAAATTCGTACAAAAGATGAATCTGATATTCACGACAAGGCATCAAAGGCATTGAAAAACATAAATATTGCACTGAAGAAAAATAAGTCTACAGTAGTTAAAGCCATCGCTGATACTAGATTCCTTCCTACCGATTTTACCGATCGTTCTGCAGATAATAGAATCTTATGCGTTGCGCTAATGTATAAAGAAAAGAACCCATGCCTTCTGACTTCTGACAACGGCTTGCAGGTTAAAGCTCAAATATGCGATATACCTACTAAGAGCATAGACGAATTCTATGATATGCTGAAAGCAAAAGAAGAAGAAAAAGCCAATGAACGTGAAGTAAAAAATGGCGATGTGGTAAAGACCAAAAAAGTCTATGCAAAGAACAACAAAAAAAATAATAACAAAAAAAGAAAATAATATAATCTATGTCTAGATACGAAAGTTCTAAGTTTATCAAGGATCCCAAGACAATGAATCAGGATGCGCTGAAACAGGCTTGTGAAACTCTTGGCTGGAAATATAAGGTAGAAAACAATATTCTTTACGTTACAGATGCAAAGCAATCTTCTGAAATGTATGGTGAATATGTGTTGAAAGTTGAAGGTGATACTGTTACATATAATAGTTACTATCTTGACAATGGACAGCAATTGATTGAAGAACTGCAAGAGACATTCTTCCCTCTAAATGTTGAATATGCGAAGAAATCCGTTGTGGATGCTTTCTCGCGTAATGGTTTCACCTTTCAACGAATATGGCGCTATACAAAGAAAGAAAATGAGGTTGAACGCTTTGCGATGGTTGGATATACCAAGAATCCTGCTGAGCCAGAGAAACGTTTTGAAATCGTGTTTTCTATCTTCAATGATGGTACAGTCGTTACAGACTCTAACTATCTTCCAGATGATGTTAATGAACTTGCACACAAG
Source organism: Bacteroidaceae bacterium (assembly GCA_045634305.1). GTDB lineage: Bacteria > Bacteroidota > Bacteroidia > Bacteroidales > Bacteroidaceae > HGM04593. The sequence continues at coordinate 63,495 of JAZQZZ010000004.1, read as the reverse complement.
TCCATGGATGACCTTCAAAGGTTGTTCGGAAATGATCGCATTATGACAAAAAAACCAGAATATGATATCTTTATGCGCACACATAAGCGCGTGAATACAACAACTACTAAAATTAAGTCCTAATTATGATAGATGTATTTGACGAAATAAAAAGTATGATGAGAGCAAATTTTCCTCTTATTTACTTAACAACAACAGAATATGGTAGAGTAACCCAAAAGTTAAGGACTCTATGCTTCTCTCAAAACATAAAGTTCAATGTATGGGATGCTGTTGACGGATTACTGATTCATGATAAGGATTCCAGCGGCAGACTTGTTGACACTCCACATGAAGCCTGGGGAAGCACGCAGGATTCGTATACACTATTGGAGTGGATATACCGTGAACTTATAGAAACACGCAAGGACGCAACTCCAGAAGTTTTTCTTTTGGAAGACTGCCATCCAAGTTTTTCTGAAAAAAAATATCCAGAACTGTTGAGGAAACTAGCAACTCAGTTGAAGTTCTTCAATAAACACATTCTATTTGTCGGCCCATATACTAAATTACCGATTGAAATAGAAAAGTATATCACAATTGTTAATATAGATCTTCCAGACAGAGACGACCTTCGAATACGTCTTCGCTACGTGGCAGGTAAGGATTGTATTATCAATCCTGATCTAGAAAAATTTATTATAGATTCAGCTCTCGGACTAACCGACACAGAGGCTGATTTGGCTTTTCGTTTGGCTAAAGAAAAAGTTGGTCTGAACAGACCTGAATGTGTTCAAATTATTGCCAACGAGAAAGAACAAATTATCAAGAAAAGTGGCATACTTGATTATATACCAGTAAACATGTCACTCAACGAAACTGTCGGTGGTTTGGAGAATCTTAAAAAATGGCTTACATTAAGAAGTAAAGCATTCGAACTTAAAGCTAAAGAATTTGGACTACCAGAACCTAAGGGTATTCTATTGTTAGGTGTACCTGGTTGTGGTAAAAGTCTGACTGCAAAATGTATTGCTTCTGAATGGAAACAACCATTGTTAAAACTTGATATAGGTAAAGTGTTTCAAGCAGAAGTCGGTAGTAGTGAAAACAATATCCGTCAAGCGCTTGCAACAGCTGAAGCTATTGCTCCTTGTATATTATGGATAGATGAAATAGAAAAAGGACTTAGTACATCAGGTGGAGAACGTGATGGTGGTACTAATTCTCGTGTTTTCTCTACTATATTGACATGGATGCAAGAGAAAAAGAAGCCTGTATTTGTAGTAGCTACAGCCAATAAGATAGAAAGTCTTGCTCCAGAACTTTTAAGAAAAGGACGTTTCGACGAAATTTTCTTTATCGATCTTCCTACTCCAGAGGAAAGATATAACATATTTAAGATTCACCTTTCAAAGTTCCGTCAAAATAGCATAAAGAATCTTGACAAGCTTGTTGATGAGACAAAAGGATACAATGGTGCAGAAATCGAAGAAACGGTAAAAGAAGCAATGTTCATCTCTTATGTAGAGAATCCAGATCGTCGACAAATCGAAGAAAGACATCTGCTTGAATCGGCAAAACTAGTTGTACCATTAGCACGAACTATGTACAACGAGATTAAACAACTTCGTTCGAAAGCTAAAGATCGCAAAGCGCGCCTTGCAAGTTTGAAAGCAAACGAAGAATCAATTGACATTGAAGATACGACCACACCTCTTCCATTTGGCAAAGGTTCAGATATAGACAATGACAATGATATATTCAATCAAAATATTTGATATATGAATACTGTAAATTGGTTACAAATATTTGAAAAATACAACACCCAGGAAACCATTACAGGCAAAGTCCTCAAAAAAATACCAGGAGGATTGACCGTTAATGTGTATGGAACCGAAGCGTTTCTCCCTTGGTCTCAAGTTCCTCAGAACTTGAAAGATATGGGTGAAAATATTATTGACACAGATATAAACTTTAAATTGTTGAAGATAAATGCATTCGGCAATAATATTGTTGTATCAAGAATAGAGATTCTTGAACAAGAGAAAGAGGATGCATATCAGGAAGCAGTTAAAAATATTCATGTCGGTGATATTTATGATGCGGTTGTTAAGAATGTTGTTTCTTATGGTGTATTCGTTACCATAAACAACAAAATTGATGTTCTTATACCTTCAAAGGAACTTTCATGGCAGTTTGTTAATGATAATAATCAAATCGTCAGCATCAATGATACTATAAAAGTTAAAGTCATTGATATTGATGAGGAAGCACATAGAATAAGCTTAAGTCATAAAGAATGTGTTCCTTCGCCTTGGGATTCTATAGATAGCACAATTTATTACAGAAATGCGATTTTGGATGTACATGTATCTAGGGTTATTGAGCATGGAGTTATAGTAGCTTTGAAAAATGGATGTCAGGGGATGCTTCCTTCTAAAGAAGTTTCTTGGGATGAGACTGAGCCAAATCTAAATTCAATGTTTAGAATCGGTGAAAAACTAACAGTTAAACTTCTCTCGATAGATCCAGAGAAAAGACGTTTCTACGTGTCTCTAAAACAAATACAAGATAAACCTGCCAACTTTATTCCTGTTGGAAAGAGATTATATTGTACAATTGACCATGAGACTAAAGAAGGATTACATCTGCTTACTAATAAAAATATACCTGTATTCTTACCTAAAACAGAAATCTCATGGCTTAAGAATTATGACCTCAATGAATATATGAATCACACAGGAAAATTGCAGGTGATTGTTATTGAAAACGCTCATGGAGAAAAACCTACTATAGTTAGTATAAAACAAATGTACCGGGATCCGATGAATGCATACACACCAAACAGCATTCATAAGGGTAATGTATCTGGCGAATTGGCGAAAGTATATTTTGTTAATTTCGTCGATGGTCTCACTGGTATCATCTTGAAAGATTCTCTCAATGGTCATAAATTAAAGAAGGGGACGGAAATTCGAACAAAGGTTATCAGTTCTGACAAAGAAAATCGACGTATAATACTGGAACTTTATAAAGAATCTGAGTTTACAGGTAACGACATCATGGAGATGCTTAACCTAAATCCCTCAAGACAAGTCGGAATACTCAAGAAAATGTTAAATGAAGCAGTAGTAAACGGAGAAATTAATAGTAGCTATAATGCTGGTGCTACATACGTAAAAGAAAAAGCAAAACAGCTAGGAATTATCTAAGTATTACAGTCTTAGTTCTTACTCACTCTGGTGTTTTCGTTGTAGATATATATATTTAAAAACATGATTATACACAGAAAAACATTAATAATTACAAGTTAGGGGCTCGTATCGTATAAAAAATATATAAGCTTAAATCGAACTACCAAAAACTCTTTCATAACTATATACTATAGAATGGGAGCAATAAGTGAGGAAGGAAATTACTACCCATAATAAATTCGCTTTATACCAACTAAAAGAATGATGAATAATTGAATAGAGATATGGCACTAGCAATAAACATAAACGACCTGCTAAACAAGCAGAAGATAGAATCCAACCGAATAGAGTTCAAGAAGGGCTGGAATCCAGCGAGCATATACCACAGCGTATGTGCGTTCGCCAACGATTTTGACGATCTTGGTGGTGGCTACATTGTGGTCGGAGTCAATACAGACGAAGCAACTGGAGTTGCTATTCGTCCGGTTGAAGGTATACCTACAGAAAAGATAGATAGCATTCTTCAAGAGATGGTAGGTTACAATAACAAGATTTCGCCTTACTATATGCCTCGCACGAGTGTGGAGGAGGTAGATGGTAAGTCCGTACTTGTGATATGGTGCCCAGCAGGCATCAATCGACCATATTCTGTACCAGAGAACGTAACAGCCAAGAGTAACACAAAGGAATATTTCTATGTTCGTAGTGGCACAAGCAGTATCATTGCTAAGGGCGAAGTCCTTGACGAACTGCGCGAGTTGGCAAGTCGCATTCCATTTGACGAACGTGGAAATCCAGATATTAAGATAGAGGATATTTCAACGCTACTATTACGGGAATATTTGGTGAAGGTGGGTAGCAAACTTGCCAATGAGTTATATACAAAACCTCTCGAAAGTATCTTGGAGCAAATGGACTTGTATGTCGGTCCAAAGGAAAATCGTATGCTCAGAAATGTGGCAGCTATGATGTTCTGTGAAGACCCAAGCAAATTCTTTAAGCGAACACAAGTTGAAGTTGTATATTTCCCTGAAGGACGATTGAATAATCCCAACAATTTATATGAAGGTCCTGTAATTAAGGGTTCCATAACACAGATAATTGATAGGACATTGGAATACTTGAATCGTATGCTTGTTATGCAGACGGTGATAAAACCCAAGGACAGCAGTAGGAGTCAAAAATTTGTCACTTATCCATATCAAGCATTGGAAGAGAGTGTAACGAACTCACTCTATCATAGAGATTATCGTGAGTGGGAACCTGTAGTTATCACCGTAGAACCTCAAGGAGTCACCATACAGAATGTAGGTGGTCCGGATAGAAGTATTTCGGCTGCCGATATTTCAAAATGCGAAATTTTAGTATCTAAACGTTATCGTAATCGCAGACTCGGCGAATATCTGAAAGAACTGGATTTGACAGAAGGTCGCAGTACTGGTATTCCAACAATCCAAAATGTTTTGGAAAACAATGGTTCACCCAGAGCTACAATAGTTACAGACGATGAACGAACCTTCTTTAGAATAACTATTCCTTGCCATGAAGCTGCTGGTAATATTATCGCAGACATTGCACATAAAGATGGTTCATTAAAAGCATCAAAACGAAGTGTACTCAAAACTGGACTGCAAAGTGGACTCGAAAGTAGACTGCAAAGTGGACTCGAAAGTGCACTGCAAACTGCACCGAAAAGTGCACTCAAAATATTGGAACAAATACACATCAACCCACAATATACCTTGACAGAACTAGCAAAGCAAACAGGTTATTCAAGAAGTTGGATTGCTGAAACAATGAAGCGACTTCAAGAACAAGGCATCATAAAGCGTGTCGGTTCTGATAAAACAGGTCATTGGGAAATTATAGGTAAATAATTAAATAGAGTTTAAGATGCTGTTAGGACAAAAGATAAAAGAGTTAAGAATAGAGAATGGAGTGCTACAAAGACAATTGGCCTCCCTTCTTGAGATTGACACCCCAATGTTCTCAAAAATAGAGAGAGGCGACAGACGAGCAAAACGTACTCAGGTCATTCAGATAGCCAACTATTTCAAGATTGACGAGAAAGAACTTCTCATCCTTTGGGTGGCTGACAAAGTTTTGGATGCTATAAAGGGTGAAGATGAATTTAAGCAAGAAGCAATCAAAGTTGCTAATGCCTGCATTGCGTTGTAATCACTAAATAGAGAATCCTGCCGACAATAACACATAAAGAATTGTTGCAAAATCAAACTTGCAAAAACTGCGAATAAACAATAAGGGCTGACCGATGTGTCAGTCCCTACGGTTGGTATTCCTAATTATCTTGTCTTATAGAACATCTTCACCGGTCTATAGCAGAAATCATCGTGTTTTTCGAGAACCTCGCCGGTGTCGGTGTTGAAAAGCCACACGCTGCCGTTCAGTCCCTCTTTCTGCGGGTCGTAGAACGAGACGTATGTTATTTTGTGGTCTTCGCTCATTTCAAAGCCTGTAATCTGCGCTGTGGGGCTGCCGACGGTTAGCAATGTTGGTGCTTTGGGCAGGTCGGCAATATTTGAGGTGTAGTTCCAACGGCGCACCTTGTTGCCGTCGGCAAAGAACATTGTAAAATGTGTCTTGTTGGCAATACAGGGGGTTGAAATCTTCACCGGGTTGTTCATCATTGTTGTCAGCTGCTGGTTGGCAACATAGAAGACTGATGCTTGGTTAACATAGTCATAGCCCCAGAAATCGGTATAGAGCACCTCGGTGCGGGTTGACACGCCAGGTGTGCCGGCAAGCTTTGACATGGCAAGGAACTCCTGGTGACCGACGAGAGTTTTCTGGCTCTGGGTCATCCTTATCTTTACCATTGTAATGAGCTCTCTGTTTGCAAAGTGGTTTTTTGTCGCATAGAGCGAGTCGCTGAGCAACAGGCTGTAGGGCTCGCCGCAGTAATATGGACCGTAGCCGTTGTAGATGAGGCTCATGCCCTTGTTGTCATTGTCGAAAAGGAGAATATCATAATATCCGCCGTTGACATCGACGATGCAGCTCTGCGCGTATGAGTATTTATGTTTCAGAGGCTCTGACACCACGCCCTCGGTAACAGAGAAGTCATAGGCCTTGCCGTTCTCGCAGATGATGGGATAGATTGAACCGATGGGGCTCACCGATGGCACACCAAGGATTGTAGGCTTGAAGTCGTCATACTCGGGCACGGTGAACATGTTCTCTATTACCATTGTCTTTTCGTTGAGATAATAGATGGTGGGCTCGTCGTTTCTCTCGCCACCGCCCTGACAGGCGATTATAAGGCGGCCTCCGCTCTGCACCACATCAACGGCACCCGCAGCAAAAGCCTCATCGGGGTTATTGCGGGTAAAGCAGTCGTAGGCGGTAAACTCGGCCGAAACGGTCTCGGTCATGGGTTCCTGCATGAACGAGAGCATTGATTTGCCATCGGAGTCTTGGCTCAAGACTGTAATTCCGTACTCATAATCGGAATTGACATAAAGCACAAAGGGGAAAAACGCCTTTCCGTCCTCGTTCTCTACAATGAGGCGACAGTTGAACTTGCCCAAATCGTTGCCCACATACTCGAACACCTCGTCGTGCGAATAGGGTTGGAGGTCAATCTCCCAAGTGTATGAGAGTGGCTTGTCAACATTCTCTTGTGAGATGACAGGCTTGATGACAAGGGTGTCGAACTTGTATATATTATACACGGAGTCTATTCCCTGCTCTATTGTTATATTTGAGAGAGGTTTGTCGGCCGGGGTTGACTTGTCCTCAAAACAAGCTACAAACAATGGAAGAACCACCAGCAGCAAAAGCCATTTGATTTTTTTCATATCCGATAATCTTAAACGTTACACATTCTTCGGGTCGGGGAAATCGAATGGAAAATCGGGGAACTCCGACAGAATGTAATCCCTGTTGGCAGGGTCATTGAAATAGTTGTACATGGGGGTGTATATGTACTTGATGAACACTGTGCGGTACTGGTAAGGGTCGCCGAACTCAATGTGCTCAAGGTTCTCGCCATAGAGTTTTACCATGGCTTTGTAGGTCTCGGGCTGTATATCCTTTACAGCGTGGAAATACTCCACCATCTTTATGAACTTGAGCGGATGCCACTCGCCAAGATACTTCTTCTGCCACACCTTCTCGCCATGGGCATTGTACCATTCGGGTTGGTTCACCGAGTTGTCGAAACGGAACACGCGCACCTGGTGCAGGGAATCGAGTGTGGGGGTAAAACAGTCGTTTGCAGCCAGTCTTATACAGAGCTTATATTGCGTGTACCCGGTAGCATATGTACCCTCGAGTTTGTCGCGGTAGATTGTTACGGGAATATAGCCCACAATTGAATCGGGCAACACACATGCCTCGCCAATGGTAAAGTGTACACCCTCCTGGGCAAACGTAGAATCGGCATCGATATAATAACCTATGGGACGCTTTTCACTGCTAATGCTACCCATCACCTGCACCGGGATGCTATAGGTGTGGGTCTTTACCTCGACCGGGGTTACGCTGAACGAGTAGTTGAGCGTGTCCTTGGTAAAGTAGATACCGGAATTGGCGAGGTCGAACTTAAGGTAGTTATCATCCTCGCATGAGGCAAGGAGTGCCGCAAGAGGCAACACCGCCGCCAACATTGTACGTTTTATAATGGTTTTTATTTTCATAGTCTTTTTGTTTGTTGTCTCCTTTATAATGTCATCCTGAGCGGATGCGAAGGATCTATTATATTTCAAAGATTTTTCACTACGTTCAAAATGACACGCAGAGCTTTAACCGCACTTTGTGTGCTTGAAGCTGCTTACGCTCGCAGCTTTCCGCTTTCCGCTTTCCGTTTTCAGCTTTTAATTGCGGTTTTCCTTCTCGGCATCGGGGATAGGTATTGCATAGATACCAGCCGATGGCTCATATGTAGTCTTTCCGTCGTGTGAAAGGATCGGAAGGTTCTGTCGCTTCATGTTGAAGTAGGTCTGCCCCTCGCCTATCATTTCCTTGTAACGCTCATCATTTATAAGTTCAACGGTAAGCGGCTTGTCGGTAAGCGGTTCAAGGCCGCGATGCGTGCGAACTGCATTGTAGAGTTCCAACGCGCGGTCATAGTCACTCTCGAGAAGTGCCTCGGCCGCTATATAATACATCTCGGGGATACGTATCATATTTATTCCCAAGATGAGGTCGGACGGGCGGTTTGCAGCATTGTTGTTCAACTCATATATGTCGGTGAACTTTGAGAGACGGTATTTGGTGCCGCTACCTGTTCCCGACTCGGAAAAGTAGGCCATGGTGCGGTAATCGCTACCCGCAGCATCCTTCTCGTAGAGTAACATGAAATCGCTGCGCAAATCGAGCGAGAAATACGATGTCATCTGCTGCAGTTTGGCGTTCACATTTGTATAGAAGCCTGCATGGTAGATGCCGAAGATAGTCTCTTTCTTCGAGAGCACGCCGGCAAGATCATTGACAACCTCGGTCTTCTCCTTGAGGGTATATTTGCCGTCGTTGATTACCAAAAGCGCATAGTGCGCGGCATTCGCCTTGTCACCCATTGTAAGATAGACACGCGCGAGTGTTGCCTGCACAGCACGCAGGTTGAAGTGAATCTGGCGGTCGAGCATGTAGTTGCCGTCGCCCTCATGGCTGTCCTCGTCGGCAAGCAGAAGTTCGGCCTCGTGAAGGTCGTCGAGGATATGCTCATAGTTCTTCTCAAGACTCTCGAAATCGGGAGTAATCAGCGAGAAATCGGTTGCGTAAGGTATACCGTCGGCAGCAGGGTTCACGGTGTACTGCTGTGCGAAGAGGCGCACGAGGTCAAAGTGCATGAATGCACGCAAGCCCAGGGCCTCGCCGCGGTAGAGAGTGTAAGGATAAACGGTTGCATCCTTTACCAACGGAGCATCGAGCACACTGTTCACATTGGAGATATTCTTGTACATTGCTGTCCAGACACCATCGAAAACACCTTTCACCGACGAGTGCGCCCAATCGTATTCACTCATGGCAGTAACACCTGTGCTACCATTGCACCACAATGTCTGCGAAAGAATCTCGAGTGTAGAGAAATGGAGTTCCTGGCCATAGAGCGACTGGGTACGCAGCTGTGAGTAGACACCGTACATGGCATCCTCAATACCCTGTTGGGTGCTCAACAGTTCGTCACGTTTTGACTGCCCGTCGGGGGTTATGTTCAAGAAGCCCTCGCACGATGTTGTCGTGAGAAGCGCCACAGACATCAATACATATATAATCTTCTTCATAATTGGCACAATGTTTAGAGTGTTACATTAAGATAGAACTCGAATCCCTGGCTGTAGAGGTAGTCGGTACCGCGCTCAATCTTCACGGTCGAGAGGCGCAGGATATCGGTGAAGTTTATACCGGCACGCAGGTTGCGCAATCTCATGCGCTTGCACAGCTTGTCGCTGAACTCATAGCTGAGGTTGAGCGAGCCCAATGAAAGGGTGTGCTCCTTCTCGGCAAAACGGTCGGTCTGCTCGGGGCGCGATGTGTCGGCAATATCCTTGTAGAGTGCATGGTCACCGGGCTGTTTCCAACGGTCATCAAAGACACGCTGGTCGGCATTGCGCATGGGGTCGGCACCCTCTACCTTTGTGGCACGTGTGGTATTGTATACCCATGCTCCGGTGCGGAAGTTGAGCAGCGCATAGACGCTGAAGCCTTTCCAAAAGAGATTGGTGCTGAATGTACCGCTGAAGGCAGGCTCGGTGTCACCAATGAGAACCTTGTCGGCAGGGTCATAGTCGAAGGTGTACTCACCATTGCGCTTGATGTAGACCTCGCGGCCTGTTGCAGGATCAATACCGGCCGAACGCACCAGTTTGAGCGCTGTCACGCTCTCGCCCTCGGCATACTGCGGCAGCGGTGTGAGATAGAGGTCGGCATTCTCCTGGTTCTCCTTATTGATTTCCTCGAGAGCCTTGTCAATCTTGGTAATCTTGTTGCGGTTCATGTAACCGCTTGTGGCAAGACGCCAGTAGAAATCATTTGTGCGGAAGATGTAACCGTCGAGTTGGTACTCGATACCTTTGTTCTGCAACTCGCCAAGGTTTGATGTGGCACTTGTGACACCTGTCGACGGTGCCTTTGCCTTGTCGAGCAGCAAATCCTCGGTATTGCGTATGTAGGCATCGACTGTAAAATTCAAACGGCGGTCGAACATACTCAAATCGAGACCTACGTTGTAGTTCATCGTACGTTCCCAGGTAAGGTCGACGTTTCCTATTGTCACAGGAATCGCACCTATACCGTTCTTGTATTCGTAGTCGTTGAGGTACTGGTACATTGTCATTGCCTGGAAGGGGCTGAATGTCACCTTACCGGTGTAACCGGCACTACCGCGCACCTTGAAGACATCGAATTTCTTCTTTACGGCCTTCATGAACGGCTCGTTCATCACATTCCAACCGAGACCGCCCGACCAGAAGTGACCGAAACGGTTGTTCTCGCCGAACTGTGAAGAGCCGGTTGTGCGCCATGTGGCATCGACAAAATAGCGGTTGCGGAACGAGAGATTACCTGTTGTAAAGAAACCTACATCGGCAGTCTCGGCCTGTGAACCGAAAGGTTTGCTGTCGGTTGGATAACCGGCTGCGTTGCCGATGTATGACATATCGTCGTTGAAGAAACCTATTACCTGCAAAGTTTCGGCACTGCTCTTGGAGTGGTTGATTTCCCAACCGGCCGAGAGGCTCACAAGCGACTCGTCCTTGAAGAACTTGTTGAATGTACCCACGATGTTACCGTTGTAGCCGATGGCATCGGTGGTACCTTTTGTATATTCGCCTTTTTTGGAGAGGTCAGTAACATATTTATAGGCCAGTGAGTTGGGCGAGGTAAAGATATCGCTGCCGCCTGCAGCACTTGTCACGTTGAAGTGACCTGTGAGCAGGAACATCTTGCTTATGTCCCAACGCAGGTCGGTGCTGTTTGTCAATGTGCGCTCTCCGCTTTTAGAGAAACTGCCGAGCGAAGCCTCGTACAACGGGTTGTTCAAATCCCATGATAGATTCATGTTGGGTGTGCCGTCGGCATTGTACATACGGTCATAGGGGTTCATCTGCACATACTGCGAGAAAGAGCCGTAAGGCGAGTTCTTCACCGCCACCTCCTGATATGTGGTGCGGTTAGAGATTGTGAGGTTACCCACATAATAGTCGAGCTTGAAACCGATGCCGGTGCGCTTGCGGTAGTCGCCCTTCATCACACCGCGAGTATCGCCAAAGCGGCCTGTAAGTTCGTAGCGGAGGTTGGAAGCACCACCGTAGACACGCAACGAGTGGTCGTGCGAGAGAGCCGCACGTGCAGGCTGCGAAAGCCAGTCACTGCTCTGCCCCGCAGCTATGAGTTTATAACGTTGGTTGTAGAGCTCGTCATACTCGTACTGCAACGGCAAGCCGGTTGTAGCGTTTATCTCACCTTTTGCATCGTAAAGACCTGCAAGGCGCTCATACTCCAGTTTTTCGGCTGCCGACAACACATTATAGTCGCTGAGCACAGGAAGTTGGAAATTACCTGTGAAGTTATACTGGACACGCAAGGTACTCTCCTGAATTGGCTTACGGGTGATTACGATGACACCGTTTGCAGCCTTTGAGCCATAGAGCGCTGTTGCCGATGCATCCTTCAGCACTGTAATGTTCTCAATCTCGTTTATATCGAGATCGTAGAGGTCCTGCATGGTAATTTCGGTACCATCGAGAATTATTGTAGGTTGGTTCACCTGCTGACCGCTGTTTGAGAACGAACTCATACCACGCAGCACAAGTTCGGGAGTGTGGTTGGGGTTTGAACCCTGGCTTGTATTCTGTACCATTGCCATGCCCGGTGTAAGTGCAGATATTGCGCTGATGAGGTTGGTACCCGACACCTGACGCAATTCAACACCCGAGATTTCGGTTGCCGAACCAGTAAAGGTCTCCTTATTCTTGGTTACAAAACCGGTAACGACCACCTCGGTGAGCGTGCTGCTCTCCTCGGACAACTCCACACGCAAATCGTGCAATGCGCCGTCCTTCGAAGAGAATTTTGCCTCGTTGTAACCTACGTAAGAGACACGCAACTCAAAATCAATTACAGGAGAGATAATTTTGAACTTTCCCTCGAAATCTGTTGAGGTACCGGTGACAAGACGACCATTCGCCCACACTGCAACATTTACACTGACGAGCGGCTCGCCCGACTTCTTGTCGACGACAACACCGGTCGCAACTTTCAAGTCATCGGGGCCGGAGGATACTTCAATGGCTTCTGCAAAAGCACCGGCCGGCACCAAAGCTACGCCAACGAAAAACAGAAGCGCGAACATTGCTCCCCTAATATTTTCAAGTAACTGCAATCCATTCATTTTCCAGTCTTATTTTTTCATGTTATTTTCGGGTTGCAAAATTACAAAAAAATGGCGCTTCACACAACGGAGAAGCGCCATATATTATGTTAAATATTACTATGTATTAAATATTTAACTAAAATCGTGTATCAGTTACTTAACAAGTATCTTTTTGCCATCAACAATGTAAAGACCGGGAGCTGCGATTGCATCAACCTTGCGGCCTTGCATGTCATAAATTCCTTTCACCTTCACGTTCTCACCTTTCACCTCCTCAATGCCTGTAGGACACTTTGTTGCAGTAACCTGCTGGCAGAACACTGCAGGAGTCAAAGTTGTCGTATCCCAATTATAGGTTGCAAGGAAGAAGTCTTCGAACGAGATTGTGCCATCTGCGTTTGCTGTAAGAATAACCGGATAGTCCGCTAAACCGTTCATATCATAGATCTTAAGGTAATCGGGGTATGAACCACCGGCAATTACACCAACTTCCATCTCGGCGCTCTTGTTATCCTCGGCTATTGTCAACAGAATACCACCATAGTTGACACCCGCAACATCCTTACTCATAAATTGAGTGATAAGAGTCATACCCCAATCTGCATTATGCTCTATTGTCATATAGAACGACTCGGGATATGTCTTGCCGTCGTAAGACACCTGGCTACCTACAGTAACTTCCCATGTTCCGAGCCAATCAAATGCCTCGGGAGCCTCGGGCTCAACACCCTCTTTTGTTACGACAAGGTTTGAGTAGAACGCATTGAGAACAGGTTCTGCAACACCGTATACAGTCGTCACAACGCTCAGACCGGCAACCGACATAGTACCATCACCGTTGACAACCATTTCAATGGCATCTGTTGACATATTCATATCACGGAGTGCAAGATAAACGGCACCCGGCTCTACGGTATAGAGGTAGCCTGTAGAAATATCTACACTCTTGCCATCCTCGGCAGGCTTGAATTCCAAGCCACCATAATTGAGAGCCACAACATCCATACCAAAAACCTTTGTCACGAGATACATATCCCAACCCTCGTTGTATTCAACTTCAATCTGGAACTCAGTTGGCCACTCAAAGCCTGCAGCCTCACCTATATACAAACCGTTCTCATCGGTTGTCTTTACAGTGTAGACACCAGCCCAATCAAAAGCAGGAGCATCGGTCGCCATCTTCAAAGAGCCGGCTGTATACCACTGATGATAGTTGCCGTTAACAACCAAAGAATCGGTCACGCCATCGGCAGCCTTTACTGTAACATCGCTAGCAAAAGCAAAACCGCTATAGAGAGAGAAAGCTGTCTCGCTCTGAGACATGAACTCTATTTCACCGGCAGTTGCATCGCCATACATTGGAGCAAAACGGATGCCGTTAGCCTCATCAAGATATGTATTATCATAGTCAAGCACTACAGACACGCCATTGTAAGCTGCAGGAAGAGTAACAGCATTGTAACCCTCGATTGCGATAGTCGCATCATAAGTTCTGTTGTCATCAGACTTCTTTGCAAAAGTTACTGCAAACTCAGTTGGAATGACAGAACCAGCCATTGTATCATAGGTACCTGCACCGGCCTTAAACTGATACTCGCCGCTAATATCGGCAACCTCAACAGTTTCAGCCTCAACAAGCGTCATCTTCACGTTTGTATACTTTGCTATGACTGTTGCTTTCTCAGCCTGATAATCAGTCACTTTCACAACTGTAAAATCAGGGATGGTAATCAAACCGTCTGTTGCATACACATTATAATATACAGGACCGTAAGACTGCACTTTCCACTCGCCATCGGCAAAAACTCCGTAAGGGTTGTCACCATTCTCATTGGCAAGCAAAAGGTCATTCCACAACTGAGGATTGTTAAGATTGATAACCTTAGCCATGTCCTGTCCATCCTTTGCACCAATCGCATTGATGTTCTGCTGAGCAGAAGAGCCGGCAAAACCAACGATTTTTGCAATGTAATTTTCATCGGCAGAGATAACAGCCTCACAATCACCCGAGAGTGTCTCCTTGTGAGCCTGTGTTGCAGCATCGGTAAACTCCACGTCTGCCGTAAACCTCCACTTTCCGAACAGCTCGTCAATTGTAAAGCTCTGCGCTGTTGCCTGTACTGCCATAAAAAGCATGAGGCAAACCAACATAAAGTAGTTTTTCTTCATAAGTTGAAATTTTAATTATTTGATAAAAATATATACATAACCGAGTTCGCACCAATTAAGGGCGACAAAAGTAACAAATTATAGGCAATGGTTGGTATTTTTGCCCATAATATATGATAAACAAGGTGTTAAAAGTGTAAAAATCACTTAAGATTCAGCAGAAACTGCTTTATTGTATCGCCGCTGCTTGGACGCTGCGCACCATAGGTGTGGAGCTTGCCTTCTTTGTCATATATCACAAAGAAAGGAATGCCACCAACATTGAGAGCCGTGCCCAATGCTCCATCACGGTCAAATAGCTGGTTGCCGTGCATACCGAGTTCGGCCATCTTTGCTTTCCACGCATTCTCATCAGTATCCGTTGATATTGACACGCAGACAACATTGCTGCCCTCAAGTTCCTTTTCAAGAGCCTGAAGATGAGGAACCTCCTTGCAGCAAGGACCACACCACGATGCCCAAAGGTCTACATATACATATTTGCCCTTGAACTTGGAAAAATCGACAACCTTGCCATCAGAATCCACAAGAACCACCTCCTCGGGAAAATCAGCACCCACAAGAGCCGACTTACGTTTGAGGTACTCTTTTACATAACTGTCCGACAATTCAAAATCATTGACAATCGCTTGCAGATACTCAAGACCGCCGTCAAAATCACCGGCATAGTTGTGACGCACCAGGAAACGGTTCATGAGCATATCGGCAACCCGGTTCCTGACTGTAGCGTTTTGATAGTCGGCATAAAGCACATCCATCATACCTCTTACATCAAGTTTTGCATCGGCCGATATTGTTGCATATACCAATTGCATGGCCGATGGCACAAGAGCTGCATACTCATTGTCGAGTACAGCGGCCATTGAAGGTAGCACATCAGCATCGGTAAAAGGCAAATCCTTCAATCTGCGTTTTTGTGCTCTTGGAATTGAGGTGTAGAAATTCTTTGCATTCGAATAGGCTGTAGCCTTCATATAATTCACGACGGCTTCAGATGGTTTCACAGCTGCGACAATTGAATCACATACAGTGAGATAGCTTGTAAACAATGAACGCAAAGCGTCATCGGTCATACCCTTGACCATCCACAGTTTGCGGTTGTTGGCATTTACTATCGAGTTAAGATCGGATATCGCCTTGTTGTCCACAGACGAGCACTCATTGAGTGCCACTCCATCGAACCCAACATCCAACCCCACTCTCTTCTGCTTTGGAGCATACACTGTCGTGAGCCACTGGCCACCGTTTATCACCATGACAACCTCATAAAAACCGGTGCGAGAAACCGGGACATTTGCTGAATATTTGTCACCCTTCAGACGCAAAAGAACTGTTTGGGAAGCCTCATCGGCATTTAAAGGCTGAATATATACTTTTGACAAATCGGCAGAATTCTCCGATTGGAATGCAATCTCAAAACGGGCACGCTGGGCTGATGCGGTAAATACTACAGATACCAGCAATAGGAGCAATAATAATCTTGATTTCATTATATATAAGATTTTCATTTTCATTATGGTAAGAGGAATAACCAGCACTCAAAAGAGAACCTCTCTTCACTGGTTGCAAAAATACTTATATTCACCATCCCTTGCAAACAAAACAACACAAAACAATAATATTTGCTGTTAAAAATTCACATATTTATAAAAAATACATACAAAAATCCATTTTTCCATCATCACAAAAGCCATTTACGAAATATTAACAGCTGCAATAGATTGGTTATGAAAATATTTAATATATTTGCAAAAACAGATTAACCAACCTAAACCATTAAAGATTATGAAACGTATATTCGTTATCATTGCGTGCGCAGCCATGATGATGGCTTGCGGTGGCAACAAGGCGCAGAACAGCGAGTGCAAAGAGCACAAAACAGAATGTCTCGACAACAAACAAGAGTGCGACAAGCAGGACTGCAACAACAAATGTGACAAACAAGATTGCAATAACAAATGTAATAAACAGGACTGCAGCAACAAATGCGACAAGCAAGACTGCAATAACAAGTGTGACAAACAGGACTGTAAAAACAAGTGCGACAAGCAGGATTGCAATAACAAGTGCGACAAGCAGGATTGCGCACAGCCGGTTGCCGGTTGCATACACCTTGACACAGAGGGCTTCGCAAACAAGGTTGCCGATTTAAGCAAGGAGTGGAAATATCTTGGCGACAAACCCGCCGTTGTTGATTTCTACGCCGACTGGTGTGGTCCATGCAAGGCCATCTCTCCAATTCTTGAGGAGATTGCGAAGGAATATGCCAGCGAACTCTACATCTATAAGATAAATGTAGACAACGAACCTGGCATTGCCAATGCTTTCAACATCCAGGCAATCCCCACATTGCTATTCATTCCAATGGAAGGACGTTACAAAGTGCAGACCGGCGGTGTAGCCAAAGAGGAGCTTGTAAATATGATTAAAGAAAACTGCTTCAAATAAGAAAATGGAGTTTAAAACACAAATCCCGCTTTGGTTCAAATATCACAGCGGGATTTATTATTCTTTTCACCGTACGACAAATATAATAAAAAAGAGATTTCCGTTTGGAAATCTCTCTGTTGGGCTACCCGGACTCGAACCAGGAAAGGCAGGACCAGAATCTGCAGTGTTACCATTACACCATAGCCCAAGGCTCAATTGCGATGCAAAGGTACAACTTTTTTCGGTAAAAAAAATATTTTCGCCTATTTTTTGCAGAAAAAAATGAAAAAATTTTCTTTTTTCGGCGTTTTTCGGCAAAAAGCATCTGTTTTTATTTTCATATAGACAAAATAAGGAATATCTTTGCATATGTAACATATGTAACATTGCAGAAAACAACAGCAATAATTTTACACAAAACTCAACTTTAATCTTATTTATAATATTAATATGCAAAAAGAAAAAATTGATGCACAGGATGTCATCAAGCAAATAATAGAAGGTATACAGGACAAAAAAGGCAAAGGAATTGTTGTAGTTGACATGTTGAAGCTCGGCAACAGTGTGTGCGACTATTTCGTTATATGTCAAGGTAACTCACCCAACCAGGTAAGCGCAATCACCGATTCCATTGAAGATACAGTGAGAATCAACTGCAAAAAGAAGCCCTACTTCATCGACGGTCTGCGCAACTCGCAATGGGTCGCAATGGACTATGGCGATATATTGGTTCACATATTCCTGCCCGACGTACGCCGATTCTACGACATTGAGCACCTGTGGGCTGATGCAACATTAACAGAAATTCCAGATATTGATTGATAAAGAAAGAATGAGCAACAAGAACAAACTACCTAAATTTTCATTCACCTGGCTGTATATGATTATAGGAGGTATACTTTTGTATATCTATATCTTTGACGATGGGAACAGCGACTTGAGACTAGAGAAATCATACAGTGAGGTCGAGGATTACATCAAGAGCGGATATGTAGAGGAGATATCCGTCATAAACCGAAAAACGCTACAGGCATACATAATTGGCGACTCTGCCACAAAAGTAACCGACCAGCCTTTGACCGAAGGTGCACGCCTGAAGGTAGAGACAACAATAGGCTCCATAGACAACTTTGACAACTTCATACGCGAGCAGAGAGAAAGCGAAGATGGCAAGTTCAAAGGTGCCGTAAAATATGAAGAACAGACAAATTTCTGGGGCGACATGTTCTGGAACATTTTCCCGTTTGTCATAATCATATTCATTTGGATATTCATCATGCGCCGCATGAGCAACGGAGCCGGCGGACAAGGCGGAGTCTTCAACGTAGGCAAATCACAGGCAAAACTCTTTGACAAGAATGACGGCGCAACTCGCATAACCTTCAAGGATGTTGCAGGCCAGGAAGGAGCCAAGCAGGAGGTACAGGAAATTGTTGATTTTTTGAAAAGCCCGCAGAGATACACTGAACTTGGAGGTAAGATACCAAAGGGCGCACTGCTTGTAGGTCCTCCGGGAACAGGAAAGACATTGCTTGCAAAAGCTGTTGCAGGCGAAGCGAATGTCCCGTTTTTCTCAATGTCCGGTTCGGACTTTGTTGAGATGTTCGTGGGCGTAGGTGCATCGCGTGTACGCGATCTCTTCCGTCAGGCAAAAGAAAAAGCCCCTTGCATCATATTCATAGATGAGATTGATGCTGTAGGCCGCGCACGAGGCAAGAACCCTTCAATGGGCGGCAACGACGAGCGCGAGAACACGCTCAACCAGTTGCTGACCGAAATGGACGGTTTCGGCACAAACAGCGGAATCATTGTAATCGCAGCAACCAACCGCGCCGACATCCTCGACAAGGCGCTATTGCGTGCCGGACGTTTTGACCGCCAGATACATGTAGACTTGCCCGACCTCAATGAGCGCAAGGAGATATTCGGTGTACATTTGCGTCCATTAAAACTCGACCCATCGGTCGACGTCGACACACTAGCACGCCAGACACCGGGATTTTCGGGTGCAGATATCGCAAATGTATGCAACGAAGCAGCACTCATTGCTGCACGAGGCAAGAAGAAAGCTGTCGACAAGCAGGATTTTCTTGACGCCATTGACCGCATAATCGGTGGCCTTGAGAAAAAGACCAAAGTAATGACACAGAAGGAGAAGGAGGCTATTGCCATACACGAGGCCGGTCACGCCACAATATCATGGTTCCTTGAACATGCGAACCCGCTCATCAAGGTTACTATTGTTCCACGCGGCAGGGCACTTGGCGCAGCATGGTATATGCCCGAAGAGCGACAGATTACCACCAAAGAGCAGATGCTTGACGAAATGTGCGCAACACTCGGTGGACGTGCCGCCGAAGAGTGTTTCATCGGGCACATCTCCACCGGTGCCATGAACGACCTTGAGCGCGTGACAAAGCAGGGTTATGCAATGGTTGCATATGCAGGAATGAGCGACAACCTTTCGAACCTTTGCTACTACAACAACCAGGAGTACTCATTCAACCGCCCCTACAGTGAAAAAACGGCCGAAATGATTGACACCGAGGTTCACAAGATGATAAAGGAGCAGTATGAGAGAGCAAAGGCTCTGCTGCAGGAGCACAAGGAGGGACATGCCGAGCTTGCAAGGATTCTCATAGAGAAAGAGGTTATCTTTGCCGAGGATGTAGAGAAGATATTTGGCAAGCGCCCTTGGACATCGCGCAGTGAAGAGATTTTTGACTCGAACAACAGAAGTGAAGAGAAGAACGATACAGAAACTGCAGCAGAGGCACCTGTGGCTGAGACTGCAGAATAAGGAAGTCTGAAAGGCGAAATTCTCATACTTGAAGAAATACACGACACAACATAAAACAAGACTTTATGAAAAATTTCATTATACGCACACTCAGCGGTGCACTATTTGTAGCAGTTCTGGTCGGTTCTATCCTTTACGGGTTCAACACTTTTAGAACCCTGTTCCTTGTCTTTATGGCCTTGGCCGTAAACGAGTTCTGTACACTGTTACGTCAGCACAAGAACGCAACATTCAGTCCGGTAATGGCATTCCTGTGCAGTGTCTTGCTGTATGTGGGATTTGCTCTTACAGCCCACAATGAGACAGTGTCTGCATTATTGGTGTTCACACCATATATATTGGCAATACTATGTGTATTTATAGGCCGCTTGTTCTCCACAAAAGGAAACAACATTGAAAACCTCGCCTATTTTGCGCTTACACAGCTTTATGTGGCACTGCCGTTCTCTTTGTTGCAGATTCTCTCGACAGCAGGAGCACCCGAGGGCGAGACATACTATTGGCTATTCCCGCTTTCTATATTCATCTTCATATGGTGCAATGATAGTGGAGCGTACTGCATCGGCTGCCTCATCGGCCGTCACAAGATGTTCGAGCGCATATCGCCCAAGAAGACATGGGAAGGCTTCTTTGGAGGTGTTGCAGTTGCAGTTGGAGCAAGTATCGTAATGGCACATTACTTTGCAGTAATGAATATATGGCAGTGGATTGGTATGGCCGTAGTTGTAGTAGTGTTCGGCACCTTAGGTGACCTTGTCGAATCAAATATAAAACGCGAAATGGGCATTAAAGACTCCGGCAACGTCCTCCCGGGACATGGCGGATTGCTCGACCGTTTTGACAGCACACTGTTTGCTGTGCCAAGTGTTATTGTATACCTGGCTTTTATAGGTATTCTTTAAGATTTACCTTTCAACAAAGAGACTATCTTCCCGGCCGTGCGCTGCGACGCACCGGGCTTGCCAAGAATCTCCATCATACGGCTATACTCACTGAGCATAGCCGTTCTTTTTTCGCTGTGATGCGGCAACAGCGAGCCAAGTTCCGATACCACATTGGGGAGCGTCATATCGGCTGCAACCAGTTCGCGCACGACCTCTCGGTCGGCAACCAGATTGACAAGCGAGACATATTTCACCTTGAGGAAATGCTTTTTCAGCCATGAATAGAGACGACCCATAGGCATTGCATAACATACCACCTGTGGAACATCAAACAGCGCCGTCTCAAGGGTTGCTGTGCCAGATGTAACCAGCGCTGCATGGGCATTGTTAAGGATATCATATGTCTGCCCGAATACAATCTGCACCCCGGCATCAAGATAAGGTTCATAGAACTCCCTGTCAATACCCGGAGCACCGGCAAGTACAGGCAGGTATTCGGGATACTGTTTCACAGCCTGAAGCATCATTGGCAGATTAGCCTTTATCTCCTGTTTGCGGCTGCCGGCAAGCAGTGCAATGATTGGTTTATCGTCAAGGCCGTTCTTATCAAGGAAAGCAGCACGCGAAAGCGCCTTGTTGCGTTTGAAATCATCTACAGCATCCACACATGGATTGCCCACATAGTTAATCCCGTAGTTATGTTTCTTTTCAAAGAAATCAATCTCAAATGGGAGAATGGAAAAGAGCTCATCCACATCGCGTTTGATATTCTTTATGCGACGTTCCTTCCAGGCCCATATCTTAGGCGAGATATAATAGTATACAGGAATTTTTGTATTCTTGTGGATGTACTTGGCAATAGAAAGGTTGAAACCGGGATAGTCGACAAGTATCAGAGCATCGGGTGCCCACTCTTCGACATCCTTTTTACACAATCTCATATTGGCGAATATGGTTCTCAAATGCATGAGCACAGGAATGAAGCCCATATAAGCAAGCTCGCTGTAATGTTTTACACGTACGCCACCGACAGCCGACATAAGGTCACCACCAAAAAAGCGGAACTCGGCATCGGTATCAACAGCCTTTATCGACTTCATCAGATTCGAGGCATGCAAATCGCCCGAAGCCTCACCAACAATGAGATAGTATTTCATGTTTATTGTTTATCAAAGATTCCACTGCTTCATTTCGGCAAGCAGTTTGTAATCGGTCATATCAATGGAAATAGGGGTTATAGTCACATAGTTGTTGTCAAGCGCCACACGGTCTGCGTCTGGTTCAGTGTCATCTACCACAAATTCACCGGTGAGGAACAGCCACTTTCCGTTGCTGCCACGCGGATCATCCTTAACATCCCATTCGTTGACCCAACGGCCCATTGCCTGACGGCACACTTTGACACCGGCATACGAGGGAGAATCGGGGAAATTGACATTGAGACAACTGCCTTTGGGGAGTCCCTTTTCAAGTACCTTTGCCACAATCTTGCGTATTACGTCGTAAGTTGGGGTGAAATCGGCATCAGGATCGTGCGAGCAGAGCGAAAAGGCGATGGAAGGTATTCCCTTCATACATCCTTCGAGCACAACTCCCATTGTTCCGGAATAGTGGGCGTTGACAGCAGAATTGTCACCGTGGTTTATACCGCCGACAACGAGGTCGTATCCGACAATCCTTCCATCGATTGCAGCCTTTACACAATCACAGGGAGTGCCCGTACAGGCATATATTTGAACAGAAGCATCCTTGTCATCCGTAATGGGAGTCAGCTTCACCGGCACCTCGCTGGTTATGGCACAACCTTGCCCTGAACGTCCTTTATGTGGTGCAAAGACATCCACATCTCCGAATTCGCGCAACACTTCAACAAGAGAATTAATTCCTTTAGCAAGGTATCCATCATCATTCGACACCAGTATATGAAGTTTTTTGTCCATATTATCACACATTTTTTCTTGTTTATGGCGCTAAGATACAAAAAATTTGGTTATTCCATCCGGAATAACTATTTTTGCTTTGATGTATAAATGCTGTAAACACTATAACTTATTGATAATATGAAAAAACTGTTTCTCGGTATTTCCGCACTTGTATTCACGGCAATATCATTCAATACAAACGCACAGACAGTCAAAATCCACCCCATTCCTCAAAGTGTCGCATGGGGCGACGAAATAGCTTTTGAGAACAGCGCAGGTTACACTCTCACAGGCGAGGCTGATGCAGACACTGATGCCATCAATCTTTTCAAAGAGAAATTCAGCACAACCGACGGTTCTGTGGAACTCATTATCGGAGAGCGTGGCGATGCCGCTGTGGCTGCATACGAAAGCCTCATCCCGGCCAAAGCCGAGGGCTACTATCTTGCAGTGGAAAAAGACAAGGTGGTCATTGCCGGCAATGACGGTTCAGGAACATTCTACGGTGTGCAGACATTCCGCAGGATAGCATCACAACCAAACGTTATGTGTGTTACCATAAGCGACTATCCAAGCGTACCACAGCGCGGACTGGTAGAGGGTTACTACGGCAACCCATACAGCGAAGCCGACCGCATGGGATTGTTCAAGATGTTTGGAGAAACAAAAATGAATGTATACATTTATGGTCCCAAGGATGACAAATACCACAAAGATAAGTGGCGAGAGGAGTACCCCGCAGCAGAAGCAGCAAAGATTACCGACTACATCAACGCAGCAAAGGCCAACAAGGTGGAGTTCGTATGGGCCATTCACCCTGGAAATGATATACAGTGGAATGACACTGATAGACAGAATATTGTAAGAAAGCTGAAAGCCATGTACAAACTTGACGTACGTACATTTGCCGTGTTCTTTGACGATGTTTGGGGAGGTGAGGGAACAAGAGGTGACAAACAGGCCGAGCTGATGAACTACATCACTGACGAGCTCAACAAGAGCTACAATGACATAAATCCATGTATCATATGCCCCACACAGTATAATCGCGGTTGGAGTAGCGGCGACTATCTCACCACTTTGGGCACAACGATGAACAAAGATGTAAAGATTATGTGGACAGGAAACAGCGTCGTCGACATGATCAACAAGAGCGACATGCAGTGGATAAACACACAAATAAGCCGCAAGGCATACATATGGCTAAACTACCCGGTTACAGACTACTGCATCAACCACCTGCTAATGGGTCCGACATACGGCAATGACCTTGACATCGCCGACATGCTTTCGGGTTTCACAGCAAACCCGATGGAGTATGCAGAGGCATCAAAGCTTTCACTTTTCAGCATTGCCGACTACAACTGGAATATGCCTGCATATGATGCAGATGAATCATGGGAAGCAGCAATGGCATATCTGATGCCTCGAAGCACCAACGAGTTCCGTTTCTTTTGTGAGAACAATGTAGATTTAGGACCAACAGTGCATGGTCTACGCCGCACAGATGAATCGCCGGAATTTGTTACAGCAAAGCAAGTGTATTACAATAACATAAAGAGCGACAGAGCCGCTGCATACATTGCTGTAGGCGAACAATTCAACAAATTCGTCTCAACAGCACGCACACTCGCAACGACAGATGAGGCTCCCGCGCTGACAAAAGAGATTGAACCATGGATAAAGTGTTTTGAATATGAAGGATTGAGAGGTGTCTCACTCGTTGAAATGAACAATGCATTATTGGCAGAAAACCCCGACAGCTTCATCAACAGCTACCTCCGCTACCAGAAATACACCGAAGCACAAAGCGCTTTGCGTGCACGCGACTTCAGTGGTTCACTGAAGGTTGCCTCACCCGTTGTTGCAACAGTCCATGTCGACCCTTTCATCAAAGAGAATATCGGTGAACTTGTTGCACTATACAAGGATAATTACGACTATCGCACAGATGTTTTCCCGGCACAAGTTCTTGAAAACGGCACATACTACATAATACACAACAAACGTTACCTGACCAATCTTGGCGGTAATGTTCCACAATTCAGAGCTGCCGTAGACACGGTGCGTCCACAACGCCAGGAGTGGAAGATTACGACAGACCCGTCAACAAACAGATACAAGATCATTAATCTTGAGGATGAGCGATACATCAACGAAAAGGGCGAGTTCACAGTGAGCAACGAAACAAACCCGTACGAAGCAGTTTGGCACACATACGAAATAACACTGCTCGCAAACGGGAAATACGCCATACAGAACAGCGGCAGTGCCGGCACGAATTTCTGGAAAGTAAACGGTACACGCATCGAAAAGAACAGCTCAAGCGAAGCATTGCCCGACAAATACATCTTTGACATCGTACCGCTGGGCGGCGTAGCGAAAGAAGAACTTATCAACACTGATGAAACCTATTACATAACAGACGGCAAGCGTTACCTGACAAACAACAACGTGAAAGGCAGCGGCGGCACCCCAACCTTCAAGGAAGTTGACGAACCATCAGTTGCCCAAGAATGGAAGATTACTATTGACGCAAACGGCAAAAACTGTTATAAGATAACCAGCAATGCCGACGGACGTTACATGAACGAACTCGGTGTATTCGGCACAAACCAATATTATGCCGATTGGAACACATACCTGCTCACCATGATGGGCGACAAGTGGTCAATCCAATGTACACAGTCGGCAACAAAGAACGGAATAAACTATATAGTTGTTTCAGGCGACAGGCTTGAGTCAAAAGGTGTTGCACGAAACGAGAGTTACACAGTAAACTTAGTCAAGAAAGGCGACGGTACTTCCATTGACGAAATCGGCTATGACGGATTTGAATTTGAGTTTACAGGCGAGGGAATCGTCTGTAACGAAGAAGTCAAGACAATAACATTGTTAACCCCTGACGGCAGATTAGTAAAGAACTGCAATGGAAACATCCTATCCGTCGAAGGTATGGCAAACGGTGTGTATGTTGTCGTAGCAAAAGGTAACAACGAAACAAAGACATATAAAGTTTCTCTCAGATAAGAGAAGCGATACCAACCACTAAAAAATGTTACTACACCCTTTGGGTTTGGTAACATTTTTTATGATTTGTTATCAACCGCCTGTTAATAAGTAACGCTATATTTTTTACAGCCTACTAACTTTTTTTACTACCTTTGCATAAATATTATATTGGAATATTGTCACTTTGCCGGATTACGCATCCGGACATACTAAATAATTGAGACAAAATGGGAAAGATTATCGCATTGGCAAACCAGAAAGGTGGCGTTGGCAAGACAACGACAGCCATCAACCTTGCTGCATCACTTGCCGCATTTGAAAAGAAAGTACTTGTAATCGACGCCGACCCGCAGGCAAATGCTTCGTCGGGTCTGGGCATTGACATCAGAGAGATAAAGAGTTCAATTTATGAATGTCTCATCAACAAATCGGTTGCACAGGAAAGCATCACTTCAACCTGCGTGAAAGGCTTGGACATAATCCCTTCGCACATTGACCTTGTCGGCGCCGAGATTGAGATGCTTGACCTGCCCAACCGCGAGAAAATCATGCGCGAGGCTTTGGCTGCCGTTAAGGAGAAGTATGACTACATCTTGATAGACTGTTCACCATCACTGGGACTTATTACAGTCAATTCACTCACAGCAGCCGATTCTGTCATTATACCTGTACAGTGCGAATATTTTGCACTCGAGGGAATCAGCAAACTGCTGAACACCATTAAAATCATAAAATCGAACCTCAACCCCAAGCTCGACATAGAAGGTTTCCTGCTCACAATGTTCAACTCACGCCTGAGATTGAGCAACCAGGTCTACAACGAGGTAAAGAAACACTTTAGGGAACTGGTCTTCGAAACTGTAATCCAGCGTAATATCAGATTGGGTGAGGCTCCAAGCATGGGTATACCGGCACTCATGTACGATGCTGAATCAACAGGCGCCAAGAATTATCTGGCATTGGCCGAGGAAATCCTGAAGAGAAACAATTAAAAAGGCTTCAAAAAATGGCAAAACAGAAATTCACACTCGGACGCGGACTCGACGCACTCATCTCAACCGAGGCAGTCCGCACATCGGGCTCATCATCGATAGGAGAAATTGAGATTGACAAGATTGTTGCCAATCCCAACCAACCACGCCGCGACTTCAACGAGGAGGCACTGCAGGAGCTTGCCGACTCCATAAAGGAGCTTGGCGTGATACAGCCCATCACCCTGCGCAAGATGGAGGACGGGACCTACCAGATTATTGCAGGTGAAAGACGATTCCGCGCATCGCAGCTTGCCGGCAAGACAACAATCCCTGCATATATTGTAAAAGCAGACGATGAGGACACCATGGAGATGGCTCTCATTGAGAACATACAACGCGAAGACCTGAACGCCCTTGAGATAGCACTTGCATATCAGCAGCTCATAGAACAGCACAATCTTTCACAGGAGCAGCTCAGCAAACGCATCGGCAAGGGCCGCGCCACTATCGCAAATTTCCTTCGCCTGCTCAAATTGCCTGCAGTAATACAGGTCGCACTCAAGGAGAAGAAAATTGACATGGGACATGCCAAGGCTTTGTTGTCACTCGACTCTCACAGCGAGCAGATAGCGCTCTACAACGACATTGTAAAGAACGGCTACTCGGTACGTGAAGTGGAAGAAATGGTACGCCGCATAAAAGAGGGCGAGGAGCCAAAGGCTGCAACAGAAAAGAAGAACGTCGAAAAGAAACAGGATGCAGTATTCCACCAGTTGAAGAAACAGCTTACCAATTTCTTCCAGACACCGGTACAGATGACATGTACAGCAAAGGGCAGCGGTAAGATAAGCATCAAGTTCAAGAACGAGAAGGAGCTGGAACGCATCATATCAATTTTCGACAGACTCAACAATTGACAGCACAGTGGCAGTGAACAGACTTACATACAAGTTATTTTCTGTTGTCGCATTGCTTGCCATGCTTGCGACCGACATCACTGCACAGACATTGGAACTCAGGAAAGAGAGCACAATGCAACACCCGCTCCGTAATGACACGCTAAACATTGCACACAGCACAGCGTTACTGCCCGGACGCGAAGTGATGGACAGCACATACCGGGAAATTACCGCAGCCACAACCACAGTTCTACCTGACAGCATGTCGCTCATTGAGAATTCACGACAAAAAGGAAGAAAGAAAATAGGATTAAGAAAACCAGATCCGGAAACAGCTACATGGCTAGCATTGGCAATCCCCGGAGGTGGACAGATATATAACCGCAAATTCTGGAAGCTGCCCATTGTCTATGGCGGATTCGTCGGTTGTCTTTATGCCTATAATTGGAACGGACAGATGTACAAGGACTATCGTCAGGCATATCTTGACATTATGGACAGCGACCCCAATACCAACTCCTACAAGGATTTCTTCCGTCCCGGATATGACTACGAGGGCAACAAGGAGTACCTGAAGGATCTGTTCAAGAAGAGAAAGGACCGCTACCGCCGTTGGCGTGACTTGAGTATATTCTCATTCATCGGAGTATATGCACTTTCTGTTGTCGATGCCTACGTGGATGCGCAATTGTCTAACTTTGACATAAGCGAGGATATACACCTGAGCATAGAACCACAAATAATAGATAGTCGACAGCTATACGGCAAGGATTATTACGGTTTCAATTGCAACATCAGTTTTTAAACGCTATGAAGAACTTAAAGATTATATTTATAATATCTGCTATTCTTGCCACACTCCAATCGTGTACTCTTTTCAAAAATGCACAGAAAGAGGAAGCTCCGACAAATGACGGGACAAGAAAAGAACTGTGGACAGAATACACGGCACCGGCTTCTATCGCCACTAATGTGAAATACGAGATTGACCTCGACACAATGACCGGCAACGGATACACTTTTGAAATCCCGGAGAGCATGAATGCCAACATTGACAACCTGCTAAACAGTTGGCAAGCCCGCAACATGCTCAACAAACCCGACAGCAGCAGCGAGGAGTGGAAAAACAATGCAATAACTGATACCATGTATGCAAAACGCCTTGCAGCGTTGCCGACCATTGTGAGGATGCCATACAACAACATGGTGCGTTCATGCATAGACCGCTATACAAAGAACGGACGCTCACAGGTCTCATATCTGCTTGGAATCTCAGAGTACTATTTCCCTCTCATTGAAGAGGAGATTGACCGCATTGGTGTCCCCCGCGAACTGAAATACCTGCCAATCATCGAGTCGGCCTTCAATCCCAAAGCCACATCAAGAGCGGGTGCTAAAGGATTGTGGCAGTTCATGTTTTCAACAGGCAAGCTCTATGGACTGAAGGCCAATAACTACATCGACGAACGTTTCGACCCTGCAAAGTCAACCACCGCAGCCCTGCACTTCCTAAAAGACCTCTACGACATGTTCCAGAGTTGGGAACTCGCCATTGCCGCATACAACTGCGGCCCGGGTAATGTAAAGAAAGCCATATTGCGTTCAGGCGGCAGCACTGACTTCTGGAAAATATATCCTTGGCTGCCACGTGAAACACGCGGCTATCTACCCGGCTTCATTGCCGCAAGCTACATAATGACATATTACGAAGACCATGGAATATCTCCAATGGAGCCCGGACTGCCAATAGCCACTGATACCATACACGTAAACAGGAATCTGCACTTTCAGCAGATTGCAGAGGTTTGCGGAGTCGACATCGAGGAGATACGCGCCTTGAACCCACAGTTCCTGAAGGATATCGTCCCGGGCGAGAACGAGACATACATACTACGTCTCACGAACAATACCACAAGCAAGTTTGTCGAGAACGAGGACAGTATTTACAATTATAATGTAGACAAATATTTCCCGGCTGTCAACATTGAAAAGATGCTCAAGGAGGCAAAGGAAAACAATGGTGCAGGCAATCTCATACGTCACAAGATAAAGAGTGGCGAGACACTTGGCTCTATTGCAATAAAATACAGAGTCTCGGTAAAGCAAATCATGAAATGGAATGATATGCGCAACTCGAACATACGTGCCGGAAAATACCTGAAAATTTACAAGTAATAAAATGGACAGCTACGACGATATTAGGAACATCGACGAAGAAGCCCTCATAAACAAGGCTTTCCAGGAGTTGCTGGATGTATACCTTGCATCCCAGCACCGCAAAAAGGTTGAACTCATAACAAAAGCGTTCAACTTCGCCCGTCAGGCACACCGCGGCGTCAAACGACATAGCGGCGAGCCCTACATAATACACCCACTTGCCGTAGCCCTCATCGTATGCAAAGAGATTGGCCTTGGCTCAACATCTATATGCGCAGCACTGCTACATGATGTCGTGGAGGACACCGACTACACCATTGAGGACATACGCAACCTCTTCGGCGACAAGATAGCAGGCATTGTCGATGGACTGACCAAGATTTCAGGTGGTGTATTCGGCGCACACGCATCACAACAAGCCGAAAACTTCAAGAAACTCCTGCTCACGATGAGCGAGGACATACGCGTTATACTCATCAAGATTGCCGACCGTCTGCACAATATGCGCACTCTCAAGTTCATGCAGACGAACAAGCAATACAAGATTGCGGGCGAGACACTATACATCTACGCCCCTATCGCATATCGTCTGGGACTCAGCCGCATAAAGACCGAACTTGAAAATCTCAGTTTCCAATATGAGCACCCCGAGGAGTACACGCGCATAGAAAAGAAAATTGAAAGGACACAGAACGAGCGCGACATATTGTACAACGAGTTCACTCACCCCATCTGTGAGCAACTCGATGCCATGGGACTAAAGTACCACATCATAGGACGCGTGAAATCGCCCTACTCCATCTGGAACAAAATGCAGAAGAAACACGTTGCGTTTGAGGATATATTCGATATCCTTGCTGTACGTATCATCTTCACTCCACGCGATGGCGAGGACGAAAACAGCGAATGTTTCAAGATATACATTGCACTCACAAAACTGTACAATGCACACCCCGACCGTCTACGTGACTGGGTTAGCAAGCCACGTGCCAATGGATACAAGGCATTGCACGCAACCTTCATGAGCCAGCGCGGAGAGTGGATTGAGGTGCAGATTCGTAGTGAGAAGATGAATGAGGTTGCCGAAAGAGGCATCGCAGCGCACTGGAAATACAAGAGCGAAGGCGACAACACAAACGACGACCAGCTTGAGAATTGGCTACACACAATCAAGGAGATACTTGACGACCCACAGCCCAACGCCCTAGATTTCCTCGACACAATAAAACTGAACCTATACGCGACAGAGATATTTGTATTCACCCCCAAAGGTGATATAAAGACAATGCCGCAGAACTGTACGGCACTCGACCTTGCATACAGTATCCACACCTTCCTTGGTAATCATTGTATAGGTGCCAAAGTCAACCACAAGCTTGTGCCCATGAACCACCAGCTGCAGAGTGGCGACCAGGTTGAGATCTTGACCTCCAACTCTTCACGCGTGGATGAAAGTTGGCTTGCCTTTGCTACCACAGCCAAGGCACGCGCCAAAATACAGGCAGCACTGCGCCGTCAGCAACGCATACTGCAGAGAGAGGGCGAAGAGAAACTCAACGATTTCCTCGAAAAAGAGGGATTGAGCAACTACTCGGGTAATATTGAGAAACTATGGAAACTCCATAAGTTCAACGACCGAGACGAACTGCTTGCAGCAATTGGCAAAGGAGCCGTCACGCTTGGCAACGATGACAAGGATGCCTTGCTAGGCAACAAAAAGTTCAGTCTGCAGTCACTTTTCTCATTCAGCAGCAAGGAAAAAAAGAAAGAAGAAGAAAAGAATATCCGGAAATATGAAGAACTGGACCGCAGCACACCTATCAACCTTACAGACGACAATCTCAAGAACGGCTATATCATCGCCGATTGCTGCCATCCGATACCGGGTGACGACGTATTGGGCTACTACAACGAACAGAAACAGATTGTTATCCACAAACGCAACTGTCCTGTAGCAAATACACTCAAGAGCAGCCACGGAGACAGGATTCTGGCCGCAACATGGGAGACGCACAAACAGCTCTACTTTGTAGTGCCTATCCAGATAACAGGTATAGATGATATGGGCGTCCTGCACCAGATAACCACCATCATATCGCAGCAGCTGAATGCCAATATACAGAAAATGCACATAGAGAGCAACAACGGCATTTTCGAAGGAACTTTCTGGATAAATGTACACGATGTCCAGGATGTAAAGAACATATGCGAGAACCTCAAGAAGGTGAGCAGCATAAAGACAATCGCACGTATCGGATAATATAAACGGTTGATGCCACAGCATCAACCGTTTATATTATAATAATCTTTACAAGTGGATTATTTTTTCTCAAAGAAACTGAAGTTCACGCTACCGTAGGCAACGTGTCGGAAGAAGCATGGATGCTGGCTGAAATCATTATCCTTGCCATGTTCAAAGACAAGCATACCGCCAGGCTTTAGCAACCCGCTCTCCAGCACAAGGTCGGGAATGCTCTTGAGTTCCTTGAGCGCATATGGCGGATCGGCAAATACAAGATCACAAGCTGCAGGACAACGGCGGATGTAACGGAACACATCATCGCGCACAACACTCCAGAGCTCATCCCCAAGTGAAACACACATCTTTTTAAGGTGTGCCGCATGCATGGCATCCATCTCGACCGATGTCACGGCCTTGCAGCCGCGTGAAAGGAATTCCAGACTTATGCTGCCCGTACCTGCAAAAAAGTCAAGCACAACAGTTTCCTCGAAATCTACCATATTGTTGAGGATATTGAAAAGATTCTCCTTGGCAAAATCGGTAGTAGGACGTGCCTTGAAATTACGTGGCACATCGAAATGACGGCCCCTATACTTTCCACTAATTACTCGCATAGTATCAATGACTGTAAATCGAAAGGAATACCTTCCATCTTGTTCAATAAAGTTAACGGAAACATTTCGCTAGCATTCAATCGCTTACACCTCTTTATAAAGCGCCCTATTGTCATCATATTGAGTTCCACTCCCTTATCGCCACAAAGATAAAGAGTGTCATCCTCCTGTGACAGTCCCTGCTCCTTCCACATACTCAAAAGGTAATATATGCAGTCGTGCCCACTATCGCAACGGAATGCATTCGCAATCCTCATCTTGCCCTCATGCATTGAGATGAAAAAAGAGAGGTCACCTTGGAAATAGGCAAGCATATACCTTTCATCCTCCAATGATTTACCCGACATGAGCCCCAACAGTATGCCTATAGTTGAATAATAGGAGACATCGCCGAGTTGTTGCAGACGTTCATAAAGAGACTTTTCCACAGGGAACAGGACCGTGAGTCCAATGGTGTTAAGTCTGTTGGCGACAATCTCCACACGTGCATCGTTCCTAGGAAAACAAAGGCGAAAATAACTCTTGTAATCCTGTCTGTTGTCAAATTCGGCAGGAATTGTGGTGAACTCTTCGGTCTCGACAACAACCTTTACTTCATATCCCTCGTCCTTGGATATGAACGGACACAGTTCTATACCCCTTTGCAAGTTGGCCGCTAATGTCATACCTTTTTCGGTCTTGTGGAAAAAGTACTTGAGCGAATCGGGCAAAGATGGGATATAGCTGCAAAAACAAAATCCATCCGTACTGATACGAATGGATAATGTTTTGTTCTGATTGTTATCCTTTGTCATTTATTACCAGTTACCGGCGTTGTTGTTGTTCTTGGTAGCGTCACCAACCTTGCGGCAAGGAATACGTCTTTTAAGGATACCGTTAGCGCCCTGCAAAGGCTCACCGTTCTTGTCCAAGCGAACTTCCTCGCGGAACTCGGTACCATTTGTTACCACCTGCAAAAGATAGTTGTTGAGTTCTTGCTCGTTCAGACCTGTAAGATAATCCACGAAATCGGCACGTGCCTCGAACAACTGGATATAACCACCGGCCTTGCGGTTTGCCTGTGCATTCGCCTGGATACTGTCGGCCTTGAGATAGAACTCGATAGGGTTGCCCACGCTATCCTTGCTGAACGGGATGTATCTCAACTGCTGGATGTCGAAGTTCGGATTGTGATAAAGTGTGTCAACATAAGCAAGAAGAACTGTGTCGCGACGGAAAGACTCAGCAATATTTATTGTTGAATCAACTGACAATTCATTGAGTTTCTGAATTCTTTCAGCATTCTTCTTCTGGTTCTTCGGGTTAGCATCGTTGATGATGTTCAGAACAATCTGATCGGCCTCATCCTCAGAGAACTCCATCTCATCGGCATCTTTAGGCTTTGTGTCCTCAACCTTGAAATCACGGACAGTAACCAACTGCTTGTCGTTGAGAAGGTAAGTCTTGTTAACGACCTTCATGCTGTCACCAAGGAAAGAAATCAATTCGTCAAAAGTAGCGGCATATCTGCCATTCTGTGCACGATACTCAACCTGAGCTGTTCTAATGTCAACAAGGCGACCGATAACCACCTGATCACGCTCCATACGCTGCTTTTCAAAATCAAGCGGCGCATTTACACTGCTGAAGTTTGCATAGACAAGTGCAACTACAATGCCAAGCAAAACTACATTTAATACTTTTTTCATTGTTATATCTTTTTATTTAATTATTTTCGTGTCACAAAAATAAGATAAAAAAACGAATATACATTATTTTATATAACTTTTTTACAATCGGGAAGCAGATAGCCGGTTACAATACTGCGAAAAAAGTGTTAAAAATCACAAAAAGCAACTGTTCGGCAGTCATAAATCTGCTTTTTTTTAAAAAACTGGACAAACGTTAACACAAGTGATAAATAGATATTTAGCATCGCAAATAAAATCAAATTTCCCTTTCACGCCGACATCCGAGCAGGAAACGGCTTTGGCCGCATTGGCAGATTTTATTTTATCGGACAATGACCGCAAGGTATTCCTGCTGTGCGGTTATGCCGGTACAGGAAAGACCACGCTCATATCGGCACTCGTACGTACAATGGAGCAACTTGAAAGAAAGACTACACTGCTGGCACCTACAGGGCGCGCCGCAAAGGTTTTCTCGTCCTATTCAGGGAAAAGTGCACATACCATCCACAAATGCATTTACCGCCAGAAATCCATCATGGACAACACCACTTTCACACTCGGCGAGAACAGAGCGCAGAATACATTGTTCATTGTTGATGAGGCGTCAATGATTTCCAATGACGGCAGTTCGGGCGGTCTGTTGGACGACTTGATTGAATTCGTGTATTCGGGACGCGGATGCTCCATGCTGTTGCTTGGCGACAGCGCACAGTTGCCACCTGTGGGCGAACTTGAATCGCCGGCATTGACAGTTGGTTATTTACATTCGATGTTCCTTGACGTGACGGCTGTCGAACTGAAACAGGTAATGCGCCAGCTCAATGACTCAGGCATCCTCTACAACGCCACAATGCTGCGCCAAAGGATTGAGGAGGAGGAAACATACGACCCGCCACAAATAACGCTCAAAGGTTTCAGCGACATATGCAACGTACAGGGCGAGGAACTGATTGAGGCCATTGAAACCAGCTACAACAAAGCAGGAATGGATGAAACGATAATCCTTTGCCGCTCCAACAAACGTGCCAACGTGTACAATGAAGGTATACGCCGCCGCATCCTCTACCGCGAGGAAGAACTCAGTCGCGGGGATATGCTGATGATTGTGAAGAACAATTACTACTGGCGCGATCACTTGGGCAAGGAGGACAAAACCATACTCGAGAAACTAGATTTTATAGCAAATGGCGACATTGCCGAAATTGTACGCGTTCACGGCACAGAGGAGTTGTATGGATTCCGTTTTGCCGATGTAACCTTATCCCTTATTGACTACGAGGATTGTGAGATAGATGTGAAGATTATGCTAAACACCCTGACCAGTGAATCGCCATCATTGACAAGAGAGGAGAACGAGCGCCTGTTCAATGCCGTATGGGAAGACTACCCCGAAATACGTTCAAAGCGAAAGCGTATGGAGGAGATACGCAAGAATCCCTATTACAATGCACTGCAGGTAAAATATGGCTATGCCGTCACCTGTCACAAGGCACAGGGCGGTGAGTGGAAAAGGGTTTTCATAGACCAGGGCTACATCAGTGAAGATATGATTTCACCCGATTACTACCGTTGGTTATACACGGCATTCACGCGTGCAAGCGAGAAACTGCATCTTGTAAACTGGAAGGTATAACAAAATGAGAATCGGAACACATCCGATTCTCATTTCTTTATCTAAAGGCATGTTTTAGAATTTATCCCTTGATAATCTCGAACACTTTGTCTATTGCAGCAGTAACGCCTGCGGGGTTTTTACCGCCAGCCTGGGCGAAGTGAGCCTGACCGCCACCGCCACCCTGCATTTCGCGTGCAGCCTGGCCGACAATCTTGCCTGCGTTCAAGCCCTTCTCGACAAGGTCAGCGCTGACTGAGATTGTCAGCTGTGGTTTCTCGTTATATAAGCTGCCCACTACGACAAGCAGATTCTCAGCCTGCTCCTGACGAAGCATAAAGACAATGTCCTTTACTGTTGCAGGCGCCAATGGAAGCACTGCGCTGATATAACGCATTCCGTTGAACTCCTTTATTTCCTTGAGCAAATCGGCTTTCACCATTGCAGCCTTCTCCTTTGCATATACTTCAATCTCCTTCTTGAGCTCGGCATTCTCGGCAATTGACTTGACGATTGTTGCCTTGAGATTAGGTACATTGTTGAACAAAGCCTGAATCTCCTTCAAAAGATTCTGCAACTTATAATTGTGGTTCTCAAGCGCCTCGCCTGTGATAGCCTCGATACGACGAACGCCGGCAGCAACAGAACTCTCGCTGACGATCTTCACCATACCGATGTTGCCTGTGGCTGCAACATGTGTACCGCCACAGAACTCGATAGATGAACCGAACTGTACAACACGTACGTGATCGCCATACTTCTCGCCGAACAATGCAATGGCACCAAGTTTCTTTGCCTCCTCAATGGGGATATTGCGATAATCGGTCAAAGGGATATTCTCGCGGATACGCGCATTGACAATACGCTCAACCTGCTCAATCTCCTCATCGGTCACCTTCTGGAAGTGCGAGAAGTCGAAACGGATACCATCGGGAGTAACAAGTGAGCCCTTCTGCTCAACATGGGTACCGAGTACCTGACGCAGTGCCTGGTCAAGCAAGTGTGTACATGAGTGGTTAGCAGCACAAGCTGCACGTTTAGCCTTGTCAACCTCGGCAACAAACTCTGCTGTAGGGTCTGCCGGCAACTGCTTTGTTATATGGATTGGAAGATTGTTCTCCTTCTTTGTATCAACGACTTCAATGCGCTCATCGCCGCACACAAGGTAACCGGTATCACCTACCTGACCACCGCTCTCGGCATAGAAAGGAGTCTCCTTGAGCACAATCTGGTAGAATGTCTGGTTCTTCTGCTTTGTCTGGCGATAACGTAGGATAGATGTAGTACACTCGGTATTGTCATAACCCACGAACACACTCTCGCCTTCGCTCACGGTAACCCAGTCGCCATTCTCAACGGCAGCGGCATTGCGGGCACGTGACTTCTGCTTCTGCATCTCCTCATCGAATTGCTCCATGTTCACTGTGAGGTTGCTCTCACGGAGTATAAGCTGTGTAAGGTCAATTGGAAAACCGAATGTGTCGTATAGTGTAAACGCCTCAACACCACTGATTTCGCCGTTGCCGGCAGCCTTTGCTGTTGCAATGATCTTGTCGAGCATGCCCATACCGGTCTCCAGAGTACGGAGGAATGAATCCTCCTCCTCCTTCATCACCTTTGTAACAAGTTCCTGCTGCTGTTTAAGTTCGGGATAAGCATCACCCATGTTTTCAATGAGTGCAGGTACAAGCTTGTACATGAAAGCCTGTTTCTGGCCAAGGAATGTGTAGCCATAACGCACTGCACGGCGCAGGATGCGGCGGATTACATAACCGGCCTTTGCATTTGACGG
Source organism: Bacteroidaceae bacterium (assembly GCA_045634305.1). GTDB lineage: Bacteria > Bacteroidota > Bacteroidia > Bacteroidales > Bacteroidaceae > HGM04593. The sequence continues at coordinate 25,811 of JAZQZZ010000004.1, read as the reverse complement.
GAGCTGACCATCGGTGATTGAGAATGAGATTGTACGTATGTGGTCGGCTATAACGCGCATTGCAACATCTACTTGCGCATCATCGCCGTAGACCTTGCCCGAGATTTCGCCGATAGCTTTGATGATTGGTTGGAAAACATCTGTATCATAGTTAGACTGCTTGCCCTGGAGTGCCATGCAAAGACGCTCGAAACCCATACCGGTATCGATGACTTTGGCCGGGAGTTCCTCGAGATGACCATCGGCCATACGGTTATACTGCATGAACACAAGGTTCCATATTTCAATAACCTGCGGATGTGAAGCGTTCACAAGGTCACGGCCACTGACTTTTGCTCTCTCCTCGTCGCTGCGGAGATCGATATGAATCTCGGAACATGGGCCGCAAGGACCTGTGTCACCCATTTCCCAGAAGTTATCCTTGTGGTTACCGTTGATGATACGCTCGGCAGGCAGGTGCTTTGCCCATATCGCAGCAGCCTCGTTGTCGCGCTCAAGTCCCTCGGACTCGCAACCCTCGAACACTGTCGCATACATGCGCTCCGGGTCAAGCTTTACAACCTGTGTCAGATACTCCCACGCCCAGTTGATGGCATCTTCTTTGAAGTAGTCGCCCAAAGACCAGTTTCCGCGCATCTCGCACATTGTGAGGTGATATGTATCGTGCCCTACCTCCTCAAGGTCGTCATGCTTACCGCTTACGCGAAGACATTTCTGCGAGTCGGCTACACGCTTGCTCTTTGCGGGAGCATTGCCAAGAATGATATCCTTGAACTGGTTCATACCTGCATTGGTAAACATAAGTGTCGGGTCGTCCTTCACAACCATTGGTGCCGAAGGAACGATAAGGTGACCCTTCTCTTCAAAAAACTTTTTGAATGATTCTCTGATTTCTTTAGATGTGAGCATATTTACTTTCTTTAATTTTTCCTGTAACTTTATATTCACGCGCAGGCAACATGCACGCATACGCATAAACAGCGCAAATTTACAACATTTTGGCAAAATAAATGCAGTAAGTACAAATAATATTGATCTCAACAATTCATCTTTATCCACAAAGCACGCTTTGAACGGATTATATTTGGAGAAAATTGAACATTTTACTATTTTTGCCATAATAATAAAGAGCAATGCGAAAGAAGTACTACATATTCAACCCCGACACTAAAACTTATGAGCCTGTAATTCCCAATCCTGCGCAAAGGTTTTTCACAGGTCTTCGCCGTGCGTTGTTTTTCATAGTACTCGGTGCCGGAACATTCCTGCTGTTCCATTTTTTAATAGACAAACCATCTGTCGAAGAGTTGGAGAACGAGAATTCACAGATTCTTGCACAATACCGCATTCTCTCCAAGCGCCTTGATGACGCCACACTTGTTCTGCTGGAAATACAACAACGCGACGACAACCTGTACAGGGTGATGCTTGATGCAGAACCGATTTCGGCCGATGTAAGGAATGCCGGATATGGCGGAACCAACCGCTACGACGAATTGCTGAAGATGGACAACTCGGAACTGCTTGTCGAAACAACTCAGAAGATTGACTTGCTCGAGAAGCAGCTTTACATGCAGATAAAATCGTTCGACGAGATTGTTACCCTTGACAAAGATTCAAAGATACGTCTGCGCCACACACCGGCCATACAGCCCATTGCAAACCGCGACCTCAAACGCACTGCATCGGGTTACGGATACAGGATTGACCCCGTTTACAACGTACGCACGTTCCACAAAGGCATGGACTTCTCATGCGACAAGAAGACACCTGTATATGCCACAGCCGATGGCGTGATAGAGAGTGCCAAGTGGATGTCGGGTTATGGATACACGGTAGTCATTGACCACGGATATGGTTACAAGACACTCTATGCCCACCTGCTCGACAAGAAGTTCCTTGTCAAGAAGGGACAGCAGGTTGTACGTGGCGAGCAGATTGCACTCAGCGGCAACTCGGGCAAGAGCACCGGTCCTCACCTTCATTACGAGGTTATCGTCAAGGGCAATCATGTAAACCCGATCAACTACTACTTTATGGATTTGGACGCTGATGGATATGACCAGATGCTCCAAATGGCCGAGAACCACGGAAAAATATACGATTGATATGGCACTCAACACCAATAAGGACCTCAAGATGTACTACTCCATCAAGGAAGTGGCAAAGGAATTGTCGGTAACAGAAACCACACTCCGTTATTGGGAGAGCGTGTTTCCACAGGTATCGCCATACAAAGGTGCGAATGGTGTGCGCCGCTACACCAAAAATGACATAAACACCTTGCGTACCATCTGCCACCTTGTAAGGGATTGCAAGCTAACCCTTGCAGGTGCAAAAAAGCAATTGAAGAATGGAGCCGGTAAAGTGACAGCCGAGACCAATAGTAATGTCATAGACCGCCTCACAGCCATAAAGAACGAACTGCTTGGCATTAAGATGGAACTTGATGCACTATAAACAACCACCGTGCAACACTCCCTATCCCAATCACAGCAACGGAGAAAATAATTTTATGAACGATTCGGCGCAGCGTCTATATACGGAGCGTCGGCGATACTCGTTCAACGTAAGTCTGCGGCATTGTTTCATGTCATTCAGGAACGCTTTCTGCATCTTCGCTGCAACCCCCTTGTCATACACAAAAGCGCCAACTTCAAAATTATAGAAAAAGCTCCTTGAATCGAGATTCGTTGAACCTATCGACGAAAGATTGCCGTCGCACACGATTGTCTTTGCATGCAACATTCCACCACGATAAAGATAGACCTTGACGCCGGAATCGAGTAAAGAACCAAGATGTGACATTGCAGCAAAATCGGCCACAACACTGTCCGAATGTTCGGGAATCATCAGCCTCACATCCACACCCGACATCGCACTGTTCTTCAAAACTTGCAAAAAGGCCTCATCGGGCATGAAATACGGAGTCTGCAGATATACATGGCTTTTCGCAAGAGACAATATCTTCATATATCCGGCAACAATAGCCCTCACATCACCTACCGGATTGGATGTAACCACTTGAACATAGGATTTGCCACCACTGCCGATAACAGGGAAATAACGTTCTCCTTTTATCAGCATGCGATTTGCGAAATACCAGTCGATGGCGAATGCAACCTGCAGTCCATTGACAGCTGCCCCACGCAACAAAAGCATCGTGTCCCGCCAACAGCCACCGTTCACACCATGGAGATATCGGTCGGCAATGTTACAACCACCGACCATGCCCACTATGCCGTCCACCACTACCACTTTCCTGTGATTGCGATAATTTACCCTGTTCGACAGAAGCGGGAAATAGATTTTAAGAAACTCCTCTACTTGTACACCTGCAGAACGCATGCTGTCGAAAAACTTCCCGCGCACTTTCCAACAGCCTACACTGTCATATATAAGCCTGACCTCCACACCCTGCCTTGCCTTTTCCACAAGAGCATCGCGAAGACGACGCCCAAAATCATCGTCTTCTATAATATAGAACTGCAGATGTATGTGTTTTTCGGCCGAATGTATCATCTCGAAAAGACGTTCGGCAAACAGATGTGTATCAGATATGACATCGGCACCATCAAAAGGCAAGAGTGATGCCGACGAAGCATTCTCAAAGAACGTGGCAAGAGCCTGATATTCATCCGGTATTTCACCCTTGACACGGCTCATAGGCCAAAATGCGCCGCGTTGCTTTATCTGCGACATCAGACGCTTGCCGGCCATCCTTTTCTTGCGTGTATTGCGCCCGAAAAAGAAGTAAAGCAATAGGCCAAAAAAAGGTATGAAGACAAATACCATAATCCACGCAAGTGTCTTTACGGTATCGTGATTCCTAAGCACCACTCTGATTATAACGGATACAACAACTATCCAATATAACCAATATAAAACGCCCATTGCAAATGAAGTATTCCAGTCCATTCACCTGAATATCTTTCGCGAAGATAAACATTAAGAAACTTTTTAAAAGTAATTTAGTTTCTTTTAACACATAAAGGGATTAACACACCTGCATGAGTGGATTTCAACGAGCATTCATTCCGACACTTCAAGAAATTCAAGTAACTTCTCGCGCCAATCCTCACCGTTCACAACCTTCAAGGTTCTTATACCCAAATTCGCAGCAGTCTCAAGATTCTTGCCACTGTCATCAATAAACAAAGTCTCACCGGCAACCATTGAACCATCGGAAAGCATTTTGCGGTATATATCCTCACCGGGTTTTGAACACCCCATACAATAACTAAGAAACAGGTTATCGAAATAGTCATCGAGCGATTTGCCGCAAGGAGTGAACTGCGGGGTGCGTGCCCAACCTTGAATAAATGGATTGGTATTGCTCAACACCGAAAGGCGATACCCCGGACGCAACTGCTGCAGAAACTCAAGAAAATCGACATGAACCCTGGTTATGAAACCACACCATGCAAACTTTGCATCGTCATAACTGATATCCCTTTGACATAGTTCCCCCAATTGTCTGCAGAATTCAGCTGCATCAATATCTCCGTTCTCAAGAGCAAAGAAAGGCCCTTTCTGGCAATAAGAATTAATATAATCAGCGGGATTAGCCAATCCTAAAGTCTTGAAACGAGCCAGTGCTCTCTCTGTATCTATTGTGGTCAACACTCCACCGAAATCAAAAACAATATCCTTAATCATAGTATATGGTATTTTCTTTGCGAAGATAGTCATTTACCGGTTAAAAAAGTCAATATTGGGTTTTATTAAACAATTATGCATTAACTTTGCAACAGATAGAATATAAAAAACGAAGAAACAAAAAAACATGGACATTCTGCTTATTATCCTTGCGCTCCTGTGCGCCCTCGTAGGTGTTATTGGAGCTGTACTTCCCGGTCTACCCGGCACACCCGTCAGTTTTGTAGCAATGATTCTGCTCATTTTCTGCAACGGGAGCGACATAACCACGACCTCTGTAGTAATCTGCGGTATACTTGCCGGTGTCATCACCTTACTCGATTATGTTGCACCTGTATGGTTTGCGAAGAAATCGGGTGGTACAAAATATGGCACCTGGGGAACTACCATAGGTCTTGTAGTAGGTCTATTCCTTGGCATACCGGGCATTTTGTTGGGTCCTTTCCTCGGTGCATATATTGGAGAACTCATAGCCAAGACTCCATCATCGAAAGCACTGAAAGTAGCTGCAATGTCATTCGTAGCCTTCATGCTCACAACCGGTATAAAGGTTGTCTATGGCATATACATCCTTGTGGTAACAATCACCAATAGTTGGGAGATTCTATTTTAAACGGAAAACGGAAAGGTGAAAGCTCGTGCTAACGGGCGAAACGCAAAGCTTACTTTCGGCGAATGCAGCCGAGGTTCAAACACACGCAAAGTGTGATTAAAAGGGAAACGGAAAATACCAACACAAAATAGCATCGCTGACAGGCGATGCTATTTTGTCTATATTCACAATTCTGATTTTACATCATCGGCGGTCTCATACCTGCAGGGGGCATTCCCGGCATTCCATATTCGCGCGCACCTTTACCTTTCTTTTCATTACCACCGGTGTTGTTGAACTTATAGGAGAGGTTCAGCATACCGTAACTGTATATGGCATTGCTCTCTGAATCCCTGCGGTAGAGAGCCTCTACAACTCGGCTGATATTGCTCTGCTGCTGCAGGATATCGAACAGTTGCACTGAGATTGTCAATGCATTCTTTGGTAAGAAACTTGCCGAGAGCTGTGCGTTCCAAAGCAGTTCATCGGTGTTCGCATTGGGGTCACTGTAACCACGGCGGCTGCTCATTGACAAATTGGTTGAAATCTTGATGTTATACCAAGGCAATGTGTAGTTCACGCTTGGGCCATAAGAGAAATTGAACACGTTCATCTTGTCCTCAGGCTGCGCTGTTGACTTCGAATGTGAGTAACGCACGAAACCGTTGAGTGAGATGTCAAAGTTGTCGGCACGGTAGTTTGCTGTCAGACGTTCACTCACATTCACTGTCTTTGCAATGCTCCTTACACTACCCTGTACACCCTGCATGCTAATATAAGAGACCCTCTCGGAGTAACCGCCATCGGTAAATGTACTGTAGGTAAACTTTGTATTCGCCGGAATTGCCGAGTTGAAAACAAATCCTCCATTCACGTTCCAGTTACCGTTTATATTCTCGGGCTGTGTTGTTGTAGCACCAGTGGCCTCGTCATAGGTTGCCTTTCTAGTAATGGCATTTATTGTATTTGAATATGATGCAAAAACATTTATTCCACGTTGTACCTCGGTATTATAAGTACTGAAATTTGCATTCACATTGTTTGAGAATGAAGGCTTCAATCCCGGATTACCCTTTGTTATGTTCAATGGGTTGGAGTCATCGGTAATGTCAATGAGGTCGGTCATCGATGGCTGCGATGTAGAACCACGGTAGCGAACATTCAATGTTGTCTGTTTTGACCACTTGTAGCGGAAACGTATGTTAGGCGACACATAATCAAGCACCTTTCGGGTAAACAGAGTGTCGATACCCTGATATTTATAGTCAAGTTCCGTCATCTGTGGCAACCATGTCACGCCGGCATTCAAGTTCATCTTCTCTGTCACATATCTGAATGTGGCACCTGCCTCGTGACGCTGCGTGCGGTAGGTTGAATAGCGGCTCAAATCATTGTCAAGGTAAGGCGCCAAATCGGCAGGTAATGTAGGGCGTGTAAAGTCGGGGCTCACCTCAAGTATATAATCGGCCAACTCGTCGAACCTGTATGTAGCACGGTCGCTATTGTTGTAGCTCTGGTTGTAGCTGTAGCTGAGCTGTAGGAATAGGTTCTTGAGCAAAGGTTCGGTATAGCTGAGGTTCACATTGTAGCTCCAGTTCTTACCGGGAGTGGCCGAATAGCGCTGCTGCCTTGTAGCCATGCCTGCAACCTGAAAATAGTTGACGTTATTCAATGAGAAACTCTCGCTCTCGCTGTATGAGTAAGAGTAGTTACCCCTGAGTGTAACGTTACGTCCTGGTTTGTTGAGTCTGCGGTTCACCTGCAACCTCGCGTTCGTCGAGAAGTTTTCACCCATTGTGAGCGACTTGTTGGAGTTTTCATTCACCGCAATGCTATCCAACGCCTCCGACACATCTCCGTAGAACTCCTTGGCGTAATCCTTCTCATAATCAAAGGGATTCTCGTTGAATGTTGCCGAGTGGCTCTCGTTCCATGAGTCATTGTTTGAATAGCTGACAGTTGGGGTGAGGATAATATTTGTCATTGTATCGGGTTTCCACTCAAAGCGGAAATTGGCATTCAGGTTCATCCTGCCACTCAGGCCCTCACTGCGGCTGTTGGAGAATTGGTTACGGCCAATCTGCGGCATGAATGTCTCGGTAGATGTCCAGTTCTTTACGTCGTTGCTCACATGGTCGCCGCGCACGTTACCGCCAAACTCAATCTTATCATTCTCGTATGCAAAGTTGAAACCGGCACGCTTGGGCGATGAGATTCCGCCGCCACCAAAACCACCGAAGCCACGGCCCCGTCCATCGGAAAAGCCCTGATCACCTACATTGTTTGCCGACAGTACAAGGGTATACTGCGCATCGTCGTTGTAGTAGCTTGTAGTGTTGCGTAAGCGATAAAGCAGGTGCTCGGCGCTGAAATCGGCACCGCCACCGGCATCGGTATTAGAGAAGAAACCATCGGCAACACCCTTCTTCATCTGCAGGTCGAGCACAGTCTCCTCCTCTCCGTCGTCAATACCTGTGATACGTGAGAAATCACTCTTCTTGTCATAGAACTTCACTTTATCCACAGCATCCACAGATATATTCTTCAGGGCCATATCCTTGTCGGTACCAAAGAAATCCTTACCCTTCATAAGAATACGGTTCACAGTCTTGCCGTTAATCTTTATGGTACCGTCCTCGGCAATATCCACACCCGGATACTTCTTGATAAGTTCCTCAAGCATAGAGCCCTCGGGCACACGGAATGCTGCAGTGTTGAACACTAATGTATCCTCGGCTGCCACAACAGGTGGAACCTCCTCGCTGACAACAACGTCGTCAAGCAGCTTGCCACTGGGTTGCAGGTCAATACGTCCAAGAGCCAACTCTTTTCCAGCATCAATGGTCACATCTTTTTCAAATGTCTTACAACCCACATAAGAGATTTTTGCATAATACTTACCGGGCTGTACCTTGACATTTATTTTACCGTCAAAATCACTTGGCGCTCCAACCTTAAAGACAGAGTCGGGCAAAGAATACAACTGAAGGATTGCAGAGGTCATAGCCTCACCGGTCTCTTTGTTATATACCTCGGCCGAGAGTGTTCCATCCTTCTTCTGCGCAAACGCAACAGACGAAAGAATCAACATCATAAACAATAAACCTTTTCTCATATATCTTTCTTTATAAATCCGTTTTCGTACTTTAAATAAGACTATATATTTAACTGAAAGTTTAAATATATTTTGCAAAGTTCAGTCAAAATAAAATAAAAACTGTACAAACCTCCGTTTTTTACACTCCATGCACTATTTTTGTGAAACTTATTTTTGCAGAGATGGCAACTGACACAGAGAATATGCACATAGACCGGGCTTTTGAAAGAATTGTCGGCACTCCGCCACCGCTAGGATTCGGTGAGCCATTCGCTACTGCATTCAAAGCATTCCACAACGACAATTTCGAGGAGATTGCCGCTGCGGCATATACATGTTCACTATTTCTCTCGGCGATACTGGAGAATTACCCCACCGCAACCCTGCACACTTTCGTGCATTATATTCAGGAAAACCACCGGCGTTTTTCTTTCAACTGCAACATGTACGAGACCATCTTCTGCAGAATGAAGCCTGAGTCGCTACAGAACACATGCCTGCTGAGCGTCAATAACCGACCCGTATTGCGGGAATGCAGCAGGGAGGATATTTTTGAAGCATTCGATTTCTATACGAACCGATAAGCTGTTTTTTTGGAACAAGCCCACAAACAACAATCCATTGTCCAAAAAGTTTAGAGCTTTTAGTTATTATTAAGACAACAAATTAGCATTTCGGCTATCTTTTATATTATATTTGCAATAACATATCGAATTTAGGGATATTAATTCTATGGTGCAAAACATCTATTCAGGTATCATTCAACGGAGAAAGATGGTTACAAACGGCGAAAATTATTCACAGCTGAGCGATGCAGAACTGATTGAAAGGCTCACAGCCACTCCTGTCGACGAAAAACTGCACAACTACTTCTTTACAAAAAAATGCAGACAGTTCCTCAGGTATATATCATCGAACATCTGTTATTGCGAGAGCGAGAACGAACTGTGGGGAGAGTTCTATGAGTTCCTCTCGAAGGACGATTGGGCTGTAATACGCAATTGGAAGAACAAGAACGGCGCAAGCCTGTACACCTACCTTGCCTACTGCACCACCAATCATTTCATCCACAAGAAAATAGCCGAGAAAAAGGAACAGGAGCAATTTATCGTTCCATCGTCACAAATGGTATATGAGCAGTTGGCTGATTTTGTCGAGGATGAAGAAGAGAACAGCAACTACCCTGTCAGGGAAGCATTCAACATGCTGAATCCACGTGACCAGGCAATACTCCATGCACTTGTAATAGACGGACACAGCGCACTTGATGCAGCCCCCGCCATTTGGAAGTACATTAAAAACAACAAACCGCTTGAAGAGATGGACCCCAAACGTGTACAATGTACAATAGCAATGGCAAAGCATCGTGCACAACTGGCACTGCTCAACAACCTGAAACAGATAACCAAGGACCATTGAAAAAAAATCGGTAGCAACGGCTACCGATTTTTTCAATGTCAAATATTCATTTTATAGACATTTGTCTCTTTCTTTTCAAAATTACATGAGCGGTACAGGGCATTGGCCGCAACACGTGAAGGACGCGAAGTCAGCATCAGCACCCCATCGCCCAATCCACGTGCAAAGGCAATAGCATGTTCAACCATGGCACGACCAATGGACAAGCCGCGCGCTGTTTCATCAACAACAACATCTTCAATCCACATCTTACGACCTGTGGGAGCAAGATACTCGCCCAACGTAAGCATTGCCACAATCTTGCCCTTGTATTTTGCCAGAAAAAGGTGAGATGCACTACTTTCCACCAATTGTTGCAGTTGCGACAATGTAATGTTTATACCCGACGACGACAGCTGCGCAAGCAAACGGTTAATTGGCTCCACGTAACGGCTGCAGGCTTCCTTCAGTTCAAAAATCTCAAGTTGCTCCATAACCATATTACAGTTCTGCCTTACACTTGTAGCCCTTTGACTCGTTCTGCAAACGGTCGAGCACGGTAACCACAAAGGTATATTTGCCCTTCATATCCTTTGGCAATTCATAGAATGTCTTTGAGGTTATCGTCCGGATATTCGCTACACTCTCAAGATTCACCTTCTCGCCCTTCTCGAAGCAATATACGACATATCGGTGAGGAGCATCAAGTTCATCCTTGCTCACCTTCTTGCTCTGCAACCACACGAGCACATTTTTCCCATTCTCCTCAATGAGCCTGACACCATCGACCTTTGATGGCGCTTTGTTATCCATGAAAGCACATTGTGGCATCAATGCCGGATAACGGAACATACCCGTTGCCAGATAGTCGCGATATCCGTTCACATTGTTTGCAGCCGACGCCGCATCCCAGAAACATGAGCCAAGCACGCCATTCTGTTCGCGTTGCAACCTGTACTTCTCGGCCTGCTGATTGCCGGTGGCACTGCCTGCATCCTTAGCCTTGACAGTACGCTGGACATCCTGCCCGATGTACAGAGGACGATTTGAGGCATACTTTGCCCACCACTTGACCAACGTATCATAATCGGCAGCCTTATGGCCTATTTCCCAATACACCTGTGGTATGCAATAATCGACCCAACCCTGCTCAATCCAATAAAGGACATCGGCATACAGGTCGTCATAGCACTGCAACCCGTTTGTCTTGCTTCCGAACTCCCAACTACCCTCGTTGCGATAGATACCGAATGGCGAGACACCGAACTTCACCCATGGTTTCACTTCGCGCACCGTGCGATGTAATTGATAAATGAGATGGTTGACATTCTCACGTCTCCAATCATCCTTGTCTTTGGCGCCACTGCCCTTGAACCACCTTTCATCGGCAAACTCTTTGCCGGCTACAGGATAGGGGTAGAAATAGTCATCGATATGCAAACCATCGACATCATAGCGGTACAGAATATCACGCACAATACCACAGATATGGTCGCGGTTACTCTGCAATGAAGGGTTGAAATACAGCTGTCCTTCATACTTTATAAAGTTCTCGGGGTTCTTTGCGCTCTGGTGGTTAGCCGCCACCTTTGCTGTTCCCTTTGTGCGTGCACGATAAGGGTTTATCCACGCGTGGAGTTCCATATTGCGTTTGTGGCACTCATCGACCATAAAAGCAAGCGGGTCCCAACCGGGTGATTTTCCCTGAACGCCTGTCAAAAAGCGGCTCCACGGCTCATAACGCGACGCATAGAGAGCATCACCCTCCACACGCACCTGGAAGATTACCGCATTCACATTCACCTTCTGTAAATTATCAAGCATCTGTGTGAGATAAATCTTCATCTCTTGCTCACTCATTCCGGTGAACTGTCCGTTCACAGCCTGAATCCAGGCACCGCGGAACTCGCGTTTGGGATACATGTCAACAGTGGTTTGGACATTTTTCTTGCTTGCACAAGAGACAAGCAGAAACACCAACATCAAAAATGATAGATATTTCAGTCGCATATATAATATTTAATAATGTAATTGTTTTGAAGTGCGAATATAACCAAAAAATATCGGATTTAGGATATTTAAACGATTTCTTATATCAATTAACACAACATTGTCATCTATTTTTCACAAACAGCTGCAACATGACTGTTTTTTTTGTAAATTCGCAAGATTGATTTATGGCAGAGAATATGAAAGAGAACAGCAAGAACATCATAATCAAAGGCGCACGCGTCAACAACCTTAAGAATGTTGACGTAGAAATCCCGCGTGGCAAGTTCGTTGTCATCACCGGACTCTCGGGCTCGGGCAAGTCATCCCTGGCCTTTGATACCCTTTATGCCGAAGGACAGCGCCGCTATGTAGAATCACTCTCGTCATACGCCCGCCAGTTCCTTGGACAGATGAACAAGCCCGAGTGCGACTTCATCAAGGGCATCCCGCCTGCCATTGCCATTGAGCAGAAGGTAAACAACCGCAACCCGCGCTCCACAGTGGGCACATCGACCGAAATTTATGAATATCTCAAATTGCTATATGCACGCATTGGCAAGACCTACTCCCCCGTGAGCGGCAGGCTTGTGAAGAAGGACACCCCCGAGGACCTTGTCACCTGCATGCTCAGCCGCCCCGCAGGCACACGATTCCTGCTGCTTGCCCCCATACCAAAACGTAAAGGACGCACACTGGAAGAGCAGCTGCAGATATATCTGCAGCAGGGTTTTACACGTGTGGCACTTGGCAAGGATATTATACACATTGAGGAGTACACACCAAAGAAGGGCGACAAGCCCACCCTGCTCATCGACCGTCTTGCGGTAAACGACAGCAAAGAATCCATCGGCCGCCTGCTCGACTCGGCCGAGACCGCTTTTTATGAAGGCAACGGTACCTGTTTAATGCAGTTCATGGACGAGGAAGAGCCGCACAGTTTCAGCATACGCTTTGAGGCAGACGGCATTGAGTTCGAGGAACCCACAGAGCAGATGTTCTCTTTCAACTCCCCTATAGGTGCCTGCCCCGACTGCGAGGGATTCGGCCGCATTGTGGGCATCGACGAAGACCTTGTAATCCCCAACAAGACACTGAGCGTGTACGACGGAGCAGTCTTCTGCTGGCGAGGCGACAAGATGGGCGAATGGAAGACCGAGTTCTGCCGCCGCGCGCCACAGGACGATTTCCCAATCTTTGAACCATATTACAACCTTACACAGGAGCAGAAGGACTATTTGTGGCACAAAGGCCCATGGATTGAGGAATACGAAGAAGGTATCTGCATCGACAACTTCTTCAACATGGTCAAGGCCAACCAGTACAAGATACAGTACCGCGTAATGCTTGCACGCTACCGTGGCAAGCCAATATGTCCCACATGTCGTGGCACAAGATTGAAGAAGGAAGCTTCGTACGTAAAGGTTGGCGGTACGAGCATCACCGAGCTCATTGAGATGCCGGTGACCAAGCTGAAGGATTTCTTCGACAACCTTGTACTCGACGAGCACGACGCAGCTGTTGCCAAGCGCATACTCACCGAGATACGCAGCCGTGTCGACTGCCTGTTGGATGTAGGTCTTGGATACCTCACCCTAAACCGTCTGAGCAACACTTTGTCGGGCGGCGAAAGCCAGCGCATAAACCTTGTAACCTCGCTTGGCAGCGCATTGGTAGGTTCGCTATATATCCTTGACGAACCGAGTATAGGACTACACAGCCGCGATACCGACCGTCTTATAAACGTACTCTACCGTCTACGCGATCTGGGCAACACAGTTGTTGTGGTTGAGCATGACGAAGAGATTATCCGTGCTGCCGACTACATTATCGATGTTGGCCCCAAAGCAGGTTCATATGGCGGCAACATCGTTTATTATGGCGACCTCGCCGACATTGCTCCCGGCAGCAACAGCTACACGTTGAAATACCTGCTTGGCGAGGAGACTATAGACGTGCCCGCTCATCGCCGCACATCGAACAATAGGATAACTATTAAAGGCGCCCGCGAGAACAACCTCAAAGGCATTGATGTAGAGATTCCGCTCAGCACGTTCACCGTTGTGAGCGGTGTCAGCGGCTCAGGAAAGTCGACCCTTGTGCGCAACATCCTTTACCGTTCACTCATGCGCCATTTTGGTAATGTATGTGATGCTCCCGGACAGTGTGTGGCCGTTGAGGGAGCACTCAAGCAATTGTGCGGTGTGGAGTTCATTGACCAGAACCCTATTGGAAAGTCATCACGTTCGAACCCTGTCACATACCTCAAGGTTTATGACGACATACGTCACCTTTTTGCACAGCAGCCTCTTGCCAAACAAATGGGTTATGGTGCGGGGCATTTTTCGTTCAATGCCGACGGAGGCCGCTGCGAGGAGTGTAAAGGCGAAGGTACAATCACTGTATCAATGCAGTTCATGGCCGATTTGAAACTCGAGTGTGAAGCCTGTCACGGGAAACGTTTCAAGAACGAAATATTGGAAGTGAAATTCAATGGCAAAAACATACACGACGTACTTGAAATGACAGTAGGCGATGCTATCAACTTTTTTCAGGAGCACGGACAGAAGCGCATTGCCGAAAACCTACAGCCACTGCAGGACGTAGGACTTGCATACATCAAATTGGGACAGTCATCATCGACCCTTTCGGGCGGTGAGAACCAACGTGTCAAACTCGCATATTATCTGAGCCGACAAAGCGACCGCCCCACCATGTTCATTTTTGACGAGCCTACCACAGGATTGCATTTCCATGACATAAAGAAACTGCTAAGGTCGTTCGAGCGTCTGCTTGCCCGCGGACACTCACTTGTGGTAATTGAGCATAACATGGACATGATAAAGTGCGCCGACTACCTCATAGACCTTGGTCCCGAAGGAGGTGAAGAGGGCGGCAACCTGGTTGCAGCAGGCACCCCCGAAGAGGTTGCACAATGTAAAGAGTCATACACAGGACAATTTCTGAAAGATAAGTTGATATAGCATATATATCAAATAAAACGAGATACATCCAAAATTTCACAACACCTTTCGCTGGAAAGAACACGATACAATGATTCAGAACAACCGTTTGGTATGGTGCGATGCACTTCGCCTGCTCGCTTTCTTCATGCTACTTTGCTGTCATGCAGCCGACCCGTTCTACGCATCGGCGGCCTATGCCTCAACAAGTACATCTGTAGATCCAGAGCTCACACTATGGGCTATGCGTTACGGATCATTGGTACGTCCATGCGTTCCATTATTTGTCATGCTAACAGGTGTGCTATCATTACCCGTGAAAGGAAGCATGGAGGCATTCTACAAGAAACGCATTCCACGTGTACTGTTTCCTTTTCTAATATGGTCAACCATCTACTACCTCACACCGTGGATTACGGGGCTGTTGGGCATGGACAGTAGCGTGGTCGTCAAACTGTTCAGTTGGGCCGAAAGCGACAGTCAAGTCCTGAAAGACGGACTCGTACGCGTTGCGCAGATACCATACACATTCAGTTTCATCGCCTGCCACATGTGGTACATATATATGCTGATTGGTCTCTACCTATATTTGCCCATATTCTCGGCATGGATTGAACATGCCGGAAAACGTCAAAAAGAGATATTCCTTATAATATGGGGATTAAGTACATTTCTCCCATATTTCAATGAATATGTAAGCCATTACGCATTCGGTACTTGTGAATGGAACTCATTCGGTCTATTCTATAACTTCGCCGGATTCAGCGGATATCTACTTTTGGGGCATTACATACAACATTACATCCGTTGGAATCTCACAAAAACATTATCTGTCGCAATACCTCTGCTGGTCGGCGGTTTTCTCATCACATATAACGGATATTCATACATCATGGGATTACCCGACAAGACACCGGAGCAAGTGGAGTTATTCTGGACATACAACACCCCCAATGTAGCAATGATGACTATCGCATGCTTCATTATGATTTGCCGTGTAAAGATTACCCCCAGGTCACGTATTGCCGTATGGCTGTCAAGACTTACCGCATGTGGATTCGGAATCTACATGATACACTACTTCTTCACAGGCTTGGGACATGACCTCGGTGAGTGGATGCAGATTCCTGCACCACTACGCATCCCGTTCTCTGCACTCGTCATACTTGCTTGCTCATGGAGCATCGTAGCCTTGCTGAAAAAAGCATTGGGGAAATACTCTGTGTATCTTTTGGGGTAAGTTTTATTATACCAGCCCATAGAACACCCCGCCGAACACACCGGCAAGGATAAGAATTAGAATTGGACTTACCTTGAAGAATTTCATTGCGACGAATGCAGCCACAAACAGCGCAACACTCACCCCGAACTGCAAGGGGGTCTCTGTTGGCGAGCCGAAGTTCTCCTCGGTCATCAGCAGCAGCGCAGCCGAAGCTATCAAGCCCACCACAGCAGGGCGCAACAGACGGAAGACCGCCTCTACATTCCTGTGCTTGCTGTACTTCATGAAGAAACGGCTCACAATAAGCATGAGCACAATCGAGGGAAGCATCACCGCCAACGATGCTGCCAAAGAGCCCAGCACAGCCAACCCACCGTTACCCGTCGCATTCAGCACGGCCGTATAGCCTACATATGTTGCCGAATTTATGCCAATGGGACCCGGTGTCATCTGGCTAACCGCCACAATATCGGTAAACTCGGCAGCCGTGAGCCATGCATGGCGCGTAACCACCTCACCCTGAATAACAGAGAGCATGCCATAGCCTCCACCGAAAGAGAAGAGACCTATTTTTAAAAAGGTATAGAAAAGTTCAAGGAATATCATACCTCACCCCCTTTCACTTTGCCATATACAAACCCTGCGATGCCCGCTGCAATTATCACATATATAGGCGAAACGCCGAATGCCACAATAAGCAGTGCCGACAATACAGGAATCCAAGCCATTGTCCACCCCACCTTTGCACTCTTTGCTACATTGAACACTGGCACGGCAATGAGTGCCACCACCGCAGGACGCAACCCTTTGAAAACGTTGTTCACCACCTCGATGTGGCGGAACTGGCGGAAAAAGAGCGCTATGAGCAGTATTATAACCACCGAAGGCAACACACAGCCGAATGATGCAGCCAATGCACCCGGCACACCGCGCAACCTGTAGCCTATGAATACCGCCATATTGACGGCAAACACGCCAGGTGCCGACTGTGCCACGGCAAGCAAATCCACAAAATCGCTCTTCTCGACCCAGCGGTTACGTTCAACCACATCGCTCTCAATGAGCGGTATCATGGCATATCCGCCGCCAAAGGTAAAGAGCCCAATGCGGAAGAATGTTGTAAAGAGTTTAAAAAGAGAGGTTGGCATATGTTCTGTTCAAAGACTCAGGGACAGGCTATAGCCTGCCCCTGAATGTATTTATTTATAGAAGGGCAGGCAGACCCTGCCCCTACAATTCTATTCTATTACTTAACCTTTTCTGCCACCCAATTGTATGCGTTGCGGAAGATCTCAATCCATGGTGTAACATCATCAGCCAAACGGTTAGCCGGATATGTAGCACACTGCCATGGGAAGATTGCACGCTCAGGGTGAGGCATCATTGCAACGTGACGGCCGTTTGCACTTGCAAGGGCTGCAACATTGTAATCTGAGCCGTTGGGGTTCGCAGGATAGCCCTCGTATGCATACTGCGCCACGATATTGTACTTCTCGGCATCGTATGGAAGTGAGAACTTACCCTCGCCGTGAGCAACCCATACACCAAGACGGCTGTTAGAGAGCGAACCGAAGAGAACGCTGTTGTTCTCAGGAATATTCACGCCCACGAACGATGACTCGAACTTGTGTGAGTTATTGTGCAACATGCGGCCACGCTCCTCGAACTCGGGGTTGATGAGGTTAAGCTCCATCATCAGCTGGCAACCGTTACAGATACCTAGTGACAATGTATCCTCGCGCTGATAGAAGCGGTCGAGAGCTGCCTTCGCCTTTGGATTGAAGAGGAAACCACCGGCCCAACCCTTGGCAGAACCAAGAACGTCGGAGTTAGAGAAACCACCGCAGAAGACGATGAAGTTCACCTCGTCGAGTGTCTCACGGCCGCTGATAAGGTCGGTCATTGTAACATCCTTGACATCGAAGCCTGCAAGGTGCATTGCGTATGCCATCTCACGCTCGCCGTTTGTACCCTTCTCGCGGATGATCGCCGCACGAACGCCCGACTTCTCGCGACGGTCGGCCGACATGCCGTAATCCTTCAGCATACCGCTGAAGCGTGAAGGCAAGCGGAAACGCAAAGGCTGGTTCTTGTAGTTCTTAAGTCGTTCGCTTGCACAGCCGTTGAAGCTCTGCTTAAGATCCATGAGATATGAGCTGTCGTACCATACATCGCGGTAGTGGTCGATATCGAACAGGCGTGTGCGCTTGTCCTTGGCAACAGCAATGTGGCGTTTCTCGCAAGGAGTACCAATCTTCACGAAGCAGATACCCGCCTCGTCAAGAATCTCCTGCATGCGGCACTTGTCCTTGTCGGCAACCTGGATTACCAACGCCGGGTTCTCGGCAAACAACAGCTTTACGATATCCTTTTCAACAACACCGTTGAGGTCGATTTCCATACCGCCTGTTGTGTTGGCGAAACACATCTCGAGCAGTGTGGTGATGAGACCACCGGCCGAAATATCGTGACCGGCCATTACAATGCCTGCATTCACAAGTTTCTGCACTGCGTCGAATGCCTCGGCAAAATACTCGGGGTTGGCAACTGTCGGAACATCGTCACCAATGCAGTTGAGTGTCTGCGCAAATGCAGAACCGCCAAGACGCAAGTGGTCGAAGCTGAAGTCAATATGATAGAAAGCACTCTTTGGTTCGTTGACCATTACAGGAGATACCACCTTGCGAACATCTGAGACCTCACCGCCGGCAGAAACAATCACTGTTCCCGGGCTGATTACCTTTGTTCCGTCGGGGTACTTCTGTGTCATTGACAAAGAGTCCTTACCTGTTGGTACGTTAATCTTGAGTGCACAGCAGAAATCACTGAGTGCTTCGACACCACGGTAGAGGCGCGCATCCTCACCCTCCTGTGAGCGGCAAGGCCACATCCAGTTGGCGCTGAGCGAAATACTCTTGATGCCGTTTGCAAGCGGAGCAAGGGCAATGTTTGTCAGAGCCTCTGACACTGCAAGCACTGAACCCTTTGCAGGATCGGCAAGACCGGCCTGTGGCGCGTGACCGATAGATGTTGCAATACCCTGCTTTCCACGGTAGTCAAGTGTAACCACACCGCAGTCGCTGAGTGGCAACTGTATTTCACCCTGGCACTGCTGACGTGCAATCTTACCTGTCACGGAGCGGTCTACCTTATTTGTCAACCAATCCTTACAAGCAACAGCCTCAAGACGCAGGACATCGGTCAAGTACTCCTCGATATTCTCGGCATCATACTCAGCATCCTTGTAGTGACGCTCAACAGTCTTGTCAACCATATATGTCTTTGGTGAAGAACCGAACATCTGGCTCACTGAGAGGTCGAACGGACGAACACCGTCGGCCTGCTCAAAAGCGAAGCGGGCATCACCTGTTGTCTCACCTACTACGTACATTGGAGCACGCTCACGCTCGGCAACCTTGCGTACGTACTCGATGGCATCCTCCTTGATGAGCAAGCCCATGCGCTCCTGTGACTCGTTGGCAATTATTTCCTTTGCCGAGAGTGTGCTGTCACCGACAGGCAGGTTTGCCATGTTGATTACACCGCCGCACTCCTCAACAAGTTCGGACAAACAGTTCACGTGACCTGCCGAACCGTGGTCGTGGATAGAAACCACAGGGTTTGTATCATCCTCACAGAGTGCACGGACAACGTTGTATGCACGCTTCTGCATCTCGGCATTGGCACGCTGTACAGCATTCAACTCAATACCAGAAGAGTAACGGCCGGTATCAACCGATGATACAGAACCGCCGCCAAGACCGATGCGGTAGTTGTCACCACCCATAACGATTACCTTGTTGCCTGGCTCGGGAGCACCCTTGAGACAGTCGCGGCGTGTACCGTAACCCACACCACCGGCAAGCATGATAACCTTGTCATAGCCGTAAACCTCATTATTCTCGGCATGTTCAAATGTAAGCACTGAACCGCAGATAAGCGGCTGACCGAACTTGTTACCGAAGTCCGATGCACCGTTTGATGCCTTTGTCAGAATCTGCTCGGGAGTCTGGTACAACCAGTTGCGCACGGGGAGAAGTTCCTCCCACTTGCGGTCGCTATATGTACGTGGATATGATGTCATGTAGACTGCAGTACCGGCAATTGGCCATGAACCCTTACCACCACCCATACGGTCGCGGATTTCACCACCGGTACCTGTTGATGCGCCGTTGAAAGGCTCAACGGTTGTCGGGAAGTTGTGAGTCTCGGCCTTAAGCGAAATTACAGTCTCGATATCCTTGATTACGAAATAGTCGGGGATAGAGTGATCGGCGGGAGCGAACTGCTCAACAACAGGACCCTGCGAGAAAGCAACGTTGTCCTTATAAGCAGAGATGATGCTGTTGCGGTTCTCGTTTGTTGTGCGCTTGATCATTGCAAAGAGCGACGATGGCATCTCCTCGCCGTCAATGATGAACGTACCACCGAAAATCTTGTGGCGGCAGTGCTCCGAGTTGATCTGCGCGAAGCCGAAAACCTCGCTGTCGGTGAGTTTGCGGCCAAGTTCGCCTTCAACACGATGCAGGTAATCAATTTCTTCCTTTGAAAGGGCAAGACCCTCCTGCTCGTTGTAGCTTTCCAAATCCTCAATGAACTCGATTGGTTTCGGTTCAATGTCAACGGTAAAGATTTCCTGGTCAAGACCACGGTACATGCGCTGCAGCATGGGGTCATACTCTGCATCCTCGTTCTCTACTTCGAAATACTCCTCAATGCGCTGAATGCCGCAAAGACCCATATTCTGGGTAATCTCCACAGCATTTGTACTCCAAGGAGTAATCATTTCACGGCGTGGACCGACGTAAAAACCTTCGACCTTCTCGCCCTCGAGCAAAGTTGCCTCACCATACAGCCAGCAGAGTTTTTCAACATCCTCGGCTGTCAAAACATTCTTTGTTTGGGTAGCAATAACAGAACCACCCTGTGTACTGAAAAAGTAAATCATATATATGATATTTTGTTTTATACAGTTGTCTATGCCTGCCATCATGAACATTTCCAAGCATACCCCTGTAAACGCCATAAATAGCATAGGCACAATATGAGACAAAAATAAACAAAAAAACTATATTAAAGAAAATTTAGGCACAATTGTTTTTTGTTAACGCAAGATTATTGCCACAACAGGAGAATTATGCACTGTTTTTTATAACTTAGCAACGCAAATCAAGACAATATCATCATGGAAACAATCATAGGCCTCACAATTCCCTTCTTAGGGACAGCGCTTGGTGCATCAATCGTGTTCATGCTGCGCAAAGGAATAACAGAGCGTACAAACAGCGCGATGCTCGGTTTTGCATCGGGCGTTATGGTGGCAGCCAGTTTCTGGTCGCTGCTGCAACCTGCGCTTCAGCAGGTGGGCGAAGGCATAGGCAACACATGGCCTGTACTTGCCGGTTTTGCAGCCGGCATCTGCTTTCTATTGTTGCTGGACACCGTCATTCCCCACCAGCATATTGACGACAAGCGCCCCGAAGGACCGCGTTCACGCCTGCCCCGCTCGATAAAGATGATTCTTGCCGTAGCACTGCACAACATTCCAGAGGGCATGGCCGTGGGTGTTGTCTTTGGTGGAGTACTTAGCGGCAATACCGACCTCACCATTGCCGGAGCACTGGCATTGTCAATAGGTATGGCAATACAGAACATTCCCGAAGGAGCCATAATTTCCCTTCCATTGCGCAACGAAGGCAAAAGCCCCGGCAAGGCATTCGTTTGGGGAGCAGCATCGGGACTTGTGGAGCCCATCGCGGCACTTGCCACAATGTTCATACTCAAGGGCAGCAGTGCTGCCATGCCCATTCTACTTGCCTTTGCAGCCGGCGCAATGCTCTATGTGGTCGTGGAGGAGCTCATACCCTCATCGCAGAAAGGCAAGCACAGTAACATTGGAACAATAGGCTTCGCTATCGGTTTCATGCTGATGATGCTGCTTGACAGCTGCATAGGTTAACGGAAGCTTATATTCAGAAAACGCCATCGGCTTATCAAACCGATGGCGTTTTCTGAATATTATACGGCAATCACCTTACTTAACCAAAATCTTTTTACCACCTACAATGTATATACCGGGGGCAGTGACTGCCTCAACGCGACGACCTGTAAGGTCATAGATTTCACCTTTGACACTTCCGCTTTCACCTTCCACCTCGCCGACACCTGTTGTGCCTTCGCCAAAGCGGAAACTGTATGATGCAGCACCATCTGTATTGCTCATTGGCAAGTATGCCTTGTTGGCGTTATTCAGGAATGTACCATCGGCATAACCGGCTGTTACAGCCTTATAGAAACCCACCTCACCTTCCACAAGACCCAGCACGTAAGCAGGTGTTTCTACTTTTGTATCAACAAGTGTACCCTTTAACAGGTTGTCAGCAAAATCGCATGTTGCAGCATCGGCTGTGCGAATAAAATCATACTCCCCGGCTGCAGCCTTGACAATCACACCCTGGCATGCAGGGAGAACATCCTTGACCCTTGTCAATGTCACAGAAGAACCACCGACCGCAGAAACTATATACACCTCAACACCCGCAGGGATAATAGTATTGTTTCCTAAATACAAAGTTGCATAACCGGCAGCACCCACCACAAGAGTATGAGAGCTTGCAGCATGTTCCACAGCACGAAGTGTATCATAGGCAGCCTGTTGGTCTGCAATCTGCTCATCAAGCAACGGCACACTTGTAACAAGGTCATTTGTACTCATTGCATTTGATGAAATTGTCACATACATGGTTGTAAGCAACAGTTCCTCAGCAAGATAGCTCTTGTATGCATCATAGACTGTCACCTCATTTGCAACAATTGCAAAACCAAACTCAGACATAACAAAGAATGTATTTGCATTTCCCTCTGTCTTTGTTACCGTAAAACGGATGTAGCGATAAGCCTTGCTCATTTCAATGACAGAAGACTCAAAATCTGCCGCAACACCACCATTAGTGTTCTGTCCAGGGTTTGGCAGACCGTCAGCGGTTGTAAGCGTGGTTATTGTAGTATATGTACCATCGGCACTATCACAACCCTCGATAACGATTGTTGTTGGGCAGTTGTTACCATTATCGCGTGTACTGTAATTGAATCTAAACTTTGTTGTAGTTGAGCCACTTCCCAAATCCACGCGCAGATAGTGAGGTGCAGCAACAGTTCCACTATAGTCTGTATGCAGAAAAGTAGTCTTGCTGCCATCGGTCAACTTATCAACATACGCCGCACTGTAATCATTATTATTCTGCGCTATATAAGGAGCATTACAATAGAGATTTTCTGTAGTCAACGTAAGTTTGTTCTCCTGTGCAAATGTAATATTTCCCACCTGATTTATAAGAGTCTCGGTTTCTGTCACCAATGCGGCAAGCGTAGCCTTGCGGGCGTCTATTGTTGCCTTGTACTTTTTATACAAAGTGTTATAAGCACTTTGCAATGCCTGCAATTTCTCCTCGACATCACTGGTTGTCGGCGATATGCCGTTTGCAGTTCTCTTTCCATTGTGCAAAGCATTCATTGCAGCAGTAACCTCATCAACCTCAACGGTGCTACTGTATGTATCGTTGACTGTTGCTGTAAAACCTGTGACGGGTGTTATATCAAACTCGGCCATGTGCCAATAGCCGCGGTTCGCGTGATAATTGAAACGCAGATATTTATATGACGAGAGCATCACTCCATCAAACTCCCAAGCAGTGCCGGCACTCTGTGGCATACCCGATGCCGAACCGATATATTTGTAGGTAACATTGTCATTGCTACCATATACATCTACACTCTTTGGGAAATCGGAGCTTGCTCCCGAACGGGTTGTGTGACTGAAAGTGAAGTTTGAGAGTGTATTATCCTCGCCCAGATATACAGCCAGATAGTGAGAACCTGATGGTGGTTCTGAAGTATAGTCGGTGTGAAAATGGTTATTTGCTGCACCATCCACAAGATTTGCAATAGGTCCCTCCGCTGCAGATTGTGCATTTGTCCACAGATAGTATGCACTACCCTCGGCTGTTGTCTGCAAAGGAAGTGGCTCGCCCTTTGCATATGTTACAGTGCCAGCAACCTCGTCAAGGAGTAATTCAGTCTTAGCTATGAGCGCCTGCAATTCTGAGAGATTGGCAAGTTTCTCATCAGTTTCCGTTGCAGTAATATACCATTGAGAAGCAGCTGCTTCATAACTCCAACCTACGATATTATAACTTTGGCTTTTAGATGCATGCAATGGTGCATTCTTTCCAATAATAGCCCACAAACCATGTTCAAGTTCCTTCAGAGTGTACACTCCGGCAGAGGCAATCTCTTTGGTAGCATCTCCACCAGTACCACCTGTCACTACAGCAGGACAATAATAACCATCTGAATTTTTCAGATAGTAGCTATCTGCGGTACCCGTCTCTACCAATGACCACTGCGCAGCACTTGTCCGGTCATCCAATGCGTATACAGTTGTTCCATCCACTGCAATATTGCGTGTAGGATAAGCGTTATTGGTGATTATATATTTTCTATTCAAATCCATAGTAATCTTTGCATCAGGCATATACAATACTTTCTGATACTCGGCATAAAGGATATCATATGCCGCCTCGTAGCCCGATGAACCGGCATAAACCTCTTTGGCATAAGCAAGAACATCTTTAAGGTCGGCAACAGCAGCACCCTTGAAATAGCCTATTCTTGTATAGGTCTCATCTATTTTGTCAACAATCGGTTGTGCTTTTGCAATCAACGCACCAAGAACACCTCTTTGCAATGCTGTAATGTCCACATCGGCTTCAACCACATTATTATTTGAATCAACCGATTTGATTGTTGCCTTGCCCGAAACAATCGTCTCCATCGCCTCATCACCCAATGCAAAAGTAGACTTGTTGCTGAACGACACAACCTCGCCTTTCTCATTGAGAACAAGGAAACCGACACCACCGGCACCACCACTCATGGTAACCGTACCGTCGGCCGAAATGGTTGCCGTATAGGCTGTCTCAACTGGGATATTACCGGAAATAAAATCGCTTACGGAACCGAAATCGGAGTTCGGTTTTGTCTCGCCATATATTTCACGCTTTGTCTGTCCGTCATGCTGAACATAGTTGGCAGTTTCATCATCATCGTTTATGAATATTACCGCCAGGTTCTCTCTATAACCCATATTTTTAACCTCGGCGATAACCTCGTCTATCATCTCCTGAGTGGTGTTATAGACAGAATTGCTGTAGTCGCCCACTAAGCGGTTTTCCATTACCGCGAAGTAACCGTGTACACGGAAGAACTCTGTCAAGTCCTCACCGGCAGCTTGGCAAGCAAGCTTGTAGAAGTGCAGTGTTGATACATCACCCGACACATTGTAGCCACCGGTCATAGGTTCGTGACGCAAGAGCTCGAAAAGACGGGGATAAAACTGTGTATTGTTGCCAGCCAGATGATAATAGAGCCACAAACGGTAGTATAAGTGAGTAAGAGCCCAGATGTTGTTGGTATATGTATCACTACCATTGGTATTAAAAGCCTCCAACACCTTCTCCAGAGAACCATCATTGCCATTATAGCGCGATGTAGACATACCTTTGTACCACAAGGCGATATTTGAGAAAAGGTTATTTGTCACCTCGGTGAGACCATTAAGGTTAAGAAGCCCCTGATGCTGGTGACCAATCTCATGAGCGGGTCCCCATGTAGGGCCAGCTTCGGTAGCGATTTGTGTGAGGATGCTGGGAGTCGTGTTGCGGTGGTATCCGCAGTGGTCCCATGAACCATACATGTATGAGTTGCCACCCACACCGAAAGCCAAGCCATGATGGTTGTAGTACTCGCTATAGTCGCGACCTTTACAGTATTCCACATATCCCTCATAGTCATATATCTCGCTCTTCTCCTTCCAGGTAGCATCGTAGCGGG
>JAZQZZ010000003.1:0-21739 GCA_045634305.1 Bacteroidaceae bacterium | reverse complement strand
AAAGGACTCTCTTTGCGTAGGCAATCTTCCCTCTTTCTACCTTTAACCTTTCAGTTTTCAGTTTTAACCTTTAACTTCCTCCACCTCAATCTTTCGGATGGTCTTTGTACGGATTTCCTCACATATAGCCTGTACAAATTCAGCAATTGGCTTCACGCCCTCGTCACCGGCAAAGCGGCTACGTACTGCAACTGTACGGTCGGCCTCCTCTTGCTGACCAAGAACCAACATATAAGGTACGCGATTGTTACGTGCATCACGAATCTTGTAGCCGATTTTCTCTGAGCGGTTGTCAACATGCACAAGCACACCGTTCTTCTTCAGCTCGGCAGCAACCTCATAGGCATAGTCGCCATACTTCTCTGAGATTGGCAGAATGCGGACCTGTTCGGGACAGAGCCATGTAGGGAATTTACCCTCATATTTCTCAATCAACCATGCAAGAGTACGCTCGTAGCATCCCATACTTGTACGGTGGATAATGTAAGGACGCACCTTCTCGCCATTCTGGTCAACGTAGTACATATCAAACTGTTCAGCAAGCAATGGATCCCACTGAACGGTAATCATCGTATCCTCCTTGCCATATACGTTCTTGGCATTGATATCCACCTTTGGACCATAGAATGCAGCACCGCCGACTTCCTCAACGAAAGGAATCTCAAGTTCCTTGAGCATCTGGCGGATGTGCTCCTGTGTCTCTTCCCAAACCTGTGCATCACCAATGTACTTCGCGCGGTTCTCGGGGTTCCACTTCGCAAGTACGTAAGTAACATCATTCTGCAGACCCAGAGTCTCCATGACATGCTTTGCAAGAGCAAGACACTTCTTGAATTCCTCTACCATCTGGTCGGGACGAACGATGAGGTGACCCTCACTGATGGTGAACTGGCGCACGCGTGTCAGACCATGCATTTCACCGGAATCCTCGTTACGGAACAGCGTTGAAGTCTCGCTGTAGCGCAAAGGCAGGTCGCGGTATGAATGATGTGTAGCTTTATATACATAATACTGGAACGGGCATGTCATTGGGCGCAATGCGAACACCTCCTTGTCATTCTCCTCGTCACCAAGGACGAACATACCATCCTTGTAATGATCCCAGTGACCCGAAATCTTGTAGAGGTCGCTTTTTGCCATCAAAGGAGTCTTTGTACGGATGTAACCCCACTCGTTATCCTCGAGGTCCTCGATCCAGCGCTGCAATGTCTGGACAATCTTTGCACCCTTAGGCATGAGCAAAGGCAAACCCTGACCGATAACATCGACCGTTGTAAACAGTTCCATTTCGCGACCAATCTTGTTGTGGTCTATGTTCTTTATATGCTCAAGATGCGCAAGATATGCCTCGCACTCCTCCTTTGTAAAGAATGCAGTACCGTAGATACGTGACAAAGATGGATTATTCTTGTCGCCACGCCAATATGTTGTCGATGAAGAGAGCAACTTAAAGCCCTTGATGAGACGTGTATTCAGCAAGTGAGGTCCCATGCAAAGGTCAACAAAGTCATCCTGTGAATACACAGTGATGCGCTCACCCTCGGGAATAGCATCAATGAGTTCCAGTTTATATGTCTCACCCTTTGACTTCATCAGTTCAATTGCCTCCTCGCGACTCAACTCCCTGCGCTCGATACGAGGACTCTGCTTGATAATCTTTTTCATCTCCTTCTCTATAGCATCGAGATTCTCCTTTGTAAAAGGAGTGCACTCAAAGTCATAGAAGAAACCGGTTTCTGTAGCAGGGCCAATGGTAAGTTTTGCTTCAGGGAACAGATGCTTGACAGCCTGAGCCATAACGTGTGTGGTAGTATGACGCAAAACATTCAAAGCCTCCTTTGAATCGAGACCTATCAGTTCTACACAAGCACCATCTGCTGGAACATCACGTAAGTCAACAACATTCTCACCATTCTTCACC
The DNA here is from genome assembly GCA_045634305.1 of Bacteroidaceae bacterium. Lineage (GTDB taxonomy): Bacteria > Bacteroidota > Bacteroidia > Bacteroidales > Bacteroidaceae > HGM04593. The sequence goes on along the minus strand of JAZQZZ010000003.1, from coordinate 19,818 downwards.
GCCACGTAGCTGCTGAGTAACTTAGGGTCAACAGCCGACAACAGTTCGATATACGATTTGCCCCCAGCGGCAAACTCACGAACCTCGCCATTAAATGAAATCTTAATCATATCGTCTATTTTTTATTTATACACCTTTTATATGTCATTTGCACCCAAGCCTTTTAGCCCAAAGTACAATATAAGTGCAAAGATAACTATTCATTTGATAATATGCAATAGCAAGAAAGTACGAGTAAGCGATTTACAATAATAGAAGGAGTTATTTATCATTGGAATGAAGAGACAGATTGCAGAATCAGCAAAAACCTAAAAAGGCAAATGGGCGAAAGTCCCTTTAGGGCGTCACACCACGCTACGCGCGACTATTTAATGACAATACGCACAGCGAAAGTCACGCTCCTCAAAAGGCCAAAAAGAGAATTTCAAAAAGAATCCGTAGATTTCACATCAAATTATCCACTGTCTTGAAGCATTTAGTACACTACTATTTGCAATTATAATGCAGAAATTAATAACTTTACAACAAGAACTACCTTAAACAAGGAATAAATCAGCAAATCTATGGTTAATAAAACAATAAGTGTCTTTGTGAGCAGTACATTCAAAGACATGCAGGCAGAAAGGGACTATCTGAACAAGTATGTATTGCCACGGCTTCAGGAGAGTCTTATCGCAAAGGGCATAATAATTAAGATAATTGATTTGCGTTGGGGAATTTCAAACGACTCTGTCGATGAAGAGTCGTTTGAGGCAAAGGTGTTGCATGTATGCTCTGATGCCATACAGACATCAAGACCTTATTTCATTGCGCTGTTAGGCGGAAGATATGGTTGGGTTCCATCAATGGAACTGATGAATATTGCAAAGGAGTCTCTTTGCGAAAGTGAGAGGGAGGTTCTTGCCAATGACGATATGAGCATTACCGAGATGGAGATTCTATTAGGTGCATTGGGCAATAAGGACTATCTTGAACATAGTTTTTTCTGTTTGCGCGATGACAACGTATATGCATCAATCGACCATGGCTACAGGGATGTTTATGTCGATTCGGGAGAGAATGCGAAACGCCTTGAAAAGCTAAAGCAGAAAATAGCAACTGCATGTGCCGAGAACGGGTGCGAGGAGAATATAATCCCATATAAATGTGCCTGGGACGGAGCTAATCAAAAGATGGTTGATTTGGAGAAGTTCGGCAATGATATTTATGAGGCGCTGTACAACGATATCGCAAACAGTGAACTTTGCATAGATTCCGGCCAAAGTGAATATCAGGTTACTCTCGAGAGTTTCGTTTTGTCGAAGGTCAACAATTTCCAGGGAAGGGAGCAGGTGCTGAAGGAACTCAAAGAGCATCTGCTTGATTATAATATATGGAAAAGAGGAACTAGCAACGGAGTGTTCCTTATAGGTGATTCGGGAAGTGGGAAAAGCTCTATCCTGTGCAAACTTTATTATGACATAGTCAACGAGGCCGATTCACGTACCATTGTTTTGGGATACTGCTATGGCATTTCAAAGGATGTGTATTTGGGAGAGTATTGGGCCGACGTCATTGCTGAACGGTGTGGACTGGACAGAAACAGCAGTTTGGAAACGTTGTTTGGACAAGCAACATTGATGGGGTATAAGATAATAGCCTTGATTGATTCATTAGACACGTTCAATGATGGGGAAGAAGGTAATTCGTGCGACTTTATCCCGGCATACATACCGTTTGTTTGTACCTCACAGCCTCATGCAGTAGCAGCGTTCAGGAAATCATCGACACACAGGTTTGTTGATCTTGACTACTTTGATGGGCATGAGGCTGCAATGATGATAGACAACATAATGAAGGCAAACCTCAAGGAGATAAATTCTTCTATCAAAGAAAAGATAATGGACAAGACCACCATTGATGGCAGACACGCCTACTCGTCCCCATTCTGGTTGAAAATGGTTCTTGTCATCCTAAACGAGCTAGGGTCAAAGGATTTCGACATCATATACAGCCAGGCCGCATCGGGCATGACCACAGAACAATATCTATGCAAGGTTATTGATGAAATGCCTACGGATGTTGCCGGCTTGTTCTCATATTTTATAAAAATTACGACAAACTATTTCACACCCGATTTTGTAAGGACTGTCCTTATTTATATTGCAACGTCAAAATATGGAATAAAGGAAAGTGGACTAATGGAAATTGCCGGTGACCTTTGGAATCCCTTGGAGTGGCAAAGCTTGAAATGCTGGCTGAGGGACTATGTCAGGTATAACCCGACAGATGACTCATGGAGCGTTACACACAACATTCTCAAAGAGGTGCTGTTGCATATGAACAGTGAAGTGTGCAGGGATAGCAGGGAAAGATATAAGGATTATATCAAGAAATACATTGAAACAAAAAAGGAGAGAGAGGAATATTACACGTTGCTCCTCAAAGACAATGATGTGGAGAGAATTCATGAAATAAGCGACCCAAGGTTTTTCAGTATCATAGAAAAAGGGATGCTGTCATTTGAGGAATTCATAACAGCTGCTGTAGCATATGCACAAAAATTCTCATTAATTGATAAAAAAGCAAAAGCCAATTGGGTGCTTTGGCATTTGAATTCATACTATTCAGAATACAAGTACCGCAGGCGTGGAGTAGGTAATTCGGATTACGAGAACGGACGTATGCTTTTTGATGCGCTTATCCGCGAGGTCTTTACCCATGAGTACGTGCATAGAGGGGATAGTACCGCATTTGAAAGTTACGTAATGATACATGAGAATCATCTTGAAATTCTGGATGAGTTTCACATGGACTACGAGATATGTGACACTTTGTATTCACTCATCAATTGCTATAGATGTAACAAGAAGCTACATGGTTCTTCTTTTGTAAGTGGTGTACATTTGATGGAACTGTGGTTAAAGTATTTTGACAAACTTGCATCAAAAGGGAACGAGAGGGAACTCCTTATGGAGTTGGCTGAGGAGCTTGTGTGGATAACGACTTTTGCAGATGCTGATTTGATGATTCATGCATTGGAGTGCATGAAACATCTATGGCAAAGAATATTGAAGTCGGAAACTCTTCGGAAGCAAGACAAAATGCAGATAAACGACTCATTCAGGGAGGCTATGATCAGAATCGACGAACCTGGCTGGGATGATTATGATGAACTTGCAAGGAGTCTGTTGCAACATTATGAGGCGACAAGCGGTGCAAAGGCTTCAGAGACAGAGTTTGCCAAATTCTACGATAAAGTATATAGCGAGATGCTGGAGAGAATAGCCAAGCGTCGGGAAGAACTCAAGAGAAGCGAGGAAGAGAGAGAACAGGAGGATTACTCTTACAGTCAAAATGATTGGAACTATGATGAAGAAGACAGCACACCTCCTGAACAATTTGAATACAGGCATGGAGTCATGGCAGGCATACTGCGCCTTTTTGAAAGCACACACAAAAAAGAAGAGCATGAGTGGATATCCCTTGTAAAAGCCGTGCTGGAAAAATCGTCGGAGATTATAACCACAGACAGAGCGCAAGCCCTTGAATTAGTGTCCAACTGCAGCATTATGGTGCAGGAACACATTCAGAATCATTGTAAAAAGAATTGTGATGAATATAGCTTGTCCGAGAAATATGCCTATGCCATTGAGATGGTTGCCGACTGGTACCGAGAACACGACGGGCAGATGTGCATGAATTTCCTGGAAAGAATATATTCCAAGATGGTGGTAACACATTTCATTGTTCCTGTAGCCGAATTGCCTAAATACATTTTTGAACTGCTGAAAAGAGAGTATGAACATACAGGCGACAAGTTGCGTTCATTGAACATGTCATTGCTTAGATTTGAAATAAATGCACTTTATCCGCCAACGAACCGGGCTGAACTTAGAGGGATCTGGAATTTCATTAATCTTTTACCTCAGGAAGAGCAGGAACGTGTACGAAAGAAAGAGAAATTCAGGGCAGACTTTGACAGGTATGCCGACAGCAGTACCGGAGGATATGATAGGAACTGGCCTTTGGTCGACGGACGTTCAGTGACCCTGAAGCGATATGGAGAAGATTATTGGGTATGGGGATTCACGGACGAGAATGGCGACAAAGTGACTGATACCGATTATTCTTTCCTTAGCATGATAAATGAAAACAGGGCCGTATATGCCCCGTTCATAAACATGCACGACTGCGAGCGCAGACATTGCAGGGGATTTGAGGGTTGCAAATATGGTTACATTGACCGCGACTGCAACGAGGTCATACCTGCAAAATATGATTATGCATCATTGTTCTACAATGGTGAAGCACTGGTTGCCAAAGGGGATTATATGTTCTACATAGACAAGAATGGCAACTATCTTCGCCCATTGTTTGGAGAGGATTTCTTCGCTACTATGTAGCATTTGTCAGAACAGGACACAAAGCATAATAAAAGAGGTGTAGATTTTATCTAAACCTCTTTATTACACTATAGGCCTGGTACAACCCCAATTCACCGGCTTTACTCAAATCGGCCACTCCGCCCTCGGCATTGCCAGTATATATCTTGGCCAACCCTCGGTTATAATAAGCCTGCGCAAAACGGTCATTGAGTTCAATAGCCTTTGTATAATCCACTATGGCCGATTTGAAATCATTGAGCTTTGCCGACACATTGGCACGGTTGAAATAAGCTTCTGCAAAAGCCGGCTGCAATTCAATGACACGATCAAAATCACTTTTCACAAGGCGATAATCCAGATTGGAAAGCAAGACTTCCTGCTTAAAATTTTGCGTTTCGGCTGCACCACCCGACCTATCCAGTTCAAGGCGTTTGTAGCAGACGAATGCACGTATGAAATAGACGCTCCAGTCGTTCGGCGCTGCCTCCACAGCTTTATTGATATCACTTGTGGCAGCCTCGATATCCTGCAACAGATAGTAGTCGAGCGCACGTTCACGGTATGGGATTGAAACATCTCCCGACCCGGCCAAAGCCATAGAAATTTCATCAATGTGAGCAAAATGATATCCGACCTCGGCTCCGGTGAGAGCACGCTCCCGGTTTGTCAACAGCAATGGACGACACCCGCCACGCCCAGCGTTCAACACCTCAATCAATTTACTGTAACCGCCATCTGCTCCGGCATTGTCTTCCTTATAACAAGTGAGCACAAAAAGCGGCTCAAGCTCCACATACACATTGCGGTTCTGCACCTTGCCACGCGCTTCGGCAACATACTTTTTTGTATCATCATCAGCAGATACAATCATCTTGTTATAGTTGCGTACATTCTCGTCCGAGCGGCGACGGGCAGAGTCAGCTTCGGCCGAATATTCCTTCTGAACCGATTCAACGCCATAGAAATATATTTCCTGACGGCGATTGAAAAGCCACTGTTCGTCAGCCCTGGCTCCTTTATAATCACCCATTTTGTTTCGCGCCTCGGCACGACAGCTATAAGCCTGTTCGAAATTCGGATAAGCCTCAATCACAATCGAAAGGTCATTTACCGCACCTTTATAATCACCCACCGCATCACGCAACAGCGCTCTGTTAAAACGCGCAAGAGTGTTATCCGGGTCAACGTCCAACACCATGTCAAAATCCTCAATAGCCTTATTGTTGTCACCAAGCTCCATCAACAGCAGGCCACGATTATAGTGAGCTACAAGACTGGTCGAGTCGGCATACACCGCCATGTCAAAATCGGCAAGTGCACCACGCAAATCATCGCGGTTATAACGGACGAGACCACGGTTGGCGTAACTGCCGCTACGCCCAGGCATCAGATCTATGGATTTTGAGATATCAGCCTCGGCATCCTCATATGCACCCATAGCATAGTACACCATTGCGCGGGCATCGTATACATCGGCCGAGAACTTGTCAAAAGCAACAGCCTTGTTGGCCATTTCCAAAGCAGTTACCGTATCCTTCAGATTCATTGACACCTGAGTACGCATCGCATACGCAGTGCTGTTGCGAGGTGCAAAAACAAGCAAAGAATCCACTACAGCCGCAGCACGTTCCCAATCAGCAGATTGCATTACCACACCGGCAAGATTCTGCCACATATTGATATTCTGCGGGTCATGCTTTATTGCCATACGTATATCCTGTTCAGCAAGCACAAGACTGTCGAGATTGGCACGACAAAGCCCACGCAACTGGTAACTGCGTGCTACATAAGGATTACGGTCTATAGCCTGAGTCAAATCCTCGTCAGCACCGACAAAATCATCAAGATAGTATTTTGCCAGCCCACGATAAAAGTATGGTTCATGAAGAAATGGCTTGGCATCAATAACCTTATTGAAGTATTGTATCGAGAGTACATAATCCTCAAAATAGAGCGCATTGCGCCCTATTTCCATCACCCTCGTCGTATTCAACTGTGCCAAGCCGAACAACGGGGCAAACAGCGCCACAATCGCCGCTATCGCCCTGCCGGGTTTCATCGCAACACGCGTTTTATCTTGTAATCACAAGCAACTTTACCCTTTGCCAAATTTGCAAGTTTATTCTTGTTCATCTGGCGGCGCAAAGGAGAAAGGCGGTCCGAGAACACCTTACCTTCAAGGTGGTCAAACTCATGCTGCATCACACGCGCAAGATAGCCCTCGACCCACTCGTCATGCTCAACGAAATTCTCGTCGAGATATGTAACGTGAATGCGAGATGAGCGTGTAACCTTCTCGTGCACACCGGGAAGGCTCAAGCAACCCTCTTCCATGGTATCAGTATCGTCCGAAGTCTCAATGATATGAGCATTGATGTACACACGACGGAAATCCTTGAACTCAGGCTCATCCTCGGCTAGAACATCGAGATCAACAACAACAAGACGTATTGCAAGACCTATCTGGGGGGCAGCCAAACCAATACCCTGTGCCTGATGCATAGTGTCGAACATGTTCTGGATAAGTTCCTTGAGATTCGGATATTCAGCATCGATATCCTCGGCAACCTTCTTCAGCACCGGCTGCCCGTAGAGATAAATTGGTAATATCATAATTTATATTTGTTTATTGTCCCTATTAATAATTTACGGTTTCAGCAAACTGCAGGCTTTCAGTTTCAACCTTTCATTTTCATTTTTCACCTCGCATCCGTCGGCTTTCCATGTACGACTGCAGTATTATCGTTGCGCTTACCTCGTCTACAAGTTCCTTGTTACGACGTGCCATTTTTCCAATACCCGATGCAAGGATTGCCTGGTGCGCCAACACCGATGTAAAACGTTCATCGTGATACTCGACCGGAATTTCGGGCAACAGTTTGCGCAAACGGTTTACAAAAGGTTCAATGCGGCACATATTCTCGGAAGGAGCATTGTTCATCTGCTTGGGCAAACCGACGACAATGCGTTCAACAGGTTCACGCTTTACATAATCAAGAATGAAATCCACAAGCGTAGCCGTTGCAACCGTTGTCAAGCCACCCGCAATAAGTTGCAATTCATCGCTCACCGCTATACCGGTACGTTTCTTTCCATAATCGATAGCCAAGATTCTTGCCATATACTTATCAACTTTGTTTCTGCATTCTTCTGCAACCGGAGCCAAAATTTGTCACTACCACAAAGCGCATTACCTGCAACAGATATGAAAACTTCACAGCAGAAATGCCGGCCACAGCTACGGCATCAATCATCATTCCCTGCGACGGTGGCATGAAAGCACCACCAACTCTTTCACAGCGTATCCTTGTGTACATTTTGGCATAAGCGGTTATTTTAGGATTGCGCAGCATTTATCTTTTGTAAAAAAAGGCTCCCTTCTGGAAGCCTTCTGTCATTTATTTGTTGTAAAGCAACCAAGCCTTCTGATAGTCGTTGTTGCGTGGATGTTCAGCCTTAAACTTGTCACGCGCCGCAGCAGCCTCCTCCTTGGTATCGCAAGAAGCGCATACAACACGATAAAGACCAGTCGCGGGATTCTGTACTACAATTGCATTGTAACCCTCGTCAACCAATGACTGACGTACATTCTCGGCACCCTCCATTCTGCTGTAGCTTCCGCATACAACACTGAAAGCCTTGAGTGAACCCTCGGCACCCGATGAAAGGACAACCTTCTCGGTGCGATAAGTTGTATCTACATCAGACTTTGCTGTAGATGATGCAACAGGTGCAATTTCAACAGCCTCGCTCTCCTGGCCATTACCCTCGGCAAGTTCAGCCTGACGTGCTTCATCATATGCAGTCTTGTACGCGCTATCCTTTGAAGACTTACATGATGTGAATGAGAATGCCACACAAGCAGCAAAAGCAATTACAAATAATTTTTTCATAGAACTTTATATTTTTATTGTTAATGCAAAATTTCCACAAAAATACAAACAATGTGCCAAAACATCAACTTTTGCCTGTGTTAATTTAATATAATAATAAAAAACAGAAACTCTAAAGTCCCCATTTGGATTAATTTTCTACCTTTGCAGTTCATTAAAGACAAATATCAATGAAAAAGCACTTTCTTTTTGCATTGGCGGTTGCAACACTACTTTCCTGTAGCACAGGCAAAGAACTGACTACAGCACAACAGCCAATTGACAACTATGTGAATTATAAAGAATATTTCACAGGGAACACTATGCGTTTCGATTTCCACCATGCCGGTGACAGCAAAGAAGAGTTCTATTACTTTGACAAAGTCATAAGAGAAGGAAAATGGGCCGGCTCCGAAGTCTCGCTCATCAATCCCTTCGACTATGGCGAACAGCACTTCCGCATCATAGACAAGGCTACCGGCAAGGTTATTTACAAGAACAACTACTGCACGCTGTTCAACGAGTGGCAGACGACTCCCGAAGCAACAGCGGCAAGCCGTTCATTCCCCGAGGGTGTGATATTTCCCGAGCCCATAAAGGATTTCCGTATCGAGTTCTATGCACGCAACAAACAGACAAAAGAGTGGGAGAAAAGATACACACAGGAGGTCCGTGTAAACGACTACAACATTGCTACTCAGAAAACATATCACGAGTGCATTGATATCCACATCGGTGGTGACATAGCCCACAGTCTCGACATTGTGCTGTTGCCCGACGGATTCACTTCTGACGAAAAGGAGAAATTTCTTGCATCGTGCCGCATGTGGAGTGATGCTCTATTCAGCTATGCACCATTTACCGGGAACAGCCATCGCATAAACATCCGTGCCGTGTGGGCACCTTCAAGAGAAAAAGGCATAAGCAAGCCAGGCATAGGCAAATGGGTTGACAACCTGTTGGGAACACGCTTCTACACACTTAACAGCGAACGTTACCAGATGACCGAGGAGTTCCAGAAAGTCCGCGACGTGGCAGCCAATGCTCCCTATGAAAGCATTTTCATACTCACCAACACCGACAAATATGGCGGTGGCGGTATCTATAATTTCTACGGGCTCGGTTCCGCCGGCGACACCGGCCGCACAGGCGAAGTATACGTGCACGAGTTCGGTCACTCGCTCATGGGGCTTGGCGACGAGTATATAGAGATTGGCAACACTGTGAGCGCACTATACCCCGCCGGCAAGGAGCCATGGGAAGCGAACCTCACACGTTTTGTGGAGTTCAAGGGGAAATGGGAAGATATGATTGATGAAAGCACTCCCATACCCACCGTCACTGTAGAAGGTTCAACCGAAAAGGATTGGGTCATTGGTGCATATGAAGGTGGCGGTTATCTTGAAAAAGGCATTTTCCGGGGCTGGCCCGAATGCATGATGAAGGCGCTGACCGATTTCTGTCCGGTGTGCCAAAAGGCTATCATAAAATATCTTGACTACATATGCAAGTAAAACCAATGAAGGCAACCGTATGGTTGCCTTCATTGGTTTATTCACAATATGTTATCTCTGTTTTTCGTCCTTCAGTATCGACATAGGAAACAGGATAGTCACTATTGTCAAATACCCACTCGCCATAGATATATTGATTCTTGCCATCGGCATCCCTTTCTATGATGCCGTATGGAAGATATTGACTGGTTGAACCAAGCATTCCGAATGCAGCCAACTGATAGGGTGCACGATATGTGAGAGCGACAAACTGCTCTACTCCCCAATAACCGAAATAGGCAGAGAAATCAAAATTCGTCTTGTTCCTTATTGGGTGATAATGATACATACCGACCTTGTTCTCATATACCTGGTCTGTGTATGTCAGGTATTTTTTATATCCCGTAACATTTCCATCATTGTCGCGGGCAACATCGTAGCATATTTCGCCATCGGCATATGCCTTCTGCAGTCTGGTTGCCGAGTACTCAAAAGATGTCTGTGCAAAACGGCTGAGTACACCATTCACATCAAACACACCGAATCTGGAAGTAGTTGACAAACGATTCATCTTGGGATTGTCGGGATATTCGGTAGACACTGTAAATGCAACCTCCAGTTCCTCGCCACGATAAAAATAATTGGCATTGGAAACAATATTGCACTCATAATAAACCGTGTCATAAAATCCATTATTGTCATCTATCCACGGATAATAAATCAACAGATTGGAATTCACGGACTTTATGCGTCCCTGGGCATCATAGGCAAAACGGTGCTCATGAACAGCCTCACCACCATTTTCATTGAACGTCGTCTTTACTGATGCAACCCGTCTGCCCGGCGACGGTATGTAATATGATTCAGCAGTGTCCGGGTCATACTCCTCATTACAGGACACCAAACCGACGCACAACAGCAAAGCAAATATTGACAGAATGTTCTTCATTGTAATCTTTTTTTTATTTACAGCGCGAATATCGTTCATTTTCAGCAAACCGGCAAATAATCGGCTGCAGTTTTAATTTTATTTCGCAACCCGGCAGAGCGTTCATTTGTTCATAAGACAAAAACATCATTATGGGATTCATTGATTATTACAAGATTCTTGGCGTGGAAAAGAACGCCTCACAGGACGAGATAAAGAAAGCTTACCGTAAATTGGCGAAGAAATACCACCCCGACCTCAACAAGGAGAATCCGCAGGCAAAGGAGAGGTTCCAGGAAATCAACGAAGCAAATGAGGTGTTAAGCGACATAGAGAAACGCAGACGTTACGACGAATATGGCGAGAACTGGAAGCACAGCGAAGAGTTCGAAACGCGGCAGCACGGAGGAGAGAAGAGAGAAGGATACGGTCGGTTCGAGGGATTCGGCGGGTTCGGTGATTTTGCACGCAGTGCCGGCAACGAAAGCGGTTTCAGTGATTTTTTCGAGCAGCTGTTCGGCAGCAATGCTTTCCGCACATCACGACAACAGAAAGGCGCCGACCTGCAGGCGACTCTGCAAATGACATTAGAGGAGGCTGCCACAGGCGGCAAGCGTATACTGGAGATTAGTGGTGAAAAGATTGCCATAACCATCCCTGCCGGCGTTACTGACGGACAGAAAATAAGGATAAAAGGACGTGGTGACATAAACCCGTACAGCACTCATCGCGGCGACCTGTATATTACATTCCGCATTATCCCCGACAGCCGTTTCAAACGCGAAGGTGACGACCTGCACACCAGTATCACATGTGACATATATACTCTTCTGCTTGGAGGAGAAGTCATTGTACCCACCCTATACGGCAACATAAGAATGAACATAAAGCCATCCACGCAACCCGACAGCAAATTGCGGTTGCGTGGCAAAGGCATGCCACACTACAAGAGCGAAGGAGCCGGAGACATGATTGTCACAATCAAGGCCACACTACCCCAGCTCACTCCGCAGCAGGTTGAAATGCTGAAGAAGATAAAGGAACTGGCTTAATTTTCAATTACATACCACCACGTATCCGTTTAGATAAGCTGCGAACAGCAACCAGAGAAGATAAGGCACATTCAGGTATGCCGCAAGAGGCCGTTGGGCATAACATCCCACCACATAAGCAGCAACAGTGAGGAACAGCGCTATGATTACCACAAAAGCCACAAGCGGTTGTTGCAGGAAGAAGAAACAGAATGTCCAAAGTAAGTTGGTGAAAAGTTGTATTGAAAAGAGCATCATCAACACCCAGGTCGATGGAGTGCGTCGGCTCCACACAAGCCCGGCCGACAACCCCATAAGGATATACAATGCTCCCCAGACCAAAGAAAAGACAAGCCCAGGAGGTGTCAACGACGATTTTTGGATTAATGGATACCAGGTTAGCAACGATTCACTCTGCAGAAGCATTGAAACATAACCGACAAGCAAGGAAACAAATATGAATCCAAGAGAATAGAAAAAAGTTTTCATGTGTAAAATAAATAATTGGTGGCAAGCCACATGGCCAGCCACCAATTAAACATATTCTACTCGATTTTGTTTTCTGCAAGTTGCTTTTCCCTTTCACGCACCACTTCATTTATCTGCGAATCGGAATAGTAAGGAACCTTACCCGATGGCACATATCTGCTCGACGATGAAAGGTGAGTATCCTGGTCGTCAAAGAAGATGTGCGCGCCGAAAGCCTTGAGCAATTCATCCTTGCGCAAACCACCAAGGAAATAAGCCTCATCGACATACACGCCCCACTTGCGCAATGTCTTGATAACGCGGAAATGAGACGGCAAGCTGCGCGAAGTAACGATTGCCAGACGTAGCGGCGAGAGTTCTATGGACGTAGGGAGGCACTCCTGTATCTGCGACAACTTCTTTAGCAGATTGGCAAAAGGTCCCTCTTTCAATGGAATATCGGCGTTCTCCTTCTCATATTTGTAGAAAGCATCGAAACCCTCTTTCTTGAAACGGCACTCCGACTCATCTGAGAATATGACAGCATCGGCGTCAAAAGCAATCTTCACACGGCTCTCCTCCGGGTTGAAATCGGTTGGAGGCGCATAAATGAGCGCTGAAGCACATATGCCGGAGTCCATCACGCGCTGCACATCGCCCTCATCCTTTGAAAGGAAGAGATCGACCGAGAACGCCTTGAGGTATTTTGAAAGTGACTCGCCACCCGAAAGGGCTACGCGGGTAATGTCAAGACCATACATATCGAGCGACTTGAGCATACGCATGCCTGTCTCGGGGCTGTTGCGTGACATAACAACGACCTCAACAATTGGACGGTTGGCCTGCTTGTTGAGCTCGAGCAGGCTCTTCACGAGGTAAAAGGCTGTTCCCTTTTCAAGTGGTTCATCCTCATGTTCCTCCTGATACTGGCGATAACGTGTAACGCCGTATTTTTCAAATATTTCATTTTCGGTTTCAAGGTCAAAGAGCGCTCGTGAGGAAACGCCTACGACCAGTCTGCCATCCAAACTTTCCATATCGTATTTTAAAAAATGAGTTGCGAAAATAGTGCTTTTTTCATCACGAGTCAATAGCTGCGTGAGAAAAAAGTGTTACTAATTATCAATGCAGGCGATGTTTGTCAATATATATCAAGCCGGCAAGAATAAGAACCGCGCCCAATATTGCTATCCAGGTGACATGCTCGCCAAGCACCAGTGTAGAGGAAACGATGGCCACCACCGGGTTGAGATAGAGGAAATTGGTGGCACGTACCGTGCCAAGACGGGCAAGACACCAGTTCCAGCCAAGGAAACAGAGCATTGATGCCACAACACCCAGGAAAACGATGTTGCCCCATACCTGAACACCGCCGGCGATGACAATGTCAATGTTCATTCCGCGCCAACAAAGCAAGGGGATGATGGTGAGGAGGCCGTAGCCAAATACCTTGCGTGTGATGAGCATATTGTCGTAGCGCGCACCAAGATGCTTTATGAGCAATGAATAGAGTGCCCAACAGAGACAGGCTGCAAGAGCAAGGATGTCACCAAGCGGTGAAAGCTTGAGCACAAAATTCCCATTGAAGACCACCAACATCATACCAGACAAGGCAACGACAGAACCTATAGCACCGGCTTTTCCAAGGCGCTCGGCGGGATAGCGCCACCCCACGATAAGGGCGGTCACCAAAGGAGTGAGGCACACGATGAGTGATACATTCGAGCAATATCCGTAGGCAAGCGCATAGTTCTCCACTATGAAATACAACGAGCCTCCAAAAAGGCCGAGCAACAGGGCCGTCATTTCATCCTTGAGATTATCAAGGAATAGACGGCGCCCGGCAAAAGGTAACATGAGCAGATAGGCTATGAGAAAACGCAGGGTAAAGATTTCATCGGGGCGCAAGCCTGCGTTGATGAGTACCTTTGTCTGCACAAATGTACAGCCCCATACCACAACAATAATGAATGCGGCAACATATACCCCAAATGGAGGTTTCGGCAATTCGACATCACCCATCAGCCGGCATTCTTATTTTTCAGCACCGAGTGAATCGGAAAGCTCCTGTGCGCGCTGCAGAGCAAGGTGGATGTTGCTGCATACATTCTCGGCACCGACAAGTTTTACAAGTCCGGCCTTCTGCAATGCCTTTTCAACATTATCGTGAACACCCGAGAGTATGATTGTACGACCCTCCTTGTGTGAAGCCTGGATGAATATCTCGAGGTTATGCAAACCGGTCGCATCAATGAAGGTAACCTTGCGCATACGGATTATGCGTATCGGCATGGCATCCGTGTTACGTGTGAGTTCGTCGAACTTGTTGGCGATACCGAAGAAGAATGGACCTTCAATCTCAAACACCTCGGCACCCGCCGGAATGGTGAGCACCTCGTCATTCTCGCCGTCGTTGTGAACGCCCATCTCGTTGCGTACAACCGAGATGTGGGCACTTGCCATTGCACGTCGCATGAACAGTACAATAGCCATCACCAGACCAACCTCGATAGCCAATGTAAGGTCAAAGAACACTGTCAGCAACAAAGTCACAAAAAGCACGCTGGTGCCCGACATTGAGCTCTTGCACATTGAAACGATTGTTCTCCAGCCGCTCATGTTATATGCAACCATCACCAGCACACCCGCAAGGCAGCACATAGGGATAAGCTTCACAAGACTACCTAGAAAAAGCAACACAAGCAACAGCACAAGTGTGTGCACTATACCGGCTACCGGTGTGCGGCCACCATTATTAATATTTGCCATTGTGCGGGCAATGGCACCTGTTGCAGGTATACCGCCAAAGAAAGGAGCGACGATATTTGCGACACCCTGACCGATGAGCTCTGTATTTGAGTTATGACGGTCACCAATGACACCATCGGCAACCATAGCCGAAAGTAGCGATTCAATTGCACCGAGCATGGCAATAGTAAATGCCACAGGCGCAAGTTCCTGCATTGTTGCAAAGAGTGTCTTTCCCTCGGGCAACGAAGGCAAGGTAAATGGAGGAAGACCCGAAGGCAACTCATAAAGGTCGCCAATAGTCTTTATCGATGTCACGCCCGCGTATTGGCGCAGAACATATGCAATCAAAGTCATCACCACAATAGCCAACAGCGAACCGGGAATTTTCTTTGAGAACTTCGGTGTCAGCGCAATTAGCACAACACTCAAAATACCCATACCGGCACTCCAATAATCTATTTTTGTGATATTTTCGGCATAGCACACCCACTTGTCAACAAAGTTCGCAGGCACATTCTCAATTCCAAGGCCAAAGAGATCATTTATCTGTGTAGAGAAAATTGTGATTGCGATACCACCGGTAAAACCAATGATAATGGGATATGGCATAAACTTGATAACAGTACCCAAACGGCACAGACCCATAACCAGAAGAATTATACCTGCCATCACCGTTGCAATGGCAAGACCTGATATGCCATACTGCTGGATGATACCGTAAATGATGACGATGAATGCACCTGTAGGACCACCGATCTGCACCTTTGAACCACCTAGGATAGAGATTAGCAGACCGGCAACCACCGCAGTCATAAGTCCCTCGGCCGGACCCACTCCACTGGCAATACCAAAGGCAATGGCAAGAGGAATAGCCACGATACCCACAATTATTCCGGCCATGACATCGGCCGAGAACTTCTCACGAGAGTAACTTTTCATCGCATCGATGAACTTTGGATGAAAATCAATGATGTTCTTTGCTTTCATTATAATATCTTTATTAGTTTTTCACAGCAAAAAGCCTCATTCGCAAATGTCGTTATACGCGCTTTTACAAATGGCGTGCAAAATTACAAAAAATATAGTTTTTAACATATTTTATGTATTGACAATTTCAAATCCGGCACGATATTTAACACAATTAACACCATTTGTAAAAAACAAGGCGCCCAAAAGGAGCGCCTTGATACTACAGGAGACATATGTATCATTCTTTTGTCACATTCACAGTGAATGTCTGGAATGGGAATTCGAGTCCCTCCTTCGGGAAAGTCTCGTAAACCTTTTTGTTGAGGTCGAACTTTATTCCCCAATAATCGCCCTGATTACACCATACGCGTACAATAATGTCAATTGAACTTGCGCCCATCTCTCCAAGTACTATGAATGGCTCGGCAGGGTCGTTGAGCACACGTGAATCCTCGGCGATGAGTCGCTGAAGCACAGCCTTAGCCTTTTCGTAATCATTACCGTAGCTGATTGAGAATGTCATGTCGAGACGACGCTTGGGTTCACGTGAATAGTTGTTGATAATACCTGTTGAAACAGCACCGTTGGGCAAAAGGATAATCTTATTGTCAGGAGTAGCGACAACAGTGTTGAATATCTGAATCTGTTTTACTGTTCCGGCTACGCCCTGAGCTTCAATGTAGTCACCCACCTTGAAAGGACGGAAAAGAAGTATCATGACACCACCTGCAAAGTTCTGCAATGTGCCGCTCAAAGCCATACCGATGGCAACACCGGCTGATGCAAATATTGCGATGAAGGATGATGTATCAATGCCAAGGACACCAATGATCATGAGTATCAACATAATCATAACAACAACGTCAATGATGCTGACAACAAAGCCTCTTACAGACTCATTGTCAACATGCTTGACCATGATGCGTTTCAGCAGGTTGACTACGCGTTTGAGAATCCAACGACCTACAAACCAAATGAGAAGCACCTTGATGAGCTTCATTGAGAAAGAGAGCACAAAAGCTGTAACAGCCTGTTTGATTTCGTCGGGGCTCATACCCGAGAGTGTTGACATGAAGTCGGCAGCACCGGCTGTTGCTACAGTATCGGCAACAACCTCATTTAGAAACTGAAAAGGAAACATAATTCAATTGTTTTAAAAATTAGTAGTTTATTTCGTGTCAAGTATCTGCCTTGCTGCGTTTTTGGTATCCACTTTTGTTATCACGCGCTCGACAACTCCATCACCGTCAATGACAAAAGTGGTGCGTATGATGCCCATATATACCCTACCGGCCATTTTCTTCTCGCCGTAGGCGCCAAAAGCCATTATCGTATTCTTCTCCACATCGGCAACAAGAGGAAAATTCAAATGCTGTTTTTCCTTGAAACGCAAGTGTGAGACTATGCTGTCAGCGCTTATGCCCACCACCGCATAACCGGCAGCCACAAGGTCATCCATACCGTCACGCAAGGAACATGCCTCGGCTGTGCATCCAGGTGTACTGTCCTTGGGGTAGAAATAAACTACAAGCCTACGGCCTGCATAATCACTCACTCTCTGCTGATTGCCCTGCTCGTCGATACCCAGAAAATCAGGAGCCTTGTCACCTATGTTCAGCATAATATCACTTTATTATTTCTGTTTTCAATATTCTAATATCCTCAAACGGACGGTCGTTGCTGTCGCATGCCACGGATTGTATCCTTTCAACTACATCTAGCCCATTGATCACTTCACCAAACACTGTATATTCACCATCAAGATGCGGTGTACCTCCAATTGTGGTATACACAGCCTCCTGTTCGGGAGTTATCGCCAGTTCCCTACCTGTACGACGTTTGTAGAACTCCTTGTAGGCAAAGAGCTGTTCCTTGGTATACACCTTGCCCCATACAATATAGAACTGACTTGCCGATGACGCCTTCGTGGGATTCACGTCATCGCCCTCGCGCGCAGCAGCAAGCACTCCACGACGGTGGAAGCGAACCTGAGGCATAAACTCCGCATCAATGGTGTAGCCCAAGTCGCCCTCGCCAAGCAATGCACCGGCAGCGGCATTCTTTGAATCAGGGTCACCACCCTGTATCATAAAATCTTTGATTACGCGATGAAAGAGAAGAGAATCATACTGATGTTCCTTGACCAGTTTCAGGAAATTCTCCTTGTGCTTCGGAGTTTCGTCGTAAAGACACAGGTCAATGACACCGGCCGTGGTGTGCATGCGTACCTTCATATCCTTTTGCGAACTGCAGGCAACAACGGCAAGCAACAACAAAATATATGTCAGTTTCTTCATAGCAGTGAATGGTTTCTCATTGGCAAAGTTATAAAAAAATGCGGAAGAGACAATATTTTTCTCTTCCACATATATAAAAGCAGTGTTGCAAATTATTCTCACTCTCCCGCAATGGCATAAGAATGACCATGAACATGAGTTTTTGGGTGATGACCATTCAATTTGTAACACATAAAACCATTACCGCGTGGCACGACAGCTATTTCACCGGCTTTCACAAGCTCATCAACAATATCGGGTAAGCCAGCATACGACTCCAAGTTCAATGCCGAATGCCCGGTTTGACGCATCAGCCCGAAGGCTACAGCTATCTCCGCCGGATAAGCACTGCCATAACCATCCATAAAGCGGAGCACATTCTGGGCCGTAAAAATTTCACGTCCATCATCTATTGGCTTAATATTGCCGAACGACAACTGTTCAATGCAGTTGCGCACTACATCATAGGACGAATACCCGCGCAGCATCATCTCCTCACCACGATAAGTCAACAAATAGCAAGGGAATGCAGTAACCTCATAACTACGACATAAAGCCCTACCCTCATCATAAAGCGTCTTTACAACGTCGCTCATATAAATATCCCGGAACTTGTCGGGGATGAAGCCCACCACAGCAGACATATCGACGAGTGTGTCGACATTGCCGGTCACAACAGCATCTACAGCCGTTGCCTCTTGCAGATGACGCAGATAGTGCTGCGCTGCACCGGGGTTGACATCGGCAGAATAACGTGCCTCATAGACACGCGCTGCAAGATAGGCAAGATTCTGCGGTATTGTTGACGGATATTCCTGCGAAAACAGGTGGATTCCCTGTTCACACACAGGCATCCCGTGCACCGCCGATGCATCGAGCCAGTGGTCGTGGATCTTACGATTGGAGAGTGCGATATCGCCACCTATTGACAAGCGGCGGTTGTTATAGGTCTTTATATCCTCAATCATTCCGCCCATGACATGATCGAGTTCAACGCTGTTGCCATAATGATAGGCCAACGCCCGCCACACGGGCACACTGCCCCAGCACCAAGTGCACACAGGGTCCGAAAAAACAGTAATCTTCAAATTGCTCATAACATTCTCTTTATTTGATGTATAATAAGGAACAAGTTACAGAGCAGAATGTTTTGAGCAGAATGTCGCAGATTAATTTACAAACAGGGGCAGACGAACATCTGCCCCTGTTTGTAAATTACTTTACCAAAACCTTTTTGCCATTGACAATATAGATGCCCGGTTCTGAAGTATCACTGACTCTTCTGCCAAAAATGTCATAAATTGCCGTTGAAGAGTATTTCTCATCAACACACACCTCCTCAATATCGGTTGTTCCATCGAAATTAAATCGGAAACCTGCACTTAATCTTGCCTCAGCAGGAACTGCAGATGCAGGAAGGTATGCTTTATTGGCATTACTGAGGAAGTGAGTTGTTCCCACAGCGCCATTCTCATCCTTATTCAATATAGCCTTATACAAACCGACCTCCTTACCCGATGGCTTTGAAAGCACATATCCATCGCCTAGTACATAAGTTGGATTTACCGACGCGACAAGAATATTTGCATCATAACCTTCTGTTTCTTCTACAGTATATTCAAAACGATATGTACCCGGACTAGCCTTTACAATAATACCTGTT
>JAZQZZ010000002.1:0-8214 GCA_045634305.1 Bacteroidaceae bacterium | reverse complement strand
AGGTTGCCTTCGCCGCTTGCGGCGCATGCGGTGAGCTTGTCGAGGGCGGCTTTTACCTCATCCTCGTTGCGTATAGCCTTGTTACGTTCAAGGGCTGCAAGCTGTTGTTGCAACACTGCGGTGTTATCGATTTCGAGTATGTCGATGGGTTCTTCCTTGTCGAGACAGTAGGCGTTTGTGCCCACTATCATCTGAGAACCGTTGTCGATGTGTGCCTGTGTGCGTGCGGCGGCCTCTTCGATACGCATCTTGGGGATACCTGTCTCTATGGCTTTTGCCATTCCTCCCAACTGCTCGACCTCTTCGATGAGTGCCCATGCCTTTTCGGCAAGTTCTTTTGTGAGACTTTCGATGTAGTACGAGCCGCCCCATGGGTCAATCTCCTTACATACGTTGGTCTCCTCCTGTATGTATATCTGTGTGTTGCGGGCGATGCGTGCCGAAAAGTCGGTGGGCAGGGCAATTGCTTCGTCGAGGGCATTGGTGTGCAGCGACTGTGTGTGTCCCATTGCTGCTGCCATCGCTTCTATGCAGGTGCGTCCGATGTTGTTGTAGGGGTCCTGCTCGGTGAGCGACCAGCCCGATGTCTGGCAGTGTGTGCGCAGTGCCATTGACTTGGGATTCTTAGGATTGAACTGCTTTATTATCTTTGCCCACAGCATACGCGCCGCACGCATCTTTGCAATCTCCATGAACGGGTTCATTCCCACGCCCCAGAAGAATGAAAGGCGCGGTGCAAAGGCATCGATGTCGATACCGGCATTCACACCTGTACGCACATACTCCAAGCCATCGGCAAGAGTGTATGCAAGCTCAATGTCGGCCGAAGCGCCGGCCTCCTGCATGTGGTAGCCGCTGATTGAAATGGAGTTGAACTTCGGCATCTTCTGCGATGTGTAGGCAAAGATGTCGCCGATTATGCGCATTGAGAATGCGGGCGGGTAAATATAGGTGTTGCGCACCATAAACTCCTTGAGAATGTCGTTCTGAATTGTACCCGCCATCTCCTCGAGCTTTGCGCCCTGCTCGAGCGCAGCGTTGATGTAGAAAGCAAGCACAGGGAGTACTGCTCCGTTCATTGTCATTGAAACGGACATCTTGTTGAGCGGAATTCCGTCGAACAGCTGCTCCATGTTCTCCATGCAACAGATTGAAACGCCGGCCTTGCCCACGTCGCCCACCACTCGCTCGTTGTCGGGGTTGTAGCCACGGTGTGTGGGAAGGTCAAATGCCACTGACAATCCCTTTTGTCCCGACGCAAGATTGCGGCGGTAAAAGGCGTTGCTCTCCTCGGCGGTTGAGAAACCGGCATACTGGCGTATAGTCCAGGGACGGAAGACATACATCATTGAGTAAGGACCACGCAGGAACGGCGGTATGCCGGCAGCGTAGTCAAGGTGCTCCATCTCCTTGAGGTCATCAGCTGTATAAAGAGGCTTTACCTTTATCTGCTCGGGTGTCTCCCAAACGTTACTGTTATCGGTTGCCTTTGTGCAGCATCCTGTGGCCGCTGTGCAGCCGAACAGGTCTATGTTGTTGAAATTCTTTCTCATAACGTCAAATATTATATGCCCAACTTTGCGTTCAAGGCCTTCAGGGTCTCAAGAACGTTGGATTTCACGTTGATAAAGTTCACTATACCAGCAGCCTGCAACTCCTCGGTGCATGCCGGTGCGCCGGCAACAATGAATATTGCCTTGTCACCGATTGCCCGGTATGCCGGGATTGCATACTCGGCATACTCGTCGTCGCTTGAACAGAGGACAACGATGTCGGCTTTTGCATCCAATGCGGCCTTCACACCCTCTTCCACTTTTGCAAAGCCAAGATTATCTATAACCTCGTAGCCGGCTGTGGCAAGGAAGTTGCATGAGAACTGTGCTCTTGCCTGACGCATTGCAAGGTTACCGATGGTGAGCATGAATGCTTTTGGACGTCGGCCACTCTCCTCGGTGCTCAGGCGCAACTGCTCGAAGTCCTCGGCAAGGCGCTTTATTGCCAGCGTGTGAACACCGGTCTGCTTTGTCCCATCGCAGTTGCAACCGCAGTTACATCCCTTTGATGCAGGACGACGGCCATCGGAAAGTTCTCCAAAGTTTGGATACTGGTTTGTTCCGATGAGCACCTCCTTACGCTTTGCAAAAGCAGCGCGGCGCTCGTTACCCGAAGCCTCAACAGCCTCTTGAATGCGTCCTTCTTTAACAGCCTTGTGGAAACCGCCGGTCTCCTCAATGGCAAGGAACTGTTTCCATGCCTCGGCAGCGATGGATGCGGTAAGGCTTTCTATGTAGTATGAACCACCGGCAGGGTCGGCAACCTTGTCGAGATGGCTCTCGTGTTTCAAAATAAGTTGCTGGTTCTTTGCTATGCGGACAGCAAAATCTGTGGGTGCCCCGTACACCGCATCATATGGTGTAACGGTTATTGACTCCACACCGGCAAGAGCTGCGCTCATGGCCTCGGTCTGTGTGCGGAGCATATTCACATAGGCATCGAACAGGGTGAGGTTGAACTCTGATGTCTCGGCATGGATAATCATCTTGCAGGCACATTTACACTCCGGCTCATACTGCTCCACAATCTTTGCCCACAGGGTACGTGCCGCACGGAACTTTGCTATCTCCATAAAGAAGTTGCTCGATATTCCCATGTTGAACTTTATATTCTTTGCAACCACATCAACAGGGATACCCGCCTCGGTAGCCGCGTGCAGATATTCATTACCCCAAGCAAGTGCACAGGCAAGTTCCTGGGTAATGTAGGCTCCGGCATTGTTGAGATTGTTGCTACTGACCGCAATGCAACGGTATTTTGGCATACAGGCAGTCTCGGCGACAAGGGCCTTGATGACCTCGGTATACGAATCGTTAACCTTGGCAGACATCATCTCCTTGCCAATAGGATCGTAGCCAATACTGCCTCTAACCTTTTCAAGGTCGAAACCGCGATGGCGGTAATACTCGACAAGCAGTTGGGTAAACAACACCACTTTACCCACGCACACATTGAAATTGAGTTCAACACTCTCGGCATCTATGCCGTCAAGCAGAGCCGGTATATATTCAGGGGTGACAAGTTTTCCTTTTATTCCAAAAGCAATGGAGTCCACGCCTTGCGCTATGAGCGCCTTTGCCTTGGCATTGGCCTCGGCGGCATCGCCGGCCTTTATATCAACACGCACAAGCCAATGGTTGCAGGTCTTGTTTCCTCTTGTAAATGGGAACACACCCGGCTGCAGGTTCTCACACCCCGCAGGCAAATCCTCCTTGCGGTAGAAGGGGTTGACATTGAACCCTTCGGGGGTTCTCCAAATCATCTTCTTGTCATAGGGGACACCTTTCAGGTCCTCTATAATCTTGTTTTTCCAATCCTCGGACGATACAGGCGAGAAATCGCTAAA
This sequence comes from Bacteroidaceae bacterium, assembly GCA_045634305.1. Classification (GTDB taxonomy): domain Bacteria; phylum Bacteroidota; class Bacteroidia; order Bacteroidales; family Bacteroidaceae; genus HGM04593. Next base: position 4,814 of record JAZQZZ010000002.1, on the reverse strand, counting down.
AAGCTTCTCCTTTTCCTTGTTCATAGTATTGAGTTTTGTGATTATGTTCTTTCCGGTCGCCCTTGGCAGGCAAACCAAGAGCAAACTTACACAATAAATTTCTATTTATACAAGAAAAGAGGATGTTTTTATTCACAGATACAAACCCATGTAAACAAAAAATCACATATCAATCATATTATTAAAAATAATAAGTACCTTTGTAGAATATAAAAACAAACAACAAAAACAGAATGAAACGCTTTGTATCATCAATACTCCTGCTTCTTTTGGTAGTTTGCGCAACCGCGCAGAAGGAATATTACACATCGGTCGATGGCATTAAAGGTGGTGCTACACTGAAGACCGCACTATACAACCTTATCAAAAATCACAAACAGATCAGCTACGGAAGCGGTGCCAGCAGCACTTGGGGGGCATTTTATACAACAGATGCAGTAATTGAGAACGGCCAACGCCGTGTGCTCGATATGTATTCAAGCGAAAAGCGTTACTTTGGCAGTAAAGGTTCGGCTGTCAGCGGGATGAACATTGAACACAGTGTTGCAAAGAGCTGGTGGGGAGGGGCAAAGAACAATGCCTACTGCGACATACACCACCTGAATCCGTCGGACCAGAATGCCAACAGTCGCAAGAGCAACTACCCGCTCGGCGAGCTTACAAGCGTATCGTGGGACAATGGAGTGACATTTGTTGGGAAGGCTATAGTTGACGGTAAGTCAGAAAACGCATATGAGCCTTGCGATGAGTACAAGGGCGACTTTGCGCGTGTATTCATGTATATGTTTACCTGCTATCAGGATTTGACTTGGGAGTACACCTGGATGAACTATGAGAAGAGCACCTACCCCACCTTGAAGCCCTGGGCGGTTGAACTGCTATTGAAATGGCACAAGCAGGATCCTGTGAGCGAGAAGGAGGTGAACCGCAACAATGCCGTGTATGCAGTACAGGGCAACCGTAACCCGTATGTTGACTATCCACAGCTTGCCGACTATGTTTGGGGCGACTCAATCAATTTTGTTTTCCACCTCACAGGCGAGGTTGAGGACGGCGGTGGAAACGGAGGAAGCACAGATGGCGGAAATGGCGGCAGCGATGATGTTGAAATCATTGACGGCTGGAAGATTTACCTCAACGAGAACTTTGATGGTTCATCAATGAAGTTCACAACATACGAGGGTGTCGGTTACTATCCTTGGACATTGAACAGCCAGTATAAATACGCAGTTGCGTCATCATACGTAAGCAGCAGCAAGACCAACCACGATGCCGAGAGTTGGTTACTGTCACCATTCTTTGATTTCTCCAACGATAGCATAGCAACAGTTTCATTTGACTATGTAATCCGTTATTGCGAGAGCGGCAAGGCTGCCGAACACCACACACTCATGATTTGCAACGACTTCGACGGCGATGTAGAGAACGCGACATGGGAGAAGATTGAGTTTGGCGCAACAGAGAACACCACCGATTGGACGCTGACAAAGACAGGCGACATCGAGATTCCACAGAAGTATATGGGTGAAAAGGCCGTGACTATCGCATTCTTCTACAAAGGTACCGAAACCAAGGCCGGCACATTCGAGATTGACAATGTCATTGTAAAGGCTATGGAGGGAGCAAATGATGAAGGCAACAGCGGTGGTGATGACAATGATGACGATGACAACGAAGGCAACACCGGCGGAGAGGGCAATGACGGTAACTTTACCGGTGGTCAATTCGTGCTTGTAACCGATGCGGCACAACTCACTATCGGTGACTCGATAGTAATCGGTTACGAGAACTACGCGATGGGCGCTCACAGTAGCAACGGCAACTACCGCACTCAAACCGAGATGAAGACAAACGGCAGCGTCATTACATACCTTGCCGACGACGCACAGATTATTCTGCTCGAGGAGGGTGTTGTTGCCGGCACATATGCACTGTATGTCGGAAATGGTTATCTAGCAGCATCGTCGAACAGCAGCAACTACGTCAAGACAGTTTCAACACTAGACGCAAACGGCAGTTGGGCAATCACCATAAACGACGGAGAGGCAACAATAACTTCACAGGGCGACAAGACACGCAACACCCTGCAGTATAATGTAAGTTCACCACGCTTCTCATGCTACAAGAGTGGACAGAAAGCTGTTAACATCTATGCAAAATCACCTGTTGCCAGCGGCATTGAAGAGGTGAAAACGGAAAACGGAGAGGTGAAAGGTATTTTTGACCTTGCCGGTCGCAGACTCGATGCAATTACCGCTCCAGGCATCTACATAATTGACGGACATAAGGTATTGGTAAAGTAACAGAGCTACAACACGGCTGAATTGAAAGGATTCTTCGCTCCGCCCGGGATGATACAAACCGCTGTTTGTCATTCTGAACGCAGTGAAGAATCTCTTTTTATCACTCCACCCACCAACAAAATTTTCACTCTTATAAAATAAAAAGCTGTTTTTTCAGTTATTGTATAATAGCGACACAATAAAAAACCGTTTTTGTGCGAAGAGGATTCTGCCACATAGTGATACTTGCCGTATGTGTGCTGCTGACAGCAGCCTGCGGCAGCGAGAAGGCCATCAAGAAAGGTGACCAGTATGCTGCTGTAATGGAGTATTACGAGGCTGCCAAGGAGTACAAGAAGGGTTACCGCAAAATTTCGCCCAAAGAGCGCACACAACGCGCCGAAGTGGCATGGAAAATGGGCGAATGCTACCGCAAGAGCTACAATGCAGTGATGGCGGTTGGTGCATACCAGAATGCCGTACGCTATGGATACCCCGACTCAACAGCCTTGCGCTACCTAGCTGACGCACAACTTGTAAAGGGCGACTACAAAGCCGCTCAGAAAAGCTACGAGGCATTCCTTGAAAAAGCGCCGGATGACCGCATGGCGGCGGTAGGACTTGAGTCGGCAAGGCAATCGGCCGAATGGAAAAAGAATCCCACGCGTTACATAGTAAAGAAAGCCAAGGAACTGAACGGACAACGCAGTGATTACTGTCCTGCATACGTAGGTGAGGACACCACAATGATTGTGACCACCAGCACACGCAAAGATGCGACAGGCGATGAACTGAGCAGCATAACAGGACAGAAGAGTGCCGATATTTTCCTTACCAAGCGCGACGAGAAGGGCAAATGGCAAAAGACTGAAAAGATCGAGAGCGACATAAACGGCGAGTTCGAGGATGGTGCATGCGCCTTTACTCCCGACGGCAAGGTCATGTATTTCACACGCTGCGCCATTGACGAGCAGTATCCACGCTATGCAAGCATTTTCAAGAGCAACCGCAGTGATGCATCGTGGACAAAACCCGAGCAGGTTGTCATTGCACGCGATACCCTATCGGCATACGCTCATCCTGCAGTTTCACCCTGCGGCGAGTGGCTCTACTTCACGTCGAACATGACAGGCGGATGTGGCGGATTGGATATATGGCGATTCTACATCGGACAGAGCCGTGCAATGGAAGGGGTATTGGAGAACCTGGGCGCGGACATAAACACCGAGGGCGACGAGCAGTTCCCGACGTTCGGTCCGCAAGGCGAGCTTTTCTTCTCATCGAACGGCTACCCCGGCATGGGCGGCCTCGACATCTACAGCGCAACATTGAAGAATGACACCATATGGGAGATAAAGAACATTGGAGCACCCGTAAACTCCAATGGTGACGATTTTGGAATGACATTTGCTCCGGGACTATATCGCGGATATTTCAGTTCGAACAGAGGCGACGCACGCGGTTGGGACCACATATACTCCTTTATACTGCCCGAGACAGTGCATACACTGCATGGATGGATATATGAGAAGGATGGTTATGAACTGCCCGACGGAGTCATCTACATGATTGGCAACGATGGAACAAACACGAACTTCGGTGTAATGAAAGACGGTTCATACAGTGTCCGCGTGACACCAGGTGTGGAATATGTGCTGTTGGGAACCTGTAAAGGGCACCTAAATGCGATGCAGGAACTGAAGACTACACTCGATGAGGGCGAGCATAGCTATCAGCTCGATTTTGAATTGGCTTCGGCTGCAAAACCGGTACTCATAGACAATATTTTCTACGAATATAACAAGGCTACCCTCACAGCCTCATCGACAACAGCGCTCGACGAGCTCGTTAAATTGCTTGAACTGAATTCAAACGTAACAATTGAGCTTGCAGCACACTGCGACAACCGTGGTGGCGACAGTTATAACCAAAGGCTTTCACAGGCACGTGCCGAATCGGTCGTAAAATATCTTGTTGAAAAGGGAATTGAGCAGGAACGACTCACTGCCGTAGGTTATGGCGAAGGAACACCAAAGACCGTGACAAAAAAGATGACAGAGCAATACACATTCCTGAAAGAAGGCGACGTACTCACAGAGCAGTTCATCAAATCACTAGACAAGGATGAACAGGAGATTTGCCACCAGCTTAACCGCCGCACCGAGTTCCAGGTGTTGCGCACTACATACAGGTTATATGAGTAAGAGTTTTTAGGAAAACAGCTCGCAAAAAAATATTGGCTGCCGATCGGCAGCCAATATTCGTTTATAATATCAAATCTATGATTTTTACTTGAAGTAGCGGTTGAACAGACCCTCGAAGCCTTTGCCGTGACGAGCCTCGTCTTTCGCCATCTCATGTACTGTATCGTGGATTGCATCAAGGTCGAGCTGCTTTGCGCGCTTTGCAATGCGGTACTTGTCGCTGTTGGCCTCGGCCTCGGCATTCATGCGCTTCTCGAGGTTTGTCTTTGTATCCCATACGCAGTCACCCAAAAGCTCGGCGAACTTGGCTGCATGCTCTGCCTCTTCC
>JAZQZZ010000001.1:0-11416 GCA_045634305.1 Bacteroidaceae bacterium | reverse complement strand
TATCCCGAGCACAACCTCGTACGTTCAAAGGCACAGTTCAAACTGTTGCAGAGCGTTCAGGCTCATCAGGCCGAGATTCAGGCTTTCATCGCAGAGGTGATGAAATAAAAGTTACTTCTAATGTACAGGACGTCCGCCCCTTTAAAGGAGCGGACGTGTTTTTTTTTTATTGTGTGTTGTGAAATGGTGTTTCAATAAGGTTCCGCTAATATATTTTAATAATAAATATAATATAAAATTTAATTATTTTATGTAGATTTGCAAAGAATACACCCTTATGGGTGAAGACATAAAATATAAAGTGCATTAGCTTTACTATCTGACTGATGGGAGCATCTTGCTCCGGCAAAGCGTAGCTTTGTCAAACTTGGCGGTTAAATCAAAGGAAGATTAGTAGCAAAGTTGATGTCCACGCTGTATGCAGCGTGGGCAACTTGCTTATCTATCTTCCAGGTAACGCCAAGACCTCATCAGTGGATAATGCTTGTTGTCCACGTTTTTTTGTGTCCGTGCGTGAGACCCGTAACGCGACATCAATGTATATATACAAGCGGATATACAGGAGGTTTGTTCAGTGGCGTATGGTTTTGGGGGTGAGTGCCTGTAGGGAAGATGTCTGCCTTTGCGGTTCCATGAATTTAAACGAGAAGATATTTTACTAACCTTAATGTTTAATTTATGAAGAAGATTCTATCTTTCCTGTTTGCGGCTCTGTTCCTCTCGGTGCAGGCATATGCAGACAAAGTGACGGGTTCTACTACATTGCCAACCGATGGCAAGCCAGAACACGTCTACACAATGGTGAGTGGAAATGGTGCTTATGTGAGCCCTACGACTACTCCTGTTGAGGGTGATGCCGCTAACGGCCTCTTCGCATTCTATGCGGTGGATGGTGTTGACGGCGCGTACTACATCTACAGCCACAATGCAAAGCAGTGGCTTTCTTACACTAAAGCATCTAACTACAGCACTGGTGCCTCTTTCATCAAAATGAGCGACACCAAGGTTGAGGGTGCTTATTTCAAGGTAGACAACTATGCTGATGACAACTATCAGATTTCGCCTTATACTACCGCCGGTAGTGCACAGGCTATCTACCTGAATTACTTTGGTGGCGTGGCTGCTTGCTCGGGCAAGACACTTGGTCTCTGGACCGACAATGGTTCAAAGGATGGTGGTAGCCGCTACACATTCGCAGAGTATGTAATTGCCGAGCGCACTTACACAATCTCAGTTCCTGCGGGTGTTATATTGAAGATTGCCGGCAAAGAGTATGCCAATGGTTCTACGATCACCGTAGAGGGTTCGGTTGACAAGGGTACTATCACAGTATCGGCTCCCGAGGGTAAGTTTGCTGTTGTATCGGTGAATGATGTAGAGAACACAATCACTGTAAACGTGGCTACATTGCCTGTTCTGCCTGCAGTTGAGAAGTATGAGAATGCTTGGGTTTATCCAAAACAGCAGGATAATGTGGGTGCTGCAAACATCTCAGAGGATAACGGCGTTTATGTACTCAGCAACAAGGTGCTTGCTGCCGGTTTCATGAAGGTTGGTGATGCTCTTTACTTTGCTGGTAGCGATGCCATGAATCTTGTTGCAGGTACAGAGCCTTTCACTGTTGCTTTCGGTAACGGTGACAATGTTCCTGCTTCGGCAATGACACTCGTTGACGTGAAGACAGAGACACTCACAGGCAATGCAACAGCCATTGGTGGTGCGCAGCACTACAACGGTGTTCAGCTTGTTGCAAACTATGAGTATACATACAAGGGTACAAAGATTGCCATTGTTTGGCGTGCAGTATTGCGCGACGGCAGCCACTATCTGCGTACCGAGATGGAACTCACAGGTGTTGACGCTGTTGACATGTACAACATTATTCCAATGATTTACAATGTCGATACAAAGGCAGCCGGTTCAACTCCAAAGGTTGTGGGCAACACACGCGGTGCAACAATCGTAAGCAACAAGATTTTCGCGGGTCTTGAGACACCGACTGCATACAACACTGTTGGTGAGGCTACAGGCGAGGAGAACTCTTGGGAACTGAAGGATACAAAAACTGCTTCTTTGACAGCTTCGTCTTGGACACAGGTTGCACAGAACGACCTTCCTAACCGTGTGATTGAGGCTACAGGTGCAAACTATCCTAACGTGCTTGCTTACAAGATGGCAAATGTAACACTCAAGAAGAACCAGAAGGTTGAGATTGAGGTCAAGTACACAAGCGGTAGCCATCGTTTGAACTTCGGCGGTGCCGATTTGTTGGATGCCGAGAACAACATCGCTGCAAGTGATTACCACAGCGGTTACTCTGGTGGCCAGCACAGTGACAATACATTCACATTCACAGCACCATACGACGGTACATTCCAGGTGCGCGTGTTCGTTGAGAACAAGACCGAGAGCATCGATGCTTCAAGTGAGATGACTGTGAAGATTTATGAGGCTAAGGAGGGTGTTGTTGTGAACACTGCAGTTGTAGGTATCCAGGGACGTTGGAGTCGCAACACTACACTTGCTGCCGGCGAGACATGGAAGGTGGCTGCTGTTGTAGGTCTCATTGCACAGGATGGTACTGAGGACAAGGAGAATATCCGCGAGACACAGAAGCGTCGTTCGTTCCTTGCATACAGCGAGCGTGAGCGCGCAGTGCCCTGGAGAACATTCCCACACTATAACAGCTGGTACGAGCTGAACATTGACCGCAACAACGCGGCTCCCGGTCAGGAGCACACAAACTTCACTGCGGCTCAGGTGCTCAATGTTGTTGAACAGTGGAAGAAGAACTATTATGACAAGTATGGCGAGGGCATTGTTGCCTTTGTAATTGATGACGGTTGGGATAACTATGGTACATGGACATTCCACAAGGGATTCCCTAACGAGATGCGCGACATTGCTGTTGCTGCAAAGGAGATGGGTGCCGGTATCGGTGCTTGGTTAGGCCCTGTAGGCGGTTACGGCCAGAGCGGTAACTATCGCCGTGCTTACTGGAACGGCAAGGGTGGCATGCAGCTCTCTAACCCTGCTTATTATCAGACATATCTTGACGCAGCAAATAACCTTGTATGCCAACAGGATGGTATCCCCGGTTATCAGCCAGACAGTGACACTTATCTCTTCTTCAAATATGATGGTATTTCGGGACAGTTCTCTGCTGTAGGCCCCGATGCAGGTGATACAGGTAACGAGAATGCCGAGGGTATTATCCGTCTTGAGCAGTACGTTCGCGAGAACATGCGCGAGGATATCTTCTTCAATACAACAGTAGGTACTTGGGCATCTCCATTCTGGTATCAGATTTCAGATGCTACATGGCGTCAGGAGGGTGACTACGGCGAAGCCGGCAACAATTCTATCGACCGCGAGAAGTGGATTACTTACCGCGACCGTCTTGTTTATCAGAACTACGTGACAAACTCACCAATGTGTCCTATCAACACTTTGATGACTCACGGTTTCATCTTTACAAAGTTCGGTGCCGTTTCAAAGAATATGCAGTATGAGCCTGCTCTCCGCGAGTTGCGCGCTGCATTTGTTTGCGGCTCGGGTATGGTTGAGCTTTATGCCGACTATGAGTTGATGAACACTGTAGGTGGTGGCAAACTCTGGGCCGACCTCGCTGAGTGTGTTGCATGGCAGAAGAAGAACGCCGATGTATTGCCCGATGCTCACTGGGTAGGTGGCAATCCTTGGACAGGTAGCCAGCAGCAGGTTTATGGTTGGGCATCATGGAACGGTGCAAAGGCTACTCTTGCTCTCCGCAACGGTGCAAACAATGCACAGACATTTACATTTACATTGCGTGAGGCTCTTGAAATTCCTGCAAACATCAAGGGCGCTATCATCCTCAACAAGTCTTTCAAGGTACAGGATGCATTACAGGGTCTCACAGAGGGTACTGCTATCGATATTGACCAGCAGCTCACAGTTACACTGCCTGCAAGTAGCTTGTTTGCTTTCGACGGTGTGAACAGTGACCCTACACAAGTCCCTTTTGAGGTTGTTGACTACTCTCCAAAGAAGGCCGAGGCTGTGGAGACTATCAAGGTTACTTTCAACAGCGAGGCTGCAGGTGAGTTTAACCCATACGAGATGAGCAAGTTTATGAAGTTCAAGCAGGGCAACAGTGTTGCAAGCGGTGTTTCAAACTATGTTGTCGAGGGTGCGCAGCTCACAGTTACTTTGGGCACAAAGGTTACTGCTCCCGGTGAGTACAAGTTGGTTATCCCCGAGGGTCTTATTACACGCAAGAGCGATGGCCGCGCTTACTCAGGTGAGCTTGCAGTGACAATCACTGCTCCCGAGGCTATTGTCGTGAAGTCGGTTTCTCCAAGCGAGGATGTTTACTCACTCAAGACTATCGAGCTTACACTCAGCAAGGAGGTGGTTGCTGTTGAGAATGCTACAGCAACAATTGAGTTGAAAGATGCCGAGGGTGCTGTTGTTGCAACAGCAGCTTGTGCAGCAGAGGGCAATGTGTTGACTTTGACTCTCGACAAGGAGGTTACAACTCCGGGTGAGTATACTTTGGTTATCCCCGCAGGTGTAGTTGTTGGTGCTGCCATTGGCGATGCGTTCAGTGCAGAGGTTGCAATTACTGTTGAGGAGTTCGACGTTTACGAGCCACGCAACATCGGCAACAAGACACGTTCTGACCGTGCCATTAACAGCGTGAGCATTACAAGCGAGATGTATGGAATTTCATCATATGAACTCAATGCAACAGATAAGGGTCTTGACTATGTGAACGTTGCAAGCGTTGCCGAGCCTGTAAGCTTTATGGCTGAGGCCGGCGAGACACTTACTCCGACTGTCGACGCTGCCGGTTCATGGGTGCACTTCTTTGTGTTCGTTGATAAGGAGGGTGACGGCTTTACTGCCGGTGTTGCCGAGGATGGTTACACTCCGACAGGTGACCTTGTAGCTTACTCATTCTACAACAATGACGCTGCAAGTGATGAGCGTGGTTGGAACAGTGTGGGCCAGTCAATCACAGGCGACAGCCGCAATAAACCTTCTATTCCTGCATTTACAGCACCTGCTGAGGCCGGTACATACCGTCTACGCTTCAAACAGGACTGGTGTAATATTGACCCGCAGGGTGATGCTGACGGCAAGTTCGGCGATTTCAAGCATAACGGTGGTCAGATCATCGATCTTCTCCTTAATGTAACAAACACTACAGGCGTAGAGGAAGTTAAAACTGAAAACGGAAATGTGAAAACTGTTTTCGACCTCGCTGGCCGTAAGCTCGAGCAGATTTCTGCTCCCGGTGTTTACATTGTGAATGGTAAAAAAGTGCTTGTAAAGTAAATATCTGCGTTGTCATATCGAACGCATGTGAGATATCTCCATTGTTTTTAGAGATTCCTCCCGGCGGTTTGGGATGACAAATACGATACAAGAATAATCAATCAGCACGCGCTCGGCGCGTGCTGATTTTATCTTGAAATATTTGATTGTCTATGAATGAAAACAAACGTCTGCTGTCGCTAGATGTGCTGCGCGGCTTCGACCTTTTTCTGCTTGTTGCGCTGCAGCCGGTGCTGGTTGCGGCTTTAAGGCAACTCGATTGCGAAGCGTTGAATAGTACGCTTCTTTACCAACTTGACCACGCCGAGTGGGAGGGCATGCGTGTGTGGGATATGGTGATGCCGCTTTTCCTCTTTATGTCGGGGGTGACTATGCCGTATTCTTTGCCTAAGTACAGGACGCAGAACGGTGACCTCAAGGTGTGGGCGCGTGTGTTGAAGCGTTTTGTCTTGCTGTTCCTGCTTGGTATGTTGGTGCAGGGGAATGTTCTTGCGCTGAATCCCGACAGGGTATATATCTACAGCAATACGTTGCAGGCTATTGCGGTGGGTTATCTGCTCGCTGTGCCAATGGTACTGTATCTGAAGCCTAAACATCAGCTTATTGCAATTGCGGCATTGTTGGCTGTATATTCAATACCGATGCACCTGCATGGCGACTGGAGCGCGCAGGGTAACTGGGCGGCGATGATTGACAAGGCTGTGCTCGGGCGTTTCCGCGACGGCAGTGTCGTTGCTGCCGATGGCACAGTGCAGTTTGCTGCCTGGTATGACTATACCTGGTTGTGGAGCAGTCTCACGTTCTGCTGTACGGTGGCGCTCGGCTCGCTTGCCGGATATATGACAAAGGCCGGAAACGGTGACCGCAAGGCTACTGCCCGTAAACTGGCGCTCATTGGTGTGGCGTCGGTGGTGCTTGGTCTGCTATGCGGTGTGGCTCAGCCTATAATCAAACGCATATGGAGTGCCAGTTTCACGCTCTACAGTGCCGGTTGGTGCTATCTGTTGCTTGCGCTCTTCTATTGGTGGATTGATGTCAAGGGGCACACGAAAGGGTGGGGCTGGTTGCTCTGCTTCGGCTGCAATGCGATAACGGCTTATCTCATTGGCGAGATTGTGAATTTCCGCGGCATTGCTGGGTCGTTGCTCTATGGATTGGAACAGTATATCGGTGGGTGGTATCCGGTGCTGCTCACGCTGTGCAACAGTGTGATTGTATTCTTTATATTGAAGATTATGTACCGCGCAAAACTTTTCCTCAAAGTGTGAACTGTGTACGGTATGAGCTAAATAAGCAAAATTACTGCTTTTATAATCAGTGATTTTGCTTATTTTTGTGTTTACTTCATTACTCAATTATTAAACTGTCAATAACTTTGAATTATGAGAATGCCATATCTTCTGTTTTTGTTGTCGTTGTTGTGTCTGTCTGTTGGTCTCAATGCTCAGGAAACAACAGTCTATGTCATTGATAAGGATATCAAATATCAAGAGATTGATAATTTTAGTGCATCCGATGCCTGGCGTATGGATTTTGTGGGTAAAAATTGGCCGCGGGAGAAGAAGGAGCATATTGCCGACTTGCTTTTCAAGCGTGAGTTCGACAAGGATGGCAATCCAATGGGAATGGCATTGAGTAACTGGCGAGTGAACATTGGTGCCGGCAGCTACGAGAACAGGGAGAACAACGAGGTTACGAGTACATGGAACAGGACCGAGTGTTTCCTTTCGCCCGATGGCGGGTATGACTTTACAAAGCAGGCGGGGCAGCAGTGGTTCATGAATGCAGCAAGGGAAAGGGGTGTGAATGATTTTCTCTTCTTTACAAATTCGGCTCCATATTTCATGACCAGGAGCGGCTCGACACTGTCGGGCGATAATTCTGGAATTAACCTGCGCAACGACAAGTTCGACGATTTTGCACGCTTTCTTGTGCACACAGTGCAACACTTCAGGGATAACGGCTACAATGTAAAATATGTGAGCCCGCTCAATGAACCCAATGTGGAGTGGCACACCAACAGCTGGCAAGAGGGAACATTTGCTACCAAGGCCGATATTTACAGGATGGTTGCCGAACTGGACAAGGCAATAACGGAGAGTGGTGCGGATACAAAAATAATTATACCCGAAATGGGCGAGATGAAGATGCTCTTTGAGGTGGCTGAGAACGAAAGAATCCCTGATGATATAATACGCTCGATGTTCTATGACGATGGCGCCTATAGTGTAATGCAGTTCAAGAATCTATATAATTGCCTTGCTGTCCACGACTATTGGACGGCTTATCCGCCAAGCCTTTTGGTCAACATTCGTGCTCAAGTGAGAGATTCGCTTGCAAAGAATAATCGTGACACGAAATTTTGGGCTTCGGAATACTGCATTCTGGAGAAGAACGAGGAGATAACAATGCCGTCATCGCCTGTAAAGAGCATAAATCTGGGCCTGTATGTGGCGCGTCTCATCCATACAAACCTGGCTGTAGCCAATGCCTCGGCATGGCAATGGTGGACAGCGGTGTCGTTGAACGAGGATGTCCCCTTATGGTTGCAGCCGATGGAGGGCTCGTCGGGCGAGAGTGTGAAATATGATGGCAGGGTGGTGACGACAAAGATGTTCTGGGCCACTGCCAACTATAGTTTCTTTGTGCGTCCCGGCATGCGCAGGGTAGATGTGCGTGCTGTGGATAGAGAGGTGTCGCCGCTTGAGGCTGCCACTTCGCTGATGGTCTCCTCCTATACCGACGGCGCACAGGTGGTGACAGTCTTTGTCAACTATGCCGACACGGACAAGAGTATTGCCTTGAAATGCGACAATGCCCGAAAGGGAAAAATGTATGTGACATCTATCGACATGGATTTGCAATATGTGGGCAAACTGCGGTTAGATGCATTGGTAATTCCCGCTCGTTCAATTGTAACGGTTGTGGTTGATTGAAAGAATTGTGGAATTTACAATATAGGGACTGAATGACTTTTTATGATGTTCAGGTAACGACCGACCTTGGCGAGGTGGTGGTGTTGCAGATTTGTGCGTTCTCGGCAGGTGAGGCCGAGCTGACGGCAATTTTCTCCTGTTTCCGATGCTTGCCCGGCTGTTTGCTGTGATTTTGATGGCGCCGGTTTTTCTTTTACATTACCATTGTATGCGGTAAAGTCCGTGATACAAGCGAGCTTTGGTAAACTTGGGCTTGCCAGCGAGAGAAAATGAGAACTTTTGATACCCCCCCCAAAAAAAACTTTTGCAGGTGAACCCGGCTGTGCCTATATATTATAAAGGTATAGTCGAAGTATATATAAAGTAAAAGCGGAAAAGCATTTCTGCTCTTCCGCTTTGTACCCAGACCCGGGATCGAACCGGGATGGGTTGCCCCACTGGTGTTTGAGACCAGCGCGTCTACCGATTCCGCCATCTGGGCAATTGTTGTTTCTCAATTGCGAGTGCAAAGGTAATGCTTTTTTTTATTCGTGCAAAGGAAAATGTATTTTTTTTGAAAAAAAGTTGTAAATGCTTGCCTGTTACAGCGAAAAGATGTAATTTTGCAAGCCGATTATTATCAACCCATACTATGGGTGAGCGATGCTTTAGGTCTCTGAGTTATGTCAAAGACGCAATCTAGCCAATTGGTCGGGCGTGACGTGAAGAGGGTATCTGTTTGATTTCTAATTCCGTAAGGGGTCGGGCAGAGGAGTATCGGAACGATGGAATTTATTAACTTTTTAAACGAATTAAAGTGGATACTTTAAGCTACAAAACAATTTCAGTAAACAAGGCAACTGCACAGAAGGAGTGGGTTGTTATTGATGCTACAGACCAGGTTCTTGGTCGTCTTGGCACAAAGGTAGCCAAGTTGTTGAGAGGTAAGTACAAGCCAAGCTTCACACCTAACGCTGATTGTGGTGACAACGTTATCATCATCAACGCCAACAAGGTGAGAATGACTGGTAACAAGTGGAACGACCGCATTTACTTGAGATTCTCAGGTTATCCCGGTGGTCAGAAGCAGTTCAACCCTGCATATGTTGCAGCCGGTTACAAAGGTTACGAGCGCCTTATCAAGCACGTTGTAAAGGGTATGCTCCCTAAGAACCGTCTTGGTGTTCACCTTTTGAACAACCTCTATATTTTCGATGGTCCAGAGCACACACACGCAGCTCAGACTCCTAAAACAATTGATATTAACTCTTATAAATAAGAAAGCAGATGGAAATGGTAAATGCATTAGGTCGCCGCAAGAGCGCTGTTGCCCGTATTTTCGTAACTGAGGGTACAGGTAAGATTACTATCAACAAGAAGGATCTGCAGGTTTATTTCCCATCAAGCATTCTCCAGTACGTGGTTAAGCAGCCACTCGCTGCTTTGGATGTTGTTGAGAAGTATGACATCAAAGTTAACTTGAACGGTGGTGGTTACACTGGCCAGTCACAGGCATTGCGTCTTGCAATCGCTCGTGCTTTGGTTAAGATCAACGCCGAGGACAAGAAGGCTTTGCGCGCTGAGGGCTTCCTTACTCGCGATGCTCGTGAGGTTGAGCGTAAGAAACCTGGTCAGCCAAAGGCACGTCGTAGATTCCAGTTCAGTAAACGTTAATATTCGGTCTCGAAATATACGTTTAGTATCTAAACCGCTCGGGACTTCACTCTTTCAGTGGTGGACTACCCGGGAGGTTGGTTAAAGAATTTAATTAAAAAGAAGGTAAACCATTTAAAATTTAAAACAAAATGTCTACAATTACATTTGTAACTTTGATTGAGGCCGGTGCACACTTCGGTCACTTGAAACGTAAGTGGAATCCTGCAATGGCTCCTTATATCTTCATGGAGCGTAACGGTATCCACATCATCGATTTGCACAAGACTGCAGCTATGACTGAGACTGCTGCTGAGGCTTTGAAGCAGATTGCAAAGGGCGGCAAGAAGATCTTGTTCGTTTCTACAAAGAAGCAGCTCAAGGAGATTGTAGCCGAGAAGGCACAGTCTGTAGGTATGCCTTACGTTATCGAGCGTTGGCCAGGTGGTATGTTGACAAACTTCCCGACAATCCGCAAGGCTGTGAAGAAGATGGCAACAATCGACAAGCTCACAACTGACGGTACATATTCTAACCTCTCAAAGCGTGAGATTCTCCAGATTTCTCGTCAGCGTGCTAAGCTCGAGAAGAACCTCGGTTCTATCGCTGACTTGACACGTCTTCCTTCAGCAATCTTTGTTGTTGACGTAATGAAGGAGCACATCGCTGTTCACGAGGCTAACCGTCTTGGTATCCCCGTATTCGCTATCGTTGATACAAACTCTAATCCTAACGATGTAGACTTCGTAATCCCGGCTAACGACGATGCAACAAAGTCAGTAGAGGTTATCCTCGACGCTTGCTGCGCTGCTATCGCTGAGGGTCTCGAGGAGCGTAAGGTTGAGAAGGTTGACGCTAACGAGGAGAACGAGGAGAACGCTGAGGCAAAGAAGGCTCCACGTCGCCGCACAACAAAGGCTCGCGCTGCTAAGGCAGAGGAGGCTGCTGAGTAATTGGTAATTCTCACTTATTCATTAACTTTAAAATTCAAGAAATACTATGGCTGTAACAATGGCTGATATTGCCAAGCTCCGCTCAATGACAGGAGCTGGTATGATGGACTGCAAGAACGCTTTGACCGAGGGTGAGGGCGATTTTGACAAGGCTATCGAGATTATCCGTAAGAAGGGTCAGTTGGTGGCTGCTAAGCGTAGCGACCGTGAGGCTTCTGAGGGTTGCGTACTCGTTAAGGCTGAGAATGGCTTCGCTGCTATCATCGCTTTGAAGTGCGAGACTGACTTCGTTGCTCAGGGTGCTGACTTCGTTAAGTTGACACAGGACATCCTTGATGCTGCAGTAGCTGCTAAGTGTGCTACTCTCGAGGAGGTTAAGGCTCTCCCATTGGGTGAGGGTACTGTTCAGGACGCTATCGTAGCTCGTTCAGGTATCACCGGCGAGAAGATGGAGCTTGACGGTTACAAGACTCTTGTTGCTGAAAATGTTTACACATACAACCACCAGAAGAAGAACATGCTCTGTACAATGGTAGCATTGTCACAGGACAACGCTGAGGCTGGTCACGAGAT